>NZ_VUMY01000005.1 GCF_009695935.1 Mobiluncus porci
TCACATGCGCACCCTGATCGTAAGCAGCCACCTCAAAAGAACAACGAGTACGCGTCGAAGTCTTCTCAAAAATCAACGCAATATTCTTACCCTTAAGGTACTGAACCTCGCGACCTTCCTTCTTCGCAGCCTTCAACTGAGCAGCCAACTCCAGGAGCTCAACCCACTCGCCAGGAGTAAAGTCCAGTTCCTTCAAAAAGTGACGTCCATGAAAATCAGTCATGTTTTCTTTCCTTTTCTATCGATTTTGGTGGTTTCTAATCTCGTACAATCGGGCAAGTCATGCAGTGAGAGCCGCCTCGCCCGCGTCCCAGTTCAGCACTGGGAATTTCCAGGACCTCAATGCCTTTCTTCCGCAAGAACTCATTGACGTCTTGGTTTTTGTCGTAGCCGACAATAACGCCCGGTTCCAAAGCCACGAAGTTGAACGCGTCATTCCATTGGTTGCGTTCGGCCTCGATGGAGGGCTCGGAGGTGTTATGTACCACGATACTGTCCACGCCAAGCGCCTTTGCGATGACGTCGTACATTTCTTCTGGCTCGTGGAAGTCATAAACCACTTCGCCCGGCTTGTCGCCAGGAGTCAAAACAGTTGTGGGGCGCAGGCCCATGTTGGGATACTTCACAAAGGTGGCGTGGTCAATCATCGTCATGACCGTATCCAAGTGCATCATGGCGCGGGCTTCGGGAAGGTGAACCGCAATCACCCGTTCCATTTCACCACCCGCAAACAGGCGACGCGCGAGGCGTTCGATTGCCTGGCCCGTGGTGCGCTGGCTGACGCCAATCATCACCGTGCCGTTACCGAGGACCTCAACGTCGCCACCTTCCATCGTCGCCGGCCCCTCGTCCAAACCATCGGCCCAGAAGGTGAAGTTTTCTTCGGTGAAGCGCGGATGCCAGCGGTAAACAGCCGTGTAGTTCACGGTCTCGCGTTGACGGGCCACCATCTTCATCGAGTTAACCGCAACGCCGGAGCCAACCCAGCAGGAGGTGTCGCGGGTAAACAGATGGTTCGGCAGGCAGCGCAAGGCCATGTAGTCAGGGTCTTTTCCGACGAGAACCGGCGATTTAACCTCGCCCATCCGCTTATTTAGTTCCCGCTTGGTGATACCGCCGATGAGTAGCTCCGCTAACTCGCGTCCGTTCATGTCTTCGGCGAGGCGCAAGAAAGCGTCGTTCAAAACGTTGCCGTACCAGCGCTCATCGAAAGTTTCTTTCAAGACGTATTCGCGAGCCGGAGCGATTTCCAGGGTTTCCGCCAAGAGGTCGTTGAAGTCCCAAGTCTTGATTCCGCGCTCTTTAAGCAAGTCGGTGAACACTTTATGTTCTCTTTGCGCCTCTTCGACCCACACCACATCATCAAAGAGCAGGAACTCGGCATTGGAAGGCGTGAGTCTGGATAATTCGCGATGCGGGGAATGCACGATCACTTCCCGCAGTTTCGAGATTTCAGAACTTACGTTTAGGGTCATCTCTGTCTCCAAAAGTTGTATATCCTGCAGTTATTCGGCTTTGAACAACCGCTTGCCTTAACACTACACCAAACTTGTACGCTTGTACAGTACATTTGTACGGAAATTTTTTAGGAAAAAATATTTTTTTGTATCATCGCAGGTCATGTAGTATTTGCAAAAATAAATTTATCAAGAATTTACCTTTATTTTCGGAGAGTTTGTCCTCTCATGGCGTGTCTTTGAGTTTCCCCGCGGGGTGTTCTCGAACCCTTATCGGGACACTAGAATGAGACGGTGCCTAGTGAAACCATCGATTACTCACCTCTGAAATTACTGCACGGGGCTGCGCTGCGCCACCCGGGTAGAAAGTCCCTAATTTGGGTTCGAGAAAAAACTTCTGTCGAAAACCTCCGTGAATCCGAGACTTGGAGCGTGTCCGAATCCTTTGCAAGAGTCGTAGCGCTGGCTCGGGCGTTTCGCGACTGGGGCGTAGCGGCAGGAGACCGCGTCGCCGTAATCGGGAAAAACTCGCCGTGGCATCTCGTGGCCTTTGCTGCCGGCAGCGCCATCCCCGCCATTACCGTTCCGATTAATTGGCAACTTCCCCAAGCGGAACTAGCCGAGACCCTGGCGCATTGTTCTCCGAAGGTCATCCTCGTTGATGAGACAAACCGCGCGAAAGTCGAGTCCGCGCTGGCTCGCGCTTCCGCGGGTTCCACGATTCTCGTCACCTTTGCTGAACTCGCAAGCCTTACGTCTCCGGAAGTTTTGGCGAGATCGGTTTCGAGCGACCCGCTCGCCTTGGCGATTGCGGCCTCCAGAGGGCTCGGGCCAATTCCCGTCTGCGGTGACTCCACCGCCGGCGCCATCATCTACACTTCCGGCACTGCCGCCCGCCCGAAAGGTACCTTGTTGACCTACAAAAACCTCTGGTGGGGGTGCCTGAACTTCCGCGAAGCCTTCGAATACTCCCCCGATTGCGTCGAGGCAGTCGCCGCTCCCCTGTCCCACATCGGGGGGTTCAACGGAACGACTACGGATCTCTTCACGAACGGCGGGACCGTAGTTGTGTTCGAGAAATTCGAGCCACGATTGCTACTCGCGGCGATTGAAGCCTTCGGGATTCAGATGATGTTCGGGGTTCCGACCATGTTCCGGCTCCTGGCTGACGTTGCCGAGGCGAGCGCCTTCGACACCTCGAGTTTTACCCGCGCGCTCGTGGGCGGGGCAGCGTGGGACCGCGAGTTGGCGCGGCGGGTGGTCGAGCTCGGCTGGGGGCCAATCAATATTTGGGGAATGACC
Source organism: Mobiluncus porci (assembly GCF_009695935.1). Taxonomy (GTDB): domain Bacteria; phylum Actinomycetota; class Actinomycetes; order Actinomycetales; family Actinomycetaceae; genus Mobiluncus; species Mobiluncus porci. The sequence continues at coordinate 2,760 of NZ_VUMY01000005.1, forward strand.
GAACAGAGCGCCTCCGGAGCCTGCCTCACGACCGATGTGATGGCGGGTCGTGAGGTCGGAGTCGGGCGGTCGTTTCCCCATATCGAGCTACGGGTGAGTGGCCTTGACGGCGAGCCGGTTCCGGCGGGAGCTATTGGCCAGGTCGAGTGCCGCGGGCCCAGCGTGACTCGCGAGTACTTTCGGGATCCCGAGCTCACCGCGGCTGCGATTGACCCCGAAACCGGCTGGTTTCAGACCGGAGATTTAGTTCTCCTAGATGAAGATGGGTTTTTGCGGCTCATGGGGCGCCTCACCGACACCATTAATTCCGGCGGGGAAAAAATCTTCGCCGTCAAGGTCGCGAGCGTTTTGGCCGCTCACCCGCAGGTGGCGGAGGTCCAGGTTCTCGGAATTCCCGATCCGCTTTGGGGAGAAGTCGTGGGAGCGGTTGTAGTTCCGCGAGGATTTCTAACCCTCGCGGACCTTCAGGATTTCGGAAGACCTACTCTCGCCCCATACGAGCTTCCCCGCCGACTCGCTCTTGTTGACGCGATTCCCCTCAATGCCAACGGAAAGCCCGACCGAGAGTCCCTCCGCGCCCTGTTCGAAACCCACGACGCCTCGCGAGAATTCAGTGACTAGGCGTCCTGGGCGGCCACTTTCGAAGCTAATATTCGGGACGCGATTTTCAAAATCGCAGGTGAACGCGATTTGATTTTATTGCCCTGCTCTAAAAGGGCACTCAAAGTGGCCACCCAGGACGCGGGCATCGGAAAATCAGCCGCATTGCCCGCCTAGAGAGCTAGCGCCGGACGCGGACTCGCGGGAATTAATCGAGATAATTCCGGTTTTACTAGGCAAGAGGAGGAAATTACGTGACTAAAATGCCAACTGTTTTCTTCGGCCACGGCAGCCCGATGATTGCCCTAGACCACAACGAGCTAACCGGGGGGGTCGCCGATTTGGGGCGAACTGTCCTGGATAAATTCGGCAGGCCGCAGGCGATTCTCATGGTGTCCGCCCACTGGTACACGCGAGGAACCTGGGTTCAAAGCACCTCCCGACCTCGCCAGATATACGATATGGGCGGTTTTCCTCCCGCGCTTTACGAGGTGAAATACGAGCCGGACGGGTTTCCTGCCCTCGCTCCGCGCGTCATCGAGCTGTTGGGGAATCGGGCAAATGTGGACGACTCCTGGGGTATAGACCACGGAACTTGGACCGTGCTGGTTCACGCTTTCCCGAAGGCAGACATTCCGGTCGTCCAGCTTTCCGTCAATGCCGAGATTAGCCCCCAAGCAAGTTTCGAGATCGGCCGGCAGCTTAGTTGCCTCGTTAATGAATTCGCGACAGTAACATCCACTCGCGGTTATCGCTCGGCCCGAGCGATAACCGTCTCAGCCTCTTGCCGCGCAGGAGCCTCCCCGAGATCCTCGAGGTGGGCAAACTGCGGCGGAATCAGGCGCTCATAGTGGCGCATGGCCTCCACCCAGAGTTTTCCGGCGCGGTAGGAGGAGCGGACTAGCGGCCCGGACATGCAGGCGGCAAAACCCATGTCCAGGGCGAGTTCTTTCAACTCCAGGAATTCCTGGGGTTTCACCCAGCGCTCCACCGGCAGGTAGCGCTCGGAGGGGCGCAGATACTGGGTCAACGTCAAAATATCGACGCCGGCATCAAGCATATCCCGCATGGTTTTCTCGACCTCGTCGCGTTCCTCTCCGAGTCCCAGAATCAGGTTCGATTTCGTGATGAGCCCTCGCGAGCGGGCTGCCGAAATCACATCCAAGGTACGTCGATAATCGAAGGCCGGTCGCACCGTGCGCATGAGCCGCTCCACGGTTTCGAGATTGTGGCCAAAAACCTGGGGTTCGGCGGCAAACACTTCCTCCAACCCATCGCGGTCTCCCCCGAAGTCATCGACGAGTAATTCCACGCCGGTCTCGGGGCACAGCCGATGCACATCGCGGGTCGCTTCGGCGTAGAGCCTAGACGCTCCCCCGGGCTGGTCGTCACGGGCCACGCCGGTGATGGTGACATATTTGAGGCCCAGGTGCCGGACGGTCTCAGCCAACCGCCGCGGTTCGTCTGGGTCAAGCGGCTCGGGTTTTCCCGAGGCAATATCGCAAAATCCGCAACGCCGCGTGCAAACCGCCCCGCCGACGAGGAAAGTTGCCTCGCGGTCCTCCCAGCACTCGTAGATATTCGGACATCCCGCTTCAGCGCAGACCGTGTGGAGTTTTGCCCCTTGCATGAGCTCGCGCATCTGTAAGTATTCCGGGCCGCTCGTAGCGGTGACGCGCAACCATTCGGGGTGTTTTTCCCGCGGCGTTTGCGCGTTTCGCACCTCAAGGCGCAAGGGCTTGCGCGTGCGTGCGGATTGGAGTGTCGACAATTTTCCCCCTCGGGTTTTCCTCCCCTCTATTTTGTCACACTTCCTTGGCTCCCGCGATTTGGGCATCGTCACAGTCCCTTGCAACACTGCCCCAAATCGCAGGAGTTGCATTGAGACTTCCCCAAAGCGGGGAGACTTCCCCTGTAGACATCCGAAATCGGGACGCAGCCCCTCGTTTAGAATACGAGCCGGAGCAATCCAGCTTCTATCTGGGGTAAAATGCTTTAGTGACCAAGCGAATCGTGATGAAGGACGTAGCCAATCTGGCGGGAGTGTCCGCTCAGACCGCATCTCGGGTTCTCTCCGGAAAAGGCTACGTTTCTGAGCAAACACGAGCGAAAGTTCAGCAGGCAGTCAGTCAACTCGGGTATCGTCCCAATATCGCCGCCTCCTCGCTGGCCTCCGGAAAGTCCCAACTCGTCGGGGTGCTGATTGTCGGGGAGCTTTCCTACGGGCGAGCCCTGGCCTACATTCGTTTCGAACAGTTGCAGAGCAAGAAATGCCATTTCGTGGTTTCAGCATCAGCCGAGCCCACAGAAAGTGCGGAGCTGCGAGAATCCCTGGACTTCCTCCAATCCATTCATCCCCAAGCCTTGGTCATCATCAGCCAAAACCAGGCGGCAGTCAACTTGCTCCTTCCTCATCTTTCCCAGCCGGCAGTTATCGCCATGAACCATCCCGTGCCGAGTTCTGAGGTTGGCAGAGTCGAGTTGGAACAAGTTGACTCTACTACCGCCCTGTTGACCCACCTTTACGAGCGAGGTTGTCGGCGGATTGCCCACCTCAGCCCCGATATTGATGAAGTTGATGCCATAGTTCGAAAAAACACCTATATCGATTTCTGCCAGAAAAACTCCTTGGCTCCGCTCATCATTCCCGTCCGCGATTGGTCCGCTAAAGCCGGCTTCGCAGCCGCTCACGCCCTTGCTAAGGGAGCCTTTGATGCCATCTTCGCCGCCAACGACTATCTGGCGCTGGGCGCTGCGGAATGCCTAGAAAACGACGAGAATCTCCTTCCCGGCAGGGATTACGCTCTGGCCGGTTTTGACGATCTGGAAGCCTCGGTCTATTCTCGCGGCGGCCTCACTACCGTACGCCAGAAATTCCCCGAACTGGCAACCGCAATCGACTCCCAGATTGTGGATCAACTTGCCGGACGCCCGCCCGCAGTCGTAAAGATTGAAAATGAGCTAATCGTGCGGGGTTCTTCCGCAAATTTCTCTCGTCACTAAGTGATAACTAAGTGATAGCAGCAAGCCGGTCCAACCAGTGTCGGCACTCTCCTGATTTATCTTAACACACCCGAACATTATATGTTAGCGTTAACCTTTTACCCCTTAATGGATTAATATTCTTCACCAATTGTCCGGAGATAAGATTAACTGTATCAAAACTCTAAACTCCCTCTATCACAGGGTTTATCTCTTAAGATCCTCCGTCTAAAAATCCCCAAAAATTAAACCCTAAAAAACCCTTGACACCTGAAATGTTTGCGCTAACATTAAATCGTTGGTGACGGGGAAGTCCCAACATTCAACGAAGAAAATCGGAGGAAATCATGACGACAAAGCCAGTTATAGCCGTACGCCCCATCATTGATGGGCGTCGTCGCGGCGTCAGGGAGGCATTGGAAGAACAAACCATGCAAATGGCCCAGACTGCGGCCCAACTCATTCGGGATAACCTGAAGTATCCGGATGGCACCCCTTACGAGGTCGTAGTTGCTGACCGCACCATCGGACGCGCCGGAGAGTCCGAGGCCGTCCGCGAACAGTTCGCTCCCTACGATGTTTGCGGCGAGCTCACGGTGACACCTTGCTGGGACTATGTCACTGAAGTTTTGGATATGGATCCGACCATCCAGCACGCCCTGTGGGGTCTAAACGCCACCGAGCGCCCCGGCGCGGTGACGCTCGCCGCCGCAATGAGCGCCTACGCCCAGTTCGGCATCCCCGCTTTCGGCATTTACGGGGAACACGTCCAGGAGGCCGATGATACTGAGGTTCCTCCGGAGGTCAAGGAGAAGATTCTCCGTTTCGCCAAGGCTGCTGTGGCCGTCGGCCAGATGCATTTCAAGAACTACCTCCAGATCGGCTCCCAGACAATGGGCATCGCCGGCTCCATGATTGACCGCCAGTTCTTCCGCGACTACCTCGGGATGGGCGTGGAATCGGTCGACATGATTGAGATGGATCGCCGCGTCAACCTCGGCATTTTCGACCCTGAGGAGTATAAGAAGGCTCGTGCGTGGGTCAAGGAGAATCTCCACGAAGGCGACGACATTGTCAACAAGCCGAAGTACTATCTCTCCGACGAGGAGCGGGAAGCCCAGTGGGATTACGTCACCAAGATGGTTATCATCGGTCGCGACATGATGCTCGGGAATCCGAAGCTGGCAGAAATCGGCTTTGACGAAGAGGCCGCCGGCTTCAACGCGATTGCCGCCGGTTTCCAGGGCCAACGCCAGTGGACAGACTACAAGCCGAATGCAGACTTGTTGGAGACCTTCTCGAACACGACCTTCGACTGGAACGGCCCGCGTCAACCCCTGACGCTCGCCACGGAAAACGACACCTTGAACGGCACCACGATGCTGTTGAACTACCTCTTGACCAACCGCACCCAGATGTTCTCCGACGTGCGTACTTTCTGGTCTCCCGAGGCGGTGAAGCGCGTCACCGGACACACCATGACCGGTCACGGCGAAGTCGGTTTCCTCGACCTGCGTAACTCCGGAGCTACCACCTTGGATGCCACCGGCGCCATGACAGACCAGGATGGCAAGCCCTGCATGAAGGAATGGTGGAACGTCACGGACACAGACATGAAAGCGGCTCTTGATGCCACTACTTTCCACCCGTCCAACAAGGAATACTTCCGTGGGGGCGGCTTCTCGACCCACTTCGCCACCAAGGGCGATATGCCGATGACGATGGTGCGCTTGAATCTGGTGGCTCGTTCCACTCCGGTCCTCCAGATTGTGGAAGGCTGGACCGTGGAAATCCCCGATGAGGCGCGAAAGATTATTGAAGACCGCACCGATCCGGCGTGGCCGACGACCTTCTTTGCTCCGCGCCTGACCGGCCAGTTGCCTTTCGATTCGACCTACAACGTCATGGACGCCTGGGGCGCTAACCACGGCGCGATTGGCTACGGGCATTTCGGAGCGGATCTCATCACCTTAGCTGCCATGCTGCGGATTCCGGTCGCGATGCACAATATCCCAGACACTGACATCTATCGTCCGCGGAACTGGAATATGTTTGGCACCTCCGACCTGGAAGGCGCCGACTTCCGGGCTTGCGCCGCCTACGGACCGCTTTACCGCTAGGGGCATCCATGCTGAGTGCTTTAGCGATAGACATGGGGTCGTCCTCCCTGCGCGCCTATTTGGGGATTTGGGATGGAACTAAGAACGCCCTGGATCTGAAGGAAATCGGACGCCAGCCAATCACGGCAAAACGCTCTGATTCCGGCACGCTCTATTGGCCGACCGCTGATTTTATCGAGATTGCGCGCCAATTTGCCCTCGACGCCACGAAAGAGCTCGGGAAACCGCCCGACTCGGTCGGGGTGGACGGCTGGGGCGTAGATTTCGCATACGTCGACAAAACCGGTCGGCCCTTGGGAAAGGCGATTGCCTATCGCGATGCACGAGGCACGCAAGGCCAAAAGCTGGTGGATCGCCACTTCTCCCGTCCAGAGCAGTATCAGTTAACCGGGGTCTTACCCCAAGACATTAACTCGGTCAACCGGCTAGCTCTGGACGCGGAGGATGGCATCCCCGAAGGCACGGATTCCATCATGTTTTTGCAAGACCTGGTGGCGAGATCCTTGGCGTGGAACGACCTCCCCGAGTGGGGAGCGGCCTACGATCCGGGATCTTGGGCCTCGCTCGGGATTGCTTCAACCTCGGGGCTGATGGAAAGCGGCAAAGGCCGGTGGAGCAGGGAAATCGTCCAGGCTATCGGGCTTGATGAAACCCTCCTCCCCCAGCTAAGAGGCGAGCCTTCACTGCGCGCTAAACGCGGCGAGACCGTGTTTATCCTTTCCGGATCCCACGACACCGCCTGTGCCGCCTACGCGATTGCTCCCCACGGGGGCGACATCTTCGTGTCCTGCGGCTCCTGGGCGGTGGTGGGAGCCACCACCTCCTACCCCGTAAACACGGAGGACGCCTTTGCTGCCGGCATCACCAATGAGTCAGCAACCGGCGGGAAGAATCGCGCCGAGCTCAACCTCACCGGCATGTGGCTCGCCCAGGAATGCCGCCGCACTTGGGAAGAAGAGGGCCGAGACGTGTCGTTTTCACATCTCGATACCATCACCCAAGAGGCGCAATCACGGAAAATCCTGATCGATCCGAGCGACCCCAGGCTCGCGGCCCCGGGCAATATGCCAAACCGCATTCGCGAACTCGTGAAAGACGATTTCGGAATCACCGGTCTCACCGACGGGGAGCTGTTGCGGCTCATTGATGAATCATTGGCCGCAGCCATTGTTGAATCCATCCACCTTTTACGGTCCTTGGCCGGCGGAAAAGGCGCCGTCACAATCACCGGCGGCGGCACCAATGACGCCTTCCTCATGCAGGAAATCGCCAGTCGCCTTGGCCAAAACATCTGTCTCGCAAAATGCGAGGCCTCCATTATTGGCAACGTGTTTGCCCAACTTAACCTCCTCGGCGTACCACAAGTCGCGACGCGGAGCTGGCTCGAAGGGGCGGAGTTTTGTCAAACCGTCGCCCCCGAGCTTAGAAAAAATCCCCTGAAAACTGGAACAACTCGAAACTGAGAGGAAAACTCATGAGTACTGAACAAGAACTTCGCGAAGAGATTTGTGAAATCGGCCAGAAAGTCTGGCAGCGCGGCTATGTGGCAGCCAATGACGGCAATATCTCCGCACGCATGGAGGACGGCAACATCCTCTGCACCCCCACGGGCATCTCTAAAGGCTCGCTCACGCCGGACATGATTTGTAAGTTGGCCCTCGACGGCACCATCCTGTCAGAGAATCCCCCTTACAAGACATCTTCCGAGGTCAAGGTCCATCTGCACCTCTATCGCGCCGAGCCGAAAGTCATGGCGGTAGTCCATGCCCACCCGATCTACGGCACAGCCTACGCGATTGGTGGAGTGGAACTGGTCAACAAGCGGATGCCGGAAAATGTGTTGGCCATGCCGGTGATTCCGGTCGCCCCCTATGCCACGCCTTCCTCCGAGGAACTCGCGGAGAATATTGAGCCCTATGTCCATGACTACTCGGTGTGCCTGATGGAAATGCACGGCGCGTTGTCTTGGGGGCCGAGCCTGCTGGCAGCCTATCAAGGGATGGAACGCCTGGAATACACCGCGAAACTCACCTATCTGTGCGACCAGATGGGCTTCAAAGACCGCGAACTGGACGACGCCGAAGTGAAGAAGCTCATCGGTATGCGCCCGCAATACGGATTGTGAGCTGCCATGAGCGAAAATAACGTTACCGCTCCCCCGCCTCCCGCTGGGGGAGAAACCTCCAAGAAATCCTCCGGTTTCGTTTATCCGGGTTTGACGCTTCCCTTCGCGTTGCTGGTCTGTTGCTTCGCCGCTTGGGGAATGGCAACCGACCTCACCGCGCCGATGGTGAATGTCTTCAAACAGGTTTTCGACATGAACACCGTCCAGGCCGCCTTGGTGCAGTTCGCCTATTACGGAGCCTACTTCTTGCTGGCTATCCCCGCGGCCTTCATCAACTCGAAGCTGGGATACAAGGGCGGTGTCGTCATCGGCCTCGTGCTGGCGGCCTCTGGCGCGCTGCTGTTCTTCCCCGCTTCAAAGATCATGACCTACGGGATGTTTTTGGCAGCCTTATTCGTGATGGCTGGCGGCCTGTCGATTCTCGAGACGAGCGCGAATCCTTTCGTGATGTCCCTTGGTCCGGAGCACAACGCCACCAGGCGCTTGAACTTCGCCCAAGCCTTCAACCCGATTGGTTCCAACCTCGGCGTGCTCATCTCGACCTTGGCGATTGCGCCATTCATCACGGATGCCGTCCATAAACAGAACATGAGCGAAGCCGAGAGACTGGCCACGGCTTCCACCGAGCTGGGGCACGTCATGGTTCCCTACATCTGCTTGGGGTTGCTGTACTTGTGCCTGGGATTAGCGCTGTTTATGGTGAAAATCCCGAAGACGAATGCTCGCATGAGCGAAACCGATGCCACCGGCTACCGCAAAGGTGTTTTCGGGCGGCTCTTGCACAACAAAGTCTATGTTTTCGGCGTGATTGCGCAGTTCTTCAACATCGCTGCCCAAACCTGTATCTGGACTTTCATCGTTTTCTACGTGAAGTTCACTTTACACATTGACAATAAGGACGCCGGCTGGTGGCTCCAAATCGCCCTGTTGTTCTTCCTGATCATGCGGTTTGTGATGGTGTGGCTGATGGGACGCTTCGACGGTCGCAAGATGATGGTTTTCATGTGTGGACTCGGGATTGTCTTCACGACAATCGGGATTCTCTCCGGAACCATCGTCGGCGCACTGTGCATCGCCGCGCTCTCCGGCTGCATCTCGCTGCTGTTCCCGACCATCTACGGGGTCGCCCTCACCGGCTTGAAGGAAGACACGAAGTTCGGGTCTTCCGGCCTGGTAATGGCCATTGTGGGTGGCGCGCTGATGCCGATGGTGCAGGCGCGGGTTCAAGATCTCACCAATCCGCAAGTCGGTTTCATCGTCGTGCTACTTTGCTTCGTGATTGTGGGTTCATACGGTCTCTTCGCCGTGAAGAACCAGGTTATGACACAAGACTAGAAAAACTAATTGAAACTCGGATCCCAAAAATATCTTGGAATCCAGAAAAGGAGACAAACATGTTGAATAAAATCCCAGCCATTTTGAGTCCGGAGTTGATGAAAACTCTCATGGAAATGGGTCACGGTGACGAAATCACCTTCGGGGATGCTAACTTCCCGGTCATGGCTCATGCGAACCGCGTGGTTCGCGCTGACGGCTTGTTGATTCCCGATCTTCTTAAGGCAGTCATGGAGTTCCTGCCGTTAGATCATTACAACGATTGGCAATACGCGCTTTGTGACACGGTCGGGGACGATCCGACACCGTCGGTGTGGTCTCAGTATGACAGCATCATCAAGGCAGTCGATCCTGGCGCGGTCGTGAAATACGTAGAGCGCTTCGACTTCTACGATCTCGCCCGCCGATCCCATACCACGGTCTTGACCGGTGAAACTGCACTTTACGGGAATATAGTCCTAAGGAAGGGCGTTGTCGTGATTTAGGGAAGTGGCGCGCAACGCGAAGCGTTGCGCGCCCGTACCCGAATGGCGGGTCACCGCCTGGGGCGTCTTCGAACCGCATCCATAAGCTCATACATGAGGTCATCATTGAAAGTGGCTTCGCTCACTGCAACGGGTTTGCCGTCAATAGGGCTCTTTTCCAAGCTAGCCTTGCGCCCGCCCGGGGTGATTTGCAGCCCCGCCCCGTATAGAGAAATGTCAACGCGATTCCCCGCTTCCAAACCGAGTTGGTCACGCAAGGGCTTTGGCGCCACAAGGCGCCCCACTTTGTCAATCACCGCTTCCATGCCCCACTTTTACCATTCAATTGGGAATTCAGTTCCAATTAACTCCCTACACTACGAAAGGCATTTTTCGTCTCAAGGGCGACTGCTAGGCTGGTGTCAACATTGAAATCTTGAGGAAAAGACCAGACGATGAGCGAGCCGCAGTTCACTTGGATGGATGTTTATACGAAGTTTGCCGACCGGTTGATGGACTTCAAGAACGACCGCAAGACGCTGATTGACGGGCTACAGCACGTGTTTTGGGAAATAGGAATGAAATTCCCACACCTTGATTCTGTACCAGTCCTCTGACATTGAACCGTTTACTGTTTTTGGTCTGTTCAACAAGGGCATCGTGGATTCCTCACGTAAAGCAATTATTTTCGGGTTGTCAAACGAGTTCCAAGTAGCCGCACAGCCTGTTGAGGAATTTGACGGTATTCCAATTCTCATGCCCCAATTGGCAACGTATTACGGTTTTGAAAATGACCCCAAACATATGCTTATCGCGAACTCACGAGGGGAGAATATGCAAATCTCGAGCGTGAAGAATTCGACAATATTCACTCCCTTTTTGCGGCGATTCTCTCTCTCGGAATTGGACGCCAAATCAAGCAAGGTTTGCATAGGGAATATCTCGAGACCCAAGATGAGCTCGCAACGATTCGTGGGCGGGTCGACATGCCGGGCACAATCCGCAACCGCCCCGGGAATGCTGCTGTACGCGAAGACTGACGAGGACGTGCCCACGGAAACCACCTGGTCAATGAGTGGCAACTCAATCGGAATCGGAGTCCTCGACCTAAACCAAGACTTCAACCGCATCCGCGCTCGGCTCGACGACATTGTGGCAACGCACTTCCCGGCTATTCGGAAAGCAAGTCAAGATACTGCTGGCGGGCTTTCATGGCATGGATGACGAGCTAATTTCCGCTATCGAAAAGCAAGACCACGATTTCAAGGAGCCTTCCGACGTCATCGAACCCGAGTCGTAACTCCCGACCAGGATTCTCTTCATCAAGAGGCTCAACCCAAAGAGGAATGAAGCTGCTTGCAAGATGCCATCATCGGTGGGTCGCTGGGCTTTTTGGTGTTTTCGAGCGGATTCGTGGAGGGAAATGCTCATGCGAAAACTGCTTCACGGATTAACTCAGAACGCGAAACGTGGCGACTTGCCGCGCGTGAGTCAATTACTTGCAATTCTTCGGCGGTAAATCGCACTGCCACGACCTGGCTAGGCGCTGCGCCCCTTCCAGGGCGTCCCCGCCCTCGCTGCTTCAACACCGCAACGTCATAACCACGTTCAGCCTCATCGGCCCACTGGGCAATCTTCTGTTCAGTAACTGTCTGGCCGTTAATCGTCTCACTCATACAATTATCGTAATACGAAAACAGTCGAATCGCAACGTCTACAATCCGCAACTCTCCACAGAATACCCGCGTAGCCCCACCTTGGGCTCCTATAATTGCCTAAAGGCGAGTTGGCGGGGATTGCAAGGGTGGCAAGGAATGTGAGCGTGAGGGCTTTCCGTAAATGGCTTGAGGCCTATGAGGCTGATGGTAGGGCGGGTTTGTATCGTTCAAATCGACATCATCGTCAACGCCGATCTGGACATCGTCGATACTTACGAGAAGCCTGCGCTAATTGATGAGTGGCGAAAAATCCCAGAGCTATGGGACAAGGTTCGCCGTGATGTTGATAAGCATGCCCCGCCGACACTTACCTTCTTACAGGTTCCGCCACTTTTCAGAGACTATTCGCAATCGTCAACCTTTTCAACCCGCTCAGGCAATTTGCCAAGAAACCGAAGCTTCACCTAGTCGACCCTGCTCTGGCTGCGATTCTTGCTGACGTTGACAAAAAGGGGCATTCTGCGCGGCGAAGTCTCCACGTTGATTCCCAATCCTGGAACCGGAACTCAGCAGGGTGCCTGATTTGAGTCCCTTGCCGTCCAAAGCATGCGCATTTATACCCAAATGTGTGAGGCGAACACTTATAATTTGCGCACATCCAGAGGCGCGCAGGAAGTCAATCAATAAGTGCCTTGAGCTTCACTTCGAGCTGTCGAACTAAAACCTCCGCCGCCGTCGGAAAGTCCGTCTCCACGCCTTCCTCGTAAAGCGAAGTCACCCCCGCATCCGCAAGCCCGCACGGGATAATCCCCGTGAATGCCCGCGAAAAGTCTGGATGAATATTCAAGGCCAGCCCGTGCAAAGTTGCACCCTGCACGACCTTCAGCCCAATCGCACATAGCTTGCGATCCATGCCCACACCTCGTTCGAAAGCAGTCATCCGTGTAGCATCGCGATACCGCAGCCACACTCCGGCGCGCCCCTTGATAATCTCCACCGGAAGATGCCACGTTTCCTGCACCCCATCAATAACCGCGGCCTCAACAGCGCGAATATAGGCAATCAAATCGATAGGTTCGCGGAGCTTCACAACCGGATAAACCACAAGCTGCCCCGGCCCGTGCCAGGTTAAGGACCCCGCCCGATCCGTGCGAATCACCGGCAGTTCCTTGTTCAAGATGTCTTCTTCATGCGAGTTGCGCCCTGCGGTATAGACCGGCTCAAACTGCCCCAAAATCAAGGTTGATTCGAGCTCACCGTCCCGTACTTTCGCCCAAGTCTCGCGCTGAATTCGGTCGGCTTCCTCGTATTTGACCAGTCCGCGTGTAAGTAAGTTCTCAATTCGCACTCTGTAAGTTTAGCCGCTCCGTGGCTTCCATACCCTCGCGAGGCCGACAGTGTGAATCGGCTTCGCGCCCCGAGTGCCCTGCGCCCCCGAGCATCTTGGGCCCCAAGCGTCCTGGGGGGCCATTTTGATCGTGATTTACACCAACCATTAATTCCATAAGCGCAGTTCAAATGGATTTCACAGTCCGCGGATATCCGATAAAGCTCCTCAAAGTGGCCGCCCAGGACGCACCTCCAATCCACCAGCTCGAAAAACGTCGAAACTATCCCCTCCAAGCGAACCATTAGACTGGACGGGTGTTTCCTCTCGCCACCAGCGGCTCGTATCCAGACCTGGATTCTACCTCCGAGGGCGCGCTGCCCCCGAACCCGTGTTTCCGGATTCCAGCTCTGGCTGCGTTTTCCGCAGCTTCAGCTCATCCTGGCCGACTTCTCGCGGCTTTCGATATCCGCCCAGATTTCCATGATTTACCCGGGAAGATCGCTCTCGGGACTCGGTTCTCTGACGACTCGGGGAGAACCTGGTCCCCCCTTCAAGTTCTGAAGCCTGCAAGGGATGGCTGGGGTTTTGGGGATGCGAGTCTCATCTCGACTTCCCGTGGCGAAATGCTGGCCTTATTTGTAGCGAGCCGCGGACGCAATTTTTGGGATGAGGCGGAAGCAGGCGCGGAGTGGAGGCTTCTCCAAGGTCACTCCCAAGATGGCGTCACCTGGGATTTCACTGATTTAACCGCACAACTCTGGGACGAGTCCACCGGTTCAATGTTTTTCGCTTCCGGAAACGGCATCGAGCTCCGCGAGGCACGCTCGCGGGGGCGACTCTTACAGCCGATTGTGTGGCGAGCGCGCGGATCGACTGAGACCTTGGCGGGCGTGGCTATCTCGGATAATGGAGGCCAGTCTTGGTCTCGACCGCGGGCCGCCGGATTCAGGCGTCCCGTCGGCATTCCGGGCGGTGACGAGAGTAAGGTCGTGGAACTGCCAGGTGGCGATGTGCTTCTGAGTTCACGGGCTTATCCGAGGCGCCGCTGGGCGATTTCGTGCGACGGCGGCCAGAGTTTCGGATCGGTCTGGAGCGAGGTGGCGGATCCGGGATGCAACGCCGGTTTGGCGGTTTTTGACGATGAGATTATCCTGACGAGCCTGTTCCCGCCGGCATTGGTGGAGGATTCCGCGGAGAGCCAACCAATGGGAACGGTTCTTTGTTCGCAAAACGGCTCGCGTTTGGATCCTTCCGCTGGAAAAAGTTCGAGTCGCCAAGACTGGTCAGCAAGGAGCAACCTGGTTCTCAGGCGCGGCAAGTGTTCCGCCGTTGATTCCGGAAAACCGAGACTAACTTGGTCTCCGCCTCGAGTGATTGATTCTGGGCAGGCAGCTTATTCCGTAGCGATACCCCTGGGAAACCATATCGCGATAGCCTGGGAGCGGGGACAAAACTCCCCCTACGGTTCTTTGGCTTTCACCATTGTCGACTATTGACCAATGCGATATCAGAGGAACTCTTTACTGAACGAACGCTTGCTAAACTAGATGAATATGCGGGTCGAAGGACAAATTGTGTGTCTTGGATATTATTTTTAGGATTTCTTCTGGAGTGGCGGCGACTGTCGGCGCGTGTTGGTAGCGCCACCAGGAAATGGTTGAGTTCTTTAGCAGAGTTATCAATCTTTCCGACCTTAGACCCGCCGCACTCCTTACAACGCCAACGCTGAGAACCGGAAGAAGTCTTTCCATTACGTTTCAAAGGAGTATTACACGCCGGGCATTTCATCATATTCATGCCATCAGCATGAACCGACCAACTTTCAACCCGACTTTCCCCCGCCAACACAAGCAAAACACGGGAAAACAAACACACAATTTGACCGACCCCAAAGTTCAGCCAAACCAACTTTCAACCCGACTTTAAGGCTCTACAACAACAAAAATCCCGGATAAAAAACACACAAAATGTCCTTTAACCCGGTTTTTCGGAGCATCCCTGCCACCAGCATGAACCGGTGAATTTTCAACCAGACTTTGCCCGAAATAGCAACAAAAAACCCGAATTAGATCAACACGTAATGTCCTATAAACCACAATTGATTTTGGGATAGACCTCGCCTATCCCAAAATCAATTGTGGACCCAGAGGGACTCGAACCCCCGACATCCACGGTGTAAACGTGGCGCTCTAGCCAACTGAGCTATGAGTCCTCGCGGAAAAGACCGCGAATATGAGTTTAACATTTTATTCCGCAAGTGCCTACTGGGCCCCGCCCGAATCTCCTCCAATTCCGTCTTAGAACTTGCTAAGCCCTTGACGACTGGCGGTTTCTAGTCTCGTTCGACGGCCTCAACCCAGCTCGCCACCAATTCCGCGGAGACTGGATTATCGAATGACTCCTCCGGTCGAACTCCGGATCCCACATGGAAATTCTTAA
Source organism: Mobiluncus porci (assembly GCF_009695935.1). Taxonomy (GTDB): domain Bacteria; phylum Actinomycetota; class Actinomycetes; order Actinomycetales; family Actinomycetaceae; genus Mobiluncus; species Mobiluncus porci. The sequence continues at coordinate 17,813 of NZ_VUMY01000005.1, forward strand.
TCCCGAGTGCCTTTAGCCGCGGGATTCCCTCCAGACTCAACCCGCCACCGGCCAGAATCACCTCTCGCGCCTCGGGGCGGCGCTCGACTAGCTCCCGAAAATATCCTTCCGGATCTCCCGCGGTCGGCGCCCCTCCGGAGGTCAAAACCTGGTCCGGTGGAAATATGAGTTCATCAAGGGACTTCCAGGCAGCAAGATAGTCGGTGACTTCATCAATGGCCCGATGGAAAGTGTAAGGGATTTTCCCCTGGATTCTACCGAGAATCTCATTGGTGGTTTCCACGTCAATCTTTCCCCCGCGAAGAAAACCGAGAACAATCCCGTCGGCTCCTGCCTCCACGAATTGACTCGCCAGAGCCTGCAGCTCCTCGAGACGATCAGTGCCAAAACCATCCTCAAGCCGCAGCATCGGCCGAACCGGAATCCCCACTTTCCACGCGATTTCTGAAACAAGCTCCGGGCTCGGGGAAATCCCCGCGAACTCCATCGACCCCACAAGTTCGACCCGTCCGGCCCCGCCTTCCTTTGCTGCTCGCGCGTCTTCTGTGTTCAAAGCGATAACTTCCAGCATCTTGCCCCCGTAGTTGTCCTTATCGAAAGTGTTTTCCCCAAATATATTACTTGAGCGATTCCTGCTTCGAGGGGTCCCCGAAGTCGCGCCGAGAGCCTTGCTGGGCTCCAAAACAGCACTCGCTCTGAAAAAGATCTCATACACACACGCCGAGGTCATATCGATTAATGATTACCTCTTTCGAGAATAAATACTGAGAAACCTTCTTGATCTCACCAATTCGAGGGTAGAATTCTTGAAGAATCCTCGGCTTTTTAGTGACGGTCGGCGATTTCTTGAAGGACCATTTTATGTACACGAAAACAGTTCTAGCCGGATTTGCAGCCGCGAGCCTTCTCACGACGCTTAGCCTCCCTACCGCCCAGGCAGGAGAGATGCCTTACTCTCGCTTGGCTGGTCCTACCGGGGTGGAGACGTCCCTGGCTGTTGCGGGTCACGTCTATCCCGGTGCTTGGTCTACAGTCTATGTCGCGTCTAACGCCAACCCCGTGGACGCTCTCCCGGCTGCGACTATCGGCAATGGTTCGATTGTCTTAACCGATAACAAGACCCTAAGCCTTGGTGGCAAGATCCCCTCTAAGATTGTCCTGCTTGGCAGGACAGGCGCGGTAAGTTCCGCTATCGAGCAGCAGGCAAACAACCTGGTTGGTGCTTCCAATGTTTCCCGCCTCGCTGGTGCTGACTGTAACGCTACCGCCCGTGAGATTGCTAAAGAATGAGTTCGGGTAAACGGCACCCCCAGCGTTGCCTATATCACCAAGAACGCTGGATCCGGTTCCCCTGACACGGATGAGTCTTAGCCCATTGACACAGCTTCTCACGCAGAGCCTTGTCCGGATCATCGACCCGTTCCCGGTTCGGTTTACGACGAAACACGCTACGCGACAAACCCGCAAGCTTACAGGCCTTACCCTCGCTAATATCAAGGCGTTCCATCAAACAAACCACGCCCGCCCGGCGCCTAGCCGGGCTCAGAAGTTTCCCTCAGCCAACTCCCTCAACGCTGCCTTCTCCAGCGCTTTCACAACATCTTCCGAACTATAACTCCGCCGCTTACTCACCATGACCTCCATTCTGCCAAAAACGGCCATCAAGAACTCTCAAAACAAACGAACCTAAATTACGGGGTCATGCCACCTGGCCCAATACTGAAGTCTGGACGCAAGGCGGGCTATTACCCAGGGACGCACAAGGTAACGTTCTTACCAACGGCTGTATCGCCTATACCGGGAACAACGACCCAGTAACCGGCGATAAACTAATGGCTCCTGACGAAACCATGACTGGCGTTAAAGATTCGTGGAAACTAAACGAAGATACCCACGAGCCTAACAACCGCGAACTAATTGACGTTTGGCTGGACAACTCTGACGTTGGCTGGCTCATTAACGACAATGGGCAACCGATTAAGACCGTCCTTACCGGGACGCTCTACTACTTCGGTCTGGAAAACGGCAAGACCACAACATCAGAAGCGGAAACCACAAACCCAAAACATTTTTACGGCATTTTTACGGCAAATGCCCTTTCGGGGAAACGAAACCCCCGACCTGTTGGAGCAAGTCTCCAGGTCGGGGGCGGTATTGGTAGCGGGGGCAGGATTTGAACCTACGACCTCCGGGTTATGAGCCCGGCGAGCTACCGAGCTGCTCCACCCCGCGTCATTGACCCGTCTACTTTACCAGGAAAAGTCCCTGTTCTCAACTCGAGGGGGCTCGGCGCGCCAGGAATTCCGCCAATCCGTCGAGGAAGGCGCTCCGAAAATGTAGCTATGCTCAGAGCACTGCCATATATTCCGGCGCTCTGAGTACAGCTGCACTTTATGCAACAAAGTGAGCGCTACGCCGTGGGGTCAGACCCTTTGGCTACGTTCCCTTCGGTCACTAAGCCAAGAGGTCTGACCCGTCGGCTACGCTCTAGCCCACGCGGGTTACGGCGCAGCTGCGGTTGCCGCAGGTGACGAGGTTGCCACCGGTCGGGCAGGGGTCGCGTCGGGTGCCGCCCCGACAGCTGCGGCCGCACCATCACCGGTACCAGCGGCGTCACCAGCCGCAGCCGCACCGCCAGCCGCAGCCTCACCTTGGAGTTCCACGGCCTTCTGCAGTTGCGCCTTCAAATCAGTCTGGGCTTTGCCATAGGCCGCCCAGTCTCCGGCCTTCATCGCTTGATCGGCCGCGTCCATCGCAGACTTCGCTCCCTGTAGAGCCTGTTGCAATTGCTGGGCCGGAGTCAGCGTCGGCGCTGCGGGAGTCCCGCCGCCACTAGCGGCGCCTCCCCCTTCTTCGGAAGTCACCGCCCCGGAGTCTCCGCCAAAGAGCTGGTCCAAAGATCCCTTCAAGGTGGGAGCAAACCCAATCTTGTCCCCAAAGGATGTCAACACGAACCGCAACAGCGGATAGGTAGTCCCGGATTTACCTTGAACATAGACCGGCTGGACATAGAGGAGCCCCCCGCCGACCGGCAAAGTCAGGAGGTTCCCGCGGACGACTTCCGTGGATTGCTGAGACAAGAGGTTCAAGGTTCGAGAGACGTTATCCGTGGTCTTGAACTTGTTGGAAACCTGGCCGGGACCCGGCACCGCCAAATCCGAAGGCAGCGACAAGAGTCGTATCTTCCCGTATTCCGGACGGACCTTGCCCGCCTCTGAGCCGGTTTCCGAGTCAACCGTCAAATATCCCGTCAACACGTTACGATCCGACTGGCCGTAAGGAATATAGGTGGAATACAGCGAGAACTCGGTAGATTCCGCTCCCGGGGCCTGCATCGTCAGGTAGTAAGGCGGCTGCAAGGCCGACATCACCGTAGTCGAGCCCTCGTGGGTCGGGTCATCAGGCAGCTTCCAGAAGTCCGAGCCGGAATAGAAAGACCGCGGGTCAGTCGTGTGGTAGCGAGCAATCAGGTTGCGCTGCACCTTAAACATGTCCTCCGGATAGCGGAAGTGCGCCATCAAATCGCCCGGAACCTCCGAAACGGACTTCAACTGTCCGGGGAAGACCTTAGACCAAGCGTTCACGACCGGATCTTTGGCGTCCCACTGGTAGAGGGTCACCGACCCGTCATAGGCATCAACCACGGCCTTCACCGAGTTCCGGACGTAGTTAACGGCATTCGGAGCCCCGAACGAGTATTGGCTCGTCCGCGAATCCATAATCGAGTTCGTGAAATCAATGTGGGTCGAGTAGGGGTACGAATTGGAGGTCGTATAGGCGTCAATAATCCACACGACCCGCTTCGGGGTCTTCGGATTTCCATCCATATCGACCACCGCCGGATAAGCCTTGGAGTCCAGGGTCAAATAGGGAGCCACCTTCGCGACCCGCTCCTCCGGATTCCGATAGAACAAAATCTGGGAGGCCTCGTTGACCTGCTGGGAGAAGAAAATCTCCGAAGCCTGGAACTTGATGGCATACATCAAGCGCTCCCACGAGTTTCCGACCGTGGGCCCGCCGTCACCGGTGAAGGTGTTGTTGACTCCCTTATCTTTGGAGGTGTCGGAGGGATAGTCAAACTCCTGTTTCGGGCCACCCTTTGGTGAACCGACAATGGAGTAGTCCGGAGAATACTGGCCGAAATAGATTCGCGGCTCATACTCGCCCAGTTCCCCTGTCGAGGGGATGCCGTGTTCCCAAAATGCCGGTGAACCATCGGCGTTGACCTTCGAGCCGTAAGCCGTTACGACCCCGAACCCGTGGGTGAAGACGGTATGTTGGTTCACCCAAGACTTTTGGGAGTCACCAAGCTGGTTGGTGTCGAGTTCACGCACAGCGATGACTGTGTCTTGCGCCTTGTCATTAATGACATAGCGATCCACCGCGAGGTTAGGCGCGAACCGGTAATACTGGCGGTTTTGTTCCAACTGACCAAAGGTACGCGACACCACGGAAGGATCCAACAAACGAATCGAAGCGGTCGATTCGCTGTCTTGGCGCAACTGGCCAGCTGTTGCTTCGGTGGAGGCTTTGTAGGTTTCTTCCTTCACATCCGCAATCCCGAAGGCATCACGAGTCGCCTTAATGTTGTTAGAAATATAGGGAGCCTCGAGTTCCTGGGCCGAAGGATCGACCTGGAATCGCTGAATCAGGAAGGGATAGAGTCCCCCGACGAGAATCGCCGACAGCACCATGACCCCGACACCGGTGGCCGGAATAATCCAGGACTTGCGGAACGCTCCGATAACGAACAACACCGCGATAACCAGCGAAATCCCAACGAGAATATTTTTCGCCGGAAGCACCGCGTGAATATCCGTATAGGAAGCGCCCGAGAATTTGTCGTGGGAACCCATCAGGAGCTCGAAACGCTGGAGGTAGTAGCGCAGCGCGAATACCGCAGCGAGGAGCGCCAACAGAATCGAGATATGAATTCGAGTCCGGTTCGGGATCTCATCAATCGAGGTGGAGAGGTTTCCTTGGAGATAGTAGCGAGCCAAGGTGAAAATCCCCGCCATGACGAGAATATTGAAAACCAGCATCGTGACCTGGGAATACACCGGCAGGGAGAAAACGAAGAAGGAGGCGTCTCGCCCAAAGATGGGATCCTTGGTTCCGAAGTCGGTCCGGTGCCACCAAGCAGCAAATTGCTGCCATTGAGAGGCAAGCGGGAGCGCCACAAAAACCCCCGCCACCAGTGGTGCAATCACGATGAGAGCCTTGCGCCACGGCTCAAAACTGTCGCGCAAGGAGGTCACGCCGGGGCGGGCTTCGCGGCGCATATCGCGACGCAGTTCTTCTTCAAAGGCGCGGGAGGCCTTTTCATCAAATTCAGCATCGAATTCGAGGTCGAGATCCACCACGTGGTCTTTGTCGTCTCCGGTTTTGTCCGTCGGCGAGGTCTTGTCAGTAGCAGGTTTTTCTGCGCTATCTTCAGCAGCCTTCCGCTTCTCAGCCTGGCGTTTCGCCTCGTCCATTTTCTTTTCGGCGTTACGCCGGTTGGCGGCTTTCGCGCGCTCCTCAGCGTACGGACTGGCCTTGCCGGCAACAGCCAAACTAATCCAGGTGACTGCCGCTGCGAGCAGGGTCCCGCCTACTACTAGGCCGATTCCCCAGCCCCAAGTGGTGAGGATCACCGAAAGTCGTTGCAACTGGTTGAACCAGGCAAATTCGGTCCAAATCTTAGAAAGAAACACCACGACCAGGGCGACAGCGGAGATAATCGTCACCACTATACCGAGAGTCTTGCCCGCGCCGGAGGACTGACCTGCCGGATTCGAACGGGGCTGACGTGGCGGACGCGGTCCGTTCCCGCCACCACCGCGGCCGCCTCCGGGAGGACCTCCGAAGAGCGAATCAATTATTGTTCCATTTGAACCGTTCGGTCCCACTAAGCACCTCATTTTCTTGTAGCTACATCTGTCCCCATCTTTCCACATCTGGGCGCGCGGTTCCATTCGGGGCTGCGGATTTTGGGATAATGAAGCCATGAGCGATACCCCTGATCCCTTGTCCGCGATTCCGAGCAATTCCCTTTTGGGAGCTTCCTTCACCCCCGATGAGCCCGACAAAGCCACTGCCGCGCCGAACCCGTCCGGGGAGGAAACCGTCCCCATTCCCGCAGAAATCCCCCAGATTGTCCGCGCGACTTGGGAGATTGATTCTCAAACCCCGCCTTTGGAGAAAAGGCAAGACGGTCGCCTGTTCACGATTCATAAACTTTCCGAGGTCGTGGAGATGGTGAAGGAACATGTTGAGCCTGCAGAACTCGAACAGATGCGCCAGGTGGCGACGGAGAACCCGACAGCCTTGGCGGCTCTGCCTTTCGCTCTTCCCGATGAGGACGCAGATTTCCTTTCCCAACTCGGGCGTCTCGTCTGGACGGACGATATCCAAGGGGTCGCGGTTTTATATGAGACGGATGCCATGCTGACCGCGGAGGAAATGCAGAACGCCCCTGAGGATCCGGCAGAACGCGAAAAATACGTCAAAGACCTCACCGCTAAACGGGAAAAGTCCCGCTTTGTGGTCGCCGCCACCCGCACCGAGGCTTGGTCGGTGGTTCACCCCCACTTTGAGTCCAATCCCGAGCAGATGGAGCAAGGACCGGCCCTGGTGATGGATCTCCTCCAGCTCATCACCCGCGGCCGCGGAGCTTCACCGGAAGAAAACTGAGGTTCTTCGCGTTACGCCTTAGTGGCGAGCCGGGGACAATGCCTCAACCTCGCCCCGCGACCAAAACGGCGCCAGGAAGCGACACGCTTCCCTGTCTCCTGCGCCTCCGAAACGCTTGGCCTTGGCAAAAGACACGGTCAGCAAGGTCCTCGCGCGGGTCACCCCCACATAGGTCAGTCGGCGTTCTTCCTCGATTTGCGCCGGCGTCACCGCGAGGCTGATCGGCAAAATCCCCTCGCTCGCGCCCACTAAAAACACCGCCTCCCATTCCAGACCTTTCGCGGAGTGCAGGGAAGCCAATGTCACCGCGTCGGGGCGCGCACCTTGCTCTCCTCCCGCTGGAGAATCCGCTTCGAAACCGCCGCGCAACTGGTCTTTCACCACGTGACGCAGCCCGACTCGCGTCAGTTCCACTCCGAATAGCGCCGCTTGGGAATTCGTCCGGAACAACACCGCGATATCGCTTGCTGACATCCCCTCTCCCACCAGCGCCGCGGCGCGACGGGCCACCTCCCGCGCTTCCGTCTCATCGTCCTCGGCCATAAACCACTGCACTGCCGGCCCGTTCTCGCGTTGGGAAACCAGTTTCACGGTTCCCCCCAGCGGTTCTCCGTCCGCGCCTTTCGCCCCCGCCAAAAGCTGGTTCGCCAAATCCACAATCTGGGGAGTGGAGCGATAATCCCGCGTCAATTCCACCACTTTCGCCTCGGGATATCCCCGCGTGAAATCGGTCAGGAAACTCGGGGTCGCGCCAGCAAATGAGTAAATGGTTTGCGCCGCGTCCCCCACCACCGCAAGATTGCGCCGCTTCCCGAGCCAACGCAGCAGGAGATAGTTTTGCAAGGGTGACACGTCTTGGTACTCGTCGACCACAAAATGCTGGTAGCGAGCCTGTACCGCGCGGGCCACATCCTCGCGTTCGTCCAGCATTCCGGCACAGACCAAGAGAATATCCTCAAAATCCAGCGCCTCCGCATCGGCTTTCGCATCCTCGTAGGCATCCGCTAAATCCGCGATGCGCTCCGGTGGGAGATTCGCGACTCCCACTCGCCCGCTCACGCGCGCTACCGCGGGATAGTCTTCGGGGGTCAGCAAGGAGACTTTCATCCATTCAATTTCCCCAGCCAAGTCTCTCACCTGCGCCTTTGAAGGATCCAAGCCTAGCCTCGCAGCGGCGGCCGTCACCAGGCTCGCCTTGCCGCTCACAATTCGAAGCATCTTGCCGCCCACGACTTTCGGCCAAAAATAGCGCGCCTGTGCCAAGGCCGCTGAGTGAAAGGTTCGGGTCTCCACCCCCGGAACTCCGAGAGCCTCCAACCGAGTCCTCATTTCACCGGCCGCTTTTTGGGTGAAAGACAGGGCGAGAATATTCGCGGGGTCAACCTCTCCAGTCTTCACCCCGTAAGCAATGCGATAGGTGATCGCACGCGTTTTGCCGGTTCCGGCTCCCGCGAGAACACACAGCGCCCCGTGCTGGTGCGTGGCAACTTCACGCTGAGAGGGGTCGAGTTCCTCCAACAGCGCTTCTGGGTTGGTGTTTCCTGCTTCTGCCAAGTGTTTTCATTCCTCAAGAGGCTAGGGGTCTTTTCTCCCCATCCTAAATGATTCTCCAGACACCCCCGAAAGTTTTCCACAGGCTGTGGAAACGCATTTGCAAAAGTTCTTTTCGTACAGTAAATATTATCAACAAGCAACTAAAGGAGAGAAATGAAACTACATGAAGGCTTACACGTGGCCACTTTCCAAGACGGCAGAACCGAAATCTGCGCGGGAATGGAGACGATGCTGTCATTCCCTAATCATCCCCGCAAACGCACCCGCCTGGTGCAAACCTTGGCGAAGGGCATTTCGCGGTCGGATTATTTTCAATTTGCTAAGAACCTTGGGGTCGGTCGCACCGAGGCCCAAGAGATCCTGACCCAACTTCACCGCGCCGAGCTTCTTACTATTCGAGAACCTCGGCTGGATGCCGGTCCGGAAGAATCCCTGTGGAAGCGCATCGGGGGCAACGCCATGCAGGAAACCTACCGGCAGCGTTCCCGCCTGAAAGTGTCTTTGAACCGCGACACTTTTTTGACCCGTCTCCTCGGCGCGGAACTGGCTCGAGCCGGAATCGGCACCTTGCGGGTTTCCGCGGAGGACGGAAACATGAATCATGCCGATGAGAGCCGAGAGTCCGTGGCGTTTAAATCCCTAATTCAAGGACTGGGTTTCGGGACCTCGGTCACTCCGCCGCGGGGAAAAGTCGATCTCGCAGTGCAGTTGAGCTGGGGCTTTCCCGATCCGCTCGCGGCCGCAAGTGCGATGCGGCGCAACATCGCGCACCTGCCGGTCGTGGCCGGCAATGACTATATTGAAATCGGACCTCTGGTCGTGCCGGGACTCACCCCGTGTGTGGCCTGTGTGTCCAACCATCGCCGCGAGTTCTATCCCGACATGTTGGAGCACGCCGTGAGTCTTCTCGAGGTGGAATTCCCCCGTTTGGAGACCTCCCTGGCCACCGCGGGAGCCGCGCTCGCGGGGAGTATGGCTTTAGCCTTCCTAGACCACCGCGCCATTGCCTCTGGACAGGTCACTCGGGTGGACGTAGACGGAGGTATCGAGGTGATGACCTACGACACTCATCCGGACTGCGCTTGTTGCGAGCTCCCCATGGATATCGAGGTTCCAGAAGAACCGCGTTTTTCGCGCCGTAAGGTCTCTTGATGAACGCCGCCAGAAGCGACATCCACTTGCTGAACCAGACCAAGTGAACCCCACTTAGCGAGCCCGCCCTCCGCGAGTTCACTCGGATTTGGCGTCACCCTCGGAGTCCTCACCGGGCTCCAAGCCTTTCGCATAACCGAGCGTCCCGTCCAGCAAAGCCTCCAAGGAGGCCTCGACTTCATCAGCGGGGCCTTCTCCCGCAAAACGCGCCACGAAGCCCTCAACGTCATCGAAATCAGTTTCCTGGGGCAAAATATCGGGATGAGCCCAGAGCCCTTCGGCGCCTTCCTCTCCGAGTTTCGCCGTGAGCTTTGACCACAATTCGCTGGCCTCCCGAAGCCGCTTCGGGCGCAACTCCAGCCCAATCAAGGCCGCGAAGGCTTTTTCGGCCGGGCCGCCGTTCGCGCGCCGCCGATTCATCATCTCTCGCAAGGGGGCGAGTTCCGGTAGAACTCCGGCGAGGCAACGCATCGTCACCAGATCGACCCAGCCTTCCATAATGGCGAGAATCGTTTCCAGGCTCTGTTTCGCGGCCGTCTGTTTACCGGTCGTCTCCGGAGTCAAGAAACCCTTCCCGAGAAGCTCATCCATCGCCCCCGGATTCATCGGATCCACCGAACGCATGGCTTCTTCCATTGCGGACAGGTCAAAAGTAATGTCCTTGGCGAAATCCGTAATCGCCTTGGTGACATAGACCCGCAGCCACGGCACCGCATGATAGAGCCGCACAAATGCCACTTCCCGCGTGGCGAGGAAGGTCAACACGGGCTCGAGGTCAAGGCTGATATCTTTCGCGAATTTCTCGACATTTTCCAAAACCAAGGCGGCTTGGTCCGGTTTCCCCACCGGCAGCCCGATATCAGTAGACCCGAAAGATTCCAAAGCGAGACTCGCCCAGGCTTGGCCGAACTGCAGCCCGAAAAGGTTTGCTGCCAGGACGCGAATCAGCCCACTGACCTGGAGGGATCCCGGGTCGCCATCTTTGGAAAACAAGCCCATCAACTGGCGTAGTTCCGCTGGACCCTGGGCTATCTCCACGCGCAAATCCCCGTCCGCAAGGTGACTTTGCATCGCCCCAGCCATGGCCGCAGTGGTGGAGTCCGCCACGGGAGTAACGAGGACTTTCCAGACGTCTTCGGAGGCATCGAGCCACTTCGAAACATCCCACGCCGCGTAGTCGGCTTCCGGCGGAGTGAGAGAGGTCACCGGATCAAGGCGCAAGTTGGCTTGCGACAGGGCATCGCGAACCCGCTGGGCGTCTTTCATAGTGGTCGCCGGGTGTCCCGTCCCGATTTTTCCCGCCGCGGTCATCTTCGCCAGTTGCCAATTGACTGATTCCTCAGAGCTCGTCAAGAGAGATTGCAGGGGAAAAGCAAACACTCCCTCTCCGCCGTGGAACGCCGAAAAAGGCGCGCCGGAGCGAATCTTTTCTTCCATTTCCCGCGACTTGTCTTCACCAAAAATTCGACGCAGCATTTCCTGCCAATCGGAATTGTCCTCATTCATGAGACTATAGTAACCGTGATGAACGGAATTTCTTGGGGCAAAAATCATTCTCCCAGACGATTTGGGGGCAACCTTGCGGATTCTCCCCTTCCGGAAACCGACGCGCCCACCCCGAAGCCAACCGAGACGGAACCCCCGGAACTGCTTGCCAAGAGGGCTCACCGCGCCCAAAAGAACCCGCTGGCTTTGAGCCGCTGGGTTCTCGCTTTCGCCCTGATCTTGATTGCCGCGTTTTTCCTCTTGTTCTTCCCGTATCCGGTCGTCATCAACTCCCCCGGGCCAACCTTTGATGTGTTGGGAAAAAACGACGGCGACATCCCCCTGATTGAAGTCAAGGGCGCGAAAACCTACCCGAATAACAACGGCGAGCTCCGGATGACGACGGTCTCCACACTCGGAGGGCCCGGATCGATGGTCAACGGCCTCGATGTTATCGGAGCCACCTTCGACAAAAACTCCGAGATTCTTCCCGTAGAACTCGTCTACCCGAAGAGCCTGACGAGTAAAGACATTGAGACTATTGGGGTTCGCCAGATGGACCAGTCCCAGCTCGCAGCCGAAGCCGTTGCCCTGCAATCGCTCGGCTACAAAGTGGAGGCCACCTGGAGCGTGGCTGAGATTCCTAAAGAGGCCGGCGCCTTCGGCATCCTTGAAAACGGGGATGTCCTCGAGACTATCCGCCACGGCGAGGACCAGCCTTTAGAAATCACCACGATTGAAACTTTGCGGGACTACCTCGCCACCATACCGGCAAAAACAGAAGTGACGCTGTCGATTCTGCGCGACGGCAATCCGCTGGAAGTCACCTTTCCCACCATGAAGAACTCCCAGGGCAAAGGCTCCCAACTCGGGATTCTCCTTGATTCCAAGGTCAACGTCCCCCTCGACATTAAGTTCCATCTCCAAGACGTCGGCGGTCCGAGCGCCGGAGCCATGTTTGCCTTGGGAATCGTTGAACAACTGACTCCCGAAAAAATCACCAGTAATCATCCGGTAGCGGGAACCGGAACCATCGACTTATCCGGAGCTGTCGGGCCGATTAGCGGTATCGCCCAAAAGATGGCTGGTGCCCGCGCGGATGGGGCCGAGTTCTTTCTCGCCCCCGCCGCGAACTGCGATGAGGTGGACGGACACATCCCCGCGGGACTGAAGGTCACTCCCGTGGCCACCTTTGATGACGCCCTGAGAGCACTCAAAACCATTCGTGAGGACGCGGGTAAAGATTTGCCGAGTTGTCCGTCAAGGGTCCAAAAATAATAAAGTGAGACTATGAGAAAAGACGGCAGAAAAAACGATCAGCTTCGTGATATGACTTTTCACCTCGATTGGGTGAGCGCCCCGGAAGGAGCAGTACTGGTAGAAGCGGGAAACACGCGGGTCTTGTGTTCTGCCAGCCTCACCGAGGGAGTTCCCAGGTGGCGACGCGATTCGGGGCTAGGTTGGGTGACTGCCGAATACGCCATGCTGCCTCGCGCCACCTCTACTCGCTCCACTCGCGAGTCGGTGAAAGGCAAACTCGGAGGAAGAACCCAAGAGATTTCGCGCCTGATTGGTCGCGCGCTAAGAGCCGGAGTGGACTACCAAGCCCTGGGGGAAAACACCATCGAGATTGACTGCGATGTCCTACAAGCCGACGGAGGCACCCGCACGGCGTCGATTACCGGCGCTTGGATTGCCTTGCAGCGGGCCATCAAAGTCGGAAAAACGAACGGTTTTATCCCCGGCGAACCCCTGAAAGACTCGATTTGCGCGATTTCGGTTGGGATTATTGACGGCGAGCCACGCCTGGATCTCCCCTACGAGGAAGACGTTCGCGCCGAGACCGACATGAATGTGGTCATGACCGGGGCCGGTAAACTCGTCGAAGTGCAGGGAACCGCCGAGGGCGCGCCTTTCAGCCGAGAAGAGCTCTCCCAACTGTTGGACTTGGCAGCAAGCGGCTGCGAGGCTTTGACGCGAGCCCAACTTTTTGCCGCCCAGGCGCCGCAGGGTGCGAGGGTAACTTTGGTAGACGGAGTTGTCGCATGAACATTTTGGCTACCACTTCGGGACTTCCCGACAAGGACGCAGCAAAACTTGCAGTTCCACCCCACGCCCAGGTCGTAATGGCGACCGGTAATGCCCACAAAGTGAAAGAAGTCGAGGCGATTCTTCGCCCCCTGGTGCCTTCCTTACGGGAAGGCGGGATTGTCGCCTCGGGAGAACTCGGGGCGCCCGAGCCGGTGGAAGACGGGACGTCTTTTTCCGCCAACGCGCTCATCAAGGCGCGCAGCCTCGGTAAACACGTCACTTTGCCGGTTCTATCCGACGATTCCGGGTTGACAGTTGACATTCTGGGTGGCGCCCCGGGAATTTTTTCCGCCCGCTGGTGCGGACATCACGGAGACGACAAGGCGAACCTCGACCTCTTGTTGAACCAACTGTCCGATATCCCCGACGACTACCGCACGGCCGCTTTCGTTTGCGCCGCAGTCCTGCTCGTCCCCGGAGGCGGAACCTACCTCGGCAACGGGGTCATGGGCGGAAGGCTCATCCGCAAGCCGAAAGGCAAGAACGGTTTTGGCTACGATCCGATTTTTGTCGCCGACGGCCAAGACACCGATAAGCCGCTGACAAATGCGGAACTGAGCCCCGAGGCGAAGAATGCTCTGTCTCACCGCGCGGCTGCCTTTTCACAACTGGCTCCCCAGTTGGAAGCGATTCTCTCGATTCGCGCCTTACATCCGCGGGACCCAAGGTCCTGAGCCCGCGGCTGATTCGCGTCTTGTTGGTGTCTGGTTCAAGCCCCGCACAATTGTCTTAACAATCTACTGGAAGGGTCCCGAAAATACCTTGAAATTTCGGGAATTTGTGGATTTTTTCCACTTCGACATGCGACAATAATAAAGGAGGACACGGAACGTCCTCAGGTTGCGTTTAATACGTGACCAAAGCGAGTTTCAGGAGGAATCATGCTTGCTGTTGATGCTGCCGGAAGTTTGAACCCGGCCTTAACGAACCAAGCTTTTGTGCGTCCGGCATCCGAGCCGAACCCGAAAGCAGATAAGCCAGAGCCTGTCTCGAACACTGTGAAAACCGAGGCCGCGGCTACTGGCTCGCACAGCGCTTTGAGCGCCAACGTGGGCGAATTCAAGCCGGTGGTAGGTCCTTCACAGCCTACCCAGAGCCATCTGCCTAACACCTACAAGTCTTCGTCTTCCAACTTGGACGTTTACCTGTAGAGACGGCACTAACCCACGAGAAAGGAGCAAACATGAATCCTATTTCCGGTGCAGCGCCAGTTATGGACGCCCAAACTATGAAAGAACTGATGGGCGTGGCGGTTGCCGCGCAAACCACGCAGGCCACCAAGATGGCCACTGCGGCGGCGGCACTAAAGGTTGCCAACGCCAACGCGGGCCTCGATGTGTGGGCCTAAGTTCAATCCAGAGCTACCCAGCCGCGTCAACATTGTTGGCGCGGCTGTGGTTTTTCTAAACCTGTCCCACATTCGCCACTTCTGGACCGAGGAAACGGCGGGCGAGACCGCGGAAACTCTCCGTGTCTCCCGTGGCGAGAAACTCGTAGCGGGGCTTTTGGCCGGTCGTGTCGTTTTCGTTCAGCCAATCGTTTTCCACCAGCGACCGGTACACGTCGTGGGCGGTTTCCTCCGCGGAACTCACCAAGGTCACCTCCGGACCCATCACGTAGCTAATGACGCCGGCCAGCAAAGGATAGTGGGTGCAACCCAAAACCAAGGTGTCCACTCCGGCAGCCTTCACCGGTTCTAGGTATTCGCGCGCCACTGCGATGAGCTCCGGACCGGAGGTTATCCCCCGTTCTACGAAGTCCACGAAGGCCGGACAGGCCTTTGCGGTGACCTGCATCTGCTGATAGGCGTTTAATGCCCGCTGGTAGGTTCCGGTTTCGATCGTTGTGGTTGTGGCAATAACCCCGATTTTCCCGTTGTGGGTGGCGGAAACCGCGCGGTGAACCGCCGGAGAAATCACTTCGAGGACAGGAATTCCCTGCTCCTCATAGCGCTGGCGAGCATCGAAAACCGCGGTTGCTGAAGCCGTGTTACACGCCACCACGACCATCTTCACTCCGCGTTCGACAAGCTTGTCCATCACGTTCAGAGCCAGGGTCTTGACGGTCCCCACGGGTTTGGTTCCGTAGGGGCTGTTCGCGGTGTCACCGATATAGATTACGGATTCACCAGGGAGCTGGTCAATAATCGAGCGCGCGACGGTTAAACCGCCAAGTCCGGAGTCGAAAATCCCGATGGGAGCGTTGTTCACGGGGCTATTCTCCCACTTCAGCATCGGATCCCATAACCGCATACATGAGCGTTTCGAGCCACCAAGACAGCGCGTTGTAGATGCTCGCAATGGTGATTTCATAGGCGGTGTAGATCCCATTTTTCGGATCTGACTCGGCCATGAGCTGCACTTCTTCGGCTCGCATATCGTCCTCGATACCGAGAGACCACCCCAGGGCGAGACGGGCGTCATTTATTGCCGTCACCCAGACTTTCAAAGTGTCCGGTTTCACCACGACCGGACTGTGGTGTTCCGCCGCCCAGGTCAAGCCAGCAGCCACCACCCGCATAGCGGCGGTCTTTTTCGCCGCTAAATCCGGGGTGGTCAGCGCGCGCAGCTCTGCAGCCTCCTCGGAATCCTTGCTCATTGGTCGGAGAATCGCGGCAATATAGGGGTTCGCGGGGGCAGGACGGGTCGAAAGCGGGTCGAAATCGAGCTCAGCCAAGCGCTGTTCATCGGTCAGCCCCTGGGCATTGGGTTCACTCGGGCCATTGGCAGGTTTGTCAGCGCGTCGCAGAGCCTGCGGGTCAACCGGCCCCTCCTCCGAAGGGAGTTTTTTGCCCCGTCCCAGAGGTTCAGCTTCACCGCTGGTTCGGTCTTCCGGAAGTTCTTCGCGCGAAGCAATGGAAGACACCTGATCTACTCCGAGCAGTTTTTCAAACATCAAAGGGTAGTGTTTGGGAGTATCCCCATCAAGATTAACCCCCATCATGTCCAAAACATCGCGTTTCTCTTCGGCCTCCATCGCGTCAGATAGCTCGGAGAAAATTCCCGCGAGTAGCGTGGCTTCCTGCGGTTCCACGCGGGAGGCCCATCCCGCACTCGGCAACGGTTGAAATGCTTGCATAATATCCCGTCCCCTAGTCTGCTTCCTGCTCCAAGGTGGCCCACAGCCCGTAGCCGGTCATCGCCAAAACGTCTGCTTCCATCTGTTCGCGCGTTCCGGCGGAGACAACCGCGCGCCCTTTGAAGTGAACTTCTTCCATCAAGCGCACGGCGCGCTCTTGAGAATATCCGAAATAAGTTTTGAAAACCCAGGTCACGTAGGTCATCAAGTTGACGGCATCATTCCACACAACAGTATTCCATTGACCGGGCAAAACGCGGTCGAGTTCCGCTACGGAACCTGGGGCATACTCGGTGCCTGGCATTGGAATCACCCTTCCAGGTTAAGGGTTTTTTGCCTTTCTTGCAGGTCGAATCGCGGGTGGATTTTTGGACAGACTTTTGGTTTGCTTCCGAGTTGAATCTAAACTGACGAATAGCGATTTATTGATGAAGGAACCCTTGATGACAACTGAGACCCCTGGTGAAACCCCTGCCCGCACTACTTCCACAGACACCGATAACCTCCCCCACCACAATGTGAAACTCAAGCGCGGGATGCGCCAGCGGCACCTGTCGATGATCGCTATTGGGGGCTCGATTGGTACCGGTCTATTTGTGGCCTCCGGAGCCACCATCAGCCAAGCCGGTCCCGGAGGTGCACTCCTGGCCTATTCCCTCATCGGCTTGATGGTGTTTTTCCTCATGCAGTCCTTGGGCGAGATGGCAACCTATCTCCCGATTGCGGGCTCTTTCGGGGAATACGGAAGGCGTTTTGTCTCCCCCTCCTTCGGTTTCGCTATGGGATGGAACTACTGGTACAACTGGGCCATCACCGTCGCCGCGGAACTGTCTGCCTCCGCGCTAGTCATGAAATATTGGCTTCCCGACACCCCGGGATGGATTTGGTCGGCGCTGTTCCTGGCGATTCTCTTCACAATCAACGCGCTTTCGGCAAGAGCCTACGGGGAAGGCGAGTTCTGGTTCGCTCTCATCAAAGTCATCACCGTGATTGTTTTCATCATCGTCGGTTTTGCGATGATTATCGGGATTCTCGGGGGCCAGCCCGCCGGTTTCGAGAATTGGACGACAGGCGAGGCTCCCTTCGTAAACGGAGGGATGGGTATCTTAGCCGTGTTCATGATCGCGGGTTTTTCCTTCCAAGGCACCGAGATGGTCGGGGTGGCCGCCGGGGAGGCAGAGAATCCGGAACGCACGGTTCCCAAAGCCATCAACACGGTGTTTTGGCGGATTCTCCTGTTCTATGTCCTCGCAATCGCCGTGATTGCTTTCCTCATCCCCTACACAGATTCGCGCTTGTTAAACCCCGATGAGTCCATTGCTCTGTCCCCCTTCACTCTCGTCTTTGAAAAGGCCGGAGTGGCTTTGGCTGCGGGAGTCATGAACGCCGTCATCCTCACCTCGGTTCTTTCCGCGGGGAACTCGGGGCTCTACGCCTCGACCCGAATGCTCTACGCTTTGGCTTTGCAAGGGCAAGCCCCGCGCTTCTTCGCCTACACGACGCGGCGAGGCGTGCCGATGAATGCGCTCCTAGCCACCACCGCCATCGGATTTTTCGCCTTCCTCAGTTCTCTCATTGGGGACGGGGCGGCCTACACCTGGCTCGTGAACGCCTCTGGCCTTGCCGGATTCATCACCTGGGTTGGTATCGCCTGGTCGCACTACAAATTCCGCAAGGCCTTCCTGGCCCAGGGCCACAGTGTCTCGGAGCTGCCTTTCCGGGCCGCGCTCTATCCTCTCGGCCCGATCATTGCCCTCGCCATGTGCGCTTTCGTTATTATCGGTCAAAACTACGAGGCCCTGTTGGGACGCGGCGATTTCGTGTCACTGCTGTCTTCCTATCTCGGACTGCCGCTGTTTATTGCCTTGTGGGTGGGTCACAAGCTCATTACCCGTGCTCCGGCAGTTGATCCGCTACAGGCTGATTTCACTCGTCCCACCGATTTTGAGCAGGCGGTTTTGGCCGGCACGGTGGAAAAGTTACAGGAAAGTCAGGACAACGGCGAAAACAACTCCGCCAAGAAAGAGTAGTCCCATCAAGCCCACCAGGACTTTCGTGGCTCGCCCGCTGCCGAGTTTCGATTCCGATTGTCCGGAAACCAAGGCTTCGAGGTCTTTGGGTTCATCGGTGGCGTGAGAGATTTCGGTTTCGGAAGTTTCTAATCCGTCACCATTCTTAGGGTCTGGGGTCATGAGACGATTATAGTTGTGCCTATGGAAACAAGGCCTTCAACCGCATTACTGACTGACATGTATGAACTGACCATGGTGGACTCCGCCCTTGAAAACGGGATGGGGGATCGCCAGTGTGTCTTTGAGGTATTCACCAGGCGCTTTCCGGCGGCGCGCCGTTTTATGGTGATGGCTGGGGTAGCAAGAATTTTGGAGGGGCTCGAGCGTTTCCAGTTTGATGAATCCCAACTGCGCTATTTGGCCAACAACAAGATTGTGGGGTCGAAAACAATTCAGTTCCTCGAAAACTACCGCTTCACCGGCGATATCATTGGCTACCCCGAGGGGGAAGTTTTTATGGTCAACTCCCCCATCTTGACAGTACAGGGGACTTTCGCCGAAGCCTGCTTATTGGAAACCTATTTGTTGAGCGTCTTGAACTTCGACTGTGCGATTGCCTCGGCGGCTTCGCGGATGACCATTGCCGCCCACGGACGCCCCTGTCTGGACATGGGGGCGCGACGCGCCCATGAAAGAGCGGCGGTTTCTGCCGCCCGCGCCGCCCAGATAGGGGGCTTTGCGGGGACCTCCGATTTGGAGGCCGGAAAGCGGTACGGAATTCGCGCCATCGGAACTGCCGCCCACGCCTTCACGTTGTTGTTCGAAACCGAGGAGGAAGCGTTCCGGGCTCAGATCAAAACGATGGGACCGCAGACAACACTCTTGGTTGACACCTACGATGTCGAGGCGGCAGTGGAAACCGCCGTTCGAGTTGCTCGCGAGGCAGGCGGGGAGCTCGGGGCGGTGCGTCTCGACTCCGGCGACCTGGTGGCGGGAGCCTTCAAAGTCCGCAAGCAGCTCGATGACCTCGGCGCCAAATCGACGAAGATAACCGTCACCAATGACTTGGATGAGTATGCCATCGCGGGACTCGGGGCAGCACCGGTTGATTCCTACGGGGTTGGCACCAAGCTCGTCACGGGTTCGGGGATTCCGACAGCGTCACTGGTGTATAAGCTGGTGGCGCGGGAAAACGATTCCGGGGTGATGGAGCCGGTAGAAAAGAAGTCGGCGGAGAAATCCACCAAGGGCGGACTCAAGTGGGCGGGGCGTGTTGTCGAGGACAACACGGCGCAAACCGAGCTTTTGGTGACCGGAACCGACGAGGGCGGGGCTAATCAATTTTTTGCCGAGCGCGGAGCTAGGGCTCTGCAACAGACTTTCGTCAGGGGCGGGGAAATCGACACCTCCTGGATCGGGCAAGAAGCACTAGCGCGTGCCCAGCAGCGTCACTTGGATTCTCGCAATGAACTGCCCTACCAGGCTTGGCGTCTTTCAGAAGGTGAAGTCGCCATCCCGACGGAGTTTGTTCACCTTGATCAGTAATTTTGTGTGTTGTTACAGACAAAGCTGTTTCGGGACTCGGAGTATCTCGCGGTTTTTCCCCGATTTAGCTCCGATTCTTTTCCGCCGCTCAGATTCCTGTTAGTATTTTTTAAGGAATTTAACTCTTAACGGACAGAATATTTATAAGGCTTGCAATGAAGAGAAAAAATCTGATCGCGACTGTTAGCGCCTTGGCTTTAGCCGCCGGCGCCGTCGGTTTGGCGCTCGTTCCGGCTCAGGCTCACGACCATGACTACACCTACGTCACTGCCGCTGATTGCCGCGCGGCAGATAAGGCTCTAGCTGCCGGAAAGCCTCTCCCTAACCACCAAAAGTGGTATATGAGCCAAAGCTCTCTGGTCAACGACAACATCTTGGAGATTTACCTCAACGGGACGCAGTATGAGCGAGCTGTGCGCGATGCGGCTCAGATCTGGATGGATTCAACCAACCACGCCGTAGATATTCGCTTCGTGGATCAGCCAACCGCGAATTCAGTCAAGATAGTTGACGATCCGAACATGACTAACGCCGCTGGCTACAACCAATTCAATCCCAACATCATTTCCTTCAATGCTTCCGTTCTGAGGATGGATAACGAAGAGAACTACGTCAAAGGTGCCCGGGCGGTTGCTTTGCACGAGATCGGTCATGCCATGGGTCTGGCGCACGGCTGTCTGGGTCACTTGATGAGTAATGGCGGGACTTTCGCTAAACCGCAGTCGAGTCTCCCCACTGCTATGGATATTGCCGCTTTGGTGCAGAACCTGCGGGTGCCCTACTACGATTCACCTTCCCCCGCTGAACCCACTCCGCCGGTTGAACCCACTCAGCCGGTTGAACCCACTCAGCCGGTTGAACCCACTCCAACGGAGACGGAAACCGAGACACCAACGCCTTCCGAGCCGACTGCAGAACCCAGCACTGAGCCGAGTGAGGAACCGAGCGAAGAACCCAGCACCGAACCGAGCACCGAGACGACCACTGAGCCGACGACTCAACCCACGGCTCAGCCGACGGAGCCTCCGACACCAACGGAAACTCCCGAACCTTCCCCGACTGCTCCGGAGACCCCCTCAACTTCTGAAAGCGCAGAGTCTGTCGTCCCCCAGTGGCCGGTGATCAACAAGACAAGGTGCGGCAGAACGTCTTGGATCCTGCCCTCGACGGAGGGGCTTAGCTATTCCTCGACCTTGTCGCCGGACATGTCTACTTTGACGGTTCAAGTCACTCCGCTTAGCGGATTCCAGATTGCCGCCGGGAATCCCGCAGTGAAGTCTTTTGATGTCACTCCCACTCGTTGCGAAACGATTCCAACGCCTGCAACCCCGGTCACGCCCGAGCCGACCACCCCGGCTCCGGTCACCCCGAGCCCGAGTGAATCTCCGGAGCAACCTGTTATCACCCCAACTGCGGATCCGATTCCGAGCGTCGTCACGCCAGTGCTGCGTGTTGCCATCCCTCAGGCTCCGGTGGTTAATAAATCTGTTTGCAACCGAGCCCGGTGGACTATTCCTGCCACCGAAGGCATCAGCTACCAGTGGCGTTATTCCGCCGATTACACGAAGCTTCTGGTGACGGCGACACCGTTGGACGGCTACCGAATTAAACCGGGTGCCACCAGCGAGTTTGAAGCCGATGTGGTGCCGGTGCCGTGCCGGGCAACCCAGCCGGCGACAACTCTCGCTCAGGGGGTGCAAACCAGAGCCAGGGCAGCTCTCACCCAAGGTGTTCAGCCGAGCGTGACGGCGACTCCAACCCAGGGTGTCTCCACCAGGCAGAGCGCAGCCCAAGACCAGGATGCGCAACCGAAGGAGCAGGCGACGCTGTCCCAGACCGTCGCTCCGACGCCGACTCAGGCTGAGGTTTCGCCGCAGGAAACTAAACAGCAGGAAACTAAACAGCAGGAAACTAAGCAGACTGCCTGGGATCGCGTCACCGCGTGGTTACGCGCCCTGTTTGGAATCCGCTGAAGGAGCCTGGGGGTATTTGAGGGGAGCCTCCTTGCGTTCCTCCCTCGAAGCGTCCTCCCCCGAGCGGAGAACTGGTTACTTACCGGTGAAAGGCCAGCCGGGTCCTCCGGAGTTGTCTCCCTGCATGGATTTCATAATCTCCCTGCAAGCCGGGCAAATCGGAAAGTTTTTCGGATCCCGCATCGGAACCCAGACCTTTCCGCACAGCGCGACGACGGCTTGGCCGGTGACTGCGGAGGCAGTGATGCGGTCTTTGCGGACATAATGGGCATAGCGCTCATTGTCGCCAGGATTCTTTTTCAGCTCAGTTTCAGTGCGTTCGAGAACCGCTGTGCCCCCCATGGGTTGACTTTCCATTGCTGAATCACTCATAGCCCCCATTGTAGCGTCTGGAAAACCACTGGCGCTTGCTGAGCATAAAAACAAACCGACCGGCTCTGGTGAGCCGGTCGGTAAGAGTTCCAGGTTGCTTACTTGTTGGAAACAGCCTTCTTCAGGGTGGAACCAGCGGAAATCTTCACGCCGAATCCAGCGGGGATCTTGATTTCTTCGCCGGTGCGCGGGTTGCGTCCGGTGCGGGCTGCGCGGGAAACGCGCTCCACGTTCATCAAGCCGGTGACCTTGACGGTTTCACCGTTCTTAAGGGATTCGATCAAGATGTCCTGGAAAGCCGACAGCGCAGCATCGGCCTCAGTCTTGGACAGGGCAGCGCGCTTGGCAATCTCAGCAACAAGTTCAGTACGATTCACGGACATTTGTTTCCTTTCGGATAGTTGAATCTTGGGCTCCACTTTGGTGAAGCCATCTCTTAGAGACTACGCAAATCTAGCCCATTTGTCTCGTTTTTAGCAAAAAATTCGCGAAATTCCCGCGTGTTTTCTCGGGATTCGTTTACTTGCGTCACACAAGTCACAGTTGTTACGCCCTACATAGCGGATTTCATGCGATTCACGGCCTCGAGCAGGCTCTCGTCCGGAGTCGTGAGGCTCATACGAATAAAGCCCTCACCGTCCGGGCCGTAACCCGAACCCGGCGTGACAATCACGTGCGCTTTCTCAAGTAGCGCCGCCGCGAAGGATTCCGAGGTGTATCCCTCCGGCACTTTCGCCCAAACATAAATCGTTGCCTTTGGCGCCTCACACTCCACACCAATCGCATGAAGGGCGTCAACGAGCGAATCGCGGCGTTTTGCATACAGCGCACACATTTCCGCGACGCAATCCTGCGGTCCGGTCAAAGCGGCAATAGCGGCCTCCTGAATGGCAGTGAACTGGCCGGAATCCAGGTTATTCTTCACTTTCCCGAGAGCCTGAACTGCGGTTTCGTTGCCGACGGCAAAAGCGATACGCCAACCTGTCATGTTGTAGGGTTTAGAGCAAGAGAAGAATTCAATAGCGACATCGCGGGCGCCGGTACGCTCCAGGATGCTCGGAGCGACGTAACCGTCGTAGGACAGGTCGGAATAGGCATTGTCGTGGGCGAGCAAGATGTCATGCTCCTTACAAAACGCAATCGCCTTGTCGAAATATTCCACGGGAGCAATCGCGCCGGTCGGGTTGTTCGGGTAGCCCAGGAACATAATCTTCGCCTTTTCGAGCACCTCGGCGGGGATATGGTCGAAGTCGGCCAAGAAGCCGGTCTCTTCCTTCATCGGCATGAAGTAAGTGTTGGCGTTTTGCAGGGTTGCCCCGATGGAATAAACTGGGTAACCAATCGATGGCGCGAGCACATAGTCTCCGGGGTTTACAAAGGCCGTGTGGAGATGCGCAATGCCCTCTTTCGAGCCAATGAGCGCCAAGACCTCGCGGTCAGGGTCAACGTCTACCCCAAAGCGCGTTTTCATGTACTTGGCTGCAGCCACACGGAAGGCCGGGGAGCCGGCGTAATCGGGGTATTGGTGATTCTTCGGATCCCTGATTGCCTTCGCCATCGCTTCGACAATATGGTCGGGCGTGGGCCGATCCGGGTCGCCAATCCCCAGCGAAATCACGTCGATGCCTTGGGCCTCCAAGTCATCGCGCTTCCGGTCTATCGTCGCGAACAGGTAGGGGGCAATCTGTTCGAGGCATTCAGCAGTCTGCATGGGCGGGGTCCCTTTCAATACGTTTGTCATTTTCCCTTATCCTATCGGGGGCTTGCCCCCTACCTGAAACGCGCGGCTCTAGTTCACCTTGCGACGATAGATTGCCTGGGTCACGAAGAAAGAAGCCGCGTTCAGGGCAACGGTTGCTACCAGGAATCCAATCGTTATTGCATCAGTTTTATCTGACAAGGAAGCAAAAAACTCCTCATTTAGAATTCCGCTCTTCGCCAAGCCCGTCGCCCCAAGCCCAAACAACATGAAAACCACAGCGTATGGAATGAACGCCATGTCTGGCCCCAGCAAGTAGGCTGACGGAGTCATTAGAGATGAAAAGAACGTCATTCCGAAGAGACATGCCGCAGCTATCAGCCAGACAGGAGCCTCAATGCGAGGGACGAGGAGGGCCGCCGCAACCAACCCAGTAGCAAGAAGCGCTATCGCCCAATTCCACAGGAATTTTTCCAGAACAATCACCGACTTACGCAAAGGCACGGCCTGAACATAACGGTCGACATGGGATTTCATGTCGGTTGTCTGCCCTGCCATTCCGCCCGCTACGGCGCCAATGATCACGATGGAGGCTGACCACCCCAAGAGAAATTCAAGATTGAGTTTAAACAAGGGACCAAAGAGTAAAACCAGGAGAATCATACCTAGCAACAGGAGATAAGAGAATCGGTGGGTAATCCAGTCTTTGTAGAGTAGTGCTTTCATTTTTGCGCTCCTTTGATGAGGTAAACCATAATGTCTTCAATGCTGGGCTTTTCCAGGGTGAGCCCAGCGGGTACTTTGTCGCGTCGCACGAGTAAGGTGTCACCAAACTCTGTGTGGCGCCGGCCAAGAATGGCTTTGGGGTCAAGGGCGGCAATCTGATCTGCGCTTCCTTGCAACAGGGCGTAGCGTTCTTTCATCTCATCTTTCGGCTCCATCAGGAGCAGTTTCCCCTCATGGATAAAGGCGATGTAATCGGCCGCCTTTTCTAGGTCGGACAAGATGTGGGACGAGAACAGCACGGTGTGGTTTTCGTCTTGCAGGAACTCCAACAGGATGTCAAGCACTTCGTCGCGCACCACCGGATCGAGTCCGGAAGTTGGCTCATCCAGAATCAACAGTTCTGCTCCGTGCGAGAGCGCGCAAGCCAGTCCCAACTTCATCTTCATGCCGCGGGAAAACTTTTTGATAGTTTTCTTGGCCGGAAGACCGAAACGCTTTACAAAACCCGCAAAAACCTCACTTTGCCAAGCCTCACCGTAAAGGTACTTATTGAAACGTTCAACTTGTTTCATCATGAAGTTTTCCGGCAGGTACAGGTCATCGAACACGAATCCCACCCGCGCCTTGTATGCCGGATTATCATGCAACGGATCATGCCCGAGCACCTCCACCCCGCCACCATCCGGCTCCAAAATCCCGTGCAGGCACTTGATGGTGGTCGACTTTCCGGCGCCGTTTTCCCCGATCAGCCCCACGAAGGTCCCGCGGGGGATGTTGAGATTCAGGGGCCCGAGTTCGAAAGTTCCGAGCCGTTTCGTGAGCCCCTCGATTTCGATGGCATTGGTTATCACCTTGTCAGCAAAGGCAGCGCTCGCTGGCATTTTGCTGACTTGTGCGCTGTGGCTGAGACCGTTTTCAATGGGCGCGTCTTTAGTTAGCGCTTCCATGGGAAGATTCCTCTCTTAGTACGTCAATCATGGTGTTCAGTTCCGCGCGGTCCACCTCGGCGAGAGCAGCATATTTCAGCGCTTCACTAAGGGATTCTTCGAGTTTGCGGAGATATTCCTCGCGTAAAAGCTCGCTATTCTGAGCCGCGACGAAACTGCCTTTGCCCACAACAGAATCGATAAAGCCTTCTTTTTCAAGTTCGTCGTAGGCGCGTTTAGTAGTGATGACACTGACGCGAAGCGCCTTGGCGAGCATACGAATGGATGGGAGCTGCTCCCCCGCCCGAAGTTCGCCCGTAACCATGGCCCGTTTCAGCTGGTTTTTAATCTGCAGGTAAATCGGGTCATCGCTGGAGTTTCGTATCTGGATGTCCATGCGTCACCTTCTTCTGTTTCTTTATTGCGCGCAATATGCATACCGTTTTTGGTGTGCATATCCATTATGCACACCTGGCACGCCTCTGTCAACAGACCAACACCACTTTGTGCGATCAACTGAAAACTATTGCTGGGATTGCAACGATAGGCGATAATTAAACTATGGTTTTCACAATCGACTTGCCCCCGGATGTCGCCGCGAAGGTCAGCCAGCTCGCCAAGGAGAGCGGCACCGACGACGCGACCCTTGTTGCCAGCTTCGCCGAAGAGGCTGTGAATAAACCTCAAGAAACATCAAAAATTATCTTCGATTCCGTCTCCGGCTGGCCGGTTCTAACTGGAGGCAAGCGCATGACCCAAGAAGAGATTTTCGACTTTCTTCACGAGGAAGACTGATGAAATACCTTCTTGACGCGAACGTCCTTATTGCAGTTTCGAGCGACACGCACCCTGACCACGAGAAAGCCTTGACTTGGATTCGCAAAGGCGGGGATTTCCTGATTTGCCCCATTGCGCAAGGCGCTCTCGTGCGCTATTTTCTTCAGGTTGGTCATCCCATCGAGACCGCACGAAATTACCTCCTGCAGCTCAGTTCTTTCGAAGGTTGCACAACGATCACGGATGACCTCACTTACGATAACGCGAATCTCGAGGGCATTACCGGACACAAGCAGGTCACGGACGTTTACCTTGCTGAACTGGCAAAACATCAAGAGGCCTTACTCGCCACCCTGGACCAAAAGATTGCCCTTTTGCGCCCCGATTTAGTTTTTCTCGTAAGTTGACCAAATTTGCTGCGATTGTTCTTGCTGCGTTCTTGAATCAATTCCATAGGCAAACTTATGCAACTCTTCGGCCAAATATGCGTTGACTGATTGCCCAGTTTGACTCGCCACAGCCCTGGCTCATTTTAGAATCTCGGTGTCAACACGAATAGTGAGCCGAACCTTATTGCTTTTTGGTTTCCCCTGCTTTTCGTTTTCGCAACTCATGTTCCTATTATTATCCACACTACTATTCCAAACTCCCCATTAGTGCATTCTCTGCTTGGGAAGAAAGACGGACGAAAAGAGGGCGTTGGCGGGTGATTTCCGCAAACCCTTTTTCAACCAAGCAATCCAGCGCCCCGCGGATGGTTCGCCAGTTTCTTGGAGCGCCTTCAATGTCGGCAACAGCGCGAAGTTCCACGCCTTGACTCAAACCAGCAAGGTTACCCCATGCCAGAAGCTCAAGAATTGTCTTCTCGTTGTCGCCAAGGTCATATCGAACAATCACGCCGACCCCTGAGTCCCGCAGATGCGCGTGGAGATTCTTAAAATCACCGGCTTTCTCGCGTATTTCACCCAAAAAATCTTCCATTGAATTCCCAAGCTCATCAAGCAGGAAAATCAGGAATCCAGTAGCCTCACCAAGGTTGAAGGGACGCTCAAGTTCACGGAACTCACGCAGGTAATCGCGCCGCTTTTCCTCAAGTCGTCCGGCGAAAGCCAGGGCGGAGAACCGGCTCAAGATGGTCGAGAGTTCGACCGCCATCAAAAGCCGCCCGGTTCTCCCGTTTCCGTCGTAAAACGGGTGCACGAGCTCGAACATGATATGCCCCAGCAGCGCCGCCACGAGTCGCGTCGAGGATGGCCTCTCCCACTCCCCCAGCATGGTTTCCAGACCGTCAACAATCTTCTTCTCCGGGTGCATTCCACGGTAGAGAATCCTTTGGCCAGTTCCGTAAACGTTTATCGGTTCAGCGCGAAACAGCCTCCCGTCGGGCTGTTCCTCCGCCGCAATATTCGGCGCCACCGCCTCGTCAAAAATCGTGCGAATGCCTTCGAGGCTCATCTTCGGAAGCTGCCCCTTTACAAACACCCGCTCATAGAACCCGGCGAGCCCAACATATTTGACAGTTTTCTTGGCCCGCGCCGAGTTGGCAATAAACCCGTCCTCCATCTCACGGCGTGAGGAATGAACCCCTTCGATAGTATTGCTGGACACCGCGTTGCCCATCGACAGGGCACGTAGACAAAGCGTTGCCCCTATTGGAGGCATATCAGCCTCAATCCCGCGCACTTCCCGGTCCAGGGCATACACGCGCTCCGCCGCCGCCGCCAGTTCTGGGGTGATTACATAAAACAGCTTGTTTTCCCCGACTGGAAAATCCAGGAAAACCACTCCGGGAGAGTGCAAACGCCGCTCACGTTCCCACTTCAGCTCATCCGCGTCGAGTTTGTGACTGAGCCTGTAAAGCGACTGATAATCCGCCATCTTCACCCCTATACGTTTCGAAAATACAAAATAGACAAGCCTCTTAACGTATCTAAATTGTAGTTTAGCCTATTTTTACAAAATAGGCAGCCAGTAACTGGTGACTATTTTGCGCGGCGACGCTTCGGTTGGCTCAATCGGGGTCAGGGACGTATTCGAGAATGTCGCCGGGCCCGCAGTCCAGCACGCGACAGATCGCCTCCAGGGTGGAAAAGCGGATCGCTTTGGCCCGCCCGTTTTTGAGCACCGATACGTTTACCGGGGTGATCCCCACGGCGGCGGCGAAATCTTGGACCGAGAGTTGTCGTTTGGCGAGCATCACGTCTAGATTCACGTTGATCATCAGATAACCCCCTCGAGCTCCCCGCGATCCGCCAGCGCCGCGTCGAAGAGGCTCTTCGCCAGCCCCACCAGAGAGAACAGCCCGACTGCGAGGAGGCCTCCGCCGAGGAAGGCAAGCGCCATGACTGGTGAGCTCGCGGGGGTAGACGCGGCATGGAAACCGACTGCACAGACAATTCCGGGACCAATCAGCACCATCGCCTGAGCGAGGCTAATCCACTTGCGGGTTGCTGACTTGAAAAACGTCCCGCGGGCAACTTTCAAGACAAATACGAACAACACCACCAGCAAAACCTGGGCGCAAAGCACCGCGGCGACTGCGGCAATGGAATAGGGAAGCACCAAGTCGGCAACTTCCGGATTCTCGCGGCCCACGTACCGCGCCTCTTCCACCAGCACCCACTGCATGAGCACACTGATGGGAAGCGCTAAAACGAGCATCACTTCGGACAAAACTGCATATACTTTCAAAAATTTCATATATCGATTATCGATAAATACCTATCGTTTGTCAATAGGTGTAGTGCTGAAGAATTGCAGTTATAAAAACCCCTGACGCAACTGGCAAAACGGTCGCGACGGCGCCTTTACCCCATGCTTCGGTCGGGGATTTCGATTACTCCTTGGAAGGACTCAGTGGCGGGGCCGGTCATATAGACGTGGTTGTCCGCCCGCCACTCGACGCGAAGGTCGCCCCCGCGCAGGTGCAGGGTGGTGTCGAGCCCCCCGCGGCCGGTGAGCGCCGCCGCTACTGCTGCCGCGCAGGCCCCGGTCCCACAGGCGAGCGTCTCCCCTACACCGCGCTCGAAGACACGCATCTCGAGCTCTTTGCCGGACTCGGACGGCACGATGAACTCGATGTTGGCTTTTTCGGGGAAGGCCGGGTTGGACTCGAGGAACTTCCCGATGCGGTCAATCTCCATGTTGGCAAGATTGCGTTCGCTGGCCGGGGCGCCTCCGAATAGTTCCGCGGGCACGTCGCGCCAGTCATCTAGGAACCAGATCGCGTGTGGGTTGCCCATAGAAACACAAGTCACCAAGATGTCTCCCCAAGGCGTGGCGATGTTCAGGTTCGACAGGAAGCCAGCGCCAGCCGCCGGAGTCGAATCGGGCGCGATCGTGTTGGCTTTGCCGGTCACAGGCACACGCTCCGGGTCGAGAATCGGCTCCCCCATGTCGACAGTCGCCACGAAGTCTTTGCCCGGCGCGGCCGGGGTGAACTTGATTGCTTTCGGGCCAGAACGCGTGTCGAGAATCAGCTCCCCCGCACCCGGGTCAACAATCCCGCGCTCCACCAGCCACTTGGCGGCGACCCGCGTACCGTTGCCGCACATCTGGGCAAGACTCCCGTCGGCGTTGATGTAGTTCATGAAGCCATCCGCGCCAGGTGTTTGCCCAGGCTCAACAATAATCACCCCATCGGCGCCAACCCCGAAGTGACGGTCACAGACTGCAATCACTTGTTTGGCGCTCAGGCTCAGCGCGGCGCTACCGTCGCTGACACCACCTTGCCCGAATCCATCAATCACCACGAAATCATTACCAGTTCCGTGCATTTTCCGAAACTCAACGCGCATTGCCGCTCCCTTCATCCAGAAGCAAGTCTAGTCGACACTTCTGTTATTTTGCATCTCCTCACTAAGAGAATATCTCAGAAATTTACAGGTAATACTGCAGGTCAGTACAGAAAGCATAGAGACAAGAAGCACGAAGAAAGCAGGACCCGAAACTGTAACATTTACCGCAATTTCAATTGCGGTAAAAATTAGTAACACACCAAAAATTGTCGCGAATCCAATCTCGCAAGCCTTAAGAATGCGTATAGTGCGGTGAAGCGTCCTGGGTTTTGTTCAACATGATTGTCTCCTTCACGAAGTAAATGTCCCCTGCCAAGTCGGGGCTGACAACCACACTAACGAATCAGCTTTCTTGAAAACACCCACATTTATAGGTGCTTGCTTACCTACATTTGTAGGTGTTTTGTCCAGGCTTACTCCGCTACATTTTCACTAGGTTGCAGTCTTGCAGCCAAGGGGACCTATTTTCAGTAAAGTATCATCAGAATAGAATGAGACGGAGGAACTTTCTATGCCTACCGCACGTAAGAAAAACATACTAATTGGAATTTTTACCACGTTACTAGTTTGCGCCATTGCCATTGCAGCCCTGGTAGTGGTGAAAACTAGCGGAGACAACCCCGACTCTTCCGAGGCGCGCAGCTATGCGCAATCCGTGATTTCTGCCATAAATAAAAGAGAATACGCAAATCTGGAAGAATTCTTAGGAAGTAGCGTGGCTCGTGACACTCTCCTTGGGGATCTGGAAGAAAAAACTGTAAGTCTTGGCCAATTACACATCTACAACAAGAATTCTTTTATGTTTTCAGTTGTCAGTGAGGGAAAGCCCCCGGGACCTTATATTTACGCGACGAGAGATAACAACGGGAAATGGCAAGGCAACGTCCCATAGCCCTTGTTGAAATCGACTCACTGGTGAAAATTAGAAGTCGCGCTTCTAATTTTACCAGCTTTGGGTCGCATTAAAAAGTTTTGAGCCCCGGTTTCCCGGGGCCCAAAACACTCGCTCTAAGCGATGGATTACTTCAACCGCGCCTGGAGGTTCTTGTCCAGCGCGTCCATGAATTCATCCGAAGTCATCCACGGGGTGTCCTTGCCGACCAGGAGCGCAAGGTCCTTGGTCATTTGGCCGCCTTCGACAGTCTTGACAATGACATCCTCGAGGGTGTGGGCGAACTCGGTGACCTCCGGGGTCTCGTCCAACTTGCCGCGGTGTGCCAGCCCGCGGGTCCACGCGTAAATCGAAGCAATCGGGTTGGTGGAGGTCTTTTCCCCACGCTGCCAAGCGCGGTAGTGACGGGTCACAGTGCCGTGCGCGGCCTCGGCCTCAACCGTGCGCCCGTCCGGGGTCATCAACACTGAGGTCATCAAGCCGAGAGAGCCGAAGCCCTGGGCGACCGTGTCGGATTGGACGTCGCCGTCGTAGTTCTTGCAAGCCCAGAGATAGCCACCTTCCCACTTCAGCGAAGTCGCCACCATGTCGTCAATCAGGCGGTGTTCATAGGTCAAGCCCTCCGCCTCGAACTTCGCTTTGTAGTCCTTCTCGTAAACATCAGCGAAGATATCCTTGAACTGGCCATCATAGGCCTTCAAGATCGTGTTCTTCGTGGAGAGGTACACCGGATAATGCCGATCCAGGGCGTACATGAAGCAGGCGTTGGCGAAATCGCGAATCGACTCGTTGAAGTTGTACATGCCCATCGTAACGCCACCGGCTTCCGGCATGTGGATGACTTCGTGTTCAATCGGCTCGCCGCCGTCGTCCGGAGTCCAGGAGATCATGACCTTGCCGGCGCCTGGCACCTTGAAGTCGGTCGCCTTGTATTGGTCACCAAAGGCGTGGCGCGCGACCACGATTGGCTTTGTCCAGCCCGGCACGAGGCGCGGGACGTTGCTCATGATAATCGGCTCGCGGAAAATCACGCCGCCCAGAATATTGCGGATGGTACCGTTCGGGGACTTCCACATTTTCTTGAGGCCAAACTCTTCCACGCGGGCTTCATCAGGGGTGATGGTCGCACATTTCACGCCCACGCCGTATTCCTTGATGGCATTTGCTGAATCGACCGTCACCTGGTCATCAGTCTTGTCGCGGTTTTCAATCCCCAGGTCGTAGTATTTCAAATCCACATCGAGATAGGGGAGAATGAGTTTCTCGCGGATTTGCTGCCAGATAATGCGGGTCATTTCGTCGCCGTCGAGCTCCACGACCGGATTTTTTACCTTGATTTTCGCCATTTGTCGCTCCTTGTATAGCTTGTAAGCATCACTGCGCACCCGGCGCAGCCGAGATTGTCGGAATTATTGCCGTCAAATGAAATTTTACTCGATATCGAGATAAATTTCCACGCGCTCGCCGCCTATTTTTTCTTGCCCCGTTTTTTCTTCCACGGACACCCACAAGCTGGTGAAAAGTTCTGGGTAAAAGCGGTGAAATGTTCCGGGTAAAACTGGTGAAATGTTCCGGGTAAATGTATAATATCGTTGTAAATACTGGATTTCAGGAGGCAAATTGCTCACCCCGAACGCCTACCGACCAAGACTAATAGATGATGCCTTGACTGACCTACTCGACGCCTTCGGCGCGGTATGTGTCCAAGGGCCAAAATGGTGTGGAAAGACTTGGACTTCATTGCATCACGCCAAATCGGTCACTTATCTTTCCGACCCGGCTGGCAATTTTTCCAACCGAGAGCTCGCTAAGGTTGATCCGCAACTCGTCTTAAAGGGTGAACAACCGCATCTTGTTGACGAATGGCAAGAAGTCCCGCCGATTTGGGATGCAGTGCGTTTTAGCGTCGACAAAACCGGCGCCAAAGGACAATACTTGCTGACTGGATCATCCACCCCGCAAAGAAAAGGCATTTCGCACAGTGGCGCCGGACGCATTGCCACCATAAATATGCATACTATGTCCCTGTTTGAAACTGGTGACTCTTCCGGGAAGGTTTCCTTGCGAGACTTGTTCGAAGGACCACTTTCCCCAACCCCTACCGGCGAGGTAAGTCTCGAGGACCTCGTGCATTTTTGCACGCGAGGCGGCTGGCCGGAAAACGTACCAGCCAACGAAAAAACTGCCCGCCAACTTCCAAAACAATATTTGCAAAGCATTGTTGAAGACGACACTTCCCGCATTGATGGAGTGAAACGAAACAAGGACAAACTTTGGGCTTTACTGCATTCTCTAGGACGCAATGTTGCCACCACTGTGTCGAATCGAACCCTGCTTGCCGATATGGAGAAGCACCAAGACACTAAGGCGGATGAGAACACACTCGCCGAATATCTTGATATTTTCAACCGCCTATTCCTGGTCTGGCAACAGTCGTCTTTCCACCCTCAGTTGCGTTCCTCACGGAGGGTGTTACGTTCGCCGAAACTGCATTTTGCCGATCCTTCCCTCGCGATTGGCGCACTTGACGTAACGCCGTCCGCCCTGATTGGCGATTTGCAGACTTTCGGTTACATTTTTGAATCCCTGGTTGCACACGATCTGTTGATCTATGCAAGCGCCAACGAAGCCAGACTCTTCCATTTTCGCGACGCTAAGGGCAATGAAATCGACTCAATAATCGAGTTGAACGACGGGCGTTGGGGCGGCTTCGAGGTGAAATTGGGAGCCAACCAGATTGACGATGCCGCCGCAAATCTCTTACGAATGAAAGATATCTTCGCCCGCGAATCCTCGGGCAAAAACGGGGTTCCAGCTCTGCTGTGTGTCATTTGCGGAACATCGAACGCGGCTTACACAAGGGAGGACGGTGTCACAGTCGTGCCCATCACCGCGTTGCGAACTTAGGGATAATTTTTGTGTTTTCGGCTACTCAGTAGCCGATTAATCCGCCACTCACTAGCCGAAAACACAAAAATAGAATTCGTTCCACAAACCAAAAATAGCGCGGGGCGCGAGGAAAACCCCCGCGGCTAACCCATAAGCCAATCGACCAGATTGCGGTGAATGATGCCGTTGCGGGAGCGATCGAGCGGATCCATTGAGAGCACAAACTTGGGATAGTTGTCCCCTATCGCCTCGAGCGCACCAAACTCGCGTTCCACGGTTTCAGTCCCCGCCAGCAGGTAACAGACCTGGTAATAGGAAATTTGCCCGTCTTTGCGCGCCACAAAATCCACTTCCCTCGCCGACTCCCCATCCTGGGGAACCGACCCAACATAGACCTCATAGCCTCGCGCAACCAGTTCAGAATAAACAATGTTCTCAAGCGCCTGGTCGATATCCGCGCTGTTTGAGAACCCAAGCATGGTGCGCAAACCGAGGTCGGCGGCGTAATACTTCTCTCCCGCCCGTAATACTTCCTTGCCACGCACGTCAAAACGCGCCACCCGGTCAACCAGGAACGCCTCCTCAATGAACCGCAGGTAGTTCAGCACCGTGTCCACGCTCACGGCCCGATGCTCACTTTTAAGGAAACGGCTTATTGAATTGGCCGAAAAAGTGTGGCCAATATTGCCAAAAGCAAAACTCAAGACCCGATCAAAGGCATCAACGTCGCGAACCGCGTTATGTTCCACCACGTCGCGGCGAACCGCCGAGTCGTAAACACCACGGAGATAATCCAAGGAATTTTCCCGGTCAAAGTCATAGAACTTCAAAACCGGGTAACCCCCAAACTCGAGGTAAAGCCGGAAGAGCTCGTCGGGCGAGAGCCCCTTTTCCCTATAAAGCTCCGCAGACTCGCGGAAGGTAAAGGGCCGCACTCGCATGGATACGTACCGCCCGGCGAGGTTGGTCGCCAGGTCACCCGACAACACGGTCGAATTCGACCCGGTAAGGTAAATATCAGCATCCCAACTCACCCGCAGCGCATTAACCACATCCTCCCAACCGGGAACGTGCTGCACTTCATCAAGGAAGAAATAAGTTCGCTCTTTTTTGTCAGGTGCAGCCTCCCGCAGATAATCCGCCAGGTCATCGGCTCTGCGAATCCTTAAGCCATCGTCGGATTCCAGGTTGAGTTCCACGATCTTCGCCACAAGTTTTTCCGCGCGCAGCCGCTTCGCCAACTGGGTCAGCAGGGTCGACTTGCCGCAGCGCCTCACCCCGGTCAGCACCTTTATCACGGGCACGTCCACCTGAGCCCACAAACGCTCAAAGTAAAATGGCCGCTCAATGAGCTTTTCGGTCGTTTCCACAAAACACCCCTTCCGCTACCTTATCGATTATACTCGATAACTTCCCGAAATGGAAGGTGTTTATCGACTGCGGTCGATAAAGAACCGAAATAACGGGGATTCTATCGACCACAGTCGATGGGTTCAAGCCAGCCCCTACTGCACCGACTTTGAGGCATAGAGATCCTCGATCTCGGCAGCAAAAGCCACCGCAGTCTCCTTGCGTTTCACCTTCAAAGACGGGGTCAGCAAGCCGTTTTCCACGGTGAAAGCGGTCGGGAGAACCTTGAATTTCCGGATTGATTCAGCGCGAGACACCCGCGCATTCACCCGCTCCACGGCGCGACTGATTGCCGACAGCACATCGGGATTCCTTGAGGCCTCCAAAACATCCATCGAAGGCAGACCGTGGTTCTTGAGCCATCCGGGAAGCATATCTGGATCCAAAGTAATCAGAGCCGAAACAAAGGGCTTCCCCTCCCCCACAACCATGACCTCGCTGATAAGCGCATATTGCCGCAAAGGATCTTCCAAGGCCGAAGGCGCGACGTTCTTCCCACCCGCAGTAACGATGATGTCTTTCGCGCGTCCTGTAATCCGCACAAAACCTTCCTCATCAATAGTCGCGAGATCTCCAGTTTTAAACCACTCCCCATCGAAAGCAGCAGCGGTTTGTTCCGGATTATTGTGGTACCGCTTGAAGATAGACGGCCCCTTCACCATCAGCTCACCCGCCTCCGACACCTTCAAGAACAGCGAAGACACCCCTGGACCCACGGTTCCAATGCGATAGTTCTTGATGGAGTTGAAGCACATCGGCGCACAGGTTTCGGTGAGCCCGTAGCCTTCCAAAACCGGCATCCCGATCCCGCGATAGAAATGCCCGAGGTCTTCCGACAGCGGCGCGCCGCCGCTGATAATGAACTTCATGTTCGGCCCAAAGAGAGCCAAAATTTTGCCATATACCAGACGCGCATACATCCAGCGCCGTGCCCGCAAACTCCGCGACGGACCCTCCGCAGTATCGAGAGCTCGGGAATAGGACTCGGCCACCTTCACTGCGCGAGCAAACAGGATTCGCGTAAGGCGATGCCCGCGTGCCGCAGCTTGGGCGGAGTTATAGATTTTTTCTAAAACGCGAGGAACCACCATGACATAGGAGGGCGCGAATTCTTGGAGGTCAGCCAGGAGGTTCTTGATATTCGGGGCGTGACCGAGAGTCCCTTGGCCCCAAACTTGGATGAGTTGGAGGAACTGGGCCAACACGTGAGCGAGCGGTAGGAACACCAGCAGGCGGCAAGACGGATAGCCGGCAATCTCCGGCATCCAACGCATCCCATTAGCCATGAGTTCTACCCAGTTCCCGTGGGTAAGTTCCACCCCTTTCGGTTTCCCGACCGTCCCGGAAGTGTAGACAATCATGGCGAGGTCATCAATAGTGAGCGCCTTCGAGCGGTCCACTACCTGAAAATCGGGAACATCTCCGCCAGCCTCTTTAATGCGCACCACCGCAGAGTCCTCGAGGCACAACACATTTTTAAGCGACTTTCCCGAGTCCTTGGCTGCGTTCACGCGATCGCGCATGGCCGCGGTTTCCGTAACGACCAGCGCCGGATCTGCATCCTCGAGAATCCAGGCGATTTGCTCGGTGGAATCAGTCTCATAGATCGGCACCAAGGTCAACCCCGCGCAAAAGCCCGCGTATTCAATCAGCATCCACTCGTAAGACGTGTAGCCCATGATAGAGAAGCGATCTCCGGGTTGGAGACCCATCCCGATAAGCCCGCGCGCCACCGAATGCACGTCCTCGTTGAACTCTGTTGCGGTCATGGAACGCCACCCACCAAGCTCGGTTTTCCGATCCAGGAGTTTCACGTTTGGCAGGCGGCGAACCCGGTCAGCGAGCATCCACGCTAGGGTCTGGTGTTTTTGGGCATGGAACCCCGGCGGATTGAACCAAACCTTCTCCCCGTCTTCAACGACGAATCCCGGTTTCCGCGGGTCATCGTTCGGGGTCAGAAGGGTTTCAAATTTGTATTCAGAGGATTTCCCTGCTGGCGTCTTATTCTGAGCTTGTTCCGTCACAAAGCTCTACTTTAGTCTGCCGTATGCCCTAATTTCCAGCAACAGAAAACGGTTTTAAGCAACTTTGGACATTTGCAAGGACGAATTCAAGTTTTTCATCTTCCGTCAGGAATTCCAAAACTCCCTTACCTGGTCTTTTATTTCCAGAACTAAAAGCCTACCGAATGGTAAATGTCCAGAGTTGCTCAAGTTGGAAGAAACAAGATGACGGCGATAAGCGAGACTGCTGCGACAAGAAGTGCTAAAACATCAAAGACTCGACCGCGAGCCCGCGTCCAGGCATGGGGGTTCACGGCTCGGAATACTCCGGCCGCCAACAGCCATGCCACCAGTACCCCGAGAGCCGGTTCCCACCAACCGCTAATTGCCAGCGCCACCACCATCAGCAAGCATCCGGCCCACAACACTACCTGCCAGCGAGAGGGCGCATCAAAGGGGTGGGAGCCATTCCCCCGCGGAACTTTCACCGGTTCGGGTGGTGCGACGGAATCAACAGGCTCCCAGGGGAGAGCCTCTCGAGGCTCTCCCCTGGGAGAATCGCCAGGAAGCGCGTTATCTGCGGTCATCACCAAAGTATTGTCTTGGCTTGTTGAGGGATTAGTGGAAGAAATGACGCACTCCGGTTGTGAACATGGTCACTCCGGCCTTTTCGCACACGTCAATAGTCTCCTGGTCGCGAATCGAACCGCCGGGCTGGACGATGGCCTTCACTCCCGCGTCGATCAAGATTTGGGGGCCGTCAGCGAAGGGGAAGAAGGCGTCTGAAGCCGCGACCGCCCCGCGCGAACGCTCCGGTGGAGCCGCCACGGCGATGTCTTCGGCGCGAGCGCCACCGGCCACATCGGCTTGGTTGTCCGCGGCCGCATCACCTGTTTCGCGTCCGCCCAAAGTGTTGGCGCGCTCCACGGCGAGCTTGCAAGAATCCACGCGGTTGACCTGCCCCATACCGATACCGACCGTCGCGCCGTCTTTCGCGAGCAAGATCGCGTTTGACTTGGTGGCGCGGATGGTCTGCCAGGCAAACTCTAGGTCAGCCAGGGTGGCCTCGTCCACGTCCGGACCGCAAACCTTGGTCCAACCCTCACGAGTGTCGCCTTTTTCGGCAACGTCATCGCGCTGTTGCGCCAAGTAGCCACCGGAAATTTGGCGAACCTCCAGGGCGCCGCGGTCTGGCGGGGTGACGCGCAAAACGCGCACATTCTTCTTGGCGGCAAGCGCTTTTACTGCGCCCGGCTCATAGGCGGGAGCCAAGACCACCTCGGTAAAGATGGGTGCGATTTGCTCAGCCAACTCGACT
The DNA here is from genome assembly GCF_009695935.1 of Mobiluncus porci. Taxonomy (GTDB): domain Bacteria; phylum Actinomycetota; class Actinomycetes; order Actinomycetales; family Actinomycetaceae; genus Mobiluncus; species Mobiluncus porci. Next base: position 56,187 of record NZ_VUMY01000005.1, read on the forward strand.
GTTACCGGACGGTTTACCGCAATCACACCACCAAACGCGGAGACCGGATCACAGGCGTGGGCTTTCCGGTGCGCCTCCGCTACATCGTCCGCCACCGCGATACCGCAAGGATTCGCGTGCTTGATAATCGCCACGCACGGCTCCTGGTGGTCATAGGCTGCGCGAATCGCTGCGTCGCCGTCGGTGTAGTTGTTGTAAGACATTTCCTTGCCGTGGAGCTGAATCGCGTTGGCGATGCCAGGGGCCGGAGCCGCTTCCGGATCGGAGCCGGCCGCGTCACAGGCCTCCAAGTCGTCCAGATCCGGATGCGGGGCACACTCGGGACAGAAACAGTCCTCGCCCTCATCGGCTCGAGCTACGAGGTCATCCATGTCAACATAAAGCGCCGCAGCTTGGTGAGGATTCTCCCCGTAGCGCAGGCTCATAACGCGGTCTCCGGAGAGCTCCACCCACTCTGGCAGCGGGGAATCCTCGGATTCGGCCAGTTCAGAGGGGTCCACACCCATAGACTCCATGGCGAACCGAGTCAATTGGTCATCAAACCAGGTGGCGACCGCCGCATCGTATTCAGCAGTATGCGCAAATGCCGCCGCGGCGAGAATCCGGCGTTCACGAAGATCGAAACCGCCGTCTTGGACGGCTTCGAGGACGTGTGAATACAGCTCCGGAGAGGTGACTACCGCCACGGAAGGGTGGTTTTTCGCTGCGGCGCGAACCATGGAGGGGCCGCCGATGTCAATCTGTTCGACGCAGTCATCAAAGTCCGCTCCGGAAGCCACGGTTTCTTCAAAAGGATAGAGATTGCAAACCACGAGGTCAATCGGCTCAATCTCGAGTTCTTTCATCTGAGCCACGTGTTCGGGCTTCCGCCGATCGGCCAGAATCCCCCCGTGAATGCGCGGATGCAGGGTCTTCACACGCCCCTCGAAGCACTCGGGAAAACCGGTCACGTCCTCAACCGGAGTTACGGGAAGTCCTGCAGCGGCGATTTTCTTGGCGGTGGAACCGGTCGAGACAATCATCACTCCCGCGTCTACCAGTCCTTTCGCGAAATCTTCCAGTCCGGTTTTATCCCAAACGCTGACTAGGGCGCGCCGAATCGGAATCTGGGTTGTCTTGTCGCGTGCAATCTCATCGCTCACTATTGTTGCCTTCTTTCTTTTGCTGTTTTAGTGGGATACGTCTCAATAGTTACATTCTATGGCTAGAAGCCGGCGTGGACTCCGTCAATCCACCAGCCGTTCGCAATCATCTTTCCGACCGATTCCACCAGTTGGGCGCGTTCGGCGGTTTTTATGCGTTCAGTAAGGGTCTCTACCGTGTCGTCGTCCTCGACTGGAACCGCGGTTTGGGCCAAAATCGGGCCGGTGTCCATTCCCGGATCCACCACAAACAGCGTCGCCCCCGCGAGCTTCACTCCGGCGCGGAGCGCGTCGCGCGGGCCGTGAATTCCGACGAAGCTCGGGAGGAGGGAATTGTGGGTATTGACAATATGGTTGGGGAAGGCCGCGAGGAACCGTGGTCCGAGAATCTTCAAGAATCCGGCGGAAACCACGAGGTCGGGCTGCCATTTGTTGACAGTTTCAGTCATTGCCGCGTCCCAGCTTTCTCGATCCGAGAAATCCCCGAGGGAAACGACTGCAGTGTCAAGGCCTTCATTCTGGGACCAAGTGATACCTTCGGCTGTGTCTCGGTCCGAGAGCACCCCCACGATTTCACCGCGAAAATCCGAGTTTCTGGTGGCTTGGGCGAGTGCTTGGAGATTGGAACCGGTTCCGGAGATGAGAACCACGATGCGAGTGGGTCGATTGGACGGAAGTGTGAAGGTTTGCTTCGTCATGTTCTGAGTCTACCAGTTGGGACGATGGGGGCGTGCTTTGTCGTCCCATCGAAACAATTAGAGATCCAGTTTGGCTGTCGGAAGGGCGTCGATGTCCTTGCCGGCAATCCGCGCTGCGAAACGGGCGGCTTCTTGACCCACTCGCTGATGACCTAATACGAGCGTGACCGCGAACGGCACTCCACAGGCAATCACTCCGGCATAGACTACCGCCGGCAAGGGTCCAACCTCGCCAAGCCGTCCCGGTCCGAGATCGCCGCTGGCCCCGAGGGTGAGAATGAATCCTCCCCCCAACATGACTGCCAAGAGAAAAGCAAGAGACAAGAGCGTGTCCGGTAGGGTCAGGTCGTGTTTTCGGCTCAGCAAAATGCCCGTCAAAATCGCGGACACCACCGGAATCGCGAGCGGCCACCAACCGGTTGGCGCCTCCGGCAGCCACGCCAGGAACGGAATCGGCGGAAGATCGCCACTCACAACTTGTCCCGGAGTAAACACGGTTCCAGAACCCACCGTTATCCCCGGCCCCACGAGCCACGACAGAGCCCATACGAGGATAGTCGGAAGGTACGCAAGCAGGCCAAGAACCAAAATGATTCCGCCTAAGATCCCGGGATGGAGTCCATTCCAGATATTCAACATGTCTGTCCATCCCAGTACGGCTCCCCCGAGGAGCGTCAGCACACCCATTCCCAGAGCCGAAAGGGTGAGGATTTTCAAAAGCCGTCCCGAAAGACTGAGCCATTCCCACGGCTCACCGCCGGGAAAAATCACGGCAAAGTTACTCCAGGGAAGTCTCCTGCCGACAAGGTCAAAGACCGTTACCGCCAAGATGAGACTCACGAGAACAGCCGGCCAGACTGTGAGGCGAAGCGCCGCGAAACCAAGACACACCCAAGTCGGGAGGAGGAAAGCAAGCAAGCCCCAAGCCAGCGCCCAGGGTGATTGCGGCCTCGCCACTTTGAGGGACAGTCCGAGAAGAAAACCGATGAAGAGAGTGATTCCCCACGGGGTCAACGAGAAATGCATGGTGGCATTTGAAAGCGATGCTCCGAGGGCCGCGGCATAGATTCCGTTGCCGATTTCGAGGGCATTTTGCCAGGTAGTGTGGCTCATCGCCGGCAAACTGGAGTATTGGGTCCACGTGGCAACGGCGAGTAGCACTATGGCTGCCCAGGAGACGAGCCAGGTTTGAAATCCGAGCCAGATGGCGCGAACAGTTCCCGGCGGGAGGAGGGTTTCACGGGTCGGGCGAGGTAGGCTGAGACGCCACAAGGCGCGCCTCAGCTCAGGCTTTGAGCCTTGCGGGCTCGAAGAGTCGCCGGTTCCAGGATTCTCCGCGGCTCCCGTAGCCGAGGGACGACCGAATCCGCGAGGCCGTTTGGGAGCCGCGGCAGGGTACGTCGGAAAATCGCGGGTGTCTTTCCCGCGCCGGTTTCCCCCGTTGATGCTCATCTTTTCTAGTATATGAGGACTCTTGGTTCATCTCCGTAAGGCGCGCGCGACGGCTGGCGCGAAGCCGCTGGGTCAGACCCTGTTGGCTACATTTCGTTATGCCAACGAGGTCTGACCCACCCGGCGTAGTCGCACTACCCGTCTATGTGGCCGTCGTCGAAACCGAGGTTGACGTGCATGGCGTTGCAGAAAGGCTGGTTTCGGGTCGCCCCACACCGGCACAAATCGTAGCGATCGCGCAGTTCATAGAGGGTTCCATCGGAAGATTCCAGCGGGATACTGCCGTGGACGTAGATTCCGCCGGAGCAACCCTTTTCGGGATCCTCAATGAGGGTAATCCCGACCTCGGTTTCGTTGGAGAGAATCTCGGTTCGCTCGGGGTTGGTTCGCGACAGACGTCCCGAAGGGCAGTGGTCAATAACTTGCGCCGCGGATTTGGCCTCGTCATCCGTCTTGGCGTACATGGCTTGGCTCCAGGCGTCGCCGCCTTCTCCGTGGCAGAACCTTGCAAATGCACAGCGATCGTCATCCGCTAGGGTGACTTTTTCGCCACTGTAGTACTGGGAGCGTTCCAAATAGGGCTTGCGGTCAGCGTTTTCTTCACCTTTGAAGCCCGCAGCAACGTGGGAGCCGTCGCAAAACGGTTTGTTTTGAGACTTTCCGCAACGGCACAAAGCGTAGGTTTCCTCATGCGGAATATCCTGGGCATTATCCCATTTGTAGCCGTGACCTTCGGGAGTGATTTGGGCCCGACGCAGCGGCACATTACCGGTAACGACTGCCGGTCCTCCGGCGTGGATGCTGACTTTTTGTTCGCTCATATTTTTCCCTTCGAGTTGTGTTTGAATAAAGAATATCGTGAAGCGGAGCAATTTGACGTAGCAATCGGGGACGGTTTCGTCTCTGCGTAAACGAAGTTGGAGCAGAGTGGAACCGTCCCCGATTTTGCTTAACTGCTACGCGGCCATAGGGACGGTTCTTCTTCACTCCGTCTTTGACTAAGCAAAGTAAAAACCGTCCCGTACCGCTCCGCTACTACTTGCCCTGCATGAGTTCGCGGGCGATGCGCGCGGTTTCCGAAGGGGTCTTGCCGACGCGAACGCCGACCGCCTCAAGGGCTTCCTTCTTGGCCTGGGCGGTGCCGGACGAACCGGAGACGATAGCGCCAGCGTGGCCCATGGTCTTTCCTTCCGGCGCGGTGAAGCCCGCGACATAGCCAACAACCGGCTTGGTGATGTTCTCTTTGATGTAGGCCGCGGCGCGTTCTTCCGCGTCGCCACCAATCTCACCAATCATGACAATGAGCTCAGTCTCGGGGTCCTTTTCGAAGGCCTCCAAAGCATCAATGTGGGTCGTCCCGATAATTGGGTCGCCGCCGATGCCGATGCAGGTCGTGAACCCAAGATCGCGCAGCTCATACATCATCTGGTAGGTGAGCGTGCCTGACTTCGAGACGAGCCCGAGCTTGCCGCGCGGGGTGATGTCGCCCGGGGTGATGCCCACATTGGATTTTCCGGGGCTGATGATGCCCGGGCAGTTCGGGCCAATCATGCGCACGCCGTGTTCTTTGGCGTAAGCGAAGGCGGCGTTGGTGTCTTGAACCGGGATGTGTTCGGTTATGACGACCACGAGGTCCATTCCCGCATCGACGGCTTCAATAATCGCGCCCTTGGCTCCGGCCGGCGGCACAAAGATGACGGAGGTGTTGGCACCGGTGGCAGCCTTAGCCTCGGCAACCGTGCCGTAAACCGGCACGCTCACGGTTCCCCCTGGCACAGAATCAGCCAGCGGCCCGTAAGGGGTCACGTCGAATTCGACCGTGGTGCCGGCCTTCTTCGGGTTGGTTCCAGCGACAATCTGGGTACCGTAAGCGAGCATCCGTGTCGTGTGTTTGCGGCCCTCGGAACCAGTCATTCCCTGGACAACGATTTTGGAATTCTCATCTAGAAAAATCGACATGTTTGTTCTCCCTTACTTCGCGGCCAGCTCAGCAGCCTTATCGGCGGCTTCGTCCATTGTTTCCATCATTGTCACCAGCGGGTGGTTCGCGGCCTTCAGAATTGCGCGCCCCTCTTCGACCTTGTTGCCGTCCAGACGCACCACCAAAGGCTTTGTTGCCTGGTCACCGAGGATTTCCAACGCTCCAATGATGCCGTTCGCAACCTCGTCACAGGCGGTGATGCCTCCGAAGACATTGACGAAGCAGGACTTCACCTGGGGGTCGGTGAGAATCACATCGAGACCTTTGGCCATCACCTCAGCCGAGGCGCCGCCGCCGATATCGAGGAAGTTCGCGGGCTTAGTGCCGTATTTCTCGCCGGCGTAGGCCACCACATCAAGGGTGGACATTACGAGCCCCGCGCCGTTGCCGATGATGCCTACCTGACCTTCGAGTCGCACGTAGTTCAAACCGGCCTCTTGTGCCTTCAACTCGCGCTCATCAGCGGCCTTGTGGTCTACCAACTCGTTGTGTTCGGGATGGCGGTAGCGGGCGTTGTCATCAAGTGTGATCTTGCCATCGAGGGCGATAATGTCACCAGAGGCGGTCTGGACCAGCGGGTTTACCTCCACCAGGGTCGCGTCTTCGCCGGTATATACCTCCCAGAGCTTCAACATCACCGGGACTACCTTCGCGGCGGTTTCGGCATCGAAGCCAGCCTTCTCGGCAATGTCTTTCGCTACAGCTTCATCCATGCCGGAGGCGGGAATCGGCACTTTCGCTAGAGCTTCGGGCTTTTCCTTGGCAAGCTGCTCAATCTCCATTCCGCCCTCAACCGAGCACATCGCGAGGTTTTGACGGTTAGCGCGATCAAGCAAGATAGAGAAGTAGAACTCGCGGGCAATGTCCGCCCCCGCGGCGACCATCACGCGATAAACCGTGTGGCCTTTAATGTCCATCCCCAAAATCGCCTGGGCATTAGCCTCGGCTTCTTCGGCGCTCTTGGCGAGCTTCACGCCGCCAGCCTTACCGCGTCCACCGGTTTTCACCTGGGCTTTCACCACGGCGACCGCGCCGCCGAGCGTATTGTATGCGTCCTTCGCCTCCTGGGGTGTGGTCGCGACTATTCCCTTCAAAACGGGGACTCCGTGTTTTTCAAACAGATCCCTGGCCTGGTACTCGTAGAGGTCCACGCTGTTCCTTCCGTTAGCAAAATTTATCTCGACATCGAGAGATTACTTCAAGTCTAACCTATGTCTGGCATTTTTCAACCCCAAAAATTGACGTTTTTTCGAGCATTTTCGCTCTATCCTGGTATTAGGCTAGAAATCTAGTACGCAAAGGAGCGTCTGATGAGCGAAATTAATGCCAATCCGGAAACAGATCCGGAAGCCATTGTCACGAAAGTGCCGTTGAAAATTTATGAAACCGAGATATACCGGCTCCAAACCGAGCTGGCGAAACTGCAGCGCTGGGTGAAATCGACCGGCGCCCGTATCGTGGTGATTTTTGAGGGTCGTGATGCGGCCGGAAAAGGCGGGACGATTAAGCGGCTGACTGAATACCTCTCCCCTCGCGTCGCCCGCGTCGTCGCGCTTCCGACCCCGACCGAGCGCGAGAAAACCCAGTGGTATTTCCAGCGCTATATTGCGCATTTGCCGGCTGCCGGAGAGATCGTTATTTTCGACCGGTCTTGGTATAACCGCGCCGGAGTCGAGAAAGTCATGGGCTTCGCTACCGCCAAACAGGTCCAAAAATTCATGCAACAATGCCCCACTTTCGAGCGGATGCTTGTTGAAGACGGAATTATGCTGCGCAAATACTGGTTCAGCGTCTCCGACCAGGTGCAATACGAACGGTTCGCGCGCCGCCTCCACGACCCGCTGCGCCAGTGGAAACTCTCCCCGATGGATTTGGAGTCGATTTCCCGCTGGGAGGATTACTCGCGGGCGAAAGACGAGATGCTCGTCCATACGGACACGACGGAATGCCCGTGGTACCAGGTGCCGTCGGACTCGAAGAAGGCAGCTCGCTTGAACATGATTTCGCACTTCTTGTCGACCATCCCCTACACGGATGTTGATGACGGAGCGGCGCCGATTGTCCTACCGGTGCGTCCTCCCTCCAAGGGTTATATCCGCCCGCCGATGGACACGGTGCGCTACGTTCCTAATCACGCCGCCGAGGTCGTGGCTCGCGCCAAAGCTGGCCAGATTCCCTTCGTGGCGCCGGTCGGGTATTCCGGGGCATATTCAGGGTCGGGGGCTTCAGGGAGCCCTAACCCCGCAGAGCCCCGCGGAGAAGACGGCTCCGCAGCCTCCAATGATGAGAATTCCCACCATGTGCGCCCCGCAGGTAATGGCGACTCCAATGCCAAGAAACCCAAGAAAGACAAGAAAAAGAAACACAAAGACTAGCGGAGGGGAGCTCCGGACTGCCAGGCTAATAGTCCTCTGGGTGAATCGCCTCGGGAATCGACACCTCACGCAAGAATGCGGCTAACTCCGGAAAATCCAGAGTCACTGTCTCCCACAGTTCCTTCACGTCGATATCACCGTATTCGTGACTGATGGCGTTACGCATGGCATAAATGTCCCGCCAAGCAATCTCGGGATGAAGCCGCTTGAAACCGGAGTGAAAATGTCCGGTCGCTTCGGCTGTAATCTCAACCATGCGCTCCGCTTCCCGGCGCAGCCTTCGCCCCTCTCCAGTATCGGCGCAAAAATCCGCAAAACTCTCGAACCTTTCGGCGGCATCATCAGTCTCCCTCAACACGTCATTGACGAGTTTGCGCAGCACCTCCTGCCGGTATGGGTTTACGCTCTTAGGAAACCTGTGTTGCACCCGATATTCTTCCCTATTCACGCAATCCTTCCGAGTTCCACAGCCTCGGAGCGTGCTTGATCAAGCGCCCCTGCAGTAAAAGGCGTGTCGGAAACCACATCAACCGGCACCCCCAAAATGTCCTCGAGCCCTTCACGGATCCGGTTTTTTCCCATCAACCCAATCCCTTCGGGCAGCACTACCAGGAAATCTATGTCAGAATCGACGCGGTCCTCACCTTGCGCCACCGAGCCAAACACCCGCGGATGCGTCACGTGGGCACAGTCCAAGAATGCCCGCACTTTATCAAGATTTCGTTTCAGGGTTTCCCGTGGTTTTTCCTGCAACGGTCTCAGAAGCCTCTCTTGCATCGTTGGCGAGGCGTGTCGCTTCCCACTTTCAAGAGCGGCGATATTGGATTGAGAAACCCCCGTAAGGGAGGCCAGTTCTCGCTGGCTAAAACCCCGCGCTTGGCGTTTTACCTTGAGTTCCCACGCGAAGTCCGCCCCATCCAGACCCCTGGTCTGGGGGACATCAAGGTCAACGCGAATCCCCATATCTAAATGATATCAAATTTATGCAATCATACGGCGCACTCCGCCAGGTAAACGCGTCGGAGTTGGGTTTGTCCCGTCCCGAAAACCATCAAGTTGTATGACAAGAACTTTGCGAGACCCTTAAAAGTTAACGGGTTGATTCAAACCAGAAAGAAGGGTTGGAAAGGAAACACGCAATGCATCCGGAAAACTGTTGAAAAAACGCGAGATAGCGGGGATAATTGAGACATGGCCCTCACGATTGATCTTCCGCCCGAAGTCGCCAGGCGTGTCAGCGAGCTTGCCAAAGCCCGCGGCGTCGACGACGCGACTGTTGTCACCGACTTCATGTCCCGCAGTTTCACTGAAAACGCATCTCCCGATGCCAACACCAGCGAGCCTCACATCGTGTTTCATCCCGTGTCCGGGCTACCGGCACTTACCGGCGGGGTCGTGCACACTCGCGAGGAAATTCAACAGTTTTTGGATGAAGAATGACACGCTATCTTCTTGATGCCAATGTTCTCATTGCTCTTTCGAGTTCCACTCATCCCGATTATGAGAAGGCAAATCTTTGGGTGAAGAAGAACCATGAATTGCTAATCTGCCCCATAACCCAGGGAGCACTACTTCGCTATTTGATGTGGAGCAAACAAAATCTCACGGATGCCCGCGGTCTGATATTGCAGATGCGAGACACTCACCGATACCTTTGGATTCCCGCGGACTTAAATTACGACGATGCTGATTTCGCCAGAATAACCGGCCACAAGCAGGTCACAGACCTTTATCTTGCGGAGCTCGCGCGTCATCACGGCGCCCTGCTGGCGACATTTGACACCGGAATCGCGGGACTCCGACCGGAAGCGGTTTCCCTGATTCAATAGTTACTGCTTTGCGCGGTATGGACACGATTCCTGCCTCTTACCTCTCTAGGGTGTAGCCACTACCGCCGTGACCCCGCCGAGCGACCCTGAATGAACTGCACCTGAGAAGGAGGATTCCATGAGCGAAGCCGAAACTGTGCTCGGGGAACTCGGCATCCCCATGTCCAACGCCATCGGGATGTTTTTGAAACAGGTTGCGCTGCAACGCGGCATCCCTTTCGAGGTGAAACTCCCCTCGCCCGCCCCGCTCGCGCTTGCAAGCCTCACCAAGGCTCAACTCGATAGCGCAATCCAAGAGGGTCTCGATGACATTGCAGCCGGTCGCACCGCACCCCCCGTCGAAGTCGAAAAACGCTTGCGCACCAAACCTTAACTGCACCGACCGGCGCGTTGATATTGCCCGCATCATCTATCAGGGACGCGACATTTCCCAGCAACTTACCGAACCATTTGACTGACTGCTTGAATAAAGCGAGCCTGAGATGAGTTTATCTCGGGCTCACGTTTTGAATGAAAATTAGTCCGCCGGATTCAAGGGAGCGAACTTCAGGAGCAGGCGCTTGGTTGAACCGGAGGTGAATTTCACGGTGGCAATCGTATTCGGGCCTTCGCCTTCGAGGCCGAGAACTTTGCCGTTGCCGTAAATGTCGTGGCGGACTTTCTGGCCGACGTGTAAAACCGGGATGTCGCCCGCGGCCTTGGCCTTTGCTGCTTTCTTCGGCTTGGCACTCCCAGCGCCGGAAGCCTCCGATTCATCAAGGGCCCGCGCGGTCGTGAGCCTCTCAAGGCGAGAATTCCCGAAAGTGCCTGCGCCGGTGTCGTGCGGGTCTTGGTTCCGTGCCGTTGAATAGCCTCGCTCCCCGAAACTCGAAGAACCGTAGCCTCTGGACCTGTACCCGCCAGACCCAAAACCACCCGAGGCCGAGCCACCCGAACCGGAGCGCGCGCGCCCTCCCCAGCCGCCACTCCCGCCGCCGCGAGAGCGCCCTCCCGAGCCATAACTCGGCGAAAACCCCTCATCGAGGTCATCGTCATACCCTCGGGAAGCGAGCCCGGCATAGAAATCCATCGTGGTTGCCTCGCGGCGGTTATCCACAAGGTCCTCAGGAATATCATTCAAAAACCTTGAGGCCGGCATATACATGGTCTCCCCGAAAACCGTCCGCGCCGCGGACCTGGTCAGATACAAGCGCTTGCGGGCGCGAGTGACCGCGACATAGGCCAGGCGTCGCTCCTCGGCAAGCTGGTCTGGGTCATCCAGCGAGCGGTTGTGCGGGAACAGGCCGTCTTCCATGCCGGTGACGAACACGGTATTGAATTCGAGCCCCTTAGCGGTGTGGACGGTCATCAAAGTGACTTCCGGTTTTGAGGTTTCAACTTGGGACGCGGGCTGGTTTTCAGGAGCCTGATCTGGCAACTGGTCAGAATCAGCCACCAGCGAGATTCGTTCCAAAAAGTCCGCCAGCCTCGAATCCGGCTCCGACAGGGAGAAATCCTCCGCCACGGAGTGAAGTTCCGACAGGTTCTCGACCCTGGCATCATCCTGGGGATTATTCGAGGCCCGCAGCTTCGGGAGATACCCCGAATCCTCCAGGGCCGTATCCAAAATCTCATCCAGGGGCGAGCCGGCCGAGTCCATTTCCCGCAGGTTATCGAGCAAGGTCACCAAAGCTCCGAGTGCCGCGCTGGCCTTTGCTGACAACTCACCGCTGTTCGCCCCACCCGGAACGAACTCGCGCATCGCCTCCCCAAAAGCCACCCCGCGGGAACTTGCCACCTCGCGGATTTTCGCCTGAGCCACGTCCCCGAGCCCCCGTTTGGGTTCATTAAAGATCCGCAAGAGATTCCCGTCATCGGCCGGGTTCGCCGCGGCCGTGAGATAGGCAATCGCGTCTTTTACCTCTTTGCGGTCATAGAACTTCGTCCCACCCACGACCCGATACGGAATCCCCTCCATGGTGAGCATTTCTTCCAAAGAGCGCGACTGGGAATTCGTGCGGTAAAACACCGCGAACTCATCCCAGCCCGTTCCCGCAGCGTGAAGGTCGCGCATCTCGCGGACAATGAACGCGGCCTCGTCGCGGTCGCTATCGGCCGCGAACAGGACCGCTTTCGCCCCGTCTCCCGCCTCAGTCCACAGGTTCTTCTTGTGTCGCCCCGGGTTCTCGGAAATAATCGCGTTCGCGAGTGAAAGAATCGTGCCGGTAGAGCGATAGTTCTGCTCGAGGTAAACGGTCGTGGCGCCGGGAAAATCCGACTCGAATTCTTCGATATTGCGGATTGTTGCCCCGCGGAAAGCGTAAATCGACTGGTCAGAGTCCCCGACAACCGTGAGTTCCGCTCCCGGGAACGCGTCCAAGGCCTCGTCGAGGCGCGGGTCCCCGAAACGCGGCAAAGCCAGCAACCGCACGAGCTCGTATTGGGCGGGGTTCGTGTCTTGGTATTCATCGACCAAAACGTGACGGAATTTCTCGCGATACTTCGCGAGAATCTCCGGGCGCCGCCGCCACAGATACACGACTTCCGCAATGAGGTCGTCGAAGTCAAAGGCGTTGGCGCGGCGCAGCATTTGCTGGTATTCCGCATATATCTCGGCGGTCAACTGGCTCATCTTGTCCGGCGCTGCCGTCTCAGCAAAGGCTGCTGGGCCAATGAGTTCGTTCTTCGCATTCGAGATCCGGGCGGCGAAACCTTTGGGAGTGAAACGCTTCGGGTCAAGCCCGCGGCCCTTGATGATCCGCGTCAACAGCGCCTTGGAGTCGGCCGTGTCGTAAATCGAAAACGACCGTGTAATCCCCAAAGCCTCCGCTTCGGCGCGCAAAATCCGGACGCAGGAGCTGTGGAAAGTCGACACCCACATATATTTCGCGGCGTTCCCGACGAGCCGCTCCACGCGTTCGCGCATCTCCCCGGCCGCCTTATTGGTGAAAGTAATCGCCAAAACCTCCCAGGGACGCACCCGGTCGGTCGCCAGCAACCACGCAATGCGACGCGTCAAAACGCGGGTTTTCCCCGACCCCGCCCCTGCCATCACCAACAGCGGACCTTCCGGGTGGGTGACGGCATCGAACTGGTCGGGATTCAAGCCGCGGGTGATTGCGGCGATTTTTTCTTCCCGCCAAGCCTCACGGGATCCCTCCGAGCCAGGTGCGTAGTCGCTCGTTGGCACGGCATCAACCGAGGCTCCAGGCAAAGCGGCACTCACCGGCACGCCCTTGCTGCCCCCACCGGCAAGTGACAGTGAAGAAAACAAATCATTCATGCTTGACCAACCCACTCCTTAGCGAGGCTAGCAATTGGCAACTTAGAAAACGGCAGGGTCTCGTACATAATCCCCTGCGGGCCTTCATAGGCGATCGCGAATTGTCCGAGATCCGGCATCGAAACCACATCCACCGCCCCGTAGGTTTTCGCATCGAACCAGACGGCAGGGGCGAAACTCTCGGCATCGTTTGTGGAGAGCATCAAAACCGTGCATTCCCCCGAGCAGTGCCTCCGCTCCCCCACGTAGGTAATCACTTCGGCATGGGGGCTTCCGGGAACTGCGCCGTAAAAGACGTGTTCCAAAGGGCTCAAGACGTTTACGAGCTTGGAGTCGATATCTCCAGTCGGTTCCGAAAATGTCCGTCCCCCGTCCCCGGATTTCGCCCAGACTCGCGTGGCCTCTCGGCAGGTTTTGATCATCAAAATGACTTCCGTACCGTCGCTGTTTTGGACCACGGAGCAATAGTCCACATCCGAGCCGACCGGCTGGGAAGACCACCAGGTCACACCCTGGTCGTCGGAGCCAATAAACACGGCGCGCCGGTTCCCGTCCGGTTCCACCACGACCCCGCCGTGACAGAGTCTTTGGGCCCACTTACCAGCCGTGAGTTGGGTGCCACGACCGCGTGGAACAAAGGCCATCTTGAGGTCGCGTCCGCCGATAATCATCGAGGTGATGTCTTCGTGTTTCCAGGTCTCGCCGTTATCGTCGGTCCGCGCCACAAAGAAGGCGGCCCGACTGGTGTCGGCTCTCCCAGGCTCAGCTTCGGTGCGGGTATAGAAACAGAACAGTCTCCCTGTCACGCGGTCAAGCAGGAAGGACGGCTCGTGGAATCCGAGATGCGTTTCCGGGTTTCCGGCCATGAGAGGCCGGGGTTCTTCCCAGGTCTCGCCGTTATCGAAAGAGCGGGACATGAGCAGGGACGAGGGGCAATACGGGGTGAAGGTCTTTTCACGGTCAGAGGAGTTTTCGCGTTCCAGGCTCCGGGGCGGACGGCCATTGGTAATCATGCCCTCTTCGCAGACCCCTTCGGGAAGGGATTCCCATACCATTAAGAGGATTCGACTCGCGGTGCGGGCAATCGCGGGGAATCTTGCCTGTTGGAATTCCCCGTATTTGTGAGGTACCACCTCGACTCGTTGCATCTGCATCCTTTCCGCAGTTAAACCTATCATCTCCCCCGCCCAGCTCCACGTTTCGGGGTAACCCTCAACTGCGGCTGCAAAGATAACTCCGCTTCGCTGCGATATCTTGGGTGCGCGGCGGCGTGAGCGGAGTGAACACATTCGCCGCGAAACAGTGCGGAGGCGTTAAAAAACGCGTGAACGTTTTAGCCGGAACGCCGCTAGACAATCTTCCTCGCACTAGCCCATCTAGAGAGCTCATACCGGTTGGAAAGTTGGAGTTTTCGGAGGACTGCGGAGACGTGGCTCTCCACGGTTTTCACGGAAATATAGAGTTCAGAGGCGATTTCCTTATAGGCGTACCCGCGAGCAATCAGCCGCATCACCTCGAATTCGCGGGAAGTCAAAGAATCGAGTTCATTATCGGTTTCAACAATCTCCGAGCGCGCCGCCCCGAAAGCATCCAAAACGAATCCAGCCAGTCGCGGAGAAAACGCCGCATCTCCCCCGGCCACGCGCCGAATCGCATCCACCAATTCCGCAGTTCCGATTGTTTTTGTGACATATCCGCGAGCCCCGGCGCGAATCACCGCCACAACGTCTTCGGCTGCGTCGGAAACAGACAAAGCCAGGAATTTCGTTTCTCCCCCCGCCGCGGCCGCAGCCACTTCCGCGCCGCCGCCGCCGTGGCCTCCGGGGAGGTGCACATCCAACAGGGCTACCTGGGGTTTCGCGGCGCTAACTGCCGCAACTGCGCCCTCCACGTCACTCGCTTCTCCGATAACTCGGACATCCTCTGGGTATTTCCCCAGCTCAGAAATGACTCCGGCTCGGAACAGCCCGTGGTCATCAATGACCAGCACGGTTACCGGAACGCTTTCCTCCGAGCCTGCTTCCATAGTGGTTTTTACGCCGTCACTCATTGTCGTTTCACTTCCATCTGAACTTCGGTTCCGGTTTCCCCGGTCTTGATTTTCACATTTCCGCCGTGTCTCTCGAGACGCTCCACGATGGAGCCTTTCACCCCGTGATGACCCTGTGGAATCGAGTCTAGGTCGAAACCCTTGCCGTGGTCACGCACGAAACACTGAGCGGAATCCGCGGTGATTTCGAGATACACCGAGTAGGCCGGCGCACCGTGCTTGACCGCGTTAGTGAGAGCTTCTCGGGTGGCGTTCACCAAGGGCTCCGACCAGGGACCCGGGGGCGCGTCGCCCACACTCACAGTTTCAAACACCACCCCGTAACGGTCTTCAACCTCCCCTACCACGTCTTTCAGAACCTGCACCAGCGATTGGTTCGCTGACGCCCGATCCTCATAGAGCCAAGCCCGCAACTGGCGTTCCTCCGCGCGGGCGAGTTTCGCTACCTCGGTCGGATTCTCGGCGCGGGCGCGGATTAGAGCCAGGGTTTGTAACACGGAATCGTGCAGGTGAGCGGCCATATCCGCGCGAACAGTTTGGCGGGTTTGTTCGGAAAGACTCGCCTTGAAATCATTCCAAAACCGCACCCACAAGGGCAGTGCGGCTAGAGACAGCAGCGCCAAAACTAGCAAGGCGATAACCCCACCTTGAGCCGCATCCCTCCACGAAATTGTTCCGGAAAAAGCCAGAACTACCCCAAAAATCACTACCAGGGCACCGGGAATTCCTAGAAGAAGAAAACGTCTCGTGTCGAGCTGGGCCACGGTTTGACGGGTGGCTCCGGCCCAAATCATGCCGAATCCGCCGAGAATAATTCCCCCGATTACTGCAGGCCGAGCCACTGCCAAAGCCCGCGGCCC
Organism: Mobiluncus porci; assembly: GCF_009695935.1. GTDB lineage: Bacteria > Actinomycetota > Actinomycetes > Actinomycetales > Actinomycetaceae > Mobiluncus > Mobiluncus porci. Next base: position 71,836 of record NZ_VUMY01000005.1, read on the forward strand.
CTCCACTCCTAGAAAGATTGCCGCCGCAAGGAGGAACAGCGCGAGGAGAATCGCCGGAGTCAGGGCGAGAGTGTGGGAGCGGCGTTTAGTCTTCGCGTCCGTGGCAGGTACTGCGCTCGCGTTCGGGGTTGACAGCCGCGAAGAAGCCACGTCGGCAGGGGCGTTTTCCCAAGGGTTTCCTCGCGGAACAAAAGTCCAAAACCACAGGTAGAGCAGCACCCCCATCCCAATTGGAGTTCCCAAGAGAAACAGGAATCGCAATAGCCAGGGGCTAATCCCGAGGTGTGCCCCGAGGCCAGCAGCGACTCCGGCAATAATCGGTTTAAACCCGTGCGGGGTCTCGCCCCCCTTTGGTCTTACCAAAGGCAGGCGATTGTTGACGGCTCCGTCCCCGTCGGCTACAGCGAGCCTTTCCAATCCGCTCATATATTTAGTTTGCCACGCCCCTTCTTCCAAAAGTTTCCCTTTCGGGGTTAATCAGGGTAAAACTAGGGGAATCCCTAATTCCGCTGGTGGTTTCCACCCGCCACAATGGAATCATGGACGAAAACACAAACCCAGAGAATGCCTCCGGCGTCGTTAACCAACCGGTTAGCGACCCCCAACCCGACCAGGCCAGCCAGTCAAACCAAACCGGCCAGGCCGACCAATCCAGCCGGCACCACCAGCCAGAACAGGGTGACCAACCGTCTCAGCCTGCCTCCGCCGGCACTTGGACCCCTCCGAGAATGACCACCCCCACCGCCCCCTCGAGTCGGTTTTTTCGACAGTCTGCGCGCCTCGGGGTGGTTCCGTTCCCCCGATCACGTCGCGGGAGGGGTTTGTGGCGGCTTGGCCCAAAAGTGGCGGGTTGACCCGATTGTGATTCGCGGGATAGCCATCGTTCTAATCTTTTTCTTCGGAGTGGGCGCCTTGCTTTACGGCCTGCTGTGGATGTTCCTTCCGGAGTCGGGAACCGGAGAAATCCTTGTTGAACAGGCAAAAAACGGCAACGCTAAACCGATTCTTGCCCTCCCCATCATCATTGCGATCATCGGCTTGATTAGAGTCCCTTCCGAACTCTCAATCACCCTCGTGTCCGCGAGCTCAGCCGGATTGCTGGACGACGGCTTCCCCGGGTGGCGCTTCACGGACATGTACCAGGGCAGCCCATTCGAGCGTCTCGCCAACATTCCGGCCGGAGCGCTGTTTATCGGAGCCATCGCCTGGGTGAGTTTCCTCATCTACCGTCACGAATACAACAAGGCCGGAGCCTGGTTCCTCGGCATCGGCGGGATTGGGCTCGTAGCGGGATTCGCGGAGATGTTCCTTTACGGTATAACCGATTCTCCCTGGCAGTTCCCTGTTTTCTCCATGTTCATGATGGATCTTTTTGGGGGATTCCCGCTGGCAGCCATCGTGTTCCTCATCGTGTGGCTGGTTTCGCGGCACAAGACCTCCAAAGTGGTGACCCCTGGTTCTTTCCCGTCAGGGGCCTACCCGTCAGGGACATATCCCGCGGCTCCCGCCTCGGCCTCCTACCCCGCAAACGCGGTTGTCTCCGCTGGTGAGGCAGGAAATAGCCCCACGGACTCGTCATCCCCTGCCGACTTTTTCGGTTCAGGAACCAATCCGCCCGAGGGATTCGTTCCTCTAGCAGCCCAGTCGCCCTCAACTACTCAGTCTCCCGCGACTCCCCTGTCTCCCCTAGCTCCTCAGATTCCGCTAGTGCCACCGAAACCACACCTCGCCGGACCGAGCTTGCCGTTTAACCTCGCCGTGGGCGGTCTAATCCTCCTCGCCAACGTGGCCGGAATGAGCGCCCAGTTCAGCGGGCTTCACGCCGCGTCTGCCTTCTTGTTGACTCTCGGGCTAATCACTGTCATTTTGGGCGGAGCGATGCTGGTCCTCGCAGCGAGACGCCACCGCACCTCCTGGCTAGCCTGGGTGACGCCCCTGTTCGTCGTGTTGCTAACCATTCCCGCAACCGGCGTGGCCGTGGCAATCCCGAAGCTAAACGACCTCAACCCCGGTTTCTGGCAAGACATGCTCAGCTCCCAGTATTACAACTTAGAGCCGGGCAGCGACCTCAACGCGGTCAACGGTCAGGTCGAAATCGACCTGAGGGATCAAAAGAATCTTTCTGAGCCCATCACCGTCAACAATTTCGGCGGTCAAACCCGTATTTTCCTACACCCCGACCAGCCGGTGCGCCTCGAGCTCAACCTCACTGGCGTGGAGTTTAAGTTGTCTTCTATGAGCGAATGGTCCGGTGACGAGGTGAGGAGTTCGGGTGGAGCAGGCGTATTGCGAAACGGGAAAATCGATTCAGACCGCCCGCAATATTTCAACGCCGCTGGTGAAAAGGTCACCTTTACTGATTCCACTCTCAACACCGGCTTCGGCGATGGCGGCAGTGTCATGAAACGGGGTCAACAGTCCGTGGCCAGCGTCGTGATTGAGAACGCGGCCGCCAAGGACGCCAAGGACGCCACAGAGGCCAAGGAAGGCAAGAAATCCGATTCCAAGGGCACCGCGGTTATTGAACTGAACCAGGTCTATGGCGGGGTCACTGTCTATGAGCGCCCGCGTGAGGAGGTGTGGAATGGAACTATTCTCCCTGATGGACACTATTTGGTGACCTATTGGTTGGATAAGAATTCCAATACCCAAGTTCCCGATTCGAGTGCCATACCTCCCGCCATCAAAATGAGAATGGTCGAATCCGACGCTATTCTCGGCGGAAAAATGGCCTACGAATACGAATCAGCCACGCAGAGTGCCTCCCTTACAGATATCAAAGCCGGAAGGTTGGGCCCGTGGGCGGATGCTAACAACAACGGATATAACGATCACTACGAGCCGGGTGGCGATAAGTGGCGCGAGGGCGACACGGTGAGTTTCGAACCGGTGGGCAATATCCAAAGCGGAACGGTTCCCTCCGATGAGCCCTCGGTGGCGGTTACTCCACCGCAGAATGGTGCTCAACAAGGAGGTGACGGGAAACCTGGCTCACAGCCCGAGGGGACTCCCGGTTCGCAAAGTCAGGCCCCGAAGCCTTCTTCGACTCCCGCCCCCGAAGGCTCCCCGACTGATATCCCCGACTGGCTCAATTCTTTCCCCAAGGATTCTCTGTCTGATGTTCCTCCGGAGCTTCGCCAGCGAATCCAAGAATTGCGCCGCCAGTTGCAAGATCAGTCAGCTTAATGAACTGAAACTGAAAAGATTGTTTAGGAGGAATAATGGAAGACACTACTGAAAACTTGACCTTTCAAGAGTCCGAAACACTGCCCCCGCCGGATTTTCCTGAGAGAAAACCGGTACTGCGTGAGGAAATGAGCCTCGCCGCGTTGACCTTCGGGATTATTTTCGTCCTGGTGGGAGCCGCGGCAATCGCGGTCGCTCTCGGCGCGCCCGTGACCCTGTGGGGCCTCACAGTAGGCTTTCTCGGCGCGGCCGGTCTGGCATTGCTGATTGGAGCGGTGGCTAGCGCGCGTCGGTGAGCGGCGTCGTCTCAAAGGACTCGCGGCCAATCGCCGCGAGGGCCTTTGGCGGGAAGTTTTGGAGGAATTTCCGCCAGTGGTTCCAAGTCGACACCCACACATAGAACCGCCGTTTCACATAGCGTAGGCTCCACTCTCGCTCACCCGGCGCTAACAGCGGATGAAAATGCTTGCCACGCCAGAGCTCTTTAACCTGGGCTCGAACCCGCCCGGTCGTGTACGCCAGCAGGAGCGAGCGCGGCAACACCGTGTAAAGCACCGTATCCGGGTTATCGTTAATCGGAGTCGACTCGCCTTTCAAGAGGTCGTTTACAAGCGCAAACATCGGATTGTTGCCGGCGGCAGTATTGTAGTAAAGATTGCGACCGATGCGCGGGTTTACCTCAAAGAAGAACGCCTCGCCAGTCCCGCGGTTCACCTTTACATCGAAATTCGCAAAACCACGCCAGTTCTCCCCCACCAAAAACGCCTCGGCCTGGCGGAACAATTCGGGGTAGGTCTCGGTGATCATCGCGGCAGGATTCCCCAAGGCTGTCGGGTGGTGATCCTCGAGTAGGACATGCGCGGCCCCGAGGAAGCTCACTTCCCCCCGTCCGTCAACATAAGCGGTCAAAGAGAGGTTGAAGGTATCATTGCCTTCGATGCGCGGCTGAACGACGAAGTGGCGCGCCTGAGGATGCCCGGCAGTGTGCTCCTCAAGCGTCTGCAGGATTTCCGCGGCCTCGCTCGTGTCTCCGGCTGTATATACTTTCGCCTTACCAGGCCAGTGCAACTGTTCATAGCCATAGCTACGAGAGGCTTTAATAATCAATGGATATTGAGAAAAAGCCTCCCCGACTTGCTTCTTTACAGCATCGAGGCCATCATCAAGGTTGATTTCCAAAGTTCGCGGCACATTCATGCCATGCTTCTCGGCGAGCTTGGCGAACCCCGCCTTGTCGTTGGTTTCGGCAATGGTTTCGAGGCTCGGGAAAGAGAATAAATAAAACTCCCGAAGCTGATCGGCATGGTTTTGAATGTTGACCACATTCGTGTCCGAGTTCGCCATCAACACCAGCGGAGTGTCGGGCCATTTCTTTTTGAGCAAGGGACCGATTTCGAGGAGCTTACCGATAAAATCCTCGTGGCTGTCGTCATCGCCCTCGACGATAACCGGCTTCAACAAGCGCGAGTTTTGAATCGGACCCAAAACCATAGAGGTAACAACCAGAGATTTCACGCCCCAGCCCTCAAAAAAAGAGCGCACCAAGCCGTAAGTTCCAATGTCGCCACCAAGAATGATTGGTTGGAACGGTGGCGGGGTTTTGGTCGATTTTTCCATTGTTATACCTCTGGGGTTTTCTCTACGTACGGGGCTGGAATTCTACGCTGGTTGGGGGTGGCTGGGGACGGAATCTAATCTCTATGCCTCCGAAGTTTTTACGTAACTCAGGAGATTCTGGCCATCACTGCCATTATTGCCACTCATCGCCAATTTTTCCTGAGTTACGTCACTCACCTAGATTACAGAAGCGATAAAAGCCTCAAGTCCATTCCAGGGTCTTAGGTTTAAGGGAGCCTGGCCAGTGTTCCGACCAGGCTCCCTTTCGCTTTTTGAACGTCTCAGCGACTATTCGCCGATGTTCATGTCATCGCGATCATCTTGGGGATGCGCGCGGTGGGTCCGACGACGAGCCCGGTCGCGGTGGTGAGAGCCCCCCTCGTGGGAGTCACGGGAATCTCGGTCGCGTGGATCGCGGCGTTGGCGGCGTTCCCGCGGTTCACGGGTTTCGCCCTCGCCGTGGTCCTTCGCGTCTTCGCCTGTCCCGCCGTCTTCTTCGCCCTCAACCACAGCGTGCAAGGAGAGCTTGCCCCGCGGGTCAATCTCGGCGACCTCGACCTGGACTTGCTGACCGACCTGCAAAACGTCTTCCACGTTCTCCACGCGCTTGCCACCGACGAGGCGGCGAATCTGGGAGATGTGGAGCAGGCCGTCCTTGCCCGGAGTCAGGGAAATAAACGCCCCGAAGGTGGTGGTCTTGACAACCGTCCCGACGAAACGCTCGCCGACCTCCGGCATCTGGGGGTTCGCAATCGCGTTGACCGCATCGCGAGCCGCCTCGGCATCCGGACCGTTGTCCGCGCCGATATACACAGTGCCGTCGTCTTCAATCGTCAGCTCCGCGCCGGTGTCTTCTTGAATCTGGTTGATCATCTTGCCCTTCGGGCCGATAACCTCGCCAATCTTGTCAACCGGAATGTTCACGGTCAAAATCCGCGGCGCGGTCGGCGCGAGTTCGTCGGGACCGTCGATTGCGGCTTGCATGACATCAAGAATCTTCAAGCGCGCATCGCGAGCCTGGGTCAAGGCCCCGACAAGGACCTCTGAGGGAATCCCGTCGAGTTTCGTGTCGAGCTGGAGAGCCGTGATGAAGTCCTTGGTGCCGGTGACCTTGAAGTCCATGTCACCAAAGGCATCCTCAGCGCCCAAAATATCTGTGAGCGTCGCGAAGTGTGTCTCGCCGTTTTCTCCCGGCTCGCTCATGAGTCCCATGGCGATACCAGCAATCGGGGCGCGCAAGGGCACGCCCGCGTTCAGAAGCGACAAGGTAGAGGCGCAAACGGAAGCCATTGAAGAGGAACCGTTCGAGCCCATCACCTCGGAGACCTGGCGAATCGCGTAGGGGAACTCTTCGCGCGGCGGAATCACCGGCTCTAGTGCCATCTCAGCCAGGTGTCCATGTCCAATTTCGCGGCGCTTCGGGGATCCCACGCGCCCGGTTTCGCCCGTGCAGTAGGGCGGGAAATTGTATTGGTGAATGTAGCGCTTGTGGGTAATCGGCGAAAGGTTATCGAGCTGCTGCTCCATGCGCAACATGTTCAAGGTGGTGACGCCCAAAACCTGGGTTTCTCCGCGTTGGAACAAGGCAGAGCCGTGGACGCGAGGCAAGACCTCGACCTCGGCGGACAGCGAGCGGATATCTTTCAAACCGCGACCGTCGATACGCCTGCCTTCGTGCAAGACGCGGGCGCGCACGAGCTTCTTTTCGAGAGCCTTGAATGCGGCCTTGAGTTCCTTTTCCTGTTCCTCAAACTCGCCGCCCTCGACCGCGAGTTTTTCTATCGCCGCGTCGCGAATCTCGGTTTCGCGGTTTTCGCGCTCGAGTTTGTCGGCAATCTGAATCGCCGCGGTCAAGTCCGTCTCGACCTCGGCCTTCATCGCCTCAAAGTGGTTGTCTTCATAATCGGGGAACAGCGGGTATTCCGCGGTTTCCTTCGAGGCTTTCGCTGCCACTTCGGATTGGGCGCGGCAGAGTTCCCGGATAACCGGCTTCGCGGCCTCCAGGGCGCCCGCGACCACCTCTTCGGTTGGCGCTTGTTGACCTTCTTGAATGAGATCCCAGGCGTTTTCCCCGCCACCGGCCTCAACCATCATGATGGCGACGTCTTCGCCCACGATGCGACCGGCCACGACCATGTTGAAGGTGGCTTTCTCCATCTGGGGGTAGGTCGGGAAGGCGACCCAATCGCCATCGATGAGGCTCAGGCGGGTGCCGCCGATAGGGCCGGAGAACGGCAAGCCAGCAATCTGGGTCGCCATTGAGGACGCGTTAATCGCCACCACGTCGTAGGCATCATCGGGGTGAATCGCCAAGACGGTGTCAACAACTTGCACCTCGTTACGAAGTCCCTTGACGAAAGCTGGACGAAGTGGGCGGTCAATCAGGCGCGCCGCCAAGATGGCCTCGGTGCCGGGGCGTCCTTCGCGGCGGAAGAACGAGCCGGGGATGCGACCCGCAGCGTATTGTTTCTCCTCGACGTCTACTGTCAAGGGGAAGAAATCAAACTGGTCTTTCGGTTGTTTCCCAACGGTTGTCGCGGCAAACACGACGGTTTCCCCGTCCAGGGTCGCCATCGCGGCTCCAGCCGCCTGGCGGGCCAACAAACCGGTTTCGAAGCGCAGGACGCGCTTGCCATATTTTCCATTGTCGATGACTGCTTCGGCAGCCGTAATTTCAGGACCCTCCAATGGATCCTCCTCTTCTCTTCGAAGCGCCGGCGGTCATCGATCGAGGCCCACGGGATTTGCTTTCAGCAAGGGCAACCCCGGAAGCCACTACCGAGGACCGATTGCGCTTATCTTTCACTTACCAAGATGCGCGCCGGGCGCGTTACCCGAGGCGCAAAAGAAGGCTGACTGGGGAAAACCCAGCCAGCCCGATTGCTAGCGACGCAAACCGAGGCGTTCTTTCAAGCTACGGTAGCGCTCAATGTCGACATCCTGGAGGTAGCCGAGCAAACGCTTGCGCTGACCAACCAGGAGCATCAATCCGCGACGGGAGTGATGGTCGTGCTGATGTGTTTTGAAGTGCTCGGTCAAGTCCTTGATGCGCTTTGAAAGCAACGCAATCTGCACTTCCGGCGAACCCGTGTCACCCGGGTGAGTTGCATATTCATTGATGATGGCTTGCTTTTCTTCCGTAGTCAGTGCCACAGATTCTCCTTCTACTCGTTGCACGCAGCGCCGAGGCTTCTCCTCGAGCAGACACAGCGTGGCCGATACACGGCCAGATAAGTCTAGCAAAATCCCCATAGATATACGAAATGAGTCATAGGGACGTGCTTTTTGACTCATTTTTAATCAACTACCAAAACAATTTTCCCAAAAGGTCGCCCGGTCTTCGCTGCCAGCGCCTCGTGCACCCCCGCCACCTTGGCAAACGAGTATGTTTCAGCAACCACAGGCCGAATCTTTTCCGCCTCGACCAGTGGCCAGACATACTCCCCCACGTCTTTCACCAAGTCGGCTTTTTCCGCCGAACCGAGCGCGCGAATCGTCGAGCCCTGGATACTCGCCGATTTGGAGAGAAGATTCCCGAGATTAATCTCCGCCCGCGTCCCTTTTTGGAGTCCAATAATGGCAAGCCGCCCACCTTGCGCCAGCAAATCGAGGTTGGTGGCCAGTCCGCCGGCCCCGGACACATCCAAGATGAGGTCAAATCCGCAGCCGTCCGTGAGCTCTTGCTTAGCGGACTCGAATGATTTCGGGTCATGGTAATCCGCGATCGCGTCAACGCCGAGCAGACTGAGTTTCGCGCATCGCTCGTCATCCCCCGCGCTCGCCGCGACTTTCGCGCCAAGCGCCTTGGCAAGTTGGACGGCAACTGTCCCCACGCCTCCGGATCCTCCCTGGACAAAAACCTTGAAACTCTTTGGGTATCCCCATGAATCCCCATATGGCTCAGCACTTGGCACGAAACCATTTCTTCCTGTATCGTCCCACAGCACTCGCGGTTCTAAGTTGACGAGATTATGCCAGGCGGTGGCGCTGGCCTCCATTAGAGCCGCCCCGACCACGAAACCATCGAGGCGTCCTGAAACCGGCAGGGGGAGACAACACTCCGCACGCGCCACCGCAAACTCGGCTTGTCCCCCGCCTTCCAGCAAGGCGACCACCGAGCGCCCGAACCACTCATCACGTGAAAGGCCGACACCCAGCATGTCAGAATAAGCAATCTGCGGCTCACCGCTTGCTGAAGAACCAACGCCCTCACCGACCTCAACAACTACCCCGGCGGCTTCAAGCCCCAAGGTGTCTGGAGCCCCGGGCGGGGAAGGATAATGCCCCGCTACCTGCAGCAAGTCCGCGCGGTTCACTCCCGCAGCGCGTACCTCAATCAGCACTTCGCCAGGCCCTGGCTTCGGCCTTTCGACTTCCACTACCCGCGGCTCGCCTTCAATTCCCTTAATCGCCCACATGTCTTCCACCCTATAACTGCGAGGGTTTCACCGGCCACTGTGAAACTATCGCTTTCTTCGCGCTTACCTGACCCATTTTGCTAAGGTTGAATCCGTGCAAATCTTTCATGAAGCCCCACAAGGCTTTGGCCCGAGCGTCGTCACTATCGGAACTTTCGACGGCGTCCACATGGGTCATCAACAAATCATCAAACAGGTTGTGGAACTCGCTCGCGAAAACGAGCTGAAATCGGTGGCGCTGACTTTTGACCCGCTTCCTCGCCAAGTCCACCATCCCTCCCCAAACAATAAGCTCATCTGCACCGTTGATGACCGTCTCCTTTTCCTTGCCGGACTCGGCCTGGATGCCACCTGGGTTCAACAATACGACCTCGATTTCGCCGCGCTCTCTCCCGAGGACTTCGTCCTCCAGTATCTGGTGGAGCCCCTGCAACCGCGAGTGATTGTTGTCGGGAAAGATACCCGTTTCGGCACAGGCAATTCCGGAAGCGTCATCACTTTGACGAAACTTGGCGCCAAATACGGTTTCGCCGTCCAAGTCGTCCCGAACATAGTTGATCCGGTTTATGGTCGGCGCTGGTCGTCCTCCTGGGTCCGCGAGCTCTTGGCCGAAGGCAATGTTGACCAGGCTGGATACGTGCTTGGCCGTCCGCATCAGGTTCGGGGCACGGTCGTTCACGGGAAACGCCGCGGCCGCGAACTCGGGTTCCCCACCGCAAATTTGGACGCTGAGTTTGTGGAGGCGATTCCGGCTGACGGCGTTTATGCGGGCTGGTTGCGCCGCCCCTACCCGCACGGCTCCGCTACCCCGACCTCTCTAGAGGTTCTTCCCGCCGCGATTTCGGTCGGGTCATCCCCGCACTTCGCCGACGTCGGGCGGACAGTCGAGGCTCACGTCATGGGTCGGAGTGACCTCGACCTTTACGGGGATGAAATCGTGGTCCAGTTTGTCCACCATATCCGCGACAACCTGGCTTTCGATTCACTCGAAGCGCTCCTCGAACGCATGGACGAGGATCTTGTCGAAAGCGCTGCCGTCCTCGGCGTTCCCCAAGCCCGCCGCGTCTCCCCCAACGACGTCACGGCTTAATTACTGTTGATTATCCGACTCACACTTTGGCAAGTAATCAACCCAACAAAGCGTAAGTAAATGCCGAATTACTTAGCGAGTGCCTTTACAACTGCCGAGTCATCCTTCACTGGCGGTTTGGTGATCTCTGGAATCTCTGGATTATCAACGCCAATCAAATCCCGCATAAAAGCGCGATATTTCGCGGCTTTCGCCGAAGTCATGGCGCTTCCTTCCGGCACCCTGCCCGCCTCAGCGTCAGCAAGAGGCACCACCATGTGAGACTCCGGCTCAAGACCAACCGCAACCCAACCGGCATTCAAAACCTCCGCGTTGCCCTCCACCGGCACGCGAATCGTCGCAAGCGCTATCTCTTCAGAATCCGTGTGCATGGTAGTCAAGGGCCGCATGTCGGAAATGATGTTGCCGACACTCCAATAAACCCACATGCCTTTGCCATCAACCCCGCCGGGAAGCTTCTCGATGGGTTGGGGAACGTGCGGGTGGTGACCGATATAGAGGTCAATCACGCCGGACTCCGCCGCGCGAGAAGCCCAGTTGCGCGCCGCCGCACTCGCCGAAAGCTCATATTCCAAGCCGTTGTGACCCGAAAGAATAACCACATTCGCGCCCTCAGCGCGGGCCTCCTTGGCCCACTCGATAATCTCGCTCATATTGTCGACGTTCACGAGCCAGGGCCGCTCACCGATGAACGGCATCCCGCCGAGCTTGCCCCACGCCAGGGAAAGCTGAGCGATTTTGATGGTGCGCCCGTTCTTAGTTAGTTCATACATCTGGTAGGGTTTTTCGGTTTCGCTTCGCCGCGAGCCGGTAGCGCCGAGACCCGCGCGCTCCAACACGTTCAGGGTCTGGAAAACCCCTTCAAGCCCCTGGTCAGTCGTGTGATTAGATGCCGTGGAGCAGCCGTCATAGCCGAGCTCCTTCATGTCGCTCGCCCAACCGGTCGGCATCGCGAAGTTCGGGAAGCCTTGGTAGGGAGCACCGTCTTTGGCGAAAGCAATCTCTTGGTGACAAATCGTGAGGTCAGCCCCGTCAAGATAAGGCTTAATCGGTTCCATCAGGTTCGTAAAATGCGTGTCCCCGTTTTCGTCGCGCGCCACGTCGGGCATGAGCGCCGTGTGCGTGAGCGCATCCCCGGTTGCCGCGAGGGTGAAAGTCACTTCCGGGGTCGGTTTCGGGGTGGGGGTTTCAACAAGCGATTCCCTGGGATTTCCCCCTGCATTTGTCGTTCCGGAAGCGCTAGATTCCGCGGTGGCACTTAATGAACCCGCGCAACCTACCAGCCCGCAAGTGCCCACGGAAAACAACGCCGCAACCACAAACGGAAAGCCCTTTGAAAAGCGCGAGGAAAACACGTTTTCTTTATATCAAAAACCCTCGCCCCAAAACAATGTCCCACGAAAATGAGCCATGAGGGCTCGGCGGCAGCGAGCGAAGCGGCTGATTCTTCAATCAAATCCCCGAGCCGAGTTGGGCGCGCAACCAATCGATGTCGGCTTGGGTGGGGTGGCGCCAAGTTCCTTCGTAGTCGTGTTTGTCGAGCCAGCCACGCACGACTGGACAGACGGGGACGACGGTTTTACCGGTTCTTGCGGATTCAACCAGGGCTTGTTCAACCAGCACCCCGGCCAAATCCACCTCCCGCCCTATCTCAGATTTCCTCTTGTACATCACCACATAAAAGAGTAAGATTGTCAGCAACAGGCGATAAAACGTTTGTTTTTTATTATTGAAACTAGGGATTCAATAATTTTTACATTTCCCAATCGAGTCAAAGGAGACAAAGATGAGATTTAGACCAGATTTCGTTTTAATACCCGTCTTTATCCATTTTAATACTTACTTTGCATTTACATGAAGCTCCCAACGCACACTCTGAGGAATTCAAGAATATAAATAATACAGATCATGTTTACGCAGAGAACTATCAGCAGAAATCGGCTTCGTCATGGTGGCAGATTGGCTGGTATTTCGTAAAGGAAGCCGGACGATTCGTAGAGCGGCAGATCAATCTAGATGGACAATCAAGCGTGGGAAGGGATAGTATGTACTTAGTCTCACCAACCATAGATTACAACAACGGATCTGTAGGATCCGAATTTTATTTTCGGCCAAATATAACCAGAGGGATGTCTACCATAGATATGCACGGACATCGTCTTTTTGCCCTTGATATTTTTTCTAGAATGTCTCTTATCCTCTCAAATCCTTCTGGGACTACAATCGCATCACTAAACGCAGGAACCAACCAATACCTATTCTACAATCTTAAGAAAAATGACCCAATAAGCTCCTGGAAGGCTCAATACATCACAAATAGCTCAACTACCTGGCAAAATTATTTACGAGTTACTAGTGGGACAAGGAGCTATACTCTTCAAGAAAACAGCGATACACCTAAAACTATTTACTACACTAGTAACAACAGAATTCTTCTTTCATCAAAAAATACTAGGGAAAAAATCAATAATCGGCAATTATTAAATCAGCAACAAGGATATACAAAAATAATCAGCCTTAGCGACTTAGAAAAAGAATTTAGAGATGACAATAATACAGTCATCGATCAACTTCGGAATTATAAGGTTGGCGATAAGATTTTAGTTTCATCACCGATTGACCAAATTTCTTACAATAAACAACGCAAGGCAACAGCTTTTACTTTCTCTCTTTACGATGGATTTAATTCCGTAGCAAAACGCAATATAACCTGGTATTTCGCAGGGGATCTAACTAAAATATTTAAACCCGGCGATTCTCCTGTTTTTGTCTTCACTGTAGAAGAAATAGGCAATAATAATGGAACAATTTTTGAAAGCCTAGACTTTTTTGAGCAAACTTTTACATTACAGAATCAAGATAAATATCCACATATAGAGCCTTTTATTTACCAATCTAAGGTAGGAAGTTAATTAATGCAAAAGTCTTTAGCCATTTTTTACATACTACTACTTGGATATTCCTTTTATAGTTTATTCGTGGCAGGTGGAGGAGTTCTTTTACCCTTCGCAGTATTATTTCTCTATTCCTTAAATAGGGATCTGAAGAAAAATGATAGCGACGGAAAGGGATATAAGCCTTTTTTCAGAGCTAATTAGAGAAGGATATAAACGGAAAGATTTCTCTCAGTACATATCAGTATCGTTGGTAATTCTTCGTGATTATTGCCCGCCGAGTGCCGCTCGCAGCCACGCAATGTCCTTGTCGGTGGGGTGGCGCCAAGTTCCTTCGTAGTCGTGTTTGTCGAGCCAGCCACGCACGACTGGACAGACGGGGACGACGGTTTTACCGGTTCTTGCGGATTCAACCAGGGCTTGTTCAACCAGCACCCCGGCCAAACCGCGTCCGGAATAATCCGGCAAGACCTCCGTGTGGAAAAATATCCGCTCCGACTCGCCCTCGCCGCCAGACGTTCCGGCGCCTTGTCCGTGGTGCGGTTCGCCACCCGACTCGCGGTCAAGAAAATACGTCACCCCCACCGGTTCCTCGGGACGGTCCGCATAGGCCACCGCAAAAGCTCGGCCTTTGGCTCCAAGACCGACCACCAAGGGCACGCCGGTTTTATCTCTAAGTTCGGTTTCGTTCATTGCTCAATCCTCATTTCAGGCCGTGCCACCGGAGCAGGGTTAATCCGTGGCTTCAGTTTCACAATCGGCATCACCGGCGCAGGAATCCGCGAAAACCCGCGCGGATCATGGGAAACATAGCCATGTACCCGCCCGAAACGCGACGCCGCTCCAGCCAAATCCGCCTCCCGTTCGGTCATGTAAGCGGCATCTGGCCCATCACCGAAAGCGTCGGTTGGCACTCCCGCCTCCCAGTCAGCGCGGAACTTCTCGATCTCTTCAGGCGTCCGCCCAATAAAGTTCCACCACATGACGATGTGTTCTTCGAAGGGTTCCCCGCCCAACACGAGGAACCGCGCGGGCTCGGAGCCGGTGTTGACAACAGTCAAGCGGGTTTCCCCGATGCCGGTGTAAGCCAGATTCGTCCGGCCCACTTCGATGCCCTCGAGCGCCACCGCGCCGCGATCCAACACCAAGCCGTGCTCAAAGGATGGGTTCACCTCGTAAGTCAAACTCGCCCCCACCTCGAGGTTTATCTCCGCACCGACCAAGGGCGTGAAGGTTTTAATCGGCGAGGTCACCCCCAAGAGAGAGCCGATAAATACGCTTACGGTTCCGCCGTCGAAAGCCACCCGCGGCACGGGGTAGTTTTCAAACATCGGCGCGTGAAACCGGTCGCTATCGGGGAGCGCGGCCCACAGCTGCACGCCCTGCAGGACGGTCGTGTCCTGGGTGGAGACCTCCGAGTGGCAAATCCCATTCCCGGCAGTCATCAGGTTCACTTCCCCGGGTCGCACTACCGCGTGGTTGCCCGCCGAATCGTGGTGGGTAATCTCGCCTTCGAAAAGCCACGACACGGTCTGGAGGCCGGTGTGCGGGTGTGGGGCCACGTCCATTCCACCCGTTGCCGCAACATCATCGGGTCCGTAATGGTCCACAAAACACCAAGCTCCGACGAATGAGCGTTGGCGCTGGGGCAAGGTGCGATGCACTGTCATCGCCCGCAATCCGCCCAGCGGCACATTGCGGGAAGTCACGATTTCCACCTTCGCCCCGCCAGCGCAGCGCGGCTCAACCGGTTCCAGGGCCAAAGCCTCGGGATTTTCGCTCAGATTCGACATGTTCCTAATTTAGCCGCGAACGTCCAAACTTTCCCGCCGAATCCGGAAAATAGGTCAAAAGACCTGCCCGACCGACTTATCAACCGACCGAGAGCATCCGCAAATCGATTTTCCGCAACACCACGTCCACCAAATGCGGATCCCACTCTCGTTCCTCGCGAGCCACGAGAAGCTCAGCGCGCGCCGCGTTCCCAGCCACGGTAATCATCTGGGTCAAGTTCCCTACCGAAGGGTAGGTGTGGGGTTGCGGCGGCATATTTGCCGGATGCGCTGTCGTGCGAGGATCGCGGGGTTTCACAAGGACACCGCCCAAGGCCTCCGCTTCTGATTCCAGGGCCTGCTCGGTGGACAATACTTCCCGTTTGGCCTCGCCCAAGGTAGTTACTTCGGCTCGCAATAAGGTTTCTTCTTCAGCGATAACACTACTGTCGGCGGGCATCTCGCTGGTTTTTCCGTCAGGGCGTTTAGAGGAAGTTGTGAAAGATTCACCAAGGGTCCCTTGGGGAATCTTCCCGCGCCTCTGGGCTTGTTCCGTCTTCCAAAAACCGGTCGAATCCGCCTCACGTTCGAAACCGAGAGTCAAGGAGTCGCGAAGCTCCGCGGGAACTTCGATGCCGAGTTCCTCGCGAATCGTGATGAACCGCGAACGCAGAATCTCGCGCATGGCCGGCGTAAACCGCTTGCCCGGAAAAGATTCCCGCACTTGCTGCCAAATCGCCTGCTGCATCCGCGTCACCAAATCACCGAGCTGTGCATGGATTTCCTCGGGATTTTGGCGCGTTCCCAAAAACCTTGTGAGCCACGGGAGCGTAAGCCCGGTAGGAACCAGGGTCACGAGAAGAACTGCGGTCGCTACAACCATGATGGTAGAGCGCATCGGGAGGGGCACCCCACTCGAGGTCATCAAGGGCAGGCTCAAAGCCAGAGCCAGCGTGGCGACTCCGCGCATCCCACACCAGGTCAGAAGGATTGCCTCGCGGAAACGCGAGCCGTGACGGCTCGGTTCAATGAACATTGTCATAAGCCAGGACACTACGAAACGCACCGCCACCACGGCGACACAGGCCACCACCGCCGGAAAAACGAATTGCCCGAGGTTGTCTCCTGATTCCGCGATTATTCGCCGCAGGGAGATCCCCATCAATCCGAAAGCAATTCCGGTGACCATCAAGTTCGCGACTTCCCAAAATGCCATTTGCGCCACCCGAATTTCCCCGTCTTGCGCAGAGCGGCGCCGGTTTGTTTCCAGAGCGGTCACGACGACAGCGATGACTCCGGAAACCCCGAGAGCCTCGGCGATAATATAAGCCGCAAACGGGGCCACAACGCTGATGGCGACACTCGCGCCTAGTGAATCCGTCAGCCGCACCCCGAGACGATACAGCGCTCCGATAGCGAAACCGATAGCGATGGCTAGAGCCGCTCCCAGAAGGAATTTCAACGCTATCATGGCACCGAGCTCATCTCCTTGGGTGGCGGCGAGCATCGCTGCCTGGAACAGCACAATCGCGACCGCGTCGTTGAAAAGGCCCTCGGTTTGGAGAATCGAGAGAATCCGGCGCGGTATCTTGGCCGGTTTCGCGACCGCATCAACTGCCACCGGATCCGGCGGCGCACACATCGCCCCCACCATCAGGGCAAGCGGAAAAGTGAAACCCGGCACCAGCGCCCACATGAGTCCGGCTACCAGGAAAGCACTCATCGCAGTCAAGCCGAGCGCCATCACGAGGAGGGTTCGCCACCGGTTTCGAAACACGCTCCAACTCGTGGTTTGCGCGGTCACGAAGAGCAGCGGCGGGAGAAACAGCGGCAGGATGAGATGAGAGTCAATCTGGATTTGGGGGAATCCCGGAACGAAAGTGATTGCCAATGCGCTCAACAGCATAAGAATCGGATACGGCAGGTGCAGCCGATTGCCGATTACCATGCACATGACGGTCAATACGAGCAGTCCCACCAAAACCACCAAGGTTGTCATGTGATTATCTTAGCGCTGACTTCTTGGTTCTTGAGTGCCGGTGGGAAAATCATCGCGCCAAGAGCGCGCCGATACTGTTGGCGACGAAACGCGACACAGCTCCGTCACCTCCCGCGATGGTGTAGGTGGCGCTCGGGTGTGCCTTCACAAAGGCCTCAAGGCTGGCGTTGAGCTGGTTGGGTGCGGTCAGCAAGATGGCCTTCTTCGAGGCGTGGGCGTAGCCTGCCCCCGCCAGCCCGTCAGCAAACACCGTCCCGGAAGCGACGAGATAGGAGCCAGCGTTGGGGAAGAAATCATCCGCGAGTTTCGTAGCCGTCTCATAGCGATCCGCCCCGACGATATTAACTCCCAGCTGGACGCCCCCGATTAAAGCGCCCGGCACAGCCGTGGCTGCGCGCCCGCCGACTCCCCAGATTCGCAAGGTTCCACCGATTTGGGAGGCGATAGTGGAAAGAGTCGAGATGGCATCAATGGTTGTTTCAGGAAGAGAAGTCCCGTTGGTGAACAAGATGACCCCGCGGCGTTCCGCCACCGCCGGACCGGCAGCAATCGCGTCGGGAATGTTCGGGTCGCTGGTGGCGTCAACCAGGAACACGTCGAGGATATTTTCTGGGGTCGCAGCCGAGTTCGCAGCGTTGAGCCCTTGAGCCAGCAGAGCCACTTTGGCGGCCGTATCGAAACGGTCCGAGCCTACCAAGTCCTCAACCGCAATCCCCGCAGCCCCGAGCTCCGTGCGCTGCGCAGGGCTGAGTTTTACTCCCCCGCCCACGACATAGACTTGTTTACGCCCGGAGGCTTTAATCGCGCTCACAACGGAAGACTCCACGGGGCTGGTTGTTGACAAGAGAATTGTGGCACCCCGCGCGCCCACGAGCGCCGCCGAGCTCAAAGCATCTGGCGCCAAGTTGCCGGTTGTCAACACGATCGCATCCCCGCTCGCTCCACTCGCCCCGTGAAGCGCCAAAGCGGTCGCGACCCGATTCTGGCCAGCGATTCTCTCCAGGCGAGACTCAAACGGGTACTCGACGACGTTCATAGAAGACCCGCCGAGCGACACTTTCGCAATGTCTTGGAGCCAGCCCGCCAAAGGCAGGACTGAACCGAAGTAGGATGCCTCGTCGTTACCACCAATCAAAGTGCCAACCACCTGGCCATTCGCTACCAAAGGCCCGCCTGAATCGCCGTGTTCTGTTTTCACTCCGGACCATTGCACCTTGTAGCTCAACTGGCCAGGCGCTTGGGAACCGGAGCAATTTGCGGTGAATTTCGAGGGATCGTCCTTGCCGACGACGGCAAAACAGGTCGCGACAATGCGCTGTTGGGCATTTTGGAGAACCGTGCCGGTGCCGCCCCAACCGTATTCGATTCCTACATCTCCGATGTTTGCGGGGGTTTTCGCCAAACGAGCGGGAGCAATTCCCGCTACCGGCGTTTTCAGGTGCAGCAAGGCTGCGTCAAAATCGAGATTCGTCTTGTAGTCGTCCACCGGATAGGAACCCAGCCGATTCGCCCCGAAAGAAACGTTGATGTAATGAGGGGAGTTGGCTAGGCAGTGTTTCGCGGTCAAAACCCAAGACGGGTCAACCAGGACTCCGGTGCAGATAGAGCCGGAATTGTCATAGTTTGTAATCGGAATGTAGGCCACCCATTCGGTTCCGGAAGCCTGGGCAGCGGAGGCTCCTCCAATCATGAGTTCGCCGTTTTCGAGTGACCATCCCGGACTGTTCGTTGGCGGGACCGAGGGGTCGCTCGCGTCGGGAGGCGTCGGTTCTGCGGCGGCGGTCGTAGAGATTTGGGGCAAGGTAGCGGGTGGGGTGGTTCGGTCAGCAAGAGCAGCTGGACTGAGAACAAGTCCCCCGAAGCTCAGCAAACTGGCGGCCAGGAGCCACCCGATTCGATCCAGTTTCGCACTCATAGTTCTTCCTTCCTGCCCTTAACTCTTATATGTAACTAACCGCCTCGAATTGACAGCTATTCGTGATTTTGGCTCCCGTGCGGATGTAAAACCCACACCGGTTTGGCGGTTTTAGCCTCCTGGTTTGCCGGTTTGCTCTTGGGGGTTGTGTCCTCTTCGCCTAAGTCATCAACCGAATTCGTAGCCATCTCCACGAGCGCCACCACCGACCCTAGCGGAGCGTGGGCGGCGAATCGCTGGCCTCTCTCATTATCCGTTATCTGCGGAGGATTCGAGATGCGAATCGACTGGCCAAAAGACAGCGCCCGCGCCTGGGTTTCGTCCACCTCGAGGGGTGGGAAGGTTGAGAGGAGCGCTTCATCAAGTGTTTTCACCTGGATTTTCCCGTTTTTCTCGACTTCCGCAGCAAGGTCATCAAGGGTTTTCGCCGAGTCTAGCGCGTAGTCTCCGACCCGAATCCGGCGCAGCGCAGTCAAGTGTGCCCCGCAGCCCAGGTCTCGCCCCAAATCCCGTGCCAGCGCGCGGACATAGGTTCCTGCCGAGCATTCCACCAACAAGTCCACGTCTAGCGTCACTTGCGAATCCGTTGAGCGTTGAGCTACAGATCCCTCGTTTTTACCATTTTGGCCCGTCCCCGTTGGTAAATTTTTACCATTGGGGACGGGCCAAAATGGTAAAAGTTCGAGTTTCGAGATTGTCACTGTTCGGGCTTTCAGATCAACTTCTTCCCCGCGACGAGCCAAGTCATAGGCGCGCTTTCCGTCAACCTTGATGGCTGAATAAGTCGAGGGCACTTGTTGAATTTCGCCGCGGTAGGCCGCGAGCGCCGACTCGACGCGCTCAATCGTGAGCCCCTCCGCGCCGAGAGCTGAAGTCACGGCTCCTTCCGCATCGTCAGTGTCGGTTGCCATCCCAAAGCGAACCCGTGCCAAGTAAGCCTTGTCGTGAGCGGTCAGATATTGGAGGAGTTTCGTGGCCTTCCCGACAGCAAAAATCAGCAGTCCGGTCGCCATCGGGTCGAGTGTCCCGGCATAGCCGACTCTCTTTTGCCCCGCCAGACGCCGCACCCGAGACAAGACCTGGTTTGAAGTGAGCCCTCGCGGCTTATCAATCACGATAATCCCAGGCTCACAGGCCTCCCCTCGCGGCAACTCAAATTCCTTCACTGTTCCAGACCTTCCGGTGGGACATTACTCTTCTTCGCGGGGCTTCTTGTAGGGGTCAGCCTCGCCGGCAAACTCGGTGCCCTTACGAGCAGCTAAAGCTTCATCAGCAGCGCGAGCCTCCGCGAGAGCGCTTTCCACTGCTGCGGCCTGATCCGGTACCGGATCGGCGACAAAATCCAGCGTTGGAGTAAGCCTGGTGCCGAGATTCTTTCCGACCCGCGAGCGAATCAAGCCCCGCGCGGAAGCCAAAGCCGCGGCGGTTCCGGTCTTTTCCGACTCCGACCCGTAAGCCGTGTAATAGACTTTTGCGTGCTGGAGGTCACCCGTGACCTCGACCGAGGTCACGGTGACAAAGCCGAGCCGTGGATCCTTGATGGAACCGTTGTTGAGCATGCTTGCGACGGTGGTCATGATGTTCGCGGCGACTTTTTCGCGCCTGGTTTCATCCATTTTTTAAGCCTTTCTCACTACGCCGTTTGGGTCAGACCCGCCGGTGACGCTCAAAGCGAGTTAGTCGCGGGGGATTTCGCGCATCTCCCAGGTCTCGATCATGTCGCCGACCTGGATATCCTTGAACTCCAGACCGATACCGCATTCGAAGCCCTCGCGAACCTCGGTGACGTCGTCTTTCTCGCGGCGAAGCGAATGAATCTCCAGCTCGCCATTGATGACAACTCCCTCGCGAACCAAGCGAGCCTTGGTGCCGCGCTTGATGGTGCCCTTCTTGACGATACAGCCCGCGATGTTGCCGAACTTGGAGGACTTGAAGACCTGCAGAATCTCCGCAGAACCCAAATCGTGTTCCTCGTAGATTGGCTTCAACATGCCCTTCATCGCGTTTTCGACGTCTTCGATGACCTGGTAAATCACCGAGTAGAACTTCATGTCCACACCCTCGGCATCGGCGTATTCCGCGACACGCTCGGCCGGTCGGACGTTGAAGCCGATGATTACCGCGTTGTCCACGGTCGCGAGGTTGACATCGTTTTGCGTAATCGCACCGACGCCGCGGTGAATAATCCGCAAACCGACTTCCTCGCCGACATCGATCTTCAACAAGGAGTCCTCCAAGGCTTCGACCGAGCCGGACACGTCGCCCTTGATGATCAAGTTCAACATGTCGACCTTGCCGGCCTTCAAAGCCTCGTCGAAGGACTCCAAGGTGACGCGCTTGCGGCGCTTCGCCAAGAGCGCCGCCCGCTCGACTGCCGCGCGCTTGTCAGCAATCTGGCGAGCCGTGCGGTCATCCTCAGCCACAAGGAAGTTGTCACCGGCTCGCGGCACCGAGGTCAAGCCCAGAACCTGGACTGGTGTCGAAGGACCGGCTTCTTCCACGTTTTGCCCGCGCTCGTTGAACATGGCACGCACGCGCCCATAAGCGGTTCCCGCCACGATGGCGTCGCCCACGCGCAAAGTCCCGCGCTGAACCAGAACCGTTGCGACCGCGCCACGGCCCTTATCAAGATTTGCCTCGATGGTGGCACCGCGCGCCGGAGCGTGCGGGTTCGCCTTAAGTTCGAGCACAGCATCGGCCGTCAGAAGCACCGCGTCAAGCAGGTCAGCGATACCGAGACGCTGCTTGGCAGAAATCGGGACGAACATGGTATCGCCACCGTATTCCTCAGGTAAGACTCCATATTCGGACATCTGGGCTTTCACCTTGTCAGGGTTCGCCTCTGGCTTATCAATCTTGTTGACCGCCACCACAATCGGCACATTCGCGGCCTTCGCATGGTTGATGGCCTCGACAGTCTGGGGCATCACCCCGTCATCGGCGGCGACCACGATAATCGCGATGTCCGTAATCTCCGCGCCGCGCGCCCGCATGGCGGTGAAGGCCTCGTGACCAGGAGTATCAATAAAGGTAATCTTGCGACCCTTGTCGGCTTTCTTCAAAGTGACCTGGTAGGCACCAATATGCTGGGTGATACCGCCGTATTCGGCATCAACCACGTCCGTATTCCGAATCGCATCCAAGAGCTTCGTCTTGCCGTGGTCAACGTGACCCATAACGGTAACGACCGGCGGACGCGGTTCCATCTGGTCGATGTCATCAAGCTCTTCGGCTTCCAAATCGATATCGAAGGACTCCAGAATGTCGCGGTCTTCATCCTCAGGGGACACAATCTTAATGTCGTAGCCAAGTTCGGCTCCGAGCAGGGCAAAGGTGTCTTCATCAAGGGACTGGTTCGCGGTCGCCATCTCTCCCATATGGAACAACACCGTCACCAAGGCGGCGGGGTTCACATTGATCTTTTCCGCGAAATCGGCCAGGGAGGCACCGGAACGAATCCGGATTTCTTGGCCGTTGCCCTTGGGGATGGAAACCCCGCCAATCACGGGTGCGCTTTGTTCCTCGATCTCCTGACGCTTCGCGCGACGTGCCTTGGATTTCTTGGATTTACCGTGCCCGAAAGCACCCTGGGTGGAGCCGCGCCCCCCGCGACCGCGGTTGGCTGGTGGGGCCCCAAAAGTATTCTGGTTCTCCGTAGGTGAACCGCCGCGGCCCCCACGACCGCCACGTCCGGGGCGTCCTCCGCCGGTGGAGCCACTGTTATTGAAGCCGCCACCGCGGCCCGCGTGGTCTCCGGGCTTGGGACGTGCCCCGCCGCCCGGGGCGGGCCGCACGCCTTGGCTCATGCCCTGGGCGGAAGCAAACGGATTATTACCCGGTCGCCCGCGCCTGGGCCCTGGTTTAGCCCCACCGGTCCCTCCGGGACGAGGCATTCCTTGGGAGGAAGCAAACGGATTATTACCGGGGCGAGCGTGACTGCCCGGCTTCGGGATTTTCGCCCCCGGCTTCGGCATATTGTGAACTGCCGCAGGAGTGGGAACCCCCGGAATATGCTCCGGCTTAGCGGGGGCAGGAGGCTCTTCCTTCTTGGCACCATGAGACGCCCCCGGTTTGCGCGCACCCGGTTTCGGGGCGAGGTCTGGTTCGGGACTGGGTTTAGCGTCCTCCGACTGTGAGGCGGGCTCCGGTTGAGTGGTCTCTGGGACAGATCCGGTTTTCGCTGCAGCGGTTGCGGGAGCCGCCGCAGTCCCCGCAGCCTCCGTAGAATCCGGAGAGTCACTTGCCGCAGACTCTTGGGCGGCCTGCTTCTCCTGCTCAGCTTTCTTGGCTTGTTCAGCCTTCTTCTTCGCCGCTGCCTTTTCGGCCTTCTTGGCAGCCTCGGGACTGAACTTCCCGAGTTTGTTATCTTCGAAATGCTTGGTCATCTTTTTGACGACCGGACTTTCCACCACGGAAGATGCCGATTTAACGAACTCTCCGGCGTCTTTCAAGGCGTCAAGCATTGTCTTGGAATCAGTTCCGAGCTCTTTAGCGAGCTCGTGCACGCGCATTCGTGCCACGTTTCTCCTTGTCCTTCACCGGTCCGCCCAGCAAAGGACAGACCTCTTTAATCGTTGGTACTCATCGGGTACTCATCGGGTGCCCAACATTTCCAACCCGCTTCCTAGGTCATTGTGAATGCCCTTATTCAAACTGAAATACCTTGGCATTCTCATCGGATAACTCTTCTGGCCTTCCCCCATTCCCGCCAGAATCGCGAGCTTGTCGGAAAAGCGCCGTCTGCCAGTATACCTGAAAACCCCGCGAGACCTCTAACTCGATTGCGGGACGACCCCGAAGAGTCGCCCCGCAATCGTTTTGGGAGTGTCTTTTGGCTAGAAGATCAATACCAGCCGCGACGTTGGAAGTTCGCCCAAGCGCCAGCCGGGCTTCCGTAGCGCCCCTTGATGTAGCTCAAGCCCCAAGCAATTTGAGTAGCCGGATTGGTCGCCCAGTCCGCTCCGAAAGAGGCCATCTTGGTTCCGGGATTGGCCTGCGGGATTCCGTAGGGGCCTCCGGTTCGTCCCGCGCGGTGATTCCATCCGGATTCCCGCATCCACAACGCTTCGAGGGGAGCCATCTGGTCGTGTCCCCACCCGTATTGGCCCAACATGTCGTAGGCGATACCGCGCGGGGTGCCAGCCCCGTAAGGGTTAGCCGCCGCTGCCGCTGCTGCGGCCGCGGCAGCCGCCTCTTGAGCAGCTTTTTCCGCCGCGATTCGAGCGGCTTCTGCCTTCTCCGCGCCCTCTTGCTCGCAGGTCTTGGCGGCGTAGTTATCGCTAACTGCACTTGCCCCACCGATGATGGTGACCGGTTTGTTCGCGATGAAATTCAAAACACTTTGCGGGGCGCAGGTTTGGCCAACCAGAATCACAGCGGACTGAGACTGCTTAACCAGCGGTGCCAAAGTGAAAGCATCCACGGGATTGTTGCCGTTGACCAAGAGGTAGGAGCCGACTCCCGCGGCTTGGGCTGTAGCCATAGCGGTATCGAAGCGGTTCGCTCCGGCGACGCGGTTGGCAGTCAGCCCGGTCAGCGCCTCGGCTTGCGTTTTCACGCTCTCGCTCAACACACCGGCACCTCCCACCAAGGTCAAACCGGAAGGCTCTAGATTTTCCAAGGCAGCAGTGGCGTGTTCATCAAGTTCCGCTGCGGGGGAAAGGATGAGATTGGATCCGGTCAAAGCCGCGTAGGAAGTTGCGGCAAGAATATCGACAGTGGAATTGCCATTAGCGATTACGACCGGCGCTTCCTTTTCTCCCTCCAAGGCGACATTAGCGGCAGACTCGTAGCGATTTACCCCGCCGAGGGTTGGTGCATCGGGGGAAAGAACGGCAGCCTTGTTGCCGTGGGCGGCATCAAGAGAGCCAACCAAAGCGTCTGGGGAAGAAGCTGGCACTTCGACAGTTTTGAGACCGGTAAGCTGGGCTACTTTTTCTGAAGTTTGGTAGCGATTCATACCGGCAATACGTTCAAAAGAACCGACAGCGGTAGTATCCGCGGCCAGTGCCTCGGGCATGGTGCCAATTTGCGGGACACCAGCAGCGATTCCGAGCGCCGCGGCAGTAAGGGACGATGTCATCATAAGTGGCATAAGTCGCATGATTTCGTGTATTTGTCCGGTTCATTTGAACCGAGCAAATGTCCTCCTTGAAAGGTAGTAGACAATAAATGTTTTCAAATGTTGTTGCTTAATCGTTACACAACTTGTCTATTATAACAACTTGATAACATTTCTGGCCAATCAAAGGCTTTCCACTCAATCAACTAATGGTTCTCCGCTTGAAAATACTGAAGGGCGCGCTGCTGGAGGGGAGTTTCGAAGGAGCCTGTGGGTATTCGCAATCTCTTCGAGATTGCATACCCTCGGTCGCTCGGTTCGAGCTCAAGAAAGCTTGGCTCGACCTCACTCCCTTCGGGTGCTCGTAGTCTCGGGACCCCACCGCGACGCAGACCGAACGCAATGCCGAGCTTGCTCGAGCATTGCTGAGGCCAAGGAAGCGGCGCGCAATGCGAAGCATTGCAGGCACCTGCGCGACTGAGAAACGTAACAACAGCAGCGCGAAAATTAAGCTTCAAGCAAGCGGAGAACCATTTTCGTTGTCCGAGTGGATGTCAATCCCCCAACCGGTCAACCGCGAAGCTAAGCGGGCGTTCTGCCCTTCCTTACCGATAGCGAGGGACTGCTGGAAATCGGGAACCACCACGCGAGCGAGACGTCGTTCCTCGTCCAAAACCCGCACCGAAACCACCTTCGCCGGACTCAAAGCGTTAGCGATAAATTCCACCGGATTTTCAGACCAATCGATGATGTCGATTTTCTCGCCATTCAACTCGTTCATCACCGCGCGAACTCGCGACCCGTTCGGTCCGATGCACGCACCCTTCGCGTTCACGCCGTTCTCCAAAGCCCTCACTGCGATCTTTGTCCGGTGCCCCGGCTCGCGCGCCACCGATTCGATAGCAACCAAATCTTTTTCAATCTCGGGAACCTCGCGCTTGAACAACCCTTGCACCAGTCCCGGATGGGTCCGAGACAGTTCAATGTGGGGGCCCTTCAAACCGCGATTGGCGGTCAAAACATAGACCCGAATCCGCTCGCCGTTCTTGTAGTGTTCGCCAGGAACCTGTTCCGCGGGCGGAATAATCCCCTCGATGTCTCCCAAATCCACGGCCACGAGTTTCGGGTCGCGCGCCGCCGTCACGACTCCGGAAACAACCTGTCCCACGCGATCCTTGAAATCCCCGAGAACCTGTTTGTCCTCTTCTTCTTGGAAACGCTGGATAATAACGGATTTCACGGTCGCTGCGGCGGTTCGCCCGAAATCATCGGGAGTAACTTCCTCTTCCCCTACCGGATTTTCGTCTTCATCAAGTTCGGTAACAAAAACTTTCACATCCCCAGTTTTGCGTTCAACCTCTACGCGAGCCGGCCCCTTCACCCCAGACTGGTTCCGGAACGCCTTCAACAAGGCCTCCTCCACCGTCTTGACGAGCGACTCAAAATCCATGCCTTTTTCCGCTTCCACCAGGCGCAAGGTGGACATGTCGATTTGCATTGTTCTCCTCCGTATTAACTTGTTCGATTGTTATTTCTTCTTGGACTTGCCGGTTTTTTTATTCGTTCCAAACAAAATCACCGTCCGAGCCGATTCTAGTTCACCAAAGCCGATGGTTTCTTGTTTTCCGTCTATTTCCAAAGTAAAACCCTCCCCACCAGCATCTTTAATGACCCCCTGCCGAATCTCTCCCTTGGCTTTCACTTCCGCGTCTTTCCCGACCGCGCGGGCGAAAAGTCGCGGATTGTCAAGCTCGTGTTCGGCTCCCAGAGTAGACACCTCCAAGTTGTATGCCCCCTCGATGGGGTCTTGAGCGTCCAGGAGCGCGGAAATCTCTCGACTGGCTTCTTCCAGCCTTTCACTTCCCAGCGAGTCTGTTCCGTCTGGAAGATCCAGATAGACCTCCACAATGCGGGTGTTTTTGGAGCCCTTGATGAGAAGCTTCTCCAGGTACAGTCCCAGTTCTCTGACCTTTGGCTCAATGAGTTCACCGACCTTAGCTGTAAGCAGCTCATTTTCTGTTGTCATGAAAAGTTTCCCCCTTCTCGTGGCGGGCTTGTGGCGGGAGTTTCCCCGCAGTAGCGCTTCTCACCCCTGATTGACCACTCGGTTGTGGAACAATGGAGACATGTTTGCCCGCCGCGAAACCCGCCGTTGTCATTTTCTTCCTAAACCTAGTCTATGGGTTGTGGCGCTACTTGCGGGAACGCTCGGCCTTGCGGGTTGCGGGCTGCGACTTGATACTCCCCCGGATGCACTGCCGTCTTTAGACCCCGGGCAGGCGGGAATTTCGGTAGTTACTCGCGCCCAGGAGGCCATCAGTACCGGAGCTGACGCGCTGGCCAATGATGGCTCCCAATCCGCAGCGCTTAGAGATGCGGCAGGAATCGTGCGAGACCAGGCGGCGCAGCGGCTTTCTGTGATGGGTGGGGTGTGGAATCCGTGGCCGAGCGGGGTCCCGAGCGGCGCCGAAACCGGCCCGACTCCCTCGGCGGTTCCGGGGACTGTCGCGGATTTGCTGCAGCTCCTGGTTGATTCCGGAGCCACCGCTTGCCGCTCCGCCAGCGCCGCCCCGAACCGCACCGATG
The DNA here is from genome assembly GCF_009695935.1 of Mobiluncus porci. Lineage (GTDB taxonomy): Bacteria > Actinomycetota > Actinomycetes > Actinomycetales > Actinomycetaceae > Mobiluncus > Mobiluncus porci. The sequence continues at coordinate 99,374 of NZ_VUMY01000005.1, forward strand.
CCACTTTGCTCGCGGGGACTTGCGCGGCGAGCGCATTGGACGCAAACCGTCTGTCGGTCGCCTCGGGGGTGGCGGTTCCCTCTCTGTCAGCAAAGGATTCCGCGGCGCCCCCGACGAATCCCGATGAGCCGGGCGTGAAAATCGAAGACCTGGCGCTTCTGGATAAACTTCGCGAAGCCGAGTCGGCCCTGGATTTTGCGCGGTATCGCGCGGAGACCGCCGCAGCGTTCCTCTCCGGCGATGACCGAGCTTGGGCTTTGGGGCGCGCCGAGGCTTTGAGCTGGGAAGTGCAGCGGCTCGTGGAGCTCGGCGTAGAAGATGTACGCGCCGGACAGTACGCTTTGGATTTCGAGACTTTAGCGGACAAGTCAGCGGCTATCCACTTGCTGAACTCGGCCGATGCGGACGCTTTCGCCGCCGAGCTCGAGGTTCTCGCCGCCCTTCCGCCCGCGGGTAAAGACCACCCGGAACGCCGCGATCCCTGGATTGGCGCCGCGCGCGACTCTGCCTTCTCCCAAGCCCGTTTCGGGGTTCCTCCCGCGACCATCTTCTCCCAGCTCTGGCCGTGAGTCGGTTTTAGGCGCGGGAATAATCCGAGCCGCGGATTTGTTAGCCCAATTGAAAGGTTTACAGAACCACTAATCACAAGGAGAAACATGGAAATCGGTGTTTTTTCAATCGGGGACATGACGGAAGACCCCTTGACGGGTCACACTCCCGATGAGCACGAAAAAATCCAGATGCAACTCGCTATCGCGAAGCACGCCGAAGAGGTCGGCTTTGATGTTTTCGCAGTGGGTCAGCACCACAACCCGCCTTTCGCGGCCCCCGGAAACCCGCCGGTCTTGTTGGCCTATCTCGCGGCTGTGACCAAGAAGATTAAGCTTTCCACCGCGGTCACTCTGATTACCACGATGGATCCGGTGCGGCTCGCCGAGGATTACGCCTACCTCCAGCACCTGACTGAGGGACGCATGGACTTGGCGCTGGGACGCGGAAACACGGGTCCGGTTTATCCCTGGTTTGGTCGCGACATCCGTAAAGGCATCGAGTTGGCAATCGAGAACTACGACCTGCTCTACCGGCTGTGGCATAACGAAAACCTGAACTGGCACGGGGAGTTTCGCACGCCCCTAAACCACTTCACTTCGATGCCCCGGCCGCTCGACGGCGTCGCGCCCTTCGTCTGGCACGCCTCGATTCGTTCCCCCGAGACCGCCGAACAGGCCGCTTATTACGGTGACGGCTTCTTCCACAACAATATTTTTTGGAACAAGGAGCACGTCATCAACATGGTGAATCTCTATCGTCAGCGCTATGAATTCTACGGTCACGGCAAGGCAAAACAGGCTTATGTGGCTCTGGGCGCTCAGGCTTATGTGGCGAAGAATTCTCAAGATGCGGTTCGCGAGTTTCGGCCGTACTTCGACAACGCGCCGGTTTATGGCCACGGACCTTCCTTGGAGGATTTCTCCGAGATTACGCCATTGACGGTCGGTTCCCCGCAAGAGATTATCGATCGGACGCTCACCTTCCGCGACTGGGTCGGCGACTATCAGCGGACACTGTTCCTGATTGACCACGCGGGTTTGCCCCTAAAGACAGTCTTGAACCAGATGGACATTTTCGGGGCCGACATTTTGCCGACTCTACGCAAAGAGTTCGAGTCGCGCCGTGACCCTGAGGTTCCCGCCACCGCTCCGAGCCACGCCGCAATGGTAGAACTCGCCCAGGCCGGCCACGCCCCCATCCCCGGCGGAAATAAGTAGGAGAAAAAATGCAAGCACTGGAACAAACTGACCCATTTCAGCCCCGCGAACGCCACCTCGTGGTGGTGAGCGGCGGCACCTCCGAGGGCTCTACCTCGACGATGCTCGCCCAGGATCTCGCCGCGGCCACAACCGACGGACTCTCCGCCCTGGGCATCGTCCCGCGGGTGAACGTTATCGAACTACGCAGCCTCGCTAGCGACGCCGCCGCGGCCGCCACGACGCTGGCGCGAACTCCAGAACTCGATGAGGCCGTGAAATCCGTGGAATCCGCTGACGGGATTATTGCCGTCTCGCCGACCTATCAGGCTTCATACTCGGGGATTTTCAAAATGTTTTGGGATCTGGTGGACCCCGATCTCATCAAGGGCGTGCCGTTCCTGCTCGGCGCGACCGGTGGCACCGCGAGGCATTCCTTGGTGATTGACCAAGCCATGGGGCCCCTGTTTTCCTATTTGAAGGCTTTGGTGGCTCCAACCTCGGTTTTTGCTGCGACCGAAGATTGGGGAGATGGGGACACGAACGGCCTCAACGACCGTATCGGTCGCGCCGGACGCGAGTTTGCTGACTTGCTCGCCGCGAACGAGCCGCGCCGCCAAGAGAACACTGCGGGTGACTCCGAGCCCTTGACCGTGACGCCGTTTGCCCAGCTTCTGGGTAACCACGACTAGGGCGGAAGCCATCAGCCCCAGTTGAAGTATTCGAAATGGATATTGGAGGCCGCGACCCCTGCGGCGAGGAATCCCTCCACAGCGGGAAAGGAATGAATCCACTGGCTTCCCGAGCGGGCTTGCGGCGAGTTTCTCCAGGGGCGAGTGGGTGAATCTAGGTAGAAAGTTCCGCCACCGCGGTAGCATCGCCCACACCACGAGCCCGAAGATACCGATTGCCCCCCAAGGTTGCGAGGGGTTTCCCGAGAGTGGTTTCTTTACCGATTTCAGTAAACAGGGCGTGGAGGGCGAGGGACACTGTTCCGAGAATCGCCACCCCACGGTGCCAGATAGCGGCGCGGTCCAATCCCGCGAAGAGAGCCTCAATCCAGCGGGTAGAACTCATGATGACGAGAGTCCACATGAAGAACCATACGGCTAGAGACCTGAAGGCTTCCCCCAAGGCGGAGGAAGTGGTGGCCATGGTTTTCAAAACGCCCCCAAGGTTTCTATCGAGGCTCACTCCGTCGGCCAAATTGGTGAGGTCCTGACCGGTGAGGAATTGCCACGCCCAGATGCCTAAGTAGATTACGGTTGAAATCAGGAATATCCACGGCCCCATGCCTCGGAATCGAAACCGGATCCAAGTGGTGCGCCTTGCTGATGCCCTACCCATTGCACTATTTTTCACGCCTCAAATTATATAGAGCCGTCCGGTTGGTCACCATAGCAAAGACCCTCACTCCCAGGGTTGCTCAGGGATAAATCAGGGGATTCCCTGATGGAAAACCCCTTTGACCTCCAGTATCGTCGAGGATACAACGAGAGGAGACCACTCATGGATTCAAACGCACCTATTGCCGCGCTACGAGGTGTCACCAAGGTTTACGGCACCGGCGACGCGTCCGTCCACGCCTTGAACGGCATCAACCTCGACATCCGCGCCCACGAGTTCACTGCCATTATGGGACCGTCCGGATCCGGAAAATCGACTCTGCTGCATCTGCTGGCTGGTCTGGACGCGGTGACAAGCGGGGAGATCACGGTCGGAAATGTGGACATCACCCGACTGAACGACAAGGCTCTGACCCTGTGGCGACGTGACCAGGTCGGATTCGTTTTCCAGTCTTTCAACCTCATCCCCACTGTCGATGCGCGGGCGAACATTGAGCTACCCCTGCGACTCGCGGGAAAACGCATCGATCCCGAGTGGTTTAATCGGGTCGTTTCCGCCCTGGGCCTCGAGGACCGTCTCACGCATAAGCCCTGGGAGCTCTCCGGTGGCCAGGTCCAGCGCGTCGCCGTGGCTCGCGCTTTGCTCGCGCGGCCACAAATTTTGGTCGCCGACGAGCCGACCGGAAACCTCGACTCCGCCTCGAGTGCGGAGGTGTTGTCGCTTCTGCGGCAAGCCGTTGATACATTTCAACAAACTGTGGTCATGGTCACCCACGACCGTCACGCCGCGGCCACAGCCGACCGGGTTCTGATTGTGCGCGACGGCCAAATCGTGAACGACCTCTCCCACCCCTCTGCTGCCGAGATTGCCGAGGTGGCGTAATGAAAGGCCTCTTGAGCGCTAATTTGCGTGCCTCAAAATCCTCATACGTCGCTACCGTGCTAGCGATTGCGCTAGCGGTGGCGTTTCTCCTCACCTGTCTCGGCTTGGCCGGTGGGATGCGCGTGTCTATGGAACACAATCTCGCCTGGAATTTGAACGGGGCTGACGTGGTGGTGGTTCCGAAGGAGGGAGAGGCTCAAAGCATACCCTCCGAGACAGTCAACAGTATCGCCTCGGGCCTGGGGTCAAATCGACCGGATTGGGACCTGCTCCCCCGCAAAGATCTCGCCATGAACTTCAAGAAAGGTAAAACTGCCTCGTTTCTCATGGTGACGGAACTCGGGGAACCCCGCTTTGATCCTTCCGCGCTGGTGAAAGGAAAACGGCCCCAGGCCGGAGAAATCGGGATTGAACAATCTACGGCCAGCGCGCTCGGGGTGGGTCTCGGGGACACCTTGACTGCGGAACTGTTTGACCCCAAGACCCAAGGCGTTCGCGAAGAGCCGCTCCAGGTTTCCGGCATTTTCGCTTCCCGACCGGCTAGTTTTCCGAGCGTCTATGCCTCGGCAGAGGATTTTGGTAAGTGGTCGAAAGACATTGAACCGTCCCTGATTCTTCTGGGCGCGCCGCGCGCTTTAAGCCCTCAAGAGCGCGCGACGGAAGCCCGAGCTCTCGCGGAGATTATGTCTTCTGTTCCCGGCGCCGCCACCCTCGAATTCAAGACTTTTGATGAACAAGTGGCCTACATCGTAGACCACACCATTGGCGGGAAGAATGTTCTCCTTGTGTTGGCGCTCCTGTTTCCGGTGATTGCCGCGGTGGTCGCGATTATCGTCGTGAGCGTGACCTACAGTGTTTTGCTCGCAAGGCGCCGACGCCAGCTCGCCTTGTTGCGGGCGGTTGGGGCGACTAAGGGACAACTGCGTCGCCTAGTGGCAGAAGAAACCCTGCTCGTCGGGGCGATTGCCTCCGCCATCGGAGTCCTTGCCGGGGTCTTGTTCGCGGGGATGGCGAATCTTGTCTCGGGGCTGGTCAAGGATCCGGTAGGGGCATTTACCGCAGTTTCTTGGCCAATGATTCTGGGATCCTTCCTTGCGGGCGTGGCGATTTCCTTCCTCGCCGGTTTCGCTCCGGCCCGCGTAGTGGCAAAAGTCACCCCGATTGAGGCGCTGGCAGATGAGAACACGGGAGGGAAGGCCACTAAGCGCCGCGTGGTGAGGACAGTCATGGCGTCCTTGCTTTTCGTGGGCGGTACCGCGCTGATGATTGCGGCGGTGTGGCTTTCCCGCAGCGCCGCCATGGAAGGCGCCGGAGATTCCGCGAATCCGGAGATTTTGTTCTACCTGTTCCTCCTGGCGATGTTCTCCGGCGTGGTTTCCTTTATCGGCCTGCTGCTCCTGGTGTCGGTGTTTTTGCCTTATCTCACTGCCGGATTGGGGAAGCTGTCGGCAAAGTCTGCGGTGGTGTGGCGTCTTGCGGTCTCGAACACTCGCCGCAACCCCCGCCGAACCGGAGCTACCGGCGCCGCGCTGACCCTCGGGGTGACTTTAGTGGTGCTCTTGTTGACCGGAGCAGCTTCAACAAAGGCAACCGCGGTGGAGGCAGTCAACAACGCCAGCCCGATAGATTTCTATATCAGCGCCACAACCGAGCCGTTGATGTCGGACGGGATTAAGGAAATAGCGCGGGTGGAAAACGTGGCACGGACGCGGGTCGCGAATGGGGTGTTGGGGAGTTACACCTTGACTGAGTTGGAAATCTCCAATCCCCAGACTGAGCCCGATGCCGAAGATTTTTCCGTCGATACCATGCTTCTGGTGGAGCAAACCGACCTCCGCGCGGTGGCGCGGGCTCCGATTGCGCAGGTGAAGGCCGGCGAAGTCGGCATCCCCATGTTGAGTAAGGACTACGTCGGGAAGAACGTCGAAATCCGCTCCCACGGGGTGACTTTGCAGCTCAAGGCAGCGTTGACGCCCTTGAGTGATGTGCAACTCAACCCCAGAGATTTCGCGAGGCTACTCTCCCCGGGCAATCCGGCTACCCAGCGGGTGCTGTACCTGCGGGTGAATGACGGAATCTCTCAGGAGAAGTTGCAACAAGTCGCCTCTCGAATCCAGGTTCTCGCCGGAGACGGCAGTGTCGTGGGCGGGGAAGCGCCTGACCGCCCCATGTTTGAAGGCATCATTGAGGCGATGATGTGGGGTGCTTTGGCGATGCTCGGGGTTTCGATTCTCGTGGCTCTGGTCGGGGTCGCCAACACGCTGGCGCTGTCCGTCTTGGAGCGGCGCCGCGAGCACGGGCTCCTCAGAGCAGTGGGGATGACCCGCGGTCGGCTTGGGTCGATGCTTTCCGTGGAGGCGCTTCTTATCGGGGCGGCATCAGTGGCCATCGGCATGTTGGCCGGAATCGGTTATGCCATTGCCGGGGTGATGGTCTTACCGTTTAGCGAGATCGCCACGCATTTGCACTTTGTGGTTCCCTCGCAGGCTTGGGGGGCGGCCCTCGCGACTGTCGCGGTGGCGCTGCTGGCTTCGCTGCTGCCGGCCCGCGCCGCCGGTCGCGTCACTCCGGTCGAAGCGCTGGCCCACGACTAGCGGAGAAGCAAACTTTACCGGTGGGGACGGGCTAAAGTGGTAAAAAATTTACCACTTTAGCCCGTCCCCACCGGTAAAAATCAATCAAAAAGCGGGCGCCAGTCGGGATCCGCGTGAGCCTCGAAGCACAGCGCGAGCTGCGCCGCATTATTTTTCCCCGCGGCGAGTTCCGGAAGTTCGTCGGCCCCGAACCAGCCGCATTCGGTCGTCTCGAGATTGTCCTCAAACTCCCCGCCGAGATAATCGCATTCCACAAAGAAAGTAAACACTGAAAACGGCCCGCGAGTCTGTCTCCGACCTTTCTTATCAACCACCGCGATGAGCCGTCGCGGTTCCACGATGGCACCGGCTTCTTCTCGCGCTTCTTTGGCCGTGTTGGACTTTACTGACTCCCCCACGTCAACCCAACCGCCAGGCAGCGCCCACAACCCGCTCGTCTCATGAACCAAAAGCACTTTGTCTTCGTCGTTAAAAACCACCGCGCGAGTGTCCATCTTCGGAGTCTGATAACCGTTATCGGCGAGGAAAACTTTTTCCACGTTCTCAAGCGGGTCCTCGGTCACCACCGCCGCAATCTCCGCCGCAATCTCACGAACCCGCTGGTAGCGGTCCTTGTCGTAATCATCGTGGCCGTAATGAAGCCCGGACTGGCCCAGAGCCTGCAGTTTCTCAATGAGATCAAAAACCCGACGTTGCTTTTCGTTCACTGTTCCTCCGTTGCTGAAGCTGTCAGTTCCATGCTAACCCCCTGGAACCGACCGGCCCTCCGTAGCTACTCCTCACGGTCCCGGTTTAACCCCGAATTGACAAGGAATTAACCGAAAGATGTTTTCAGGCTGGCGATTCCGCGCGCCTTTAGGGAAACTTCACTCACCTCCGAAATCAACGGCAGGAGAATCGGAACCGTCCCCTTGGCAACCAGTATCACCTCGACACGGGTCGGTTGAGTCTCTACTTCCGCCAAAGCAATGTGCTTGAGACCCGGAGTTAAAGCCGGGTCTGCTCCCGCCAAATATTCTTGCGCGCGAGAAGCCGCGTCAACCTGGTCGATCCTTAGCGCCCCAGACTCGCCGATTCCTGTTTGGTAATATCCCGCGTCCTCTACCTGGGAGGCTGCCATCGAAGCTGTCTGGTCGGCCAAGCGCTGGAGGCGACGCTGTTCGAGATAGATTCCGGAGACGCTCATGCTCATCAAAATCAAGGTTGAAAGGAGAACGCAAGCCCCGAGACCGAGCAATATTACCCGCCCGTCTTCTTCGCGTATGACTCGCCATAATGTCCTAGGCACCGTGCTCACCCCACTGAATCGGATGGGTCGAGCTGAGGCTAATTTCGGCGGGAATGAGCCCGTCCAGTAGTGTCCCCACTACTGGCAGGGGCACCTGGACGTTGACGCTCACTTCTCCCCGCGAGCCTGCTGCCGGACAGTCTCCGGTCTCGCACACTAGGCTGAAGGCGGTTCCGCCCACCGGTAGTCCCTGGTCTGAGGCTGCAAGTTGTACCGCCAATTCGGCAGCGGTCGTTCCGGTTTGGGGATGTTCTGTCAAAATCCGGGCACTGGCCGCGGCTCCCGCTTCTGCCGCATACAAGCCGGCCTGGATCTGGAAAAAGACCAGGATGAGATACACGAGCGGAACCAGGAGTCCCAGAACAACTCCCACGAATTCAATCGTGGCCTCCCCTGATTCCTCGGCCATTCGCTCCCAAAATCGCGCTGACAATCTCGACTGACGGGCTTCGTCTACTCGGGCATCCCTCCGTAACTCGGGAGATTTTGCCCTCTGGTGCCATATATGGCAGTGATGGCCAAAATCTCCCGAGTTACGTAAGACACCTCCACTATTCACGGCTCGATCTCCACTATTCACGGCCCGACCTCCACCATGGCGTGCCCCACAGAGCTCAGACTTCCCGCCCCGAAAAGCCCCAAAATCGGGATCGGCGCCTCGATTTTGACCTCTACGACCTCAACTTCCGAGCTGGAGAACTTATTGGAAACGCTAGCGACCGGGATTCGGGAGACGCTCACTCCCGTCACGTAGCGCTCTCCGATAGTGGAGGCCAGAGCCCCGCGAACAGTAGTTTCCGCCGCGCTCTCGGGCGCACCGACAACCGCGACCGCATGGGCCCCGGCTCCGGCGGCATCTATCAGGGTCGTCTTCACCCACAGCACTAGGGAAAACTGCAAAATCCCCAGCACGAGAAACATCACGAGCGGGGCGATGAGTGCGAAACTGACCGGCTCCGAACCGCGGGAGTCGTTAAATTCCGGAAACCGAGGCGATTGCACTGTTGAACAGGTTGGTCAGTGCGGGCAGGGCGACGGCGGACAGGGCCACGACAAGCCCCGCGGTCATCAAGGTAACCATGACCCAGCCGGGGACGTCTCCGGTTTCGGAGGCGAGTCTCTGTCGGACGGTATCGAGCCGAGATACCTGGCTGATTGTGGGGTATTCCATATATTTCTCCTTCTAGTAGTTGGTTTTTTCCACAAAGTTTCTTCCGAGATTCCCTTAGTGAATGGTGGTTAACTGCAGCGCCACCAACCCGGGATAGAGCGCGAACACGACCGTGAGGGGCAAAATCAGGAACACCACCGGAACCATCATCCACACATCCTTCTTGCCACCTTGGGCAAGGAGCTGGTTTCGCGCCGCGGCACGGGAGTCAGCAACCTGTTCGCGTAGGACTTCCGCTAGGGGCGAGCCGCGTTCCAGGGCGGAGACGACCGCGTCGACCAGGTGTGAGAGGATTTCCGATTCGCTGCGAGTCCGCCAGGAGGTCAGGCTGGGAGCTAGGGATTCTCCGCGATTAATCTCCCCCATGAGACGAATCAGCTCTTCGCCGGTGACTTGGGTGCAGCGGTCTGCCACCCTTCCCAAGGCCACGTAGAGGGACTCCCCCGCCCCGACGGCCAGAGCCAGCAATTCGATAGCATCGGGTAGTTCCTGGTTCAATTGCAGTTGCCGTTTTTTCGCCGCCTGGTTCAAGAGGTAATCCGGAAGCATCAGGCCGGAAAGCGGAAAAATCAGGAGCATCGCCGCTGCCCCGAAGGGGTTTAATGTTCCTGCCGCCGCGCCCAAAACAGTGAGAGTCACTGCCGCTAGGCTGAGCCCCAGCGTCCACCGGCGTTGATTCCGCCGGAAAGCCGCGAGACTGGTTTTAGAACCGGCTAGAACGATTCGCCGCTTCACGCTCTCATTCGTGGAGGCTACGGCAGACACCAAGCGCAGCGGGACCGGACTTGGACTCGACACCACTTCCTCGCTGTGCAGATACGGTTTCACCCGCCAAGTCGGGAAAACATTTAGGGCATCCCTGGTGAAGAGCAGGCTCGTAGCACTGCCCAGGAGAATGGCAGCTCCTCCTCCCAGCAAAGCGGTAACGGTATTTGCGTCCATGTTCTGCCCTACTCGCTCATGGTTCTAGGAACCGCATCAAGTCGCCCAAGGCGAAGCATTAATAGGTATGCCACCACGGAGATGCCGGCGCCCGTGAGTAAGATGGCCGAACCGGTCGGAGTGGAATAGATTTCGAAGGTTTGCCCTTTGAAAAGCAACATTGCCAAAATAATCCAGGGCGCGGCGGTGGCGAGCCTAGCTCCGGTCACAGTCCAGGATTGTCGCGCCAAGATTTCGGCGCGGGTGCGTTCCTCGGCGCGAAGCATGGCCCCGAGGTCTTCCAGTAGGGCCACCAGGTCGTTTCCTCCCACCTGGGCCGCCAAACGCAGGGCTTCGATAATGCGATCCCCGATAGGGTCAGCAAGTTCTCTTTTCAAAAGTGCGAGAGAACTGTCCAAATTCCCGATGGCTCGGTAATCCGACACGAATCTTTGGAACGGGGCTCGCATGGAGGGAGGTACTTTCGCCGCCACTTCGAGGAGGGTTTCTCCGAGACTCAATCCGGCTCGCACTCCGGAAACGAGATCATCGACCAGGTGGGGCCAGTGTTTGCCGCGACTAGCGCGGAGTTTAGCCTGTTTTGAGTTGAGGCTGAGATAGGGAAGATAGGACGCGAAGATCCCGCCGAGAATCGCCACCACGCCGAGTTTGGTGACTAGAAAGAGAGCTATTCCCGCGGCGAGGCCACCGGCCGCTGAAATGGATAAAAACCGTGTCAAGGTGAGTTTGGTCTCGGAAGCCGCGGCCCAACGCAGGAATTTCTGTTGCTGATTTCTCCAATATTTTTCCCAGCCGTCGCGGCTTCTCGCGCGGCGGGGCGCGGTCCAGACCAGCAAATATGCCCCGATTACTGCGATAAGTGTCGGGATAAGTTCCGCCATGAGTTCCCAAACGCGCTCAATCATGGGACTTCTCCAAGAGTTTTGCGAGGTGGCGCGCCCGAGACCCGAAGGCAGCCTCGAAATCGAAACCGGGAAGCTCGGCGGGGGTCTGCGGACGAGGCTCTCCGTCAGGGGCTTCTGGCGGAGCGTCCTGGAGCCGGTAGAGTGGAGTGCCTTTGACCCGACCATTCTCAATTTGCCCATCCAGAGCCAGAATCTCGCTGACCGCACGGGTTCCCTGCCAGGTGCCACGCAACTGGATAATCAGGTCGATGGCGTTGGCAACTGTGGGGATAACAAAAGCATCGGTAACGTTTTCACCTGCCAGAAGCGGCAAAGTCGTGAGTTTCATAATCGCTGCCCGCGCGGTATTGGCGTGGATAGTGGACATCCCGGGAATTCCACAGTTCAAGGCGATGAGCATGTCGAGGCTTTCCGCCCCTCTCACCTCCCCGATGATGAGCCGGTCAGGTCGCATCCGCAGGCTCTCTTTCACGAGGTCGCGCAGGGTGATTTCACCGTGTCCCTCCAGGGAGGCATGGCGGGTTTGCATCGCCACGCAATCCGCGGATTTGAGATTTAGTTCCAAGACCTCCTCACAGGTCACGACTCTTTGCTCGGTAGGAATCTCGCCGCAAAGCGCCCGAATCGTCGTCGTCTTCCCCGCCTGAGTCGGGCCGGAAACCACAATGTTGAGCCCAATGCGGACTGACTCGGAGAGAAACTCTGCCAGCCCCGGCGGCATCAAGTTGAGTTTCACCAGGTCGGATACTTTCCTGGCTTTGGCGTGATGTTTGCGGATATTGATGGACCAAGAGGAGGTCACTGGTGGAATCACCACATGGAGCCGTTCGCCCGTTTCCAAAGTGGCGTCCACGCAGGGGTTGGCGTAATCAAGGTGTCTTCCGCTTGGTCGCAGCATCCGCTCTACCAGCGCTCCCACTTCCTTGTCAGCCAGAAGGAGATTCGTGAGTTCCGCCCTGCCGTTTCGAGAACAAAAGACCTGAGAGGGACTGTTGAGCCAGATTTCTTCCACTTCCGGGTCATCCAGCAAGGACTGCAAGGCTCCGTAGGTCATGGTTCCTTCCCTCTCTTCTCGCTGCGACTCTCCAGAAAAATGCTCGTTTGATTAGCCTAGGTCATCTTTAGCATGTTTATAAAACCGCTCCCACCCCTTTTTACCAGCATATTCACAGTTTACATTCATGTAATATCCAGTTAACCTGCAGGGTTGCCTCTGTTGCCAAAATTGATTTTGGCCTTCACCGACGCGGTTCCAAGTGTGGGACGCAACCCTTTACGCGATGGCAAAATAGGCACTCTCCTGCTTGGCAACGGCTTAAATGCTTTAGAAAACAGTAGGGTTAACCCATGAGTGAGAATCTATTCTTGACCTTGGCTGCTCTCGCCACAGTGGCGAATCCTGACTTGGAGGTCGAGGCCCTGTGCCCGCCCAGTGGCGAGGATCAGGATTTCGTTTGGACCGGAGTTCTAGATCGGGAATCGAATCGCTGGATGGTTTTGGCTTCAAAAAATTCCTCGGCCGCGACTTCGCTGGAGAAGCAGGAAAAGATTCTTTCCATGTTGGCCAACTACCACGACGCCCATCGCATCCCCTTTGAAGTGCCACGCCTCATTGGACGAGCCTCTAAAAAAGATGAGAATCTTACCGCCGTGGTTTATCGTCAGCTTCCCGGTAATCCCCTGGATTTCAACGATATTGGAGAAAAGTCTGAACTCGCGCGGAGCCTTGGTAAAGCCATTGCCGCTCTCCATGAAGTGCCGACCAACCTCGTGGAACACGTGGGGCTTCCCACTTCGAGCGTCGCCGAGATCCGCGAGAGTCTGAGAGACAATCTGTCGCGGGCGGTTTCGACCGGCCTGATTCCCCCCACCTTGCAGGCTCGTTGGGAGCAAGCCCTTGATGAAGACGCCTGGTGGCATTTCCATCCGACTTTCATTCACGGCGCCTTGGATCCCCAAAACGTTTTAGTCGCCGACTCGCGAGTTTTGGGCGTTTCAGGATTCGGGGAGGTCTCGGTCGGGGATCCGGCTCGCGATTTGGCTTGGCTGGTTTCGGAACTCACCGCCGAGACGGTTGATTCCATCTTTGATGCCTACCATCTCGGGAGAGCTGAGGGAGCAGACTCTTTCCTTCGCCAGCGCACGGATCTCTACACCGAGCTCTCCTTGGTGGATTGGCTGAACTGGGGGGTAGACCAGGAAAATCCGGCCATTATTGCGGACGCGAAAGATCTCTTGGAAGAACAACTGGAGCGCCTGGATGGTGATTTTTCGCTCACCGGCAAGCCACTGTTTGAAGATGACACCGAGACGATGGACTTGGCGACAGATTCGGAAAGTCTCGAAGTTGAGGGCGGGGATGCCGGGGAAGTCGCGGGTGATCTCGAAAGGGAAAAACCTGGTTTCAATCCGGAAACCTCTTCCGGAGCCGACTTTAGTTCAGATATTGAGACAGATTCGTCCGCATCTTGAGATTTCTTTTGGTTTCTTTCCCTGGAGGCTGGTAGCGTGAGGGCACCGCGCCGCACGGCGTGGGTGGGTCACTAATCAGCAAGGAGTAAACGATGGCCGAATCCAATCTCGAAGTTCAGGGTTATATCGTCCCCAGCGAGGTGCCGACCCACTGGTACAACATCATGGCGGACTTTCCCGAGCCGATGGCGCCGCTTTTGAATCCGGCAACTAAAGAACCGGCCACCAAAGAGGACATGGCTCCGATTTTCGCCTCTCACCTTATTGACCAGGAGCTTTCCACCGAACGCTATCTGGAGATTCCCGAGCCGGTTCGCGAGATTTATTCCCAATGGAGGCCTTCTCCCCTGATTCGTGCGGCAAGGCTCGAGAAGATGCTCGGCACGAAGGCCCGCGTGTACTACAAGTATGAGGGGGTTTCCCCAACCGGCTCGCACAAGCCGAACTCGTCTGTCGCCCAAGCGTATTACAACAAGTTGGAAGGTATGGATAAGGTCACGACCGAGACCGGCGCGGGTCAGTGGGGCGCGTCGCTGGCGATGGCTTGTGCCATGTTTGACCTCGGCTGTGAGGTTTACCAGGTGCGCGCGTCTTTCGAATCGAAGCCGTACCGCCGGATGCAGATGCACACCTACGGCGCAGATTGTTACGCCTCGCCAAGTGACCGCACCGAGTCGGGCCGCGCCATGCGCGAGCAGTTCCCAGACACTTCCGGCTCGCTCGGCATGGCGATTTCCGAGGCCGTCGAAGTCGCGGTGAAGAACCCGAAGGCGCATTACGCCTTGGGTTCAGTGTTGAATCAGGTTCTGATTCACCAATCGGTAATCGGCTTGGAAGCCATGGCTCAGCTCGAGGCGGCCGGAGAGGGGACGGCCGATGTGGTCTTTGGATGCGCCGGCGGAGGGTCAAACCTCGGCGGTCTCGCCTTGCCGTTTATGGGTCGCGAACTTCGCGGCGAGGCTCCGCGGCATACCCGGATTGTCGCAGTCGAACCAAAGTCTTGCCCCTCGATGACCGAGGGTGAGTTCCGCTACGACTTCGGCGACACTGCCCAAACCACGCCACTCATGAAGATGTACACGCTCGGGACGGACTTCGTGCCGGATCCGATTCACGCCGGTGGCCTGCGCTATCACGGCATGGCTCCGATGGTGTCTCACGCGTACCATCTCGGGCTGATGGAGGCGATATCTCGCCCCCAGGACCAGACCTTCGCCGCGGGCCGTGAGTTTGCCCGCGCCGAGGGCATCATCCCCGCCCCGGAGTCCTGCCACGCCATTTGCGGAGCCATGGACTACCTGAAGTCCGGCGAAGCAAAAGACGGTGAAGTGGTCTTGATTGGCATTTCCGGAAACGGCGTTTTGGACCTCCCCTCTTATGATGCGGTTTTGGGCGATTAGTCGAAGCGGCTTGCAGCGGATTTGGCGTCTAGCTCAGATCCACTCGTAGCACTTGGAAAGATGCGGCTGCGCACTGTCAGTCCCTGATATGCCTCCCCTCTCCCGCTCCTTGACCAAGCATGGCAAGAACCTCGCTCGCTGTCGCCTCGGCAGCAGCGAGGTTCTTTTCCAAGAAGTCCAAGGTGTAGTCTTCCAAGCCAAGATGAGCGCAGATGTCTTCCAACGTCAAGACTTGCTGTGGTGGATCTGCTTGGCTCAAGAAAATATAGGCGCACACCACGTTTTCCGGTTTTGTCTCCGGATGAGATTGACACCAGAACAGGCGATAGATTCCGAGCTGGTGAACCCACTGGGAATACATCTCTGGCTGGGGTTTTGTGCCGGTTTTCCAGTCCACAATCCAAATTTTCCCGTCCTCGAGATCTTCAAAAACCGCATCCATGCGCAGTTTCAAGACAACGGGATTATCTCGACCCACGATGAGATTCCCCTCGCTTTCCACGGCCAAGTTTCGCTTATTCCGAAGGAGTTCCAAATCGCGGAACCGCTGTTTCCATTCGCGGAGCATTTTCTTCTGGCGATCCGGAAGCCTCGACTCCACCGCAGATTCGATATCAAGCTGGTCAGCATCAAGCTGATTTTCCGCCCAGGCGTGGAAGATGGTTCCGAGCCGAGCCCAGTCAGATGGCTCCTGAGGCAAGGGTCGCAGCTTTTGGAGCATATAGGCTTCGCCCTCCCCACCAAGTTTCGCCATTCCGGTGGCAGAAACCCGGTTGAACAGCTCGCTAGGTTCTAGGCGAGAACTCTTCACATTCAGCAGCTTATCGAGCCTCCTGGCAAGAACCCCGCTTCCTCCCTTGGTTTGAGGCTTGGAAGCTTCCACAATTTCTACTGAGCGTTTCAGATCTTCTCGATGCTCGATAGCCGCAGGTGAAGGCCACACCGCCCCCTCGAAGTAAGCCAGGTTGGGATTCGTTTCGTCCTTATCGATTTCTAGGCACCTGGTCGGTGGCAGTGAGTCGTCTTCAACCCAGTCAAGCAAGCTGCCTTCCGAGGTTTTCGCGGAGTCATCGCTCCTGCCTTCACAGATCGCACAGTGACCCTCGAAGATATGGTTGTGCACTGACTGTTCAATCAGAAAGAAGGGACTTGGGCTTCTTTTTGTCTTGTTCCGTCTTTCAAACCAGCAGGAGGTCAACAGCAAATGGGTTTTTGCCCGAGTGAAGGCCACATATGCAAGGCGAGCCTCTTCTTTCAGTGAATAGAGCTTCTTATCCTCTTTATACTGACCCGCCAAGGTTTTTTTCAAGGGCTGTCCCTTTTTCCCGATACCTTGGAAAGTCTCGAGTTGGTAATCCGGGAGATAGTCACGGTCGCTTCGAAGCGGATAGGGCAATACATCGCGTTGAGTCAGCCACATCTGTTGCTTGCTGGAGGGGAAGACATTGTCGTTGAGATTCGGAATCGCTACATAATCCCATTCAAGCCCCTTGGCGGCGTGGATGGTGAGAATTTGAACGCAGGCTTCATTCACGTCCATCTCGAGTTCCGCAAAACTCGCTTCTTCGCTTTCCCCAGCTTCGAGCCAACTCAAGAATCCTTGTAGGGAAGCGCCCGGAGTCCGCTGGAAATCTCGAATCATCCCCAGGAATTCGGAAAAAGCTGCTGGATTGAGCGGGGATGAGGGAAGTTGTGCCTCGATGTCGAGACCCAGGAGACGGTGAATCATCCGTGCGAGCGCTAGTGGAGTGGCGAAAGCCAGGTTATCCCGAAGCTTCAGGAGTAGGCTCCGCAGTTCCCCGAGTCTCCAACGAACCTCAGGGGAAACCTCCACCCCACCTTCCATGATGACCTGGTAAACGCTAAGGCCTTGGCGGTTTCTCCCGATTGCTTTCAGATCCTCAAGACCGATCTTGTAGCGATCCAGCAGTGTCAGAAGGGAACCACTGTTGTCAGGATTGGCGCAAACCATCATCGTGGCGCGAACCAGTTTCACTCCGGGGTCGCTCAGGATTCCCTCGAGTCCCCGTGTTTGGTAGGGAATTCCGGCGTCTTCGAAGGCTGAAGCAATCGCTGGGATGGCACTTCTACCACGGCACAAAACTGCCGCAGTGGGAAGGCTGAGCTTCGGGGTGTCGTCGTTACGAGCTTTCGCCCTTCGCAACTGTGCCTCAAAGTCTGCGCGAATTTGGCGCCTTTCTTCCAGCCACTTCCGGAAGAAGCCGACAAGAACTTTTGCCTGGTCAGTATCAGTTTTGGTGCGGGCAGCATGGACGAAGCCATCGGGTGCATCCGGTCTCGGGCTCAGGGGTTTCACCAGGAGCGCATCAGGGTCTTGTTCCCATTTGCCCTCCGGGCGTCTGCCGGGACGAGTGGCCTTCGCGATTTCCTCCGAGATTCGGTTTGCCGCCTCCAAAATTTTCTTCCCATTTCGCCAGGAGGTGGAAAGACTCAAGACCTCGTAGTTTTTCAAATCGCTAGCGAATTTGGAGGCGAAATCTTCCATAGAAGCAGCCGAGGCTCCGCGCCATCCATAGATCGACTGGTTCGGATCCCCCACTGCGGTCACGGCGTGGTCGGCAAACAGCGCAGCTAAATAACGCATCTGCGCGACGGAGGTGTCTTGAAACTCATCCAAGAACACCATCCGGTATCTGTCTCGTTGGGTTTCACCGACTTTCGGAAGGGTTTCCACGAGTTTCACCGTCTGGCGGGTTTGGTCGGAAAAATCCGCAGCCAGCAACTCTCGTTTACGCGCCTCGAAGGCTCGCAGCGCCCCCACCGCAGTAGTTCCGAAGCTCATGGTCGTGAGGATTCCTGCCAGCTCGTTCTTAGCTTGAAAACTTAGGTCATCCCATTCGTTGGCGCGAATCGCTTTAGCCCTAGCAGTCTGGTTCTTATAGAAATCCTCCATATTGTCGAGGTCAACGAGGTGAGCATTGGCATCCCCCGAGAGCTTGAGGAGTGATTTCACAATGTCCTCCGTTCTCTCCCCCTGAGCCTTCTCAGTCAGAGGCAGCGGATAGGTTTCCACCACGTCCGACATGATTTGGAACCGCGCCGCGTCTGTGATCATCGCGTACCCGCTCTCTCGGCCGAGCAAAGCCCCAAATTCACCGAGGAGGGCTGAAGCATAGGAATCATAGGTGGAAGACGTTACCGGATGACGCAGCACTTCCGGAGTGATGCCACGCTCTTGGAGGGTGATAAATTTGGGTTGATATTTCTTTAGATTCGACTCTCCTTTCAAGGAGTTTTCCATCGTTTCAGCCAGAGCGTCCAAACGTTTCATAAAACGAGCCGACATCTCTCCCGCAGCTTTCCTGGTGAAAGTGAGGCCCAGGGCGTTCTCGGGAGGAATTCCGGCGTTCACAATCCAATACACCAGTCGGTTTGCGATGGTTTCCGTTTTCCCGCTTCCAGCCCCCGCGATAACGAGAACCTGTCCCAAGGGAGCCGCAATCACCGCTTCTTGTTCCTCCGTAGGTGGCATAGCGCCGGAAAGCTCAGCGACTTCTGCCGGGGTAAACAACTCTTCCATTTCTTCTTCCTTCTGGGTTGCGCTCTGGTTTTGACCCAGATCTTTTGGATTCTGCTTCATTCCGTTCATCTCCCCTGCACCTCCAGGTTCAAAGTGTCGGTGCTCGCCCATTGGTCTGGGAATTGCAGCCTAGCAAGTTGCGGTCCGCCGAATGCCTTTACCGCAAGGTCCACACGGTCTTGCAGATATGCACCCATCGTCATCCATTCGGGGTCTCCCTCCCCCGCCTTGTCTCCAGCCAGCCAAGCCTCCGGGTCCTCGAGCAACTGCCGATGTTGAGCGGTGAATGGATCAGGAAGCTCGATTTCGGTTTCCCAATCCCCGGGTTGAAGAAGCATTCCATAGGACAACTCCCTCAAGATGGGCTCAGTAAAGGGAGACTTCGGAGGATGTTTCAGGGTCACTATTGCCGCTCCCCTGCAGGGGCGCTTCTTCCCTTCCTTCGAATCATTAAAGGCCTTTTGATACAGCATAAGCTGGAGGTTAGCCGCCACATTCATCACGGTGAATTGCAGGGGTGTCCCTGTCTTGTAATCAACGATCAGGGTTCCTTCCGGGCGAAAAATCACTCGGTCAATCGATGCCGCGTATGTTATAGCCCCGGTGTTCTCCCGATTCGGGATTCTCCCGAAACAGGAGTATTCAAAAAGCGAAGGATATTGGTTTTCCACCAAGAAATTAGCCAGCGGGGGAAGACACACCATCACTTTTCTTCGGAAGTTATCTCCAGAGGCAGTATCCGGCACCGGGAGCATCTTGGCGACTTCCTTCTCCAGCTCATCCAGGATTTCTTCCACAGTGAGGTCATCTCTGATTTCTGAGCCGTCCAACCAGTACCGTTCGCCTACTATTCTTGCGGCTTCGTGGACGATAGTTCCCGCATTATTCGCAGCTAGATTATCTTCCTCTTCGTCGGCAAAGCCGCTCCAGCCCAGAATGTAGTCAAGTGGATTGCGCAAGGCTCTTTCAAAACTGGAAGCGCGGACTCTCACCTCGCGGGCTTTTGAGCCTAATGGTGAGGAAAGCACGCCCAGCCAATTTTTAGGCTGTGCGGGGGCGTATCCTCTCGCTCCCAATGTGGCCAGCAGACTTGCCGCTTCCACGGCATCGTCTCCTATCGGGGTTTCGTTGCCCTCTACTCCAGCCTTTACTTCCTGGTGGGGTGTGTGGGGCATTTCTCCTTTCATGGTCAAGGCGCGAAGATGCGCGGTGAAATCCCTAAGATTGGAGGGAAGCCGAGAGATTTTCTCTCCCGATGCTTTGAGGTGAAGCGCCCTCACTAGGGGCAAGAGAAAAGGTGAGGGGCTCACACCGTTTCCCTCAGATGTCGCCAAGATGAGGGTTCCGCTGGTTCGGGTGATGGCGGCAAAGAAATTTTTGAACTCGTTTTGCCATCCCCATTGGAAACCGATTTGTCCCGATTTCCCGTTTTCCCTCTCGGTTTCCTCGGAGGATTCCAGTTCAAACATGGTTGTTCCGAGAAGAGAACCGGGCCAGCGCAACGAGGGCCAGTTGCCTTCAGTTAGGCCCGCGACCGCCACGATGTCCCAATGCTTCGAGACCGCAGAGCTAGACGTTGTCACCGTCACCGCTCCGGGAGAAAGATGATGGGGAGCTACAGTTCCGGTCGGCAAGTCGCGCTCTAGCATACTGCGCGCAAAGTCCCCCGCGTTTCGTCCCGGATTTCTCGCTTCGAACCAATCAGCGGCTTTCACCAGATCCATTACGAGGTCAAGGTCGAGCTGGATAAGCTTACGGACCTGCCAATCCAGAGTGGAAGAGAGCGCCAGATCGCGTAAATCTTCGCCACGCCCAATCCCGTTCCAGATTTTCCACAAAATAACCTGAACCGATTCCGGCTCTCGCTTCCATTCCTCGCGGGCATTTCTCAGGGCTCCAGCGATTCTTACCACTATTTCGGCATCGGGGAAAAGCCCCACGATTTCCTCGGGAGTTCTCCCAAAAAATTGACTTCCGCTCAGGGTGACACGCCAAAAAGCTCGCGTAAACCCAAGCATTTCCGAGGCGGAGAATTCTTCCTCCGCCGAGTCTTTTTCCAGATTCGTGGTGGAGTTTCCCTTGGCTTCTTCCGTTTTTCCACCTGTGACCCCCTCCGAAATCGAGAGCAAAGCAAAATCCCCAAGTTTCGATTCAAGATTCCGAATTTTCCATGTGTCGAAACCGATAAGAGCGGAGCGCAACAGGTCGAGTAAATCAAGTTTCCCCGCGGATTGCGCCAGGGGTAAATCAGAACAAACTGCTTGCATCATTGTGAGGAGCCAGTAAGTCATGCGCCCCTCGTTGAGCTGCTCAGTAGAACCGGGAATTGAGGCCGGGATTCCCATCATTCCGAGGACTTCCACAATCGTCTTGGCATCGCTCATTGTCCTAGTGAGGACGGCCATGTTCTCGTATGGCACCTCCGTCTCGGAGAAGATGTGTTTTTCTTGAAGAATTCGGGCGATTTCGCGGAACTGGTCACTATCGCTAGTTTCTTGTACGAGGATAACTTCCGAACCGATGTCAAGCTCTTCACCAGGTGGCACTTCCAGTTCTTTATCTTCCTCAACCGGCGCCCAGAGCCTAGTCCCGATTCCATGGACTCCCATCCTCGAAATCACCGTTTTCCACAGGCGTCTTAAACCTTTGGGCGCGAACATCTGGGTCAAAAGGATTTCCGTGACCTCGCGTCCAGGAATGGTCTCGAGTCCCCGTTTCAGTTCTTCCCACGCTTTTTCGGTTCCACCTCGATACGTGTTCACTGAGGTCTGTGGAGAGGTCATCGCCACTACCTGAGTTCCCAGCCTCGCCCACGCCAACACAATCTCAGTCATTAAACCGTTGGCGTTTTGCCAATCATCAAGCCCCACAAAAACCGGAACCGGGGCGCCATCTTCTAAGGCTCGCAGATATTCTTCAAATAGGGATGCCGTATCAAGCGGCCAGGCTTCTTCCCGAGCCTGACGGCGTTTTTCAAGGCGGTCTTTTCTCATCATTTCGATAAGTTGTCTCACCAAAGGATGAACCTTCTTCAGCCCCGCATTTGTCCCCAGAGATCGCACTCGGAACAGGCCGTCAAGGAGATCCTTCAAGAACCCTTGCGTCTCCAAAGCCGGTCTCAAGTCCTCACCGACTTCTAGGTGGGAAAGAAACTCTTTGACTTCCGCAAAGAGCTCCGCATCAGTGGCTAGGCGCGCGGGAGGGAGTTTCTGGCTTTCCCGCCACGCGTTGAGCCGCGCAAAGATCTCGGAGGAAAATGATTTACAAATTCCCAACGAGCCTCCCTCACCGTCTCCCCAGGAGCGCATTTTCAGTGCCTGGTTGTTGAGAGCCTGGGCCGCCTTCCCATTTCCGCAAAGGACCAATGTTTCCGGGTTATTGACAAGCAACGCTGCCAAAAGAGTCGTTTTTCCGCTCGCCGGACGTCCAGCCACAAGAACCGAGGCCCCACTTTCCAAGGCCGCCAGTAGGGGAGCGAATCCTCCCAGCTCGGGTTTCTCCCGGTTGAGGGTTCGTTCCAGGAGTCCCCAAACTGACTCAAAGTTCATAGTTTCACCGTTCATGCCTCCACCTTACTAGCCGCCTCAAAACGAAAATTTCGCTTCGGGAAACTTCCCATATTTCGCACTCTGGCAAGGAAAAACATAGAATGGTTCCCGGCTTTTGATTCAAGAGAAAAGGATGAAGATGGAAATCAAAATCGGCATGAAATCTGTGGCCCGCGAAATCGCCCTCGATGTGGATGCTTCTTTCGAGGATCTCAAGAAGAAACTGAAGCAGGCCATTGAGAAAGAGGAGCTTCTCGACCTGGTCGACAAGCGCGATTCCCACACGCTCCTGAGCGGGCGCGACATCGCCTATGTCGAGTTCTCCCCCGAACAGCAAACCCGCATCGGTTTCGCCATCTGAAGTTCACGCTTCTAAACCGACTGGTTCTTAGCGAATCTCCCCGTCCAGGTAGACCCAGCGTCCCCCGCGGCGAACGAATCTCGAACGCTCCTGAAGTGTCCGTCTTACCCCGCCGAGCTCGTAGTGAGCCACGAATTCGACTTCGCCGGTCTCTTCGCCAATCCCACCTCCTCGAACCTCCAAAATCTCCAGTCCCTTCCAGGTCATGCCGGTATCTCCCAAGACCTCTGCCGGTCTTGTCCGCGGGTGCCAAGAGCGCAGAAGATAGTCTTCGCGGCGCTTGACGAATGCTGAGTACCTGGCCCGCATCACTTCTTCGGCCCGCTCGGCTTCGCGAGCCCCATCGTGTAGCGGCTCGCAGCAATCCGCATAGTTTCGTCCCGTCCCGCAAGGACATAAGCGCGCTTTCATAACCCCAGGTTAGCCTCCCGACCCGAGGACTTGAAAACTCTCAGCTTCGAAACTCCGGGTTAGCCGGGGGGATTTCAGCATTTTCCGCTTTAGAAAAGCCCAATCACGAGCGCAGTAAGGGCGAAACAGCAAAGGAAGCTAATCCAGAACACGCGCTTGTTTTTCCCGGTCATGCTCCAACCTTACCAACAGAAAGAAACGGGCTGGCACACGAGCGTCTAGTCCCTAGTCCCCGTGGCTGCATAGCCTTCGCTTTCAAAGTATGCGAGGCACGACTTCTTCACTTCCGTAGCACGCTGCGCTACAATGGTTATATGCAAGCCACTTTGACCCAACGAGAACTGCGCAACGAATCCGGCCGCGTGATGCGCGAGGTCGCGTCCGGCGAGTCTTTTATCGTCACTTCTAACGGCCGTCCCGTGGCCGAAATCGGTCCGGTTAAAGATGACTGGTTCGCTCCCACAGTTCGGGTCAGGCTCGATTTCGCCGGTGCACCTCGAGTTGATGGCTCGAGTTTGCGCCGGGATGTAGACGAGCTTATTGATATGGATGTTTTGTAATGGCCATCCAAGACGCGCGCGGATTGCTGGACACCTCGGTTGTAATCGACCTGGAGACGTTGGATCCCGCGGTGCTTCCCGAAGCCATCGCCATCAGCTCGGTTACCCTTGCCGAACTCGAGGCGGGTGTGCATGCCGCCAAGGATACTTCCGAGCGTGCAGTCCGTCTGGACAGATTGCAGCGCACCGAGGCGGCTTTCCGCCCAATTTCTTTCGATGCCGCCGCAGCCCGGGCTTTCGGTCGTGTTGTTGCCGCAATCGTGGCCGCCGGTCGCAAGCCGCGCCGCCGCTTTGCCGACCTTGAAATCGCCGCGACGGCTCTTGCCCACAACCTGCCTTTATACACCCGCAATCCCGTTGACTTTGTTGGCCTTGAAGACCTCATTGCTCTCCGGTCGGTGTAAGCGTACTCGGCGTCGTCGATTAAACGTTTCTTGCCGTCGGTGGCGGTTATTTTAAACTGTACGTTTTTCTTTCGTACAGTTGGGTCGCACCCTCCGCCTTCAACTTACGTTTGAGGTCGCTCCAATATCGTCGTGGATTGTCCGCCTCGCTCAGCACCCCGACCACATCAACCACGGAAAACAGCCACTCCTCGCGTGATTCATCCCACGTGGTGCGGATGCGCCGGGGACTGCTGAGGGTTTGGTTGACGTTTTTCTTGTCATTTCTGCACTTCTAGCCCACTTTAACAAGTTTGCGGATATCTGCTCTCACACCAAACTAAGAACGCGTTTCTCCTTCAAAAAGGGTGAATGTTCGCCGGGTTTAACACCCAACATTGCTTCTATATCACCTGCGCTCAATCCAGTAGATTGGAGAGTTTCACCAATGGAAAATGCAAATTCAGGAATTTCGTCAGGAACGGCATCCCCGCCTG
Source organism: Mobiluncus porci (assembly GCF_009695935.1). Classification (GTDB taxonomy): domain Bacteria; phylum Actinomycetota; class Actinomycetes; order Actinomycetales; family Actinomycetaceae; genus Mobiluncus; species Mobiluncus porci. Next base: position 123,424 of record NZ_VUMY01000005.1, read on the forward strand.
GTTCATGTTTCTTCCATCCCCGGCTGTTGAGATGCTTGTAAAATTTCGTTCGTTCGGCACTGCTTACCTTTCCGAGTTGGTAAGCACGCTCAAAAATTGCCTGAATCGAAACTCCCCAAAGGGCCTTTAAGGCTAGCAATTTGGCAATGTTCAGATTGTCAAGTTGTGAACTAATAACCGTCTCAGGCATAAGAAATTCAGCAGCAAATTTATTTGCCTGAGTTTCAATTCCAGGATCAACGTAATCATTGTGAAGAACCAGGTGACCAAGCTCATGTGCGAGGGTCAACCTTTTCCGATCCGTGGAAAAAGATTTATTCAACAGAATAACTGCGTGACTCCCAGCCCACTGTGAGCAGCCGTCAATCCTTTGTGTACCAAAATCCTGCTCGAAGATAAGAGAGCCCGCCGACTCAACCCAACGATACAGATTGCGCACAGGGCCAATTGGCATTCGCCATGCGGTTCGCAGAAGAATTGCCGCATCTGCGGGAGAGACCTCGTCGGGATCAAAGTGCGGAATTTCGTTCTCAACACGCAATGGCAGTCGTTCCAGCACAAAGGAAGCTTGCATGCGAAGCATATTCAACTCCGCTTCAATGCGTTTCCAGTCCGTGGCTTTTGTGGTCTTGTTGCGTCTCATATGAGCCTCCACAGCTATAGCTCCATACATACGGAAATCATGCATCAAGAAGTCTCGCGTAACCCCGAAGATATCTGTAAACCGTGTAATCACATCGGGTTCTGGCTCGCGCAACCCATTTTCGTAGCGAGATAAGGCAACCTGAGATATGCCAGCTTTCTCTGCCAATTCTTCTTGTGTCCAACCATTCTTCGTGCGCAAGGTGAGCAAAACATCTGCTATAGAGCTTCTCATGATGCTACATCCCTATAATCCTCAGCCAAAGCCTCTGCGAGGTCAATCTCCGGAAGGCTCGGATTTGTAATGGGCTCCCAAGTGATTGTCTCAATGTTGGCAGAATCTCGTGAAAGCTTAACCGACCAAATCGGTTCATTAAGTTTTCTATATAGAGTCAACAAGGCATCTTGAGGCTCCCTCAAGTCTTTATCCCAGTGGTATCCCAATGCGAGGCTAAACGATTCAAGTCCTGGGATAGTGAAAAAATCGATATTCCAAAACTCCTGAGCACCCCTCGTCGGATAGCTTGAGATTCTGTCATTGGAATCGTGTCGCTTAATCCGCATGATAAGTTCCGTTCCGAGATGCACCTCACGGATGGGTTCTTTATCGACGAATTCGAAGGAATCAAGATTCGAGGCGTTCTCCTTGAGTCGAGCCCAGATGCGTTCGTGCAGGAAATTTGCGATAAAACGACTCGAGAAACTGACTGCCCAATCGGGATGCCACTTTTTAAAAGCTTTGAAGTCTGCAGTTGCACCTTCAACAGATTCGACAAATCTCGAGATAAACTCTTCACCGAGCTTCTCCCGAACTTCTTCTTGTGTGGGGATTTTCTTCGTTTTCATACCAGAAAATATACCACTTTTTCTTTGACCTGGTAGTTTATGTTCGCGCGTCTCCGAAAAATAATTGCCTGAGTGCCAATAAAATCCGGGCGCAACCTCTCCTCGCCTCTGAATTCGAAGCAAGAATAGGAGACTCGTCCTTTACAATGGGTTGAAAGGATAGAAGCGAGGTGACCCAGTGGAAGACTATGAGACCGAGGAAGACATAAAACAGCGCTACATCACGCCCGCTATCAAGAGCTCCCAATGGGACAGCTTCCAAATCAAAATGGAGCACATTGCCCCAGGTGAAATCCATATCAAGGGTCGCAAAACCAAGCGCGGGAATCCACTCAAAGTCGACTACATCCTCGCCCAAAAGGTCACAAACCGTCCGCTTGCTGTGGTTGAAGCCAAGGACAAGAAGCACTCGCTGGGTTCAGGGATGCAACAAGCAGTGAACTACGCCCAAAAGTTGGACGTTCCCTTTGCTTTTTCTTCCAACGGAACCGGTTTCTTGGAACACGATTTTTTGACTGGTCACGAGAGGGAACTTTCTCTGGAGTCCTTCCCGACCGAAGCGGAACTCTGGCAACGCTATACCGCGAATAAAGGCATCTCCCCTGAAATCGAAAAAGTTATCACCGAACCATACAACTTTGACCAATTCACTAATCGAGAACCTCGCTACTATCAACGCATTGCGATTGACCGCACGATCGAAGCCGTTGCCAAAGGCCAAAATCGATTACTCCTGGTGATGGCCACCGGAACCGGCAAGACTTTTACCGCTTTCCAAATCGTGTGGCGGCTGCTCAAGAGCAAAGCCGTCAAACGGGTTCTCTATCTCGCGGACCGCAATGTACTTATTGACCAGACGATTCGCGGCGACTTCCAACCACTTGGGAACTCTGTCGTCAAGGTTCACCGGCAAAAAGACGAAAGGCTCGATTCCTCCTATGAGGTTTACATGAGTCTCTATCATCAGCTCGCTGGCGAACCCGGCGATGAGCCTTTCCGCGATTTTGCCCCGGACTTTTTCGATCTTGTCATTGTCGACGAATGCCACCGCGGCTCGGCGCGTGAAGACTCCCAATGGCGTCGAATCCTGGATTACTTCCACAACGCCATACACCTTGGAATGACCGCAACCCCGAAGGAAACGAAAGAGGTTTCCAACATCACCTACTTCGGCGACCCCATCTATACCTACAGCCTCAAGGAAGGCATTGAGGATGGCTTTCTCGCTCCTTACAAGGTCATTCGTGTGGGACTCAATGTTGACCTGGAAAACTGGCGCCCCTACGAAGGTCAAACCGACACCGAAGGCGAACTCGTGGAAGACCGTGAATATAATGTCCGTGATTTCGATAAGAACCTCATTATTGATGAACGCACCAAGGCGGTTGCAAAATACGTAACCGCTTGGTTGGAACGGTTTGGAGCGGATTCCAAAACCATTGTTTTCTGTGTCGACATTGAGCACGCCGAGCGAATGCGGCAAGCCCTGGTAAATGAAAATGCCGAGCGTGTAAAGGCAAATTCAAGGTACATCATGCGCATCACCGGCGATGATGATTACGGCAAGTCGCAGCTCGATAACTTTGCCGATCCCAACGAAAAATATCCGACCGTGGTAACCACCTCAAAACTGCTCACCACGGGAGTTGACATCAGGACCGTGAAACTTATTGTCCTCGAGTCCAATATAAATTCTATGACAGAGTTCAAGCAGATTATTGGGCGCGGGACTCGGATTGACGAAGAACACGGCAAAGAGTTCTTCACCATCATGGATTTCCGCGCCTCCACTAGGCTCTTTTCTGACCCAGACTTCGATGGTGAACCGGTTGTCATTATCAATCTTCCACCGCCAGGTGAGGACAAGATTGGCGGTTTGGAAGTTCCACCAAATTGGCCAGGCGATTCCGAAGATGAGGAAAGCGAAGGTTCCGACGGAGACTGGGAAGATGATAATGACGGCGACGGCGAAGATAGCGGCAGCCACGGTCCCTTGCGAAAGGTTCGCGTCAATGGCGTTGACGTAAGGCTTCTCAATAAGCTCGTGCAATACATCGACCCCAAGACTGGGAAACTCCTTACCGAAACGGTCAGGGACTTTTCCAAGAGGTCAATCCGCGGGAGGTTTGAAACCCTCGATTCTTTCATCCATGCTTGGTCGGAGGCCGAACGTAAATCGGCGATTCTCGAGGAACTTGAGAACCAGGGGGTTTTCCTCGATTCAGTCCGTGAAGAAGCTGGCGCTGAGGTCGCTAACCTCGATGACTTTGACCTGATTCTCCACATTGCCTTTGACCGTCCCCCGTTGACCAAAAAGGAACGCATCGACAACGTCAAAAAGCGCGGATACCTCCATAAGTATTCCGCCGATTGCCAGGCAGTGCTTTCCGCGTTGCTCGATAAATATTCTGATGTTGGCATCGGTGAGCTGGAAAACACCCGTGTCCTCGACAATGAGCCCTTCACCCGGTTTGGCTCCCCCACAAAGATTGCTAACCTGTTTGGGGGACGCGAGGCCTATCTCGATGCGGTTCGCGGCCTGGAACGTGAGCTTTACGCCGCGTAAAACACATGGAAGGAAACTACTAAATGAGTCTTGGTTCTTTTATCTCGTCGTCTCGCAAGATTATGCGTGGGGATGCCGGAGTTGACGGTGACGCCCAGCGCATTGCCCAGCTGGTGTGGCTGCTGTTCTTGAAGGTCTATGACGCCAAAGAGGCCGAGTGGGAGTTCCACGATGAGCATTTCCGTTCCATAATCCCCGAGCGCTTGCGGTGGCGAAACTGGGCTGTTGACCACCGTGACGGCGAGGCTTCCACCGGTGATGAGCTGCTGACTTTTGTAAACGAGGACCTTTTCCCGACCCTCCAGAACCTCCCGATTGATTCCACCACTCCCCTTTCCAAGTCCGTGGTGAAAAGTGTTTTCGAGGATTCCAACCAATACATGAAGGATGGCATCCTGCTTCGCCAGCTCATTAACCTGATAAACGAAATCGACTTCGATGATTTTTCCGATCGTCACGCTTTCGGGGAAATCTATGAGACCTTGTTGAAGCAGCTGCAGAGTGCTGGCAGCAGCGGTGAGTTCTATACCCCGCGAGCGGTCACAGATTTCATGATTGAGCGCCTCAATCCGAGGCTCGGCGAGCAGGTCGCGGATTTTGCCGCTGGAACCGGAGGCTTCTTGACCTCCACTTTGAAGCACCTGGATTCCCAGGTGGAAAACATTGCCGACCGTGAGGCATATCGTCAAAGCGTTTTCGGCATCGAAAAGAAACCCATGCCTTATCTTCTCGGCGTGACGAACCTCCTGCTTCACGATGTGGAAGAACCCCGGTTCTTCCACGGGAACTCTTTGGACCGAAACGTGAGAGATTATCGCGAGGATGAAAAGTTCCAGGTCATTGCCATGAATCCGCCCTATGGTGGCACGGAACAGGATTCCGTAAAGGCTAACTTCCCCGCAAGCTTTCGGTCCTCAGAGACGGCGGATCTTTTCGTGGCGCTGATTCTCTATCGCCTGCGCAAGAATGGGCGGGCAGGGATTGTCCTCCCGGACGGGTTCTTGTTTGGCGATGAGAACGCCAAAACTAACTTGAAACAACGTTTGATGGAGGACCTCAACCTCCACACGATTATTCGCCTCCCGGGTTCGGTTTTTGCCCCTTACACTTCCATCACCACCAACCTTTTGTTCTTTGAAAACAGCGGGGCTTCCAAGGGCGTGTGGTTCTATCGAGTGGATTTACCAGAAGGATACAAGGCTTTTTCCAAAACCAAGCCCATGCTTTCGGAGCATTTCGATGATTGCCGTGAGTGGTGGGATAACCGCCGCGAGATTATCGACGGGGATGGCAACCCGAAGGCAAAGTTCTTTTCCGCCGCCGAGATTGCCGAAGGGAACTATGACCTCGACCTGTGCGGTTACCCCCAGGAAGTCCACGAGGTGTTAAGCCCGGAGGAAACCATCGCCGAATACAAGGCAAAGCGCGCCGAGTTGGATGCCAAGATTGATGAACAAATAGCCAGGATTGAAGCGCTTTTGGCGGTGAAGTCATGATTGCCGAGAAACTTCGCCAGGCCGTCCTGCAAGCGGCCATTTCCGGTCACCTCACCGAACAACGCCCCGAGGACGGCACCGCCGAGGATTTACTGGACGAGATTGCCGCCGAACGCGAGAGGCTCATCAAGAAAGGCAAACTCAAGAAAACCAAGCCCCTCCCGCCGGTCACGCCCGAAGAAGAACCCTTTGAGATTCCTCCCACTTGGAAATTTTCGTCGTTACTTAAAGTTACACGACTTATTTCCTCAAGAGGAAAACAAATTAAATCAAAAGAAGTACGAAAAACGGGAAGCATCCCCGTCGTATCACAAGGTCAAGAACTGATTGATGGATACACAAATAGCGAATTACAAGCTATTGACGAGTTACCCATCATTCTGTTTGGAGATCATACCAGAAACGTGAAATATATAGATTTCTCTTTTGTTGTTGGAGCAGACGGAACCAAACTTTTATCTTCAATCAAACTTCCAGCAAAATACTTTTACTACTGGTGCTTGCACACATCTGAACAAATCAAAAATCGCGGATATGCACGCCACTTCAGTGTTTTAAGTAAGGTTCCGGTGTCAATTCCACCCATTTTGGAAGCACAAAGAATCGCAGACAAACTTGATCAAGTAATGCCTTATATAGATGAACTCGCTGAATTAGAGAGAGAGAGAGAGAATCTCTAGATTCTGCCTTCTTTGCTGACCTGGAACAGTCCATCCTGCAGGCCGGTATCTCCGGTCACCTCACCGAGCAGCGCCCCGAGGACGGCACCGCTGAGGATTTGCTTGCGGAGATTGCCGTCGAACGCGAGCAACTCATCAAGGCCGGTAAACTCAAGAAATCCAAGCCCCTCCCACCTGTCACCCCGGACGAAGAGCCCTTCCCCATTCCCCCCACCTGGAAATGGGTACACCTCGGAGAAATGATTAATCTCGTCTCCGGCAGGGACATGGAGCCAAGTCAATACAGTTCCACTAAACAAGGGATTCCATACATCACTGGCGCGAGTAATTTCGATGACGGCAAAATCCTGATAAACCGGTGGACCCAGCAGCCCAGCGTTGTTGCCAAACGTGGTGAACTTTTACTTACCTGTAAAGGAACTATTGGTGACATGGCAATACTAGATGAAGAAGAAGCGCATATAGCCAGACAAATCATGGCGGTCTCCGCAAAACACGGAAATCTTGACTTCATTAAGTTTTTGCTTTCATACTCAATCTCAAAATTGAAATCAGCCGCTAAGAGCATGATTCCTGGTATCAGCAGAGAAACTGTAATAAATCTCGAATTTCCCCTTGCGCCTGACGGCGAGCAAAAAAGAATCGCGGACAAACTGGACGAACTCATCCCGCTTGTCCGCGAACTTGCTCAGCTCTAGAGCTTGAGCTCTATCCTGGTTCCTTCACTTATTGCCTGGGAATAGTCGTCGAGTTCTTCGCTGGAAATACTTCCCCCGTTTCCGGCAAAAATCTCTTTCAACCTTGGTCGAATCATACTCACAGGCTTGCCACGATATTGCTCCAACAGTGAATCAAGTTGTTTCTGTAAGTCTCTCACAACCTCAGAAACTTTGGACCGTACCGCTTTCTCAAGCTCTCGCTCATCAAGTTTAATACCGAAACCACTGTTCATTCCTCACACCCCCTGCTTGTAGGTAGTGTTCGGATGGCGTTGAAGCGTAGCATTTGAGACAAATCTGCCGGTTATTGCGGACTTTTTAACAGCTCCACCGTTAGCCTTTCCCGATTCAATGGTCTGTGAATAGGACGTGCGCGGATGCCTTGCGGCACCTGCCTTGGTGATAAAGCGTCCGGTTACGGCGCTTCGATTAACTTTGCGTGACATATTGCACGCCTCCTTAATTATTGAAATTGTTCGGGAGGCGATAAAGTAGTTGCTCTAGCTTACCAATCTAGGCATCTGCCCTCGTCTCCCGGCCCCGCCGGTTGACGGGGGCTAGGTGTTTTGAAGCACCTAAAAGGGATTTTATCCTATAATCACACGGCTGTCATTCCGCAGCTTCAGTCATTAAAGCAAGTTACATCTTTCGGGTTAAAGGACATTTTGTGTGTTTTTTATCCGGGTTTTTCGTTGTTGTAGAGCCTTAAAGTCGGGTTGAAAGTTGGTCGGTTCATGCTGAGGGCATGAATATGATGAAATGCCCGGCGTGTAATACTCCTTTGAAACGTAATGGAAAGACTTCTTCCGGTTCTCAGCGTTGGCGTTGTAAGGAGTGCGGCGGGTCTAAGGTCTGCAAGATTGATAACTCTGCTAAAGAGCTTAATCGTTTCCTGAGCTGGCTGTTGTCGCGTCAGCGGCAGAAAGATATGCCCGGAGCGGGCCGGACGTTTCGTCGTCATGCAGCTAAGTTCTGGTGTTTATGGCCGTTTTCTCCGATCGTGGACGAGGTTCATGACGTGGTGTTTGTCGACGGGATTTATTTGGGGCGTAAGGCCGTGGTTTTGATTGCCTGCACGCGCGGCCACGTGTTGGGCTGGTATGTGGCTAGGAACGAGAACACTAACGCGTGGAAAGCTCTGCTGGACCGGATAGCAC
>NZ_VUMY01000006.1 GCF_009695935.1 Mobiluncus porci
GTATTGGGTGTTACTCGGGGCGGGTATTACGCTTGGCGCTCGCGCTCCCGGTCTGCCCGTGATTTGGCTGATCAGCAACTTTTAACACGGATTCGTCGTATCTATGATGATTCGAGGCAAACCTACGCGGCTCCACGCGTGTTGGCGATGCTTCGGCGCGAAGGCGTTCGCACGTCGAAGCGGCGGGTCACCAGGCTCATGCGCTTAGCGGGCATGCAGGGTGTTACCCGAGCCAAAAAATATCGAGCAAAAACGAGGAAACAGCTTGTGAGGCCGGATTATTCTCTGGATTTGGTGCGCCGCGAGTTTCATGCCGAGGCTCCGAACCGATTGTGGTTTGCGGACATCACTTATGTGAAAACCTATCAGGGATGGTTGTTCCTGGCAGTAGTGTTCGATATTTACTCGCGTATGGTAGTCGGCTGGTCTATGGCTTCTAAAATGACTGCTGACCTGGTTGATAACGCGCTCAGGATGGCTATCGCCCGGAGGAACCCGCCCAGCGGGCTGATACATCATTCAGATCATGGTTCCCAGTATTGTTCCCTGCTGCTCGGATCCACAATGAGACCACGCGGGATACGACCCTCAATGGGATCTATCGCATCCCCGTGGAATAACGCGGTAACCGAGTCCTTAATGTCGACCATCAAAATGGAATGCGTCCACCCGTTCATTTTCAAAACCAGAGAGGAGGCAAAACTAGAAATCATCGACTACACCGAGCGGTTCTACAACCGAGTCAAAATCCACTCGAACCTGGGCGATCTAAGCCCGCTAGAATACGAACAACAACAATTACAAACTGTCAACTAAACCGAGCCAATTCCAACCCGAGTCAGCATAGAAACAACTTCCTTACCCATAGCCGCAAGCGTAACTTTTCGCGCTCAAAAAATATGAGGTACAGGTCAAGCTACGCGCTCAATATACGTAAGGTACGCCGGTATCTTTTCATAACATGGATACACTGTTATCCTTGATTTGCATAAACAAATTTATCTGTGTTGAACAATTTTTTGTCTTTCAAGTTTTCACCGCCTGACTTCCACAACCACAGACAAGTAGCCCAAACATTGAAACGATTGAAGAAATAACCCCTGCTCATCATTGACGAGTTAGGATACCTACCAATCGATGTAGACGCAGTGAGCCTTTTCTTCCAGCTCATCTCAGTCCGATACGAGCAAGGCTCGCTGATAATCGCGCCCGACCTACAAATCAGCAAATGGAGCGATACCCTAGGCTCCACAACCATAGCCACAGCCATAATCGATCGAGTCGTCAACCATGCCTAAGTCTTGCAAACCAGTGGAAAATCCTACCGACTCTGCAACCACTACCAAACGAAACCAAATACAACAAAACTGCTAAAACTCAACAGCTAAAAACGTACCATTTTCAACTATCACCGACAGTTGTTGAGTTCTTGGTTTACCTGGTATGTTTACACTCATGTGACTGTGGATATTATGCAGATTTCCTATGTCAAGTGACCGGTAACGGAATATATAACAAATTATGAAGGAGGCTGAAGTAATGCCTAAGGCTTTAGCGTTTAAAACTCTTTGGAGTGCGCATACTATTACCGTAGTTGGGACAAACACAAGTTTGATAGTTATACCTTTACCGGCGATTGAAGTTGTAAACGCGAGCGTATTTCAAATGAGTATACTCGAGGCTACTGAGTCTCTAGCTGTCCTCTTTCTGGGGCTTTTTATAGGAATATTGGCCGATTTGTTGGGAGGGCATAAGTCAATACTTGTAGCAAATACTATAAGGGGGATTTCATTACTAAGTATACCAATAGGGTATTTTTATTTCAGTCTTACATTTATTCAAGTATTTATTGTTGTCTTTTTGATTGGTTTAGGGACACTACTCTATGAAAGCGCAATCTCAAAATTAATTGTAACGGAGATTCCAGAAAACCAATGGACTCGAGTAAATGCTTACATGGAAGGAAGTTCCTCCGTTACGGAGGTGGCTGGTCCAGGGCTTGGGGGTCTGTTAGTGCAGTTTATAACCGCTCCACTTGCTGTTATTTTTGATTCACTCTGTTATTTTATTGGTGCTATTATTCTCATATTTCGCAATAAGAGTATTGTAGTAAAATCTACTGAGGCGAAAGTTAATCCCCCTGAGAATCTTCGGATGGAATATGGTACATTTCTAGTCGGTGTGAAACATATCTTTGAACAAAAAGTATTGAAATCTATTACTTTATCTGCTGCCCATTTCAACATTTTTACCGCAATGTATTATGGAGTGTACACTTTTTTTCTTGTACATACACTAGATTTTACGCCTTTAGTAGTTGGTTTATCGAGTGTTGCTGCAGGGTTAGGGGGAATTTTGGCGACGCTAACTGTAGAGCGGGCTACTAAAAGGTTTTCTACTGCTGTTCTGTTTATAGCGTCATTAACAATACCCGGAATCGTTTCCTTACTGGTACCTTTTTCGGGAACAATTAACGAAATCAGCATTGTATTTGCCTTAGTTGCTTTTTCTCAGTTCGCGTGGTCATACTCAATTGTAATCAACTTAGTCATGAGCGAGACAATTAAGCAAACATTAACGAATTCTGAAATGATTGGTAAAGTATCATCATCTATACGTTGGATAACACTTGGATTTGAGCCTATTGGAGCGATTATTGGAGGAATTCTTGCAACGTGGTTAGGAACATCTTTTGTACTGTACGCAAGCTCGATTGGTCTAATCACATCAATAGTTTGGCTCATTCCCAAAAATGGAATTCGTTCATTTGATATGAGAATGTGATTTGTCGTTCCTGCATCTAGGCATTGATAACACATCGCTTACTAAAAAAGTTGTTATGAAGTGCCACGGGTTTTGTTCCTAGTTTTTTGAGAGGATTGGAACATGCCTAGAAGGTATTCACAGGAGTTTAAGGATCGCGCGGTGCGGATGGTCGTGGATCGTTTGGCTGATGATCCCTCCTGCACGCAATGGCGTGCGGTAAACGAGATCGCTCCACGGCTGGGGATAGCAGTAGAGTCTTTGCGCCGCTGGCATGAACAGTCGTTGATCGACACTGGCCAACGGCCCGGGCTGACGCGTGAGGAGCATGAGGAGATCAAGCGCCTCAAACGCGAAAACGCTTAACTGCGGCGGGCGAATGAGATTTTGAAAACTGCTTCGGTTTTTTTCGCAGCGGAGCTCGACCGACCGGCCCGATGATGATCGCTTATATTGACGAATATAGGGATCGTTTCGGGGTTGAGCCGATATGCCGGGTATTGGGTGCGAGCCTGGAAGGAGGGTTTATCACCTCTCGCGGGTATCGTGCAGCGAAGAGCAGGCTAGTAAGCGCGAGAAGTATTCGTGACCAGATTCTCACTGAAGAACTACGGTTGATTCACGAAAAGAATTTTGGCGTCTATGGTGTGCGGAAAATGTGGCATGCAGTCAGGCGGGCTGGCTGGGGTGTTGGCCGTGACCAGGTGGCTCGGCTCATGAGGATCGCTGGAATTGAGGGCGTTCGCCGGGGACGCATCCCAGTGACGACCAGGCCTGCCCCCGAGCCGGATTCTCGCCCGGATTTGGTGAATCGGCAGTTCAAGGCGAGTAGGCCGAACGAGTTGTGGGTTGCTGATATTACGTATGTGCGAACCTTGTCCGGCTTCGTGTATACGGCGTTCGTCACTGACGTTTACAGCCGCAAGATTGTGGGTTGGGCGACCCGCTCGTCGACGAAAACTGAGGCGCTACCGTTAGAGGCGCTCGAACAAGCGGTGATGAGTGCCACGAATCAGCTTGACCAGCTCATACATCATTCTGATCATGGTTCCCAGTACACGAGCATCGCGTATAACGAGACGCTCACTGATTATGGGATTAAGCCCTCTACCGGGAGCGTGGGTGATTCCTACGATAACGCTCTCGCCGAGGCCGTTAACGGCTTGTATAAGACCGAGCTGATTTATTCCCAGCCCTGGGCGTCACTGACCGAGGTCGAGTTCGCTACATTGAACTGGGTGTACAGGTGGAACAACGAGCGCCTCCACGAATCACTAGGCTACTGCACGCCAGCCGAGATCATCAATATGTATAATCAGACCCGGGTCAGCGAACTGACCCCCGTATAAGAAACGGAACAAAACCCAGTACGCTTCACTTTCGGAAATTGAGATAGAAAATCTCTTGATGTGGTGATTTTCCGATGTTAATATGCGGTTATGAGAACGAATTTGGGGATTGGCGGCGTGACTTCTCCAAGGATTGCCGGGAAAGGCGCTGAGGCTAAGGCGGAACCGCGCACTTTCGATGACGGGTTCCCGATGCTCGGCTTTGTTCCAGGTCACGTGCTCACCTCGGAAACGGTTGCTGAAGCATTGGACGAGCAGTGAAGCTTTCGGGACTGCTGAAGATTTAGTTGACTTTTTGTCGCCGCAAACGACCTGTGTTCTTTGAAATCCCGAGAAATGGTATGAATGAATCAGGCGTAGGCGGAAAGGGCGCGATGATTGAAAAAACTTACGAGACTCCACGGGGAACCATCCACTATTGGGTCGGCGGCGAGGTGAGTCACCCGGCTCCGCGATTGGTATTCCTCCCAGGCTTGACCGCCGACCACCGACTGTTCAACGCTCAGCTCGCGCACTTCGCTAGCCGATACCCCACGCTGGTTTGGGACGCGCCGGGACACGCGGCCTCGAGGCCCTTCGACCTCACGTTTTCTCTTGCCGATAAGGCACGTTGGCTGCACGAAATCTTGGTTCAGGAAGGCTTCGACCGTCCGGTTTTGGTTGGTCAGTCTATGGGTGGTTACGTGGCGCAGTCCTATCTGCAACAGTTCCCCGGGTCGATTGCCGGATTAGTGTCGATTGACTCCGCCCCGCTTGGTCGCGCCTACACCACGGCGGCGGAACTGTGGTTGCTAAAACGCATGGAGCCGATTTATCGCCTTTACCCGTGGAAACTCCTATTACGCCACGGCTCAAACGGCGTTGCCACCACCGCCTCGGGGCGTGCTCTAATGCGCGAGATGATGCTCACTTACGACCCCGACCCGGCAGGTTACGCTAGATTGGCGGGCCACGGCTATCGCATCCTTGCCGAGGCGATGGAGGCGGACTTGCCCTACCGAATTGACTGCCCCGCACTGCTGATCTGTGGGGAAAAGGACCACGCGGGCTCCACCAGGCGATACAACAGGGCGTGGCAAGCGAAAACCGGCATCCCTCTGAAATGGGTCAAAGATGCCGGTCACAATGCCAACACTGACCAGCCCGAGGTGGTGAACCGACTAATCGATGAGTTTATCGAAACCCTCCGACACCATCCGGGCGAGTGACGATAACGAGATCGAAGCGGCCCGGTTTCCTTTGGGTCAACTCCTTGTCCGTGGCCACGCCTTCACCAACCAAGAACCGTGCAAACTCGGCCAGTTCGGCGGAGGTACCTTCATTGCTCGCTCTGTTCAGACAGTTTTGTCATACTCCAGCAAGCTTGCGCAGTAAATCGGAGCGTAAAGGATTTTGCCGTTTTCCTCAAGATTTACTTTGGGGCTGTCAACAAAAACGAAAGCCCTGTCTATGGTGTATTCGGGCACGTCAAGAGCGTTATTGAGGGCGGTGTGGGAGCGGAAACGGGAACCGGATTTTACTTCCAAGGCGGCAACCTCTCCGCCATTGTTTTCGACCACGAAGTCAAGCTCCCCGATTTTCTTGCTCGTGAAATAGCGCAAAGCAAAACCGTGAGCGGCAAGTTGGGTGGCAACCGCGTTTTCAGTGATTCCGCCAAGATTGATATCGCTCGAACCGTCCAAAAGTCCGAGCAAGGCGGGTTTAGGAAAACTGCTTGTCAACAGCCCCACGTCGGAGGCGAACAGCTTGAAAACATTGCGTTGCTGGGAGGCCAGCAGAGGGCGTACCGGTGCATCCACGTTATAGGTCGGCAAAGCCACCCCCGCGCCTGCCAGCCACAAGAAATGCTGTTGAACCTGGGAATATCGTTTCACGTCGCGGATGTCGCTCAGCTTGAAACGACGGTTGGGCATCTGAAGCTCAGAGGGTATCAGGTCGAAAATGTCGGTGAGAATGAGACGTAGTTCGCGTGGGGCGTATTTCGTGATGTCTTGACGGTAATAATCGCGGATGTCCGTTTGAATTTCCCTTACCCGGTCAACATCGCCATGCACCGCGTAATCGGCAACAGCCTGGGGCATTCCCCCCACGATTAAATAGCGATGCCACAAGTCGAGAAGACGTTTATGGAGGAAATCAGGGACGGGGGTACTTGCCGTGAAAGAGGTGCGGAGTTCGGTGAAAGCCTGGTTGGTCAGTCCCATCGCCCAGCAGAACTCTTCGAAGTCGAGTCCGAACATCTGAAGGTTAGTCGCGTATCCTACTGGCAGCGAGGAAACCGCCTCCAATCGCACTTCAAGCAACGAACCTGACAAAATATAGCGGAAATTGTGTTTCTGAACCAAGGCTTTAACAAACGTCAAAATCTCCGGGACTTCCTGGACTTCATCAATGATGATGACAGTGTCGCCTGGGGTGAGGGGAACATCGGTGGCGATGGAAATTCGCAAAGAGAGGTCATCTGCGCTGGTAGCGGCGGCAAAAGCCTCGAGGGTGGCTCTGTCGGTCGCCAAATCGAAGTAAGCAACGTTTTTAAAGTGCTTCGCGGCGAAGTTTCGAACCAGGTAGGTTTTGCCGACTTGGCGCGCTCCGGTAACAACCAGGGCTCTATCGGTTCCAGATTCCAGCCATCTCTGCAGTTCAGACTCCACTTTACGCCTTATCATACTCCATCGCTTTACACTAGTCTGATTCTGTAACTCTTATTATATTGCACTTGTCTGATTTTAGTAACCCCTAAATCTTGCACTTGTCCAATTTTGAAACCGGCGAAAATTGACACTCGTCTGATTCTGGCAAGTCTTTCGAATCGGAGGCTGGTTTTCTTTACCTTGTCATCGCACCTTGTGCGCCGGGTTGACGCTGGCCTCCGCCTGGTTTTCGCGCTAGTCTTCGGCTATCTCTACCTTGATTGCTTGCGAGGCGCTAATCGCACGGTCTTGTGCTATCGAGGCTGTTTCGCCGATTGCGGCCACGTTTCCAATGCGGGATTTATAGGTTCCGAGCTCCGAAATAATATCGCCTTGTCCGCGGGAAGGGAACCATTGCGGGCTACCTGGGAAGCGCGCCAAAGTGTCGATTCCGCGGATGTTCCTGATTGTTCCGGTTCGGTCTGCGTAGATGCTTACGTGCGAAAACCCGCCCTGATTCTCCCGGCTAGTCTCAGAGCAAGGAGCTACCCCTAGGGCCTGATTAACCGCCATCGCGTAAGGATTAAAGTTCGTTGTGCGAAGAATCCCCGGAGTAATCATGGCTCCGGCCATTCGCGCATTGATCTCAACCAACCTGAAGCCCTCGGTTGTCTCGATGAACTCCACATGCGCCTGTCCTAGGGTGTAGTCCAACGCCCGGAGCAGCCCAAAGACCCAGTCCTTGACGCTCCGCTCCCAGTTCGAATTTGGAACCCATGGGAAAGATTTCACCTTCTCGGTGAAGAAAGGGGGTTCGGAGAGGATGCGGTTGGTGACGCCGAAGAAGATTTCCCGCTCCGTATCTCTCCACACCTCAGCCGAGTAGGCTGGACCGAAATAGAAATCCTGAACCACGAACTCAGGGCCACTATGTCCGGAATTGAGAACCACCTCAGAGATAGCCGCTTCTGATTCGACGAGGTGAACCCCAATTTTCCCGGTACCACTCCGAAGCTTCATAATCTTGGGCCCCGACTGCGAGGCCTCCGAGGGACGCGCAAATCCTCGGGCGATGAGTTCGTTTTCCACAGCCTGTTTGTCCCGAAAAAACTCCAACTTCGCGGTATCCCCAAATTGGTGAAAACCGAACCTGTCACGCAGCTTCGAAGCAATCACACCCCAAGTGTCGGTGACACTGAAAACTTGCGCTATCGATGACAGATTATCCCTCACATAGTTCTCGAGCTCGGTGTCATCGCGAGTGGGAAATTCAACCACCTCAGCAAAAGTTTCCCCATAGTACCGTGCATCCTCCGCCAGAACGCGCAGGCTATACCCTTGTTCCCTGGCCGCCAAAGCCATTTCATCCAACTCTGACATTGCTTCAATGGCAAGCAA
The DNA here is from genome assembly GCF_009695935.1 of Mobiluncus porci. Lineage (GTDB taxonomy): Bacteria > Actinomycetota > Actinomycetes > Actinomycetales > Actinomycetaceae > Mobiluncus > Mobiluncus porci. Next base: position 8,141 of record NZ_VUMY01000006.1, read on the forward strand.
AATATTTGCTCCGGTCATTTTGCTCCTGTTTGTCTCTGAGCCTCTTTACAAAACTGAAACACCTATCTGCCCAAAAATCATAGCCGACCTAGAGGACTTTGAGCGGAACTAACCCTGGCCTCGCCTCCGGATCGGTCGAAATTTACGCAGCGTCAGCCACGTTGTAACGCTGGCGAAGGTGCGCGGGGTGTTCCAGTTCATCAAGGGCAGCGATGGCAAAAGTGCCGGTAAAGACGTGGTCCCCGACCGGATTATCCCCACCAAGGGAATACTTTGGGGTGGCCGCGCCTTTTTCAATCTTGATAGCGGGCACCTGCATCGTCCAATTCAGAGACTCATCCGAGGCTAGGTAAAGGTCTAACACCTGGGCGAAAATGCGCGGCTCCAAATAATCCGCAGGCATCGACTCAATCATTCGCTTGCCATCAGGCATAACCAAGCCGCCGGCCCCGCCCACCACGAAGATCCGCTGCGAAGGGCGCGCCTCTATAAGTGCTTTGTGAGCAGCCACGACTTCAGCCGCCTGCTCAGCCGTGCCGCCGCGAGCTGTTGCTGCCGTGGCGATAACGATGGCATCAGCATCCTGCGCGGCGGAAAGAATACTTGGGGTATCAAGAAGATTCCCCTGTCGATACTCAACGCCAGGAAGGGGTTCCTTCGCCGTGCCGGAGCGAGAAATTCCAATGACCTTTAGCCCGCGACGTGTGGCCTCCTTGGCGATTTCCGACCCGATAACGCCGGTTGCTCCCACGATTGCGATGGTGCTTACTTCACCCATGACTCCGCCTTTCTTTCGACAATTCTCTAACGGTTATAACGCAGCCGCGGGGATAAATATTCCTACCTCGTCGTAAGTGCCTCAGTCCGGCTCGCTTCCCTCCTTCCATAAAAGTTCGAGCAATCGTTCTACACATTTCTAGCAGCAGGATTTCTAACCTGTCGATGTACCTGGCCTGCACCCCTAGAAACCGAGGGTCTTCGCGGTGTCCTCGACCTGGCGCATCAGCACGTTGAAGTCCTCGACATATTCGTCGGGGCTGATAGTGCAAAGGAGCAGGACATTGCGCCCCTCGAGTTCGGTCGAGAAGATACCGGCGATGTTGTTTACCCTGAGGTACTCCGACAAGGCGAGGTTTCGCCGCGCAGCCTCCTCCGGATTATCGGCCTTTACCGAGAAAGTCACAATCGCGAGGCTCGCCGGAGTGACCACCTCCAGGAAAGACGACTCGCGCACGAGCTGTTCAAAGCGCTCCGCAATCCGAATCGACTTACTGACCATCTCGCGCATCGCTTTTGTGCCCGCTACCTGCAAGGTGAGCCACAGCGGCGGTCCGCGCGCTGGACGGGTGAGCTCCGGGCCCATGTCCCACCACTCGGGATCCTGGCCGAGCCCGGCGACGTCCTGGAGGTATTCCCCGCCCGCACTGTAAGCCGCGAGTAGCGTGCGCACATCTTTGACAAGCACCAACGCGCAGCCGTAAATCTGATAGAGCCACTTATGGCCGTCCCACACAATCGAATCCGCCCGCTCGATGCCGCGCGCCACCTCGGCGCGGTCCGACAAAACGACTGATCCGCCGTAAGCGCCATCGACGTGGAACCACAGGTTTTCGGCTTCGCAGATGTCGGCCAGCGCATCGAGGGGGTCAACAGACCCGGTGTTGGTGGTGCCGCAAGTGCCGACGACTGCGACGGGGATTTTCCCGCTCGCGCGGTCGGTTGCGATGGCTTCCGATAACGCCGCGGGAACCATCCGGAAGCCTAATCGTGGGCCACGACGTGCATATTTTCGCTTTGAATCCCGGCAATATGCAGCGCTTTACGCACCGAAGAATGTGTCTGGCTGGTGAGGTAAACGACCGCCTTCGGAAGATCCGCGAGCGTAACTTTCGCGTCGCGGGCCGCGGTCAGCGCGGTGAGTTCGCCCATGGAACCGCCGGAAACTATGAGCCCGGCCGGATGCGGATTCGCGTCGAGACCGGTCGCCTCCAAAGCCCACTGGATGGCCTGCTTCTCGGTGGAGCTTGCGCCCGGCGAGAGATACCACCCGCCCACATGCGGGTTGTAGGCCATCGCAATCATGTCCCCAAGCCAGCTCACCGACTGGGCCGGCCCCGGAATAAAGCCGAAAGATCGTGGGTGGCGCAGATTCGAGTCGTGCTCGAGGGCGTGAATCAGCTCCTCGGTGGCCTCTTTGAGGTCGCGCCCATCCGCTGAGAAGGGCGAGAGTTTCAGCTCGGTGCGGTCTTCTTGGCGCAAGACTGACCCGTCGCACGGTCTTTGCCCTGTCGCTTATAGCACCGTGTGGGGTTGGCTACTGCAACAGTCGGGTGGGGAGCGCCTCTTCGACAGCCTCGCCGCCCACGTTTTCGACCACGTAAGCCGAGCGCTCCGGCACTTCCGCAACGCATTCGGCCAGCTCGCTGCCGCGGTAGACCAGCCCGACGCCGTTATCCGTGCAATACGTGCGCCCAAGCGTCCCCTCAGTGACCAGCCGGTGCACCAGCGGGCGGCGCTGTTCCTCGGCGTCGTAGTGGACCCCGTTGTCATAAGGGATCAATCCCAGCCCATCGGTCACCGGACGCAAGGTTGGTCCGAAAGAATCGGTGGTTCCCCCGCGGTGCCAACAGATTGATCCCGCGGAAACGCCGGCCAAAACCACCCCGGCCTCCCACACGCGGCGAAAGATGGCGTCCAACCCGTGCACCCGCCACACCGCCAAGAGATTCTCGACTGATCCGCCGTCGACCCAGATGGCATCTTGCTCCATCAAGAAACCCTCAATATCCTCGACATTTGGCATGACGAACAGTCGCAGGGGATTGACCTCAATCCCGGCGAGCCGCCCAGCATCCTCGCGCTCGGCGATCTGGGAGAGCTGGTCACCACAAGCCGTTGCGAGATAACCCAACTTCGGCGTGCGCCCGGTTCCTCCCGCTCCGGCAAGTTCAAGGGCGTATTTCACGAGCGGCCCAAACTCGGCGCGGACCCGGGTTCCCGGGACATATCCACCAGAAGTTGCCAAAATCGTTGGGGTTTTCATGTTTTCCTTTCAACAGTTTGTTCGGCCCTCACGGCGCACTAGCTGCAACTATGTTATCGCGGGGATGGCTGTCGGTGTTTGCCTGGGCATCGTATTCGGAATGACGAAACCCGAAGACGGGACTAAACGCTAACACTGGGTCTCCGGCTGAGCTGTTGCCGGTAAGTTTTCAATCTCACCTTATGATTCGGGTGGGGAAACTTGAAAACGCGCAGTGAATGATTGGATTTTACCGCCAATGGCGGTAAAATATTGGCGGTAAAAGAGGGGGTGTTTGTGAACTACCAACCGCCGTTCAAACGTAACGACCGAATCGACTCGCTGAGCATGGAGATTGCGGAGCTGGTGGGGATGGTCTCTCCCGAGATGCCTTTGTCTAAAAGCCCCACGCTCCACCGGGAACTCAGAATCAAGACGATTCACTCGTCGCTTCTGATTGAGGGTAACAAACTCGATGAACAAGCCGTTAGCGCGATCATCGACGGAAAGCGAGTTCTCGGTGATGCCAATGATATCCGTGAGGTTGAAAACGCGAAGCGCGCCTATGACCTCATTCCTGAACTCAACCCGTACTCCCCGGAAGACCTCCTGCGGACGCACGGTGTCATGATGGAGGGCCTCACTGCTGATGCAGGGCGCTTTAGATCTGGAAACGTGGGGGTGTTCGAGGGGGATACCTTGATTCACGCGGGAACTCCGGCCGATTATGTTCCCGAAGTAATGGCCGACATCTTCGCGTGGATTGCGGCGACCACAATGCACCCCCTTATTGCCTCCTGCATTTTTCATTTTGAGTTCGAGTTTTGCCACCCGTTCTCGGACGGGAACGGCAGAATCGGTCGACTCTGGCACACTCTTCTGCTTTCCAGATGGAGGCCGGTTCTGGCCTGGCTGCCCATCGAGAGCACAATCAGGCAACGTCAGGCGAGCTATTACCTGGCTCTTGCCAAATCTGGAAAGACCGGCACCAGCCAGGTATTCGTCGAATTCATGCTCGAAACGATTAGGGATTCGATTCTTCCCTTCGCCAAGCCTGCCAGCGAACGCGACGTGATGAATGCCAAGGCCCTAGCCTTCTTCAAGGCAAACCCGCAGGCCAACATCAACCAACTGGTTGATTACCTCGGCTGCTCAAAGAGAAGTGCCGAAAGGCTGGTCGCTGGACTGAAGAATGATGGCAAACTGCTTCGAGAGGGGAGTGCTCGAGCGGGAAAATGGCTTGTAACCGAGTAAACACAAGATTTCTAGTTGCAGCTCACCGTTTTGCCAACCAGATTTCTCTGGTTTTGCCACCTCAGAACTGCCAGGAAAACCAGCCCGCCGAGTGCCAGACCATGCGGATTGCTGCCGGTCCATAGTTGCCGAAATCGGAGGGGTACCAGTCCTGGGAGTCCAGCAAAACGTCTTTGATATCTGCCTTTAGAGCCTCGAGGTCGAGGGACTCGAAGGCTGCTTTGTAATCGAAATCATCATCTTGCGGATTGATGACCCGCGGGTTTTTGGCCAGGATCGTCAGGTTCAACCTCTCCGGCCACCAGTCCTTGTTGGTAGGGGCGCCATTGCGGGCGTGCAGTTCTTGCAGATTTTTGATGTCCGGCATGGTGCTCTCTTTCCAGTTCTCCATTGTTAGATAATTAAGATAGTCTCATGGGCGGAATCCGTCCATCAAATCTAGTTTTTCCGAGATTCCATTTGAGGCGTTTCTGACTTTCAACGGTTCGTATTGTTTCGATAGAAACGGCGAGGTGCTGTTTTCCCAGCCGATTCGGCCTGCAGATGCGCGGAGGGTGATTGAAAACGCTACCAACCTGGGGAAACCGATTTGCGCCGCCACGACTAACCAGATGGTCGCTAATGGGAGCGAACCAGATTTGGATACCTATTTCGCTTTCGGAGGTTTTGACGTGCCGATTTCTGCGGATTTTCAAGGGATAGTGGAAAGCGAGCCGGTTTTCCAGCTCATGTGTGCTGCCCAAGAACCGGAGTATGCGGACCTGACTCGTGGAGCCGCGGGCGTGAAAATCATGGCGTGGTGGGAACGCGCGGTTGACATTATTCCTGCAACGAGTGGAAAAGACCTGGGTGTGAAGGCGATACTTGCGGCGCTGGGGTTAGAGCCGGAGCAGGCTATGGCGTTCGGGGATGGTCATAACGATATTGAGATGCTGCGCGCGGTAGGTTGGGGTGTGGCGATGGGAAATGGGCGCGACGAGGTGAAAGCCGCGGCTGATGACGTGGCTCCGAGTGTGGCCGATGAGGGGATTGACTGGTATTTGCGCGAAAACCATCTGATCCGAACCGCTCTTCAATCAGATAAACCAGGCGGTTTTTCTTGTCAATGTGCCTACTCCAAATAACCGGATAAATCCTCTTTCAAGGTATCTGGGGAGGTCATCAAACTCGTTGTCTGGATTATTGGAATGTATTGCAACTGTATTACGTTGTGATTAAGTATGTATATTAATGACTAATGCACGCTAGCTTCTTCGGTGCCACTGTTCAAGAGTTTTCAGAATTAGTTCGTTGCTTTCAATAAAGGCTCTGTGATTCGCCTGTACCCTACCGCCTACGCACACAACCGTGTCGCCTGCGTTGATATAGCTCCTGCCGGTTAGCAAATGCCCGGCATCAGTATAAACCTGTACCGTAACGTTTGCTGGTCGCTCTGCCTGAATAGCTTTGGCCATTGCTGGACTGTCCCACATGCAGTCGTCCTCACCTGCCAGGATGAGAATTCTGGCCTCTGTATCCTTTATAGAAATCGTTTTGGTCGCAATTTCTTGGTCGCTTGCCACGGCTGAGTTGTAGATGTTTTTGTACGTGATGGGAGAATGCGCCAGTAATGGCGTAATCACATCGCGCAAGAACACTGGCAAAGAACTACGTTTTATGTCTATAAATGGAAGTTCGTGGCCTTGATAAGTCCATGACGACCCGTATTCTTCGAAGTCGAGACCCGCAAAGGTGTAGGCCGAAGGAGAAATCAGAATAAGATTGCTGATTTGGGGGTATTTTGTGGCGAGATTCAAGGCATACTCGGCACCTTTTGAAGCGGCTACCACTGTGATTGGGGAAGTGCTTGTGGTTTTTTCGTTTATATATTCCAGCGCATCTTCAAATTGCTCCAGCGGGATTCTACTGAGAGTCTGGGGTTGATTCGGTTGTCCAAACATGAACAATGCCAATACTTCGTAACCATTTTGGGTAAATTGAACAGCATTCTCGTATCCGGGAGTTCCCTCGGAGCCTCCGTAGGTGATTATGATTCCCCGTCTTTTTGCTTTGAGAGAATCCTGATTGGAAACGAGATGAAAGCCCTGAGCGGTGCCGTGGTGTACCTCGCTGACGGTGATACCGTCCAGATTTTTCGGATATAGAGAAAGATCTGCTGGATCGGCATAGTATCGAGGAAAACTTGACTCTGAGGGAGCCGAGTATTTGTGGCTGTTGTAGATTCGTATGCCGCAAATGCTTGTCGCGAGTATTGCGACCATGATGCCAACCGTGAGAAGCGTTCTCTTTATCTTGCTAGCAGCCTTCGCGGGTTTCCCGGTAGGTTTATTCATATTTGCTGTCATTGTTCTTGACCCCTTGAGTGAATTGAATGTTGGTGATTGCTATTGCAATTTCTCGTTCATCCTGGCTACTTCCCCTTTGGTGAATAGCCACGTTACCAGCCAAATAATCAAGTAAGTCACCACGATTGAGACAATAACCCCGAGCATGCCCCATCCGGAGCTCCACCATTTCAGATAACTTCCCGCAGCTATGCCACAGAGGATTACAACTCCGAAATGCATCGCGGCGCTGAGTGCCAGAGGGCGATGCTCGTCACGGTAAAGCAGTCCAGCAAAAGAGCAAATAATGCCATAAAGGGCATAGACGACTCGTTCAACAAAAACAGCCAGGTTCGAATTTGTGAACCCGTTGAGGAATTCGGGTGTGCCGGGAGAAAAAGACGTGCCAGCGAAAGTAAATGAGAAAACGAGCTCTATGGTTGTTCCAATGGCGACTCCAACGCAAGCGCCCAAAAGAGCCATGCCGATAACTTCTTTGGTTTTCATTTTGGGTTCCTCCTAAAATCCGAGTTTTTTCTTGAAAGTTGACAGGTGCCGGCGAGCGACGAAAAACTTGCTGCCGTCTTTGAGATGTACGGTGATGGTTCCGGTAAGGGAGAGATCGAGATTTTCGATGGCAGAGATATTGACGATTTCCGACTGTGAAATCCGCGCAAAATCAGAAGCAGCGAGGGAACTCTCTAGCTCGTACATGCGCTGTTTGATGCGCCAATCACCGTTAGCCGTACGGGCATAAACTGCCTTGTTTTTGGTGAAAAACGCGAGTACCTTGCGCACGTCAAGGACGGTGGCGTCGCTTCCTCGTGTTCCGATGATACGACCAAGTGAGTCTGTCTCGAGTGCCTGGATGGCACGAACTTCCGAATTAACCTTGGGTGCGATTATCGTCACGGTTGTTTCCGTTACAGTTGGGTCAATCGTGAGCGTGAGTTTCATCGCTGTTTCCTTTCGGGGGGTCGTTTTAAGTAAAGACCCCAAGCCGGTGTCTTGACAAAAAGATTTGACTAAGCGGTAGGGATTCCGGGATAAGCGGCAGGTTTCGCTCATCGGAAGCAGACACCAGATCTGCCTAGGGCAATCGGGCAGACAAGTTTTTGGGATAATGTCTCCAGGAGGGCAGTATGGAGCGAGTGACAATGCGGGAGATTCTGGCGATTTTGCGGTGTAAGGTCAAGGACCCGGGGAAATGGTGGCCGGCGGAGACACGTTTTGAGATTCTGGTCGGGGCGGTTTTGACGCAAAACACGACGTGGACAAGTGTTGAGAAAGCGATAGCGAACCTCAAAGGGCTCGGGCTGTTGGAACCGACACGCCTTGCTGATGCGGATCCCGAGGAAATAGGAGAGGCCATCCGCACGGCGGGCTATTGGCGAGTGAAAACCGCTTATCTATTGGCGATTACTGAGTGGTTTTTGGAAATCGACGCGCGGGCGACCGAACTTACCGACGCGGAACTGCGTCGCTCCCTCTTGGAGGTTCGCGGAGTGGGGGAGGAAACTGCCGATGACATCATGCTTTATGCTTACCGAAGACCGGTGTTCATTTACGACGCCTACGGACGGCGCTTGCTTGCAGCCGCGGGTTGGGGCGAGTTTCGCACCTACCCTGCCGCCCGAAAGGCCCTCGACGGGCGAATCCGCGCGGAAGGTTTTACCGTCGCGGAACTCGCTGAACTGCACGGACTGATTGTCCAGGCCGGCAAAGACGCCCGCGCTGCCGGCGGCTGGGACAAATACTGGCCGACTTCTGAATGATGCCGAGCGGGTAATCCAGGGTTCATACCCAAGTTGGTTTATGTAACTCAGGAGAATTTGGCCATGAGTGGCATATATGGCAGTGAGGCCCGATTTTTCCTGAGTTACGTAATCAATCGGGACTATAACCCTCGCGGAGGGGTGTCTGTCGGCGCGTTTTTTACCATTTTGGCCCGTCCCCATTGGTAAAAAAGAGCGACTCTCAAAAAAGACGTTCCTCCTGAGAAATCCCTAGATAAAAGCTAGACTGAAACTGTGGCTGTCTCTGCCGGATGGAGACCACCTTGACGGGCAACGGCCTCGTCGGGAAACCCCCCACTGGTGGAAAGAAGCCTCAACTCAGCCCAGAGAATTACGAAAGGACATGCAAATGGCTATGGACGAAACGATTAAGAACAAGGCCGAGGAATTTGGTGGCAAAGCCAAAGAGATGGCGGGAGACGTGACCGGGGATCGGGATTTGCAATCTGAAGGAGTCCACGACCAAGCCAGTGGCCAGGCTAAAGAGACTGCTAACCAGCTTGGGGAGAAGCTTGACAACGCCCGAGAGGCCGTGACGGACGTGGCGGAGGATCTCGGAGCGAAAGTCAAGGGTGCTGTGGACGGATTGAAAGACGCTTTCGGCGGCAAAGACAACTAATCTAGACAAACTCACGGGCTGCCTGAACTCACGAGTTCAGGCAGCCCTGGTTTTTAAAGTTTGTGACTCCAGTAGCCGGTGAGCGCAAAGGCAGCCAGGAGCTGGAAAGCGGCTGCCAGCTGCAAGGCAATAAAGGCGGGGATACTAAAGCCTCCCACAATGAGCGACGCGCCCACGAGCGCCATGGCGAGCACGGTGACAACCGGCCTGCCGGATTTGGCGCGAATGGCGGCTTCGCGCTCATCGTGTTCGGCGATATAAGCCTTCTTCAATTTTTCTTCGTTTCGCATCTTGTCCATATTGGAACTCAGATAGGCAAGGCAAATTAACTCAAAAATGATGGCGGCAACAGTGATGATATTGACTATTGGCGCGTCTGGCATTTGTGAGCGCAAGAAGTTGTTGCCCACCGTTGCGAGCAGCATTCCTCCGATGATGAAAAACAATGTCAGACCTTGACGTTTCTTTAGCTCTATGCGGTATTCCTCAAGTTGGTTCATTGTGTTTCCTCCAAGTCTGAAAAATCGAAGACATCTTCGATGCTGAGATTGAAAAAGTGTGAAATTTTATAGGCCAGCTGCAGCGAGGCTACGTACTTTCCGGTTTCGACGGAAGTGATGGTTTGCCGAGTGACTCCTACGGCTTCAGCAAGTTCTCCCTGGGAGAGCTTGCGCTCCTTTCGCAGGCGAGGAATCTCGGTTTTCATAAAACCCCTTTGCTAAGTAAACTTTACATAAAAAGAATAGCCTGCTTGACATTATCTGTCAAGCAGGCTTTGCAAATCGGTAGAGCTAGCGAAGCGCAATTCGCTTCGCTAAGGGATTAATTATCTCGCAGCCGCAATCGCGGTTGCCGTCAGGCTCCATCGCACGGGCGGGTTTTACGCTGCATAGGCATTCCCTAGAAGCATGGCGGTATCGAGCATCGGCACAGGGCCGTACTCTCCAGCAGCGGTGGGATCTTCTCCGTCCTCATTGTCATCGAAGTATTCGAATTCTTCGGTGGGGAAGGGGCCTGATTCATCCCAAGTCTGGTTGCCTGAATATTCGAGAGCCGCGATAAAAATGCCAATCATGGATATCGTCCAGATGGTGCTGATGATAGTGAGGATGGCTCCGATGATGATGCCAGCGATTGCAAAGCCACGATTCTTCGTGGCGCCGGCGCGGTTGAGCTGAACCAGGGCCACAATGCTGATAATCAGGCCCACCAGCGAAGCCACAATCGAAAGGATAAATCCCACAATCGCCATGGTGGCTCCCGGCGGGTTCGCATTTGGCTGTTGGTAGCCGTAAGGAGGATAGCCCGCGGGTTGAATCGGCTGATCCGGCTGGCCGAAGTAGGGCTGGCTCGGGTTTGGCTGACCGGGTTGGTTTTGTTGACCGAACTGTCCAGTCTGCCCGAATGTACCGGAAGAGGAAGATTCGGGCAGACCAAAGCTCGGCTGGCCAAAACTAGGTTGGCTCGGCTGTCCGAAAGGTGTCCCGGAGGAATACTGTCCCTGCGTTGGGTTCTCGGGATTACTGGGGCTTGAGTTCATCTCATTCATCAATACTCTCCTAAAATACGGCTGTGAGTTTCCCCTCCTATCTTAGGTTCTCGAAGAGCCGGTAGAGGAGTAAACGCCGCTAAAAAATCCATGTCAGGTGTTAAATGTGCGTAAATATCGATATTTCGCCGTACTCGCGCCACTAGCGATAGTTAGTGATCTGGTTGCGGGGCGCGGCGAGTAGAGCGGTTTTAGGTCACAGGAGAATCCGGGGAAACCACAGCCTCACCCTGGGGGCACTTTCGTGAATTTAGTAGGAGAGCCTCCGACAAGCAAATCGCCTTGACCTGCTGCTTTGAAAATGGGTCGGAAGATAGTGAAGTCAAAGTGGTCACCTAGGACGCCCCTGCACAAGAAACTATTCCTAGTGTTCCTAATGCTAACTGTCGTTTCGGAACCAAGGCCGAGCGATGGCGGACTAAGGTGAAAGCGGGGACAGTGGTGACCCGTAAGAACAACACCTAAAAAGAATCCCAGGGGAGAAAACATGAAAACAGCATTGATAGTTGGCGGCGGACTGATTGGAATGTCTTTTGCCGAGCGCTTTGTGGAACACGGTTGGCAGGTCCGTGTCTTGGACGTCCGCCCTGAGCTTGAGTCCCAGGTAAAAGACCGTTTTGGGGAGAAAGGCGAGTATTTTTCCGACCTCGAGGCTGCCGCGCAAGGCGTTGATTTTGTTCAAGAGGCTGGGCCGGAAAATCTAGAATGGAAACACGAGACCTTTGCGGGACTCGGCGCGGCCACCTCTGAAGGTGTCATTCTCGCGTCTTCTTCCTCGGCCATCTTGCCGTCGAAAATCGCGGAGGGTAACCCCGCCGCGAACCGCATCATTATCGGACACCCCTTTACCCCACCGGCAATCATGCCTGTCCTCGAGATTGTCCCGAGCCCCGACACCGACCCGAAAATCGTGGACGCAGCGATGGGAATCTACCGCGAAATCGGCTTTGACCCATCCAAACTTAATAAGGAAATCTTCGGATTCGTCGGGAACCGCATCCAAAAAGTCATCATGTGGGAGGCGTTCTATCTCTTGCAACAAGGGGTGATCGACGTGGAGAACCTCGACCGGATTATCCGCAACTCCCTCGGGTTGCGCTATGCGGCAGTCGGCCCCTTGGAGGCCAACCGGCTCGGCGGTGGGCCTGAGGGTGCCCGGAAACTCATCAAGGGGATTGCTGGAGGCTGGGATAAGACCATGCCGGCGGGCGTTCCAGATATGAGCCGCCTTGATGAAATCCTGGATGAAATCGACGCCACTTTCGGAACCGACACAGCCTCCTTCCAGCAGCGCTCCGAGGCTCGCGACGAAAAGATGCGCGGATTCCTGGACGTGATTGCGAAGGTCGAACCCGCGTCAAAGCCCTGAGATTCGCTTGGAGAATTATCGCTACAGGATGTCGGCAAGGATAAGAATTCCGAGGAAAATGAGGACACCGGGGAAAAGGATCGCCTCGAGACGTTCGAGGAGCTCTCCCACACCAGCGCGGTCGGTGATGAGCTTCGCGAGTGTCAGCAAGACGCCAGCCAGCAAGAGGAAAACTACTACGTAGACCCCGATTTGCCACGGTTCAGAAATCGCGAAGACCGGAATATAAACCCCAATTTCGTCCCCTCCGTTTGCAATAGTGACCGCCGCGACGGACAAGATACTCAGGGGTTTGCCGGCAAGTTTCTCCGCGTCATCGTCGTCCTCGCCCGTGCCGTCGGCAGCCCGGCGAGCCGGAACGCGCTCGCGAATTTCATCGAATCCGGCTTTCAGGCCAATCAACAAAGGCAATAACCCGAGCCAACGCAAATGCTCCTCGGGAATGATGAAACCCGAGGTAATCCCGAGGACAGCCGTCACTGCCAAAATGGATCCGAAACCAAGGTACTGTCCGGCAAAAATCCGCGCGGTAGAACCGGAGCGCCCCCGCCCGCGCACAAACCACAAGGTTAAGAGGACAAGATGATCAATGTTTGTTGCCAAAAACAACACGATGGCCTGTGAAAGGGTTATTACGAAAGCTGTCCCCATGAGACTGATTATTCCTTAGAGGTGAGTTGCTGGCATTTAATAATAGGGCAAAATGCTGGGGTGGAGCGCCGCATTCAATCACTCCACCCCAACACTAGCAGTGAGCCAAAAATCAGAGAAAACCGGCTCTTATACCTGATAGTGTCCAATCAGCTTCGTAAAGGCCTCAATTCCCTTCGCCAGGAAATCACGAGTGCCGGCCTTCATCTTCCCGCTCTCGTCGTAGGCCTTGTCGATGAAGCTCAAGTAGATTTCCGGCTGGGCTACTACGGGGGAATTCACGAATACCAAGGTCTGGCGCAGATGGTGGTTAGACCCGAAACCGCCCATTGATCCCGTCGAAGCGGAAGCAATCAGAGAGGGTTTTCCGGCGAAAACCGCGTCCTGCATCGGCTTGGAGGCCACGTCAATGGCGTTCTTCAAAACGCCCGGTACTCCTCGATTGTATTCGGGGGTAGTCCAAATGAAGGCGTCAACTCCGGCCACCGCCTTACGGAAGTCCTGAACCACCTCGGGAACGGAACCTGACTGGTCCCAATCCTCGTTGTAGAGCGGGAGATTGCCAATCTCAAAGAATTCCGTTTCATATCCTTCGGGGAGCAAGCTCACCAGTTCATTGGCAACTTTACGGTTCCAAGAATCTTTCCGCAGGCTGCCTACAAAGACACCAATCTTCGTCATGTTTATCCTTTCTGGGATGGTATATTTCGTTTCCTTTTGTTGAAATTGAGTTGAAGTTTAGTCAAAAATGAAGGCGTTTTCGATCACAGCGCGGTCGAAGCCGAGCTCCTTGGCGGCGCGCACCACGAAGCCCTCGTGGTTCTTCGCGACGGCTTCCTTATAGGCATCCATGTGCTTGTTGCCGACCTCGTGCAAAACGCCGCGCACCTCGTCTTCGGACTTACCGGTTTCTTTGGCGATATTGGCCTTAGCGGCAGGCCAATCATCCTTCAAATCATCGGCAAACTTGGAGATCGACTCGACGGGAACCCCGAGGGTAGAGGCCACCTCAGCAAAGAAAGTCTCGCGAACTTCATTTACCGCGCCGTCTCCCGCTGCGTGAGCCTCTACGCCAGCCTTGTGTAAACCGGGAACCAGTTCTTCCGCAGACTTTCCGGTTTGTTCCACCAGGTTAGCGAGCAAACGATCGTGCATTTCCTGAGTTTTCATGAGTCTTTCCTTTCTGAGATGTTTTGTCTAAAAGACAGTTTCATTAAACGCACGACTTTTGTGAGTTCGCAAGAGAAAACTTGAAATCCGGTAACTTTTCAGCACTCAGCGAAATAAAGTTTCAGACGGGAATATTTTTGAAGGCATAATAAGAGATATGAAAGCAATCATGACGGTAACCGGAATTGACCACACGGGAATTATCGCCGCAGTGGCAAATGGGCTGGCAGATCGAGGCGTGAATATCACGAATGTGTCCCAGACTTTGATGGATGAGTATTTCACGATGATTATGCAACTCGAGTTTGACGAGGCCACAGTGTCTTTGAACGACGTTCAAGAAGCGATGACTCCGGTGGAGGAATCCCAGGGGCTTGTCATTAAAGTCCAGGCAGAAGAGCTGTTTAACGCTATGCATAAACTGTAGTTCGGTGCGCGCCGGTCCGGTTTTGCGCTGTTTATGCCGGTTTGCGGGGCGCCCGTTTTCCCTGTTTTAGTTTCGCCAATCCGCCCCGCGTCAACAAGTGCTATCGAGTAAAGAGGTAACCAATAATGAGTCTTGATACCGAGGGAGAAATCCTCGAAACCATCCGCATGATTGCCGAGGACAATCTCGACGTTCGTACCGTGACGATGGGTTTGTCCCTGCTGGACTGCGCCGATTCTCGCGTGGAGGTGGCCTGCGAGCGGGTGGAGGAGCGTCTCGTGACGGCGGCGTCTCGGCTTGTCGAGGTGGCCGATGAAGTCGCGGGAGAGTTCGGGGTTCCGGTCATCAACAAGCGAATTTCCGTGACGCCGATTTCCTTGGTGGCGGCGGCAAGTCATACCGGCAATCCCTTGCCTTTCGCGAAGGCCTTGGACCTGGCCGGAAAAACCGTCGGGGTGGATTTTGTTGGCGGATACTCCGCGCTGGTTGAAGCCGGCGCGACCAGTTCCGACCAGGCTCTGATTGACTCGATTCCCGAGGCTTTGGCCTCCACAGATATTGTCTGTTCCTCGGTCAACATCGGCTCGAGCCGGACCGGCATCAACATGTCGGCTGCGGCTCGCATGGGGGAACAGGTGGTGGCAACGGCTCAGGCCACGGCCGCGGATGACGGAATCGGGGCGGCGAAACTTGTGGTTTTCGCCAACGCGGTGGGGGACAACCCGTTTATGGCCGGGGCATTCCACGGGGTGAGTCAACCGGATGCGGTGATTTCGGTCGGGATTTCCGGACCGGGTGTGGTGGAACGCGCCTTGCGTGGAGTGCGCGGACGGCCCTTTGATGAATGCGCCGAGGTCATCAAGAAGTCGGCCTTCAAGATTACCCGTATGGGACAGTTGGTGGGCAAAACCGTCGCCGAGCGGCTCGGGGTCAGATTTGGGATTGTGGATTTGTCTCTCGCTCCGACCTCTACTGTGGGGGATTCGGTCGCGGCCATCTTGGAAGAGATGGGGATCGAGTCAGTGGGGGCACCGGGGACAACCGCGGCTCTCGCCTTGTTGAATGATGCCGTAAAGAAAGGCGGGCTGATGGCGTGCTCTATGGTCGGGGGCTTGTCGGGGTCGTTCATTCCGGTTTCCGAAGACATCAACATGATTCACGGAGTAGAGCGCGGCTCGATTAGCCTCGCGAAACTCGAGGCGATGACAGCGATTTGCTCGGTTGGCCTCGACATGATTGCGATTCCGGGAGACACCCCCGCCGCGACCATCACCGGGCTGATTGCTGACGAGGCGGCTATCGGGATTGCCGGCGGGAAAACTACGGCAGTAAGGGTGATTCCGGTTCCCGGCAAGGGCGTGGGCGAGGTGGCAGATTTTGGGGGGCTGCTCGGCTGGGCTCCGATTATGCAGGTCTCGCCGTTTTCTTCCGCCGATTTTGCGGCCCGTGGCGGTCGCATCCCCGCCCCGATTCACTCCTTCAAAAACTAGCTCCCGCAGGGAGGAATCGGTGGGTCGGGCCATTCTGGTTCCACTTCGTTACGCCACCGCGACGAAGGTCGAGCGCAATGCCGAGATTGCTCGAGCATTGCCGAGGCCAAGGAAGCGGTGCGCAACTTTGCGAAGCAAAGTTGCAAGCAGAGAGGTCTGACCCCGTGGCTCCGCCTGACCCCGTGGCTCCGCTTCTACCAGGACTGTTCCAGTGGGGCGCCTTCGCGATAGCCGGCGGCCGACTGAATCCCCACCACAGCGCGTTCCTGGAATTCCGGAATAGTTCCTGCTCCGGCATAGGTGAAAGCCGAACGCACTCCGGATATGATTTCATCAATCAAATCCTCGACACTGGGACGCTCCGGATCCAAGAACATCTTGGCCCGGGAAATCCCTTCCTCGAAAAGCTCCTTGCGGGCTCGGTCAAAAGCGTCGTCCCCCTCGGTGCGCTGTTGCACCGCGCGCTTCGAAGCCATCCCGAAAGACTCCTTGAAAGGCCGTCCCTTGCCGTCATATTGCAGGTCACCGGGGGACTCGAAAGTGCCCGCGAACCAGGACCCAATCATGACATTCGAGGCCCCCGCGGCCAGAGCCAAGGCCACGTCGCGCGGATGGCGCACCCCGCCGTCAGCCCAGACTGAGGCACCGAGCTCGCGGGCGGCCGCGGCGCATTCGAGAGCCGCGGAAAACTGCGGGCGACCCACTCCGGTCTGCATCCGGGTCGTACACATTGCGCCGGGTCCGACCCCGACCTTCACGATGGAGGCTCCGGCTTCCACCAAATCCCGCACTCCCGCGGCGGAAACCACATTCCCGGCCACAATCGGGAAATCTGCGGGAAGGGCAGAACGCACCTCGCTTATCGCCGCCAACATACCGTCTTGATGACCGTGGGCGGTGTCCATCACAATAATGTCCACCCCGGCCTCCACGAGTTGTTGGGCTTTGACAGATGGGTGGTCATGCATCGCGAGAGCCGCCCCAATCCGCAAGCGCCCGCCGGAATCTACTGCGGGCTCGTAAATCGCGGAGCGAACGGCTCCTTTGCGGGTCAACACGCCCAGCAAGTGCCCCTGACCATCCACGACGGGAGCGAGCCGATGGTTGGCGTCTTTCAAAATATGGAAGCCCTGGCGAAGTTCGGTTCCCTCCCGGATGAGCAACAAATCAGAACTCATCACCTCGCGAACCTGGGTGTAGCGGTCCACTCCCTGGAGATCGGATTTCTGGACCAGCCCCAGGGGCTTATCGGTGTCAGGATCAAAAACCACCGCCGCGCCGTGCGCCCGCTTCGGAAGCAAATCCAGAGCATACCCGCAGGTGTGATGCGGTTTCACCGTGACGGGAGTCTCGTAGATGAGATGGCTTTCCTTCACGGCGGCGACCGTCTCGGTGACGACATCGACCGGAATGTCTTGGGGAATAATCGCCATTCCGCCACGACGCGCCACGGTTTCGGCCATGCGTTTTCCCGAGACTGCGGTCATATTCGCGACCACAATCGGAATCGTGGTCCCCGAGCCGTCGCTGGTTTTGAGGTCCACGCTGGTCCGCGAGCCGATATTGGAGCGGGACGGCACCATGAACACGTCGTCATAGGTGAGGTCATAGGTCGGTTGGAGATCGTTCAAAAAGCGCATAGTTCTATGTTATCGAGTCGGAGGCTACTCGGGAGATTGGACGTAACTCAGGAAAATTTGGCCATTGCTGCCACTATTGCCACTCAGTGCCGAAAATTCACGAGTTACAGGGGACACTCCCGATATGCGACCGCGAAAATCCCTGAAGTTGGTGCCCGGGAAGTCAGCTTTCAGCCTCGACGGAAGGCAACCGAATAATCTGAGTGTCCTTGTCAAACAGGGTTTGAAATCCAAAATACAGTGATCCGAAGCAGGCGCAGGTCACGACGGTCGTAATCGCAATCATGATGGCGATCTGGTAAAAAATCGCCGTCATCGGCAGCGCCCCGGCAAGAATCTGGCCGGTCATCATCCCCGGGAGGAACACAATCCCCATCCCAATCATGGAGTTAATCGTTGGCACCATCGCGGTTTCCAGGGACTGCTTCACGAAAGGAAACAGGATTTCTCGCGGCCCCGCCCCAAAACACAGCAGCGCATTAATCCGCTTCGTCTGGCCGGCAGTGACGTCCTGGAAAGTCTTCAAACCCAAGGTCACCCCGGTCATGGAGTTCCCGACCACCATGCCGTAAAGCGGGATGGCGTACTGCGGATTCAACACGTTTTCGCGCACCACGAGGGCGATGAAGAACACGATGATGAAGATGCTCGAGACGCTCATGGAAGCGGCAATCACCAGGTGAAAGCGGCGGTTCAAGTTCGGGTTGCGTTTCCAGACGGTGTAAATCGCGAAGCCCAGCATCGCCAGGAGGTAAAGCACGGTGAAGGCGGGATGGGGGTACTGGAAGATATAGGTCAGCAAAATGCCCGCCAAAATGAGCTGCACCGTCATTTTGATGCTCGCGACTAAAAGCACCTTCGCCTTGTCAATCCGGAAGGCTTTCATGACCGCGATGACGATAATCAACAGGACATATATCAGTGAAAACTGCAGGGCCTGCCACCCGAGGCTGGTGGTGGTTTCAAGACTCACGGGAAGCCTCCTTTCCCGCGATTTTCTACCGCCCCGTCAACCGTGCAGTGTAGTCGGAAAATTCGGAAACCAAGGCTTCGCTGTGGCTGATGCAGATGACGGTGGTTCCGTTCGTGGCCGCGTGGGTTTTGAGGTTTTCGAGAAGTGTTTTAGAGGTCGATTCATCAAGGGCTGCGGTGAGCTCATCAAGGAGCAAAACCTCGGGGCCGGTCGAGAGAAAAAACGCGAGAAACACCCGCTGGGACTCCCCTCCAGAAAGTGTCGCGGTTTCGTCTTCGGGGGAGAAATCCGCCTGGCACAAGTCCAGAGCCGCG
Organism: Mobiluncus porci; assembly: GCF_009695935.1. Taxonomy (GTDB): domain Bacteria; phylum Actinomycetota; class Actinomycetes; order Actinomycetales; family Actinomycetaceae; genus Mobiluncus; species Mobiluncus porci. Next base: position 26,739 of record NZ_VUMY01000006.1, read on the forward strand.
CGCATCGCGTCCGCATCTGGACAAGCCTCGCGGCGCGAACGATAGAACAGTCGAAAGTTCTCCGCGATGGTTCCCTCTTTCAGGTAAACCTCTTGCGGAACCAGCAAGACCCGGCGGCGATAATCCAGGACCTCGAAGCTCGAAATCGGCTCCTCTCCGAGGAAGATTTCTCCGGAGGAAGGCTGCGCGGTGCGGTTCAACAAGCGCAGATACGTGCTTTTGCCGCTCCCGCTGGGCCCCGCCAAGAACGAGAATTTCCCGCTCGGGAAGCGCATCTCGGGATACTCAAGAAATCCCTGAAAAGCCAAATCTCCCGTAGACCTAATTTCACTCATCTCCACCCCCTTCTCTTCGCTCATCCTATCCGAATTCTTTTCCCGTCTTATCTGCTTCGCCTGTCCCTCTCGGCTCGCTTGTCACTTCAGGCTTGCGTCCCATTCAGTTTGGCACATCGTCGTTGTGATTGTTCGGGCTTGCGTCGCGTTTACTTCCGGTTTGTGGGTTTCGGAGCTGCCTACGCGAACGTCCCTCACGCGCGACGCAAGCCCGAACCGGCAGAAGAAACGACCCAAGTGCGATGCGACTGAGAAACGTACCGAGCGCTCCGCGACCAAAAGACGAGTCCGCGACGCAAGCCCGACCGGAACGGAGACACTGAAAACGTGGCGAGAGGGACGCGACCGCGACGCAAGGTGGGGGCTAGGGCGTCGGCGCGAGGAGAGGGGCTAGGATTGCGGGGCGGGGCCGGTGGAGGCGCGGGGGATGAATTCGATGGGGACGCGCATGAGCTTGCGTTCCCGAATGGAGCGATGCGTGACCTGCCAGATGAGGGACTCCGCCCCGCGGCGACCGATCGCGGTGGAGGCTGAAGTCATGGAGGACAGTTCCGGTGAGATAAGGGTTGCCAAAGTCGAGTTATCGATTCCGACGACCGACACGTCTTCGGGGATGCGAACCTGGTGAGCGCGGGCTTCTCGCAAGAAACCGGCCGCAATCAGGTCGTTGAAGGCCAAAACCGCAGTGGTTTTTCCGGTGTCTTTCCAAGTCCCGAAAGCGGAGACTCCGGCCGAATAGTCGGGGGTGGCGTAATCTGTCCGCCACAGGTTCAACCCAAATTTCGGGGCGTATTCCGAGGCCACTCGCCAGCGAATCGCGTTTGCCCAAGACATTTCCGGGCCGGAAATATACATGACCCCGTGGTGCCCTAAATCCCGCAGGTAGCGAAACACCTGGGCAATCCCGCGTTCGGTTTCCGGAATGACGCAGGTGTGACCCTTCATGTAGCGGTTCAACAAAACTAAAGGCCGCTGTTTCTCGAGCTTGTTGATAGAAGCCGCATCCAGGCGAGACGCCGCCAGCGCTACCCCGTCAACCCGAGACACGACTTGCTGAATCGTGCGCTGTTCCAAAGAACCCGATTCTTCCGTGTTGATGATGAGGGTCGTGTAACCGGCGGCCTGGGCCGCTTGCTGGAATCCGGCGGCGACATCGGCATACATGGGGTTCGCCAAGTCTGCCACCGCGAAAACCAGCGTGTTGGAAAGGTGGGTTTCTTCGCTGTAGGTCGCCCCGACCCGCGAATATCCCAGACGCTCTGCCGCGGCAAAAATCCGCGCAGCCGTGTCGGCACTGACTCGGTCGGGCCGAGACAAGGCCCGAGAGACGGTGGAGGCGGCCACCCCAACATCTTTAGCGAGGTCATAAATTGTTACTGGCTTGCGGTGTGCCATGAGCCCCTCCCGTCTCTCGTTGCCGGAATTGCAATCTCTACTATCTGTCACCGGATTCGCTTAGAACCCCAGTTCCTCGCGCATTCTCAACCAACGTTCCCGAACCGCATAGGCCGCGGGCTTCGGGTTGCGGTCGCGGGTGAACATGCCCTTCTTGTTGCCACCAACGCGCATAATCCCGGGGACCGTCGAGAAGTCCGCAAAGTTCCACATCTGTTCCCCGATGACTTCCGGATAAGAGTCAAAAACTTTGTGGAACATCGCGAGCATATCAATCTGATATTCCTGGGACCAGGGGCGACGGTAGAGGTCGGCGTTGCCGTTCATCGTGTCCGGGCCGTATTCCGTGAAGATAATCGGCTTGCCAGGATAGTTCTTCAACCAGCCGTCAATCTCGGTCCGAAGTGCGGCTTCGGCGTCAGCAAGGTTGCCGGTCTGGACATACCAGCCGTTGTAACGATTCAACATAATCACATCGAAGAGATCTGTGATTTTTTCGTTGTCCGGAGTAGCCAGCATCACGTTGACATAGCCCACCGGACGGGTCGGGTCGGCTTTACGGGCGGCTTCAGCAAGGGGAGCGAAGTATTCGCGAGACTCTTCAGTAAATGACTCCGGTTCATTAGCAATCGACCAAATCACGACGCAGGGGTGGTTCTTGTCCCGCGCAATGAGCTTCTCAATCTCGCGCCGGTGCGCCGCCTGGGTGCGCTCGTTACAGGTCTCGGGAGAGAAGGTCTTCAACTTGTTTTCTGCCGTGGCAATCCCGCCGCCAATTCCGACGTTCAAGCCCACCGCGGAGGTTTCATCAATCACTACGAAGCCTTCACGGTCCGCGTAGTCCATGACTTCTTCGGCGTAGGGATAGTGGGAAGTGCGGAAAGAGTTCGCGCCCTGCCACTTCATCAACTCGAAGTCGTGGATCATCATGACATTGTCGTGGGCCTTGCCGCGAACAATATTGTCTTCGTGGCGTCCGTAGCCGCGGAAATAGAAGGGTTTGCCGTTAATCAGCAACTCTGTTCCGCGCACCTCGACCGTCCGGATTCCAACGGTTTGGGGATAAACGTCCTCGCCCGCGTGAATCTCCAGAGTGTAGAGGTAGCCATCTCCCGGAGCCCAGAAATGCGCGTTCGGGACGCTAAGGCGCCCCTTCGCTCCGCTGGCCTCCGCAACTTGCTGACCGCTAGCGTCGAGCAAGCGCACGCTCACATCCGCGCCGCCGGCCACCACGACTTCGTAGTTCACGATTCCAGTCGTGCCCTCAATCTCCGTCACGACCGTCACATTCTCAACGTGGTCAGCGGGACGAGTGTAGAGTTTCACGGAACGATGGATGCCGGCATAGTTGTAAAAGTCGTGGTAGTAGAACTGGCGCTCGCGTCCAGTCGAGTCCTTTTTCATGTAGCCTGGGGGGATAGTTTCCCAGCTCAGGCGGTTGTCGACGCAAACGGTCAGGCGGAAAGTCTCGCCTTCTGAGCCGGACACGTCAGTAATGTCGACCTCGAAAGGCAGGTAGCCGCCTTCGTGACGGGTAACCTCGGTATCGTTTACCCACACAATCGCGGAGTGGGTCGCGGAACCGAACCGCAACACCAGACGATCCTCGCCGAGACCGCGGGGAACGCGCGCCTCGCGCTGGTACCACAGATATCCGACGTGGTCGCGGGCTTCCGTGCAGGTCACAACGTCATTGAAGGATGCTGGCACGGCCATAGTCTGAGAATCGGGTAAAGGCCCAGTAAACCAGCGGTCATTAATACCGCTGTTCTGGTCATCAACCTTAAAGTCCCACACGCCGTCGAGGACAAAGACGTTGCGGGAGGATGTTTCGCGAACTGTTAGCATATTGGCTCCTTGCTGAGTTATCGATTTCATTAACGGCCTGCGGGGCCGAGGGGGAGGGGCAACCTTGCCCGATTACTCCAATGCAACCAGAAAACCGACTCCGCGCGGCGAAGTTGCCAAAAGTTGCCGCTACTTTTTGCAAAGAATCCTGTCATAACCTGATGACACCAGTTCTCGCTCTTCCCCTTGGCAATTAATGGCAACTTGCGCTGGTGGCACCGCGAGCGTGTGAAGATATATCCAACTTCACCGGAAGGCAGCGAAGCTAACCGGCCCCTAAAATCAACGTAAAGGAACCTCAATGGCGAATACAACTCCCTCCCCCGCACCCGCGCCGGTCAAGCGCCCCTTCGGGTTGCGCGACAAAATCGGCTACATGTTTGGTGACTTCGGCAACGACTTCACCTTCCTCCTGCAGTCAATGTTCTTCATGCTGTTCTATACCAACGTGGTGGGGATTAATCCCGCGCATGTAGGTACCCTGCTCTTGGCGGCACGTATCGTTGATGGCTTCACCGACGTGGGTATGGGCATCATTGTGGATAAACTGCCGGTCAAATCTGGCAAGGACAAATTTCGCCGTTGGATTAAGTACATCATGATTCCCGTGGCAGTGGCCTCCTCCCTGATGTATATGTCCTTCGTCGCGGACTTCGGCTCCTACACCGCGAAACTGGTGTGGATGTGTGCGACCTACTTCCTGTGGGGCTCCATTTGCTACACAGCAATCAACATTCCCTACGGTTCCATGGCTTCGGTTATTTCCGCCAGCCCCGACGACCGTTCTCAGCTTTCCGTCTTCCGTTCCACCGGGGGTGCCTTGGCGCAGATGTTCATCATGGCGGTTATGCCCATGATTGTCTACAGCAAAAACGAGGCCGGTCAGGCTATTCTCGATGGTTCCAAAATGACTTTGGGTGCGGTTTTCTGCTCCGTTGCTGCAGTTATTTGCTACCTGGTCTGCTACTTTAACGTGCAGGAGCGTGTCCACGAGGGCGATAACCCTGCCGATAAAAAGCAAGAAGAGAAGCATTCCATTGGGGAAATGCTGAAGGCGGTCTTGACTAACCGGGCTCTCGGCGGTTTGATTGCGGCGGCCTTGCTCTTGCTGTTGAGCAGCCTGTTCCTCCTGGGTATGGTTGGCTATATTTTCCTGAGCTACTTCAACGATGGCAAGCTGCAAACTGCAGGGGCGCTCGCCGGTTTGGTTCCTCCACTAATCCTGATTGTGTTGGCTCCAATCATGGCTAAAAAGTGGGGCAAAGCCGAGGTCGCAACCGTGGCCATGCTTTCCGCCGGTGCGGTGTTCATAATCGCCTGGGTGCTCCACATTAAAATCGCTTGGCTGTGGATTGTTTTCTACGCCGTAGGATCTTTCTGTATTGCTATCTTTAACTACCTTGTCTGGGCTTTCATTACTGACGTAATCGACTACCAAGAAGTCGTTTCAGGGTATCGAGATGATGCCACAGTTTACTCGGTGTACTCCTGGGCTCGTAAACTTGGCCAGGCTTTGGCCGGTGGCCTCACCGGGTGGACACTGGACTGGATTGGGTACGACTCTGATGCGGCTAAAGCCGGAGCAGCGCAGCTCCCGGAGGTGCTTGACAAGCTCTATATGCTGGCTAATCTGCTTCCCGGAGTGGGCTTTGTCCTCGTCGGTTTGGCGCTGTGGTTCCTCTATCCTTTGAAGAAGAAGATTGTGCAGGTCAATGTGGTGGAACTCGAGTCGCGTCGAGCCCAGGTGGCAGCGCAGCAAACTCCGGTTTCCGCTTCCGGTAATGCCACGACAGACCAGGCGAACCAGCAAATTCCCGACAGTGCACCTGACAACCAGAGCAACGGGAAGAATGTTTAGAAAGAATTAGGAAAGGAAAACAACATGATCGATTTGGGAGCGAAACCCTATAACCTCGATGCTGCCGACCAGAAATGGGTACGTGACACCATTGCCGGAATGACCCTGGACGAAAAAGTTGGCCAGCTCTTCGTCAATATGGGCGCGTCTCGAACCGAGGAATATTTGACCGAGGTTTTGAACAAGTACCATATCGGCGCGGTCCGCTACAACCCGGGAAAGGCCGCGGAGGTGTGGGACCAAAACTACATCCTGCAGACGAAATCGAAGATTCCTTTGCTGATTGCGGCAAACACGGAAGCCGGCGGAAACGGCGCCTGCACCGACGGAACCTATGTCGGTTTTGAGGTGAAAATCGGCGCAGCTCCCGGTGAGCTCGGGGAAAAATATGCCTACGAGATGGGGCGGGTTTCCGGCGTGGAGGCAGCGGCAATTGGCTGTAACTGGTCGTTTGCCCCGATCGTGGACATTATGCGCAACTGGCGCAACCCGATTCTGTCCAACCGTGCCTTCGCCGATGACCCGGATCGGGTCTTGGCGCTCTCAAGGGCCTATATGCGCGGGATTATGGAATCAGGCATTATGCCCGCCGCCAAGCATTTCCCGGGAGACGGGATTGATGAACGTGACCAGCATCTCTCCGCCTCCGTGAACTCGCTCACCTGCGAGGAATGGGACGCGACTTTCGGGAAGGTCTATTCCGGGCTCATCGAAGACGGGCTGCCTTCCATCATGATCGGCCACATCATGCAGCCGGCCTACCAGAAGAAATTCAACCCGGGAATGACTGATGATGATCTCTTGCCGGCCACCTTGTCGAAGGAACTCGTCGGAGATCTCTTGCGAGGCCAACTCGGCTTCAACGGGGTCGTGGTGACCGATGCCTCCCACATGGTGGGCTTGACCGGCGCCATGAATCGGCGAGACATCCTCCCGACCGCGATTGCCGCCGGCGTGGACTTGTTCCTCTTCTTCAACGACCCGGACGAGGACTTCGCCTGGATGAAGGCCGCGGTCGAAGATGGGCGTATCAGCGCCGAGCGGCTCCAAGATGCGCTCGAGAGAATTCTCGGCTTGAAGGCACGGCTGGGCTTACATAAGACGCCACGCGAGGAGATTTTGCCTTCGAAGGAAGAGGCTATGGGGCGGATTGGTTTGCCGGAAAACCTCGCGGTGGCGAGCGCGCTCACCAATGATGCCATCACCTTGGTGAAGAACAAGCAGCCGAAAAACCTCCCGATTTCCCCCGAGAAGTGCCGCCGGATTCTGGTGGTTAGCGTCTCGGGTCCGCAAAACCCCATCTCAAGGGCTTTCGGCGGGGGCGGTGAGGCGAAACATCCCGCCGATAGGGTCGCGGAGCTACTGCGGGAACGCGGTTACGAGGTGGATCGTCACGAGTCGCTGTTGGATAAGCTCTCTAAAATGTCTCCCGAGGAACAAGCCGAGGCCGTCAAGAACGTCTATGCCGGTAAGGCTCCGATTTCGAACCTCACCGACAACTATGACCTCGTCTTGTTGATCTCCAAGATCGACGGGATGATGCAACCCACGGAGCGCGTCATGTGGCCGGCCACCAAGGGCACGGTGGATATTCCCTGGTATGTCTTTGAACTCCCGACGATTTATGTTTCCACCGCGACACCTTATGCGCTCGTGGACGTCCCGCAGGTGAAGACCTATATCAACACCTACGACGACAAACCCGACACCTTGGAGTCTCTCGTGGACAAACTCGAGGGCAAGAGCGAGTTCAAGGGTTTATCGCCGGTGGATGCGTTCTGTGGCAAGATCGACACCCGGATTTGAGGTCAGTTATGGAAGAACTACGCGAGAAACTTCGGGGTTTTACGCCCACTAAAGAGTTCTTTATCGGGGTGGATTCGGATGGTTGTGCCATTGACCAGATGAACATTAAACACTTCGAGTGCTTCACTCCGGCCTATATCAAGGCTTTTGACCTCCAGGCGATTTCGACGTTGGTCCGAGAAACCGCAATCTTCATGAACCTGTTTTCGAAGTATCGCGGGATCAACCGCTGGTCGGGGTTGGATTTGCTCTTTGACCTCTTGAAACAACGCCCAGAAGTCTTGGCCTCCGAGATAAAGCTCCCCGAGGGGCGGGATCTCCACGCCTTCGTGACTTCCGGGTTGCCGCTTAGTGAAGCCGGCTTGAAGCAATTAATGGCTGACCATCCTTCCGCGGAACTTGAGAGGGCTTTACAGTGGGGCGAGACGGTCAACGAGCTCGTGGCCTGGATGGTGCATAACTGTGCGCCTTTCCCCGGGGTTCCCGCGGCCCTGTCCGCGGCCCAGGAACGCGCCGATGTCATGGTCGTTTCGGCAGCCTCCTTGGCGATGCTCCATCACGAGTGGGCCGAGCACGACCTCGAGCAGTATGTCTCGGTCATTGCTGGTCAAGAGATGGGAACCAAAGCCGAACAGTTGGAGTTGGCCGCGGTCGGGAAATACGACCCGGACAAGATTCTCCTCCTCGGGGATGCGCCTGGGGACGGCAAGGCGGCCTTTTCCCACGACGTGCTGTGGTTCCCGATTCGACCCGGCGAAGAAGCCGCGTCTTGGCAAGAATTCCGCGAAGTCGGCTTGCCGCGTTTCTTGGAGGGGAGCTTCCGCGGGGAATACCAAGACGGCTTGGTTGAGGCTTACAACAAGTTGCTGCCGGAGACGCCGCCGTGGCAGACCGTGTAAGGCGTTCGCCGCGCGTCACTGCGTGTCGTCGTGGTGTCGTGCGGCGTCGTGGTGTCGTGCGGCAAACGTCGGGCAGACAGCAAGCCTGGCAACAAAAGGCAACTTTTGGCAACTTTCCCGCTCGAGGTGACTCCTGCGAAACAATAAAACCAAGCCCTTGGGAATGAGTTTTCATTCCCCGAAAACGAAGGAAAACAATGGAGTTAAACTTAAAAGGCCTCGAAGAACTGGGAAGTGTTGAAAACCTGCGTCTCCCCGCATTTGCTGTTGCCACCATGCAGGCCGAGGGTCGGGAGAATCCGCGGTGGATACACGTAGGGCCGGGAAACCTGTTTCGCGCCTACGTGGCTCGCGTGGCGGATGACCTGATTGCCCGCGGGGAGCACTGGCCGATTGTTGCCGTCGCCCCGCGCGACCCCGGCGATATGGATGTCCAGCTCGGCGACCACGACTTGATGAGCCTCAAGGTGACCTTGAATCCGGACGGAACTCGCGAAGAACGGGTCGTGGCGGGGATTAGTGAGGCCCTCGCGGTGGCTCGCGAGGCGGACTATCGCCGGCTGGTGGAAGTCGCCCGCAACCCGGGCGTGGCCTTGATGAGTTTCACCATTACGGAAAAGGGCTATGTCATCACGGATTCCGCCGGCGACCTGCAGCCGGAAGTCACGTCGGGCTTGGTGGAAGCCCCGGGAAGTCAGGAAGCTGCCGCGGCTCACGCGATGCTGCTCACCGCGGGTCTGCTGTGGGAGCGGTTTAACGCGGTTCGTGACTCTGGTAAGCCCGCGCCCCTGACCCTCTTGAGCTTCGATAATTTCTCTCACAACGGGGATAAGCTGCGCGAATCGGTGTTGACGATTGTCAGCAAGTGGCTTGAGCAAGGCGCGGTTCCCCGGGAATTTGCCGACTGGGTAGGGGATGAAGGCAATGTGGCTTTCCCGATTACGGTGATTGACAAGATTACCCCGCGCCCGAGCCCCGCCGTGGCTGCTGACCTCGCGGCCCGCGGATTTACCGACATGGAAGTGACCACCCCCAGGCGCACTCCGCTGGCTGGGTTTGTGAACACGGAGCCGACCGAATACCTGATTATTGAAGACAAATTCGCCGGCGAGAGACCCGCCTGGGAGGGACTCGGGGTGGACGTGGTCGCGCGGGAGACTTGCGATGACTTTGAAAACATGAAGGTAACTACCTGTTTGAACCCGCTGCATACGGCTCTCGCGGTTGCGGGCTGCTTGCTCCACTTCCCGACAATTGACTCCGAGATGCGCGACCCCGCGCTCGCGGCTTTGGTTCGTGAACTTGGTGAGCGTGAGGCCATGCCGGTCGTGGTTGACCCCGGGATTGTGAAGCCCGAGGAATTCTTGCAAGAAGTTTTGGAGGTGCGCTTCCCGAACCGCTATCTTCCCGACGACCCGGCGCGGATCGCGATGGACACCTCTCAAAAGCTCCCGATTCGTTTCGGCGTGACTTTGAAGAAATACCGAGAGCGCGGGCTTGACCTTGGCGCGCTCCACGCAATCCCCTTCGTTTTCGCGCTGTGGTTGCGCTACTTGACCGGCCTTGACGACAACGGCGCGCCCCTGGAGATTTCTTCCGACCCGCTCGGCCCGGAGCTCCAAGCCCACTTCCAGGGAGTCGCCCTTGGTGAAAACGATGACGCAGAAGCGCGCCTCGCGCCGCTTTTGGCCCGCGAAGACATTTTCGGGATTGACTTGACCGAAACGCCGCTCGCAGCCAAGGTCACAGATTTTTATAAAGAAATGATGTCCGCCCCCGGCGCAATCCGCGCCACTGTCGACAAGGAGTTCCACAAATGAAAATGACGTTCCGCTGGTACGGGGAGGGTTACGACCCGATTCCGCTCGAATATATCCGCCAGATTCCCGAGATGACCGGGATCATGGGGGTGCTTTCCGGCAAGGCCGCCGGGGAAGTCTGGGAAGAAGACGAGATTCGTGACCTTGTGAGTGGGGTCAACGATGCCGGTCTCGAGTGCGAAGTCATCGAGTCGGTCAATGTTCATGAAGACATTAAACTCGGCCTGCCCACTCGTGATGGCTATATCGATGCCTACAATAAGAGCCTCGAGAACCTAGCGAAGTTCGGGGTAAAGGTCGTTGTCTACAACTTCATGCCGGTTTTCGATTGGCTTCGCACCGAGCTCTCCCACGTCACCGAGGACGGTTCGAACTGCCTGTATTATGACCACGCCCAGATTGAGGGCATGACCCCGCGGGATATTGTGGAGATTACCGCCAAGGAATCCGGCGGGTTGACCCTTCCCGGCTGGGAGCCCGAACGCCTCGCGCACCTTGATGAGGTGATGAAACTTTACCAAGACGTTGACCATGACAAGATGCGCGACAACTACCAGTACTTCCTCGAGGGCATCATTCCGACCGCCGAAAAGGTTGGCATCAAGATGGCTTGCCACCCCGACGATCCGGCCTGGGATCTCTTCGGGTTGCCGCGCATCTACAAGTCGCGCGACGATATGGACAAGATTGCCGGTCTCTATGACTCGGAGTTCAACGGTTTTTGTATCTGTGCCGGGTCTTTGGGCTCCAATCCGGACAATGACGTTCCCGCAATCTTCCGCGAGTTTGGGAAACGCGGCTTGATGAACGCCGCCCACGTCCGCAACGTGAAATACCTTGGTCCCAAGAAGTTCCACGAGGCTCCGCACCCGTCTTCCACTGGCTCCCTTGATATGTACGCCATTATGGAGGCCATCTACGAAACCAACCCTGACGTTTACATTCGCCCCGACCACGGGCGCATGATCTGGGGTGAAACCGGTCGTCCGGGATACCCGCTCTACGACCGTGCGTTGGGAGCCGTCTACCTGAGCGGCCTGTGGGAAGCCATCGTGAAATCCCACCAAGAGGCCTAGAAGACCTTGCGTCCATTTATTAGACCGTCAAGAAAGAAGGAAAAATGCATATTCCGAGCGCCATGCCCTTGCTCAAAGAAAACCCGATCGTTCCCGTGGTCGTGTTGGATCGCGTGGAAGACGCAGTTCCGACCGCCCGCGCTTTGCTCGCCGGAGGAATCAAGTCCGCGGAGGTGACCCTGCGAACCGAGGCGGCCCTGGGCTGTATCGGCGCTATTGCCCGTGAAGTTCCTGAAATCACGGTTGGTGCGGGGACGGTCATTAATCGGGAACAGGCCGAGGCCGCGGTTGCCGAAGGCGCGAAGTTCCTGGTTTCCCCCGGAACTTCCAAGAAGATTGCCAAAGCCGCCGACAAAGCGCAAGTGCCCCTCCTGCCAGGGATTGCGAATCCCACGGACATTATGGAAGTCCTGTCTTGGGGCTGGGGTCTCGAAGTCGTGAAGTTCTTCCCCGCGGTGCCTCTGGGTGGCTTACCGGTCGTGAAGGCCTTTGCGGGACCCTTCCCCCAGGTGAAGTTCATGCCGACCGGAGGGATTAATCTGGATAACCTCGCCGAGTGGCTCTCCGCGCCGATGATTCCAGCGGTGGGCGGGTCTTGGATGGTGTCCGGCAAGTTGGTTGCCGAAGGAAACTTTGATGAAATTACGCGCTTGTCGCGAGAAGCCATGGAGAAAGTAAAGGAGATTAGACAATGAGTAAAGTTCCCAGTGAACTAAAGGTTCGCCCCGCCGAGGAATGCCGCTATGACGTGGTGTCTCTCGGGGAGGTCATGCTGCGACTTGACCCCGGCGAGGGGCGGATTCGCACCGCCCGGGCATTCAAGGCCTCCGAAGGTGGGGGCGAATATAACGTGGCTCGCGGGTCGCGCCGCGCCTTTGGGCGCCGCGCCGCCATCGTCACCGCGCTGGTTCGTGATGAAGTCGGGCTCTTGATTGAGGACTGTATCTTGCAAGGCGGCGTGGATACTTCCTTGATTAAGTGGGTGGACTCCGACGGGGTCGGGCGCTCGGTTCGTAACGGGCTCAACTTCACCGAACGCGGCTTCGGGGTTCGCGGGGCGGTTGGTTGTAACGACCGCGGCAACACGGCCGTGTCCCAGATGCGGCCCGAAGACGTGGATTGGGAGCATCTCTTCGGAGATCTCGGGGTGCGCTGGCTGCACACGGGCGGAATCTTCACGGCTTTGTCTGCAAACACTGCCGCCGTGGCTCGCGCGGCAATGCAAGCCGCTAAACGTCACGGGACGATTGTGTCCTACGACCTCAACTACCGTCCGTCCTTGTGGAAAGCCATTGGTGGTCAGGCTAAATGCCAAGAAGTTAACCGTGACTTGGCACAGTACGTTGACGTGATGATCGGAAACGAAGAAGACTTCACGGCTTCTCTCGGTTTCGAGATTGAGGGTGCCAACGAGAATCTTGATAATCTGGAAGTCGAGTCTTTCCGCAAGATGATTGAAACTGCCTCCCAGAAATTCCCGAACTTCCAGTGCATCGGGACGACCATGCGCCAGGTTCGCACCGCCACGGTCAACGACTGGGGCGCGGTCGCTTGGGATCGTCAGCAAGGGTTTGTGCAAGCCACCCAGCGCGATGGCCTCGAGATTCTCGACCGCGTCGGCGGGGGAGACTCCTTCGCTTCGGGGCTCATTTACGGGCTCATGGAGTTTGGGGACATCTCGCGCGCGGTCGAATATGGCGCCGCCCACGGCGCGCTCGCTATGACCACACCCGGCGACACCTCGATGGCGTCGCTGGCCGAAATCGAGCGTCTCGTCGGCGGCGGATCCGCTCGCGTGCAGCGCTAAGGTTGGTGAAAATCATGAATGAGCCCTTGACACTGGATCCGGATCGGCTGTTTCCGGCAGACCCGCAGACGCGCGAAGTGGCACAGGAACTGTACGCGACGGTGAAGGACCTGCCGATTATTTCGCCGCACGGGCATGTCAGCCCCGATTTGCTGCTGGATAATGCGGCTTTCCAGGACGCCACCGACCTGTTCTTGCGCTACGACCACTATGTGTTCCGGATGTTGAACGCGGCCGGCATTGACCTGGAGCGGATCGGGGTCGGCAAGGTGCCGACAACCGACCCGCGCGGGGCGTGGCGGATTTTCTGCGAGAACTGGCATTTGCTTGACGGAACCGCCTCGGGCTACTGGCTCACCCACGAGTTCGTGACCCTGTTCGGGCTGGATGTGATGCCGAGCGCGGAGACTGCCGATGAGATCTATGACCGCATTGCGGCGCGGCTTGCGGAGCCGGACTTTCGTCCCCGCGAGCTGTTTAACTCCTTCCCGATTGCCTTCATGGCCACCACGGATGACCCGCTGGATTCACTGGACTCGCACGCGAAGCTGGCCGAGTTGACAGTTAGCGGAGCCATCAAGGGGCGGGTCGCGCCGACCTTCCGGCCCGATGCCTACGTGAATGCGCGGAAGCCCGAGTTCGTGGAGAAAGTCACGGCTTTGACTGCTTCGGTCGGGGCGGCTCCGGATGATTTCCGAGGCTATCTCGAGGCCATGCGAGCCTCGCGGGCACGCTTTGTGGAACGCGGTGCGGTTTCAGCCGACTTCGGGGTTTCCCACCCGCGCAGCCTGGATTTGAACGATGAGGAAATGTCGGCGCTGTATCGAGCCTGCGTGGGCGGGGATCCGAGTCCGGAAGAAGCCGATGCCTTTGAGTCCGGAATGCTGACGCGGTTTGCGGGGATGAGTATTGATGACGGTCTCGTCATGACGGTTCATCCCGGAGTGTTCCGCAACCACTCCACGGCGGCCTTTGACCGTTTCGGGCCAGACACCGGTCACGACATTCCGGTGGCCACCGAGTTTACCCGGGCACTGCGGCCCTTGCTGGAGAAATACGGAAACGATAAACGCCTTCATCTGGTGCTCTTCACTTTGGATGAGACCGTATACTCCCGAGAGATTGCGCCGCTGGCCGGGTTCTATCCGGCAGTCTACATCGGAGCCCCGTGGTGGTTTATTGACGCGCCGGACTCGATTCTGCGCTTCCATGCGGCGACTTCCGAGGTTGCGGGATTCTCGCGACTATCTGGGTTCATTGATGACACCCGGGCCTTCTTGTCGATTCCGGCGCGCCACGACATGAACCGGCGCTTGGACGCGGCTTTCCTGGCTCGCTACGTGCGGGAAGGACGCCTATCCCTGTCGAGCGCGCGCCACTGGATTCACCGGCTCACCGATGAACAACCGCGGGAAATTTTCCGCCTTGGCTAAAGCAATTTAGTCAATAATTTCATATTCAGTTTGGAGATACGCCGCAAAGATGCGGCGTCACACTAAGGCGGAGGTCTCGTGAAAACGAAAAGATTCCTTCCCCTCATAGTCGCGGCCACCCTGATGCTGTCAGGGTGCGCCGGATTTGGGGGCATTAAACTCGACAGTGTGGGGAAACCCGACACCGTCACCTACCTCAAAGTAGCGCTCAATCAGACCACGGAACATCCTTCTTATAAGGCTTTGGAATTCTTCGGAAAAGAGTTTTCGAAAGCCACCGGAGGGCGCTACCAAATAGAGATATTTCCTAATGAGCAGCTCGGCTCTCAACAGGAAGTTCTCCAAATGGTGAAATCCGGGGCGATAGAAATGGCGATTGTTTCGGGAACCCAGTTGGAAAACGTCAATAAAGATTTCCAAGTTCTCGACATGCCGACCACTTTTACCTCGATTGACCAACAAATTGCGGTTTTGAAAGACCGTGAGATTGTCGGAAAACTATTTGAATCGTTGGAGAAAAGAGACAACATCACCGTTTTAGGTGGATATACTCAAGGCTCCCGCAATGTCTATACCACCGATAGGGTCATCAAGACCCCCGCCGATTTGAAGGGGCTAAAAATTCGGGTGCAAGAATCCGATATGCATATTCGGATGATTGAACTCATGGGTGGTTCAGCCACTCCGCTGTCTTATGGTGAGGTTTATTCTGCCTTGCAGGCCGGTGTCTTAGATGGCGCAGAAAACAATGCTGTTTCGTATAACACGGCTAAACACATGGAAGTCGCGAATCATTATGCTTACACCAATCACCTTATCGGTTTGGACTACATGATTCTGCGTGCCGACCTGTTTCGGGCCGTGCCTGAAAAAGATCGCAACCTATTGATTGAAAAGTGGAATGATTCCATGGATTTCCATACCAAACTCTGGATTGATTACACGAAAGAATCCGAAGAAATCGCGAAAGAACACGGTGCGGAGTTTAATGAAGTCGATTCCGAGGCTTTCTTTAATGCGCTCCAACCTATTAAAGACCAGTTCGTGGTGACGCCTTACCAAAAGGAGCTCTACGCCAAGATTCGCGCGGTGGCTGACGAACTGGAGGCGGGCACTAAGGCCGCGACCGAGACGACCCAGTCGCCCGCATCCACCCAGTCGCCTGCTCCCGTGGCGGCCACAACCGCACCCAGTCCCACCCAGTCAGGAGGACAATCATGAAACTACTGGTAAATGGTCTCTGTAAAGCGTTGGCGGTGGTCTGCGCAGCGCTGTTTACGATCCTCGTCCTCACCACGGTCTGGCAGGTTTTCTCCCGTCTCGTGCTGAATTCCCCCGTGACCTGGTCAGAAGAGCTTGCGAAAGTCGTGTTCGTGTGGCTTTCTTTCCTGGGAGCCTCCCTGGTCTACGGGTCTCGTGGCCACATGGCCGTGGAGATGCTGGCGCGTCGTTTCCCCGACAAAGGCGAGCGATTCTTCGGAATCTGGACCCACGTTGTCGGGCTGTTCTTCGGACTTTTCGTGCTGGTCTATGGCGGGTTCAAAGCCGCCTTGAACGCCTGGACCCAAAACTTGACGGCTCTGCCATTGAACATCGGGTCAATCTACCTGGTAATCCCGCTTGCGGGAGTGTGCATCAGCCTGTTTGCGTTGAACTACATTAAAGAGATTTCCCGCCACGAGACGAGCGCTTTCCCCGTCCCCGAAGCGGAACTCGAAGCCGCGAAAGGCCAAGAAATCGCCGAAGAGGCGCTCGAAACTGAGGCTGAACTGGTAGATGCCGCGGCCCCGACGAAGGAGGTCGAGAAATGACACCCACCGCTGTTGCCGGATTGATTCTCCTCATCGGAATCATCGCCCTCATCTCTTCCTCGGTTCCCATCGCGATTGCCATCGGGGTTCCGACCGTTATCGCGGCCATCGCCGTCATGGCTCCCGATGTGGCGGCCATGTCCATTGCTCAGCGCATGTTTACCGGCGTGAACTCGTTTTCGCTCCTGGCAATTCCGTTCTTCATTTTGGCGGGCGTCTTAATGAACTCCGGCGGGATTGCTGCCAGACTGATTGATGCCGCCAAAGTCTTGGTGGGACGGATGCCCGCTTCGATGGCACAAACGAATATCGTCGCCAACGCCATGTTCGGCGCTGTCTCCGGAGCGGCGGTTGCGGCCGCTTCCGCCATCGGGACGATTATGCAGCCGCGCATGGAAAAGGAAGGCTACTCCAAGTCCTACGCGGCGGCAGTCAATATCGCCTCCGCGCCTTCGGGAATGCTCATCCCTCCGTCCAACACCTTCATCGTGTACTCCCTCGTATCCTCGACCTCGATTGCGGCGTTGTTCATGGCCGGAGTTGGGCCGGGGCTGCTCTGGGTGGTGGCCTGTCTCGTGGTGGCTCTCATCATGTTCCGCAAGGAGAATGTCCGGCGCGAAGTGGAACACCCGGGTTTGAAACTGACCTTGGTGACCCTGTGGCGCGCGGTGCCTTCCTTGTTCATGATTTTCCTCGTCATCGGCGGGATTATCTTGGGCGGGTTCCCCGCCACCGAGTCCTCCGCTATCGCGGTGGTCTACTGTCTCGTGTTGGGCTTCATCTATCGGAACTTGAAAGTGAAAGACCTTCCGAAGATTCTCGTGACCGCAACCGAAACCACCTCCGTGGTGATGCTCCTTGTGGCAGTATCTTCCGGCCTGTCCTGGGTCATGGCTTTTGCGCGAATCCCCACTCTGATCACGGACTTGCTCCTCGGAATCACCGACTCCAAGACGGGTATCTTGATTATCATCATGGTGATTTTGCTCATCGTCGGCACCTTCATGGATCCGACTCCGGCCATCCTGATTTTTGTCCCCATCTTCCTCCCAATCGTGACTGACCTCGGGGTTGATCCGGTGCATTTCGGGGCGATGGTGGTCATGAACCTGTCGGTTGGGGTGATTACTCCGCCGGTCGGCAACGTTCTCTTCGTGGGTTCCAAAGTGGCGGGACTGCGCATCGAACCGGTGGTGGCGAAACTGTGGCCGTTCATGATCGGGATCATTTTGACCCTCTTCGTGGTGGTCTTCGTCCCCCAGATTTCGCTGTGGCTGCCGACCGTGGCCGGTTTGGTGTAAGGGAGGCTACGGATTACGGCAACGCCGCCCAAATGGCATAGTCTTGCAGGTATGTCAACAAGCGATTCCGTGCCTGTAATTAGCGACTGCGCAAGCGAGGCGCCGAAGGGTAACCCCCAAGCGCTCACCCGCGGGCTCACCCACCGGCAAGTCTCCATGATTGGCCTCTCCGGAGCGCTCGGAACGGGATTGTTCCTTGGCTCCGGATCGGTCATCGCCTATGCGGGGCCAGCCACCATAATCTCCTACCTGATTGCGGGATCCTTCGCACTGGCGGTCGTGTGGGCCTTGGCCGAGATGGTTTCGACCCATCCGGTTGCGGGCGGACACGGAACCGTCGCCGCGTCTTACTTGGGGCGGCGCGGCGGCTACGTGGCGCGCTGGAATTTCGCGATTCAATCCCTGGTCGCGGTCGGCGCGGAAGTCACCGCCACCGCGACCTACATCCGCTACTGGTTCCCGGAAGTCCCCCTGTGGGCTGGAGCCATCGGCTGCGCGGCGCTCATTATGGCCTTTAATGCCTTCTCGGTGCACCTCTACGGGTCTTCGGAATATTGGTTTTCGATGATTAAAGTGGTGGCGGCCGTGGCCTTCATTCTCCTCGGATTGGCGCTTATCCTCGGGATGGTTCCGGGGCGGGCCCCAATTGGGTGGGGGAACTTGACGGCCCACGGTGGCTTCCTGCCGCACGGGATTCTCGGGGTTTTAGCCGCTTCCTGTATGGCAGTTTTCTCCTTTGGAGGAATCGAAAACGTCTCCTCCACGGCCGCGGAGTCCGAAAATCCGCGGCGCGACATTCCCCAAGCGGCCCAGGCCATGATTTGGCGTATCGTCATCTTCTATCTGGCTGCCGTCACGGTGGTGTTGGCGCTCCAGCCGTGGACCAAAACCGCCGCTCAAGGCGGAACCATCGAGGAATCGCCCTTCGTGCGAGCCTTGGCCTTGTCCGGAGTGGGCCCCGCGGCTCACGTCATGAACGCGATTCTGATTGTGGCGGCTCTCTCTGCCGCGAATGGCTGTCTCTACGCCGCTACCCGCATGATTCACGCTCTCGCCGTTGAAGGCCAAGCCCCACGAATCGCGGGGAAACTTTCCGCGAATGGAACCCCGCGTGGAGCCGTGGTGGTGTCGCTTTTCGGGGTGGGGATTGCTGCCGTCTTGTCCATCACCGCTCCCGACAGCGCTTTCATGATTCTCCTGGGGGCGACGACAGTAGCCATCTTGATCACTTGGTGTCTCGTCATGGCGACCCACCTGAAATTCCGCCGCGACCGCGCCGCCGCCAGTTTGCCGCTGGCGAAGCGGCGCCTGTGGGGCGCGCCGGTGGTCAACATAGCGGTTATTGCGGCTTGCGTGGCGATTTTCGTGGCTTTGTTTTGGCTCATGCCGCTCGCACCCTTGGCGGGGATTCCGTATGTGGCGGCGTTGCTCGGGTCATACGAGTTGTTGAACCGAATTCGCAATCTGCCCGCGCCCCGCGACTTGCTGGCCGAAGAGCTCGCTGCCGCTACCGAAGAAAAGGAACGTTGATGGAATTCGAAGAACTATTGCAGGCTCGCTATTCAGTAAGGGCCTTCCTCGAAAAACCGGTTTCTCCGGAGGTTTTGGACGCGGTCTTGGATGAAGCGCGGCACTGCGCGTCTTGGTCAAACACTCGCGGCTACGTGTTGGCAGTGGCCACAGGGGAGCGCCTCGAGCGGATTCGGGCGGATTACTTGCGGATTTGGGATGAATCTTTGGGGCTCCGGCGCGGCCAGCCGCTGGCCTTTGTGAAAGCGGTCTGGCGTGGGAAACTTCCGAGCGCTGACTTCAAGACTTGGCGGGAATATCCCCCCGAGCTGCGGGCGCGCCAGGTCGCTAACGGAAAACGGTTCTATAAACATCTCGGAATCGAACGGGGAGACCGTGAAGCGCGGGAGGCGCAGCAGCGGGATAATTTGAAACTTTTCGGCGCGCCGGTGGGGATTTTCGTTTTCGTCCACCAGAAAATGCTGCCGTTTTCCGCCCAGGACGCGGGGGTGATGCTCGGGACATTGATGCTGTCGGCAGCAAACCGCGGGCTCGGGACACTCGCAATCGGGACGCTCGCAACCTGGCGCTCGCCGGTTGACCAGGAGTTCGAGATTCCCAAGGATTACGCGATGATTACCGGTCTTGCCTTGGGCTATCCCGATGCAGATGCGCCCATCAACGCCTATCGAGCCGAACATCCGCCCCTCACTTTGGCTCGTCCTCGGCAATAGTTAGCGCGGGTGGTGACTCCAAGCGTTTCCTCCGCGCTTTCTCTGAGGGGCCAGGTGGAGATTCGAAACGTGTTGCCCCGCGGGAATGAAGCTGGGGTCCGCCCATTTCCTAGACGATGATCGTTCGGATTAGATTAGCGTTTCGCGGCGCGTTTGGCAGTGTCAGAGATTTTCCAGGCCAACTCGAACTCCACCAAAGCCCGTTTTAATTTCGAGCCATAGGCATATTCTCCGAGGTCAACAAGTTGCAACCGCTCCGCGGCGAGCCGCAGCGTCCTCTTCGGGATCTTCCGGCGGGGTTTCGCCACGAACTGCTGCGCCTCACTCCCCAGCTCCTTCACCTCTTCCAACACCGCCACCTTCACTTCGGAAAACTGTGGCGCGGACGCCGATGGAACCACCCGATGACACGGCACCACCAGAGCTATCGGGTTGGTAGCGCAGGCCGATGCCGCTGCCCGAACCGCCTTCGGCTCACGAATCCGCCTTGCCAAGCTGGCGTAACTGATGACCTCACCGCGGCGCGTGCGCAACAAAGCCTCGCGGACGCTTTCTCGGAAGTCCGAGTCCAGAGGATACAGCAGGTCAAGTTGATATCGCCACGCGTTCTGATCTCCAACCTCCCAATCTTCCAAGGCGGATGCGAAAGGCTCGAACATGGGGTCGGGCGGAGTGGTGGAAGAACAAATCGGTTCCGCTAGGGAGTCAGCAAGGTGTTTAGCAAGGGCCTCGCCGTATTCGCCGCGAGCGCCTTGTTGAACCGCCAACTCCCCTCGAGGCACCCACCGCAGCAAACGAAGAGAATAGTCCTCGATTTCAACCTCGATGACATGGGAATCTATCACCGGATGGCCGGTTCGCAAAGAAAAAACGGCTCGCAATCGAAACTCCTTCAACAGGGCGCTATCAAACCCATTTTTGCACCTTTTCAATAACCGACCTAAACTAAGCCATATAAAAGCATGATGGAGGCGCAACCAACATCAGTAACTTCCGAAAAGCAGGGGAACCCCAAGGGTGGCCGGAAGTGAAAGGGGCGGTTGCCGAGGGTGCGGATTCTTCCCCAGGAGCCAAGCCCGGGCGGGCGAAAAATATTCGTCCGACTGTCGCGATTGCGGAGAGCTATCATGACGCATACACACGTATGGGGTCATGGAACATGGCCCCTTTTCTAGTGGCCGGTTCAAGCGAAAGTTGTTAGCAACGATTGAAAGGACCGATGATGAAAAAGTTATTTGGCACGCTCGCACTTCTAGCTGGAGCGATTTCTCTAGCCGCCTGTGGTTCAGGTTCGGTGGATTCTCTGAAGACCGGCGAGGCTTCGCCTTCCGGGGAGACTTCGTCCGCGGCTAAAGCAGGGGGGTCCGGAGTGGAGGACGGGGTTTTCACCGTCGCCATGGAAGCCGCCTATGCCCCCTACAACTGGGCACAACCCGATGATGCCAACGGAGCAGTCAAAATCAAGGGCGCGGAACTCTATGCCAATGGCTACGACGTTATGACCGCCAAGGAGATTGCGGACGCGAACGGGTGGAAACTCGAGATTGTCCAGCTCGAATGGGATTCCCTGATTCCCGCAGTCCAGGCTGGAACCGTGGATGCGACCATTGCGGGCCAGTCCATGACGAAGGAACGTGAAAAGACCGTGGACTTTGCCGGCCCGTATCTTTATGCGAATATTGTGGCGCTCACCAAGGCGGACTCCAAGTTTGCGGGCGCTAAAGGGCTTGCTGACCTCGCGGGTGGCAAGGCAACGAGCCAGTCCGGTACCGTGTGGTACGACACTTTGATCCCCCAGATTAAGGACGTGGACAAGCAGCCTCCGGCGGCTTCCGCTCCCGCCATGTTGATGGCGCTGGAAACCGGTCAGGTGGACTACGTGGTGACGGATATGCCGACCGCACAGGGCGCATTAATCGCCTATCCGGATATGAAGATTCTCGACTTCTCCAGTGGCGACGATAACTTCAAGGCTTCCGACGAGGACGTGAATATCGGCATCGCTATCCGCAAGGGAAACACCGAGTTGAAGGATGGCATCAACGCGGTCTTGAAAGACAAGACGGCCGAGGACTTCAACAAGCTCATGGAACAGGCTGCGAAAATCCAACCCCTCCAAAAATGAGTCATGGGGACGTGCTTTTTGACTCATTTTCAAAACCATCATCCAGTCATCAAGCACGTCCCTTGCTGACTTTCGCCGGGCACCACTTGAAAGAAGAAAATATGCTGTTACAACTGTGGCGAGATATCCTCGCGTTGCTCAATGATTACGGCGGAATTTACCTCCAAGGTATCGCCAACACGCTTATTCTCGCCACCATTGCAACCTTTCTCGGGTGCATTATCGGCTTCGCATGCGGGATTCTCAACACCATCCCGCACGCGAAAACCGACCCGCTCGCCAAGCGCTTCCTCCTCGCCCTTATCCGCGTCATCATCCGGATCTATGTCGAGGTTTTCCGCGGCACCCCAATGATTCTCCAGGCCGTGTTCATCTACTACGGCCTGCCGTATTTCACGAACAATGCGCTACAGTTCCAATCCATGTGGGGCGTGTCGATTTTCGTCGTCTCCATCAACACCGGCGCCTATATTGCCGAGTCAGTCCGCGGCGGCATCATCAGCGTTGACCCGGGACAAACCGAGGGGGCTCGCGCCATCGGCATGACCCACTTCCAGACGATGCTCTACGTGATTTTGCCCCAAGCGCTACGTAATCTTCTCCCGCAAATCGGGAACAACTTCATCATCAACATCAAAGACACCTCGGTCATGTTCATCATCGGTTTCGCCGAGTTTTTCTCGGTTCACAAGATGGTGTCCGGAGCGATATACCAATACTTCCCCTCGGCAACAATCGAGATGGTCGGGTATTTGACACTCACGCTGTTGTCCTCTTTCTTGTTGCGGAAACTCGAGCATGCTATTGACGGCGCGGACAATTATGAACTCGTTCCGGGAGCCGAAGCGGATGCGGACTTCGAACTCATTAATGAAGACCAACTCGTCATGGCCGCCGGCAACTACACCTATTCTGAACCGAAGAAAGGCGCGAAATGACCGAGGAGATTATTACCATCAAACACCTCTCCAAGAGTTTCGGGACCCACGAAGTTTTGAAAGACATCGATTTTTCGGTTCGTTCGGGGGATGTGACCTCGATAATCGGGGCCTCCGGGTCGGGGAAGTCAACCTTGTTGCGCTGCATCAACATGCTTGAGCCAGCGACTTCGGGCGAAATCTTGTACCACGGAAAATCCATCCACGACCGCTCGGTTAACCAGGCGAAATACCGCTCTAAGGTGGGGATGGTTTTCCAGTCCTTCAATCTGTTCAACAATATGACGGTCTTGAAGAACTGCATGATTGGCCAGATGAAAGTCCTGGGTCGGTCGCGGGGCGAAGCCGAGGAAAAGGCTCGCGAGTACCTCGACAAAGTCGGGATGTTGCCTTTTATCAATGCCCGCCCCCGCCAGCTAAGCGGTGGTCAGAAGCAGCGCGTCGCCATCTCGCGAGCCCTCGCGATGGATCCCGAGGTGTTGCTCTTTGATGAACCCACCTCCGCTCTCGACCCGGAAATGGTTGGTGAGGTCATCGGGGTAATGAAACAGCTCGCCGCCGAGGGCATGACGATGCTCGTCGTCACCCACGAGATGAGTTTCGCCCGTACCGTCAGTAAAAACGTCGTCTTCATGGCCGACGGAGTAATCGAAGAACAAGGTGCTCCCGATGATATCTTCGAAAATCCCCAGCGCGAACGCACCCGCGACTTCCTCGCCCGCTACCTGTGATTGATTTAAAGAATTCATTAAGGGATTGCTGAATTCGAAGGGGCTATTTTGCAATCGCTGGCCGGTTTTGAAAAAATAAGGGGTTCCCGAACTCAAGTTCGGGAACCCCCAATCGTATTTCGCAAATCAACTCGCTACAGGGAAACGAGATTATCACGAAGGCGTTTATTACTCGGATTTCTTTCCGGTAAGAGCCATGTAAATTCCAATCAAGATAATCGCGAAGATAACAGCGACAATCCACTGAATCCAAGGAATTCCACCATTAGCATTGCCGTATCCAAGCAGTCCCAAAACCCATCCGGCGAGACCGGCTCCAACAGCGCCGATGATGATAGTAACCACGATTCCCATCGGTTCCTTGCCCTTGCGGAAAAGTCGAGCCAAGGCCCCGATAATCGCGCCAACTACGATAATGCCAATTATGTGTCCCATAATCTCCCTTTCGTTGAGTGCCCCTGCCTTCGGGCGCGCGTGGCGCATTCAAAGCCAAACACACAAGTTGTATTACCAAAAAACACGTTATCACAATGCAGGAGACGATACCTAGCCGAATAGCGCAATTTCACTTAGAGAGAAGAATCATATAATCGGGAATAAATTATCAAAAAATATTGTTAACCACATCGGTTGAGAAAGAAGGAAACCGTGTCGAAGAACCTCAATAATATATCAGCTATGTCAAAACTACAGCGCAACATTATTCTTTTCACTTGCGCCATCTCCATCTTCATAACCCAGGTAGACTTCACGGGCCTGAACGTGACGCTGCCTCGCATCCAAAGCGAACTTGGAGCCTCCACTTCCGAACTGCAGTGGATTGGCGATATCTATACGGTGGTCATCGCTTCGCTCATCATGCTGACCGCCTCACTGGGAGACAAATTTGGCCGTAAGCGAGTCCTCCTCATCGGGGTGTCCATCTTCGGTCTGGCTTCGCTCGCTGGTGCTTTGGCCCCCAACCCGACCTGGCTGATTTTGGCCCGCGCCTTCCAAGGGCTCGGCTCCGCCATGATGCCGGCCATCGCGCTCGCCATCATCAACAACGTTTTCCTCGACCCCGGCGAGCGGGCGCGCGCAGTCGGAGTGTGGGGAACCATGATTGGTCTCGGGGCCGCCGCCGGTCCGGTAATCGGCGGATTACTGTCCTGGATTGCCGGCTGGCAGGGGATTTTCTGGCTCAATGTGCCCCTGTCGGTGCTGGGCTTGGTGGCGATTGTCATCAGCGTGCCGGAGTCGCGCGCCGCCAAGTCGCGTCCGATTGACTGGCCGGGACAGGCCTTGATGCTCGTGGGCTTGGGGTCGATGACCTACGCGATTATTGCGCTCGGTGAGGGCAAGACTGACGTCTTGACCTGGGCGTTGTTGGTCGCGGGCATCCTCGCCCTCGTGGCCTTCGTCTTGGTGGAGGCGATAGTGAAATTCCCCATGGTGGACCTGAAATTCTTCCGCTCCATTCCTTTCGCAACCGCCGGCTTGTTGGCTTTCCTATTCTTCTTCACCTACGCGGGATTCATGTTCATCGCTACGCTCCTGTTGCAAGAGCCAGCCCCCGGCTTAGCCTTCACGCCGCTGGTGGCGGGCTTGCTGATGGTGCCCCTGGCCTTGGCAAACGCGGCCGGTTCCTCGATTTCGGGACGAACCCTAGAAAAAACCGGTAATCGCGTGCCGCTGCTGGTGGGGGCGGCCCTGCAGTTGGTGTTGGCTCTATTGCTGCTGGCTTTGCCGTTGGCTGGGAGCGGTGACAGCGCCACGGCGGCGATTCTGGCGCTCTTCCTGGTGGCATCAGTCCTGATGGGAGCCTCAGTGGGCTTAGCAAACCCCGCATTGATCACGACCGCTCTAAGTGGGATGCCTAAAGACCAGTCCGGTGTGGCCGGCGCGACGGTGTCCATTTTCCGGCAAACCGGCTTGACAATCGGCGTCGCAGTTCTGGGCGCGATTATGAACTTCGGAACCCGCGCCCGCGGCGAATCCATTGCCGTCGCTGCCCAGCCCGGATGGTGGCTGGTGGCGCTGATTGCGATTGTGGCCGCCTTGCTGGCCATTTTTGCCACGACCCGTCACGCTCTGGCGACCCAGCAAGCGGCTACCGCAAGTTTTGCAGGCGAGCCGTCTGAGGTCTAGGCGGGTTCTCCGCGGTTTTGGTGTCCTTCCGAAAATATCCCGATAATGAGCAAGTGGAGCAAAGGAAAGACACCTTCCGCGGCGCCCAGCACGGTTTTGAGTTTTGTTGGCCGCGTTGATGATGGCGCGGGGAACCTCGTTTATATTCAGCAAGCATCTCCTCGAAACCAGGGGATCGTTCAATGTTCTAGCCGTGCGTTTCGGGGTCGCTTTCCTCATCCTCGCGGTGGTGGGAGTCGGCTTGCTGACAGTTCCCGGCGGAAAACTCTCGGTAGGACTGCTGGTGGCGCTCGGCGGAGCAGTGAGCTACGCGGCGACGATTATTATCACGGACCGTTTGACCGATACCCCCGAAGAGGGGCTTGCTATCGGTGTGATTCAACTCGGAGCGCTGGCGCTTCTCGCCGGCCTAGCCAGCGCGATTTGGCAAATCCCGCATCTGCCAGCGACCGGATCCCAGTGGGGGATGATGGCGATGCTGATTTTGGTGTGTACGATTTTCGGCTTCACCTTCCAGCCGGTCGCCCAATCTCGGGTCTCCGCGGAAATCACCGGTTTGATGGCCGCCTTGAATCCCGCAGTTGCCGCCGTTCTCGGAGCCGTGGTCCTCCACGAAGTTTTTGGCTGGCTCGGGCTGCTCGGTATCGGGCTTATCCTGGTGGCGATTATACTTCCGGCGCTCCCCGAATCGCGCGAAGAGCCGCGCGATGCACCGCGAGCCTGATTTCGGCTCGGCACTTGCGAGTCAGCCCCACAAACGCTAGACAGAAAACACAATCAAATAAACACCGTAAAGTCGCGGCTTATTCCTGAAAACTGGGGCAAATCGCCCTCTGAGAACTCCCTTGCTGGCACGGGCTCGAAGCGCTTATATTGGCCTTATGAATAAAGAAACTCAAACTGTTACAGACGCTAAAGAACTTGCTGATGCCCTTGAAAGTGGCGCGAAAGACATTACTATCGAGGGGGTCATCAAAGGCTCTCCTTCGATTACCCTCCCCGAGGGCGTGACCCTGCACGGAGCGAAGGGAGACAGCTCCGACGGCTTCGAATTCCTCGCCAAAGGCTTGCGCCTCACCAAGGACAACTCCCTAGAAAACCTGACGGTTAAAACCCTCGACTACGAGCAGGCAATCTACAACTCCCTCGAAATCACCGACGCCGGCACTTTGCGGTTGCGGAACGTCACGACCGTCGGTCAGGTTTATCTCGTAGCGGAAGGCGCGGTAAAGCATATCCGCGTCGAAGCTGACGGGGTCAAGGTGCTCTCCGCTGACCTGCGCGGGCGAGCCGAGCAGCCTCACGGTTACGGCGTTGACGTCCTCCAAGGTGGCTTCACCTTGTGGAATCGCCAGCCCGATCCGGCTGCGACTTTTAGTGCGACTTTGCGCGGAATCAGCGTCGGCACCGAGGAAACTCCGGTGCGCGGATCCGGTGTTTTCTTGGCTGGCTACGCCGACCGCGAGGGCAAACTCACGGGCGGGGCTTTTACCGCGGATTTGGTTGAAACCGGAACGATTGTGACCGATGGTGGGATTGCTCCCGGGACTCCGGACAAAATCACTGGCGGGGTTTTCGTGGTCTCTGGAGCGAAAGTCGAGCGGGTCGAAAACTCTGGACCGGTAACGACCCACGGACAAAATGACATGGTGCTTGACCTCTGGGGCGAGACCCCGCACTGGGTGGCGAACGCGCCTATCACCTCGACGGGTCCGTCCGGGATTGGTTTCGTGAACTTCGGGGACATGGGGGCGTTGGAAGTAAACGCGCCGATAGTCACGAACGGGCTCGGAGCGCGCGGTTTCAACGTCTATGACGGGACTTTGCAATCCGCCAAGTTTGAGTCGATTACGACCCACGGGGACGGCGCAATCGGTATCCAGATTTCCCGTCCGGTAGGCGCGGTTGCCGTGACCGGCGATGTCACGACCACCGGTGGCGAGGGCTTGAGCCTCGTCAAAGGCGTCCAGACCGTCTTGAAGGCTTCCGCGGTGAGCATCAAGCCCGGCGCGGTCGTGGACGCGCTCGGGATTCACGGGAAGATCTCAACTGAGGGAGAAGGGCTCGCGAGCTTCGAGATTCTCGAAGGCGCAACCGTCCACGAGCTGCACCTTGGTGAAGTGGAAGCCCACGGCGCCGACTCGATCCCGACCAGGCTGGAGGGAACCGTGCAACAGCAGTAGCCTGGGGGCGTTGGGCGGTGGCGGCTCGCTCCCCGACGGGCTTTGATACCGGTAGACTAAACTCGCCGGTATCTAAAGCGAGGAGACAATCATGATTTCACTGACCACCCCCAATGTGGAAGGCCACCAAATTATTGAATACAAAGGCATTGTCTTTGGTGAGGTCATCCAGGGTGTTGACGTCATCAAAGACTTCGCCGCGGGGCTCACGAACTTTTTCGGCGGTCGCTCCGGCTCCTACGAAGGCGAACTCCTGCAGGCGCGCAGTAACGCCATCGCGGAGATGGAACAGCGCGCCGCCGGTCTGGGAGCCAATGCGGTTGTCGGTGTGGATATCGACTACGAAGTGTTGGGGACCGGCGGAAACATGCTGATGGTAACGGCTTCGGGAACTGCCGTAGTCGTCCAGTAAGTTGGCCGGTCGCCATTGAGAATCGTGTGGCAGCGTACCTGAATAACCACACCGGCGGGGATTTTTGGGGAGGCCAAATTGTAAATTCGCAGGTAGAAGCAATCCTGCCTGTTTTATGCTATATTGCCAGGATAGGGTTGTGGTTATTCGGGTCACCCATGTGGTTATTCAGGTAACCGAAACTCTTTAACCTGCCCTTAACCTCACTCGGGTATCATGCGGACATGAATGAAACGAAAACGATTCTCTTTGCCTGCCGCCAAAACGCGGGTCGCTCTCAGATGGCGGCGGCGATAGCGCGGAAACTTGCCCCTGAGTCGATGGAAATACTTTCCGCCGGGACCGAGCCCGCCTCCGAAATCCATTCCGAGGTGGTCGTGGCTCTTGCTGAAATCGGACTCGAGCCTTTCGCCCCAAACCCGCGGGTATTAGAGCCCGAAGACGTGAAACGCTCGGACTGGGTCGTGACCATGGGGTGCGGGGAAGCCTGTCCGGTTTTCCCCGGTAAACACTACCTGGATTGGGAAGTTGGGGATCCTGCTGGGAAAACTCTCGAGGAAGTGCGAGCTATCCGCGATGACATCGAAGATCGGGTGCGACAACTGCTAGCGGATTTGGGTTAGCGCTTTTTCCGCCCGCCGGTTCCAAACGGGGTTTTTCGCTGGGAAGCGGGGATAGAATTCCGGTGTTAGGAAACCGATAGGGGGAAGCATGCTTTCTTATTATGTGGCGGGAAATCCAGAAAAACCGCTGGTGGTCCTGGTCCATGGGGTTTGTGACGCGTCCACCACCTGGGTAGACACCATCAATCACCTCAAGTCCGACTACCTCGTTATCGCCCTTGATTCTCTCGGCCACGGAACCTCGCCTCGCTACCAGCCCGCGGAGTTGCCCGAACCAGCCGTGGCGGGGGAGCGAGAGCTGGAAGAAACCCTGGAATTCCTGGAGGAGACCTACGGGAAAACCGTGGCGGTGGTGGCTCATTCGATGGGGGCAGCCATGGTTTCGGAACTCTCGACAAGGAGACCTGACCTGTTTCGCGGGCTGATTCTGGAAGATCCTGCCTGGCTCAGTGACACTCAAAAGCAGGGCTATCTTGACCGGCGTCACGACCAGGTAGAACTCAGTCAAATGTGGCGCGGGGATCCCCTGCAGACACTGGCGGGAAACCTGGAGTTGCGTCCCCATTGGAATGCGGCCTCCCACTTCGGGTGGGCTTTTGCCAAAGCCTTGGTGGATCCGGCATTGCTGGAGGTGGGAATAGTGAGTTTCACCCGCCCGTGGCAAGAAGTCGCCGCGGAGTTGAGCGTCCCGACAACGGTGATAACCTCGGATACTGACGAGGTTCTGGTGGGTCTTGACGGCGCCAAAACTATCCGTGAAGTGGGTAATCCTGCCTTGAAAGTCGAGATTATCCCTGGTCAAGATCATGCCCTGCGACTCGGCGCGCCCCAAGCCTTCTTCGCCGTCCTAGATCGCGACCTCGCGACTTTTCCCGCTTTCGCCTAACTCACCCGCTAACCAAACCGGACACCAACCGCCTGGTAGGTTTTAAAGCTAGCAGGAGAACATACTGGTAGAGTGATATTTACCAAACCTTTACTCGTCTCAAAATGTGAAATTAAGGGAGATTGGTGTCCGGAATTGGTAAAACTCGGGAAGGAGGACTTCAATAATGGCCCAGGAAGTGTCAGAGCCCGAGAATAATCCCCCGGGCGAGGGGAAAACCCTGAACCGAAAAATCCTCTCGCTCGCCGTGCCATCGCTGGGTTCACTGCTCGCCGAGCCCCTGATGGTTGTCGCCGATTCGGCGATGATCGGCCATGTCGGGACCACCGAACTTGCCGGCCTCACCCTAGCCTCTTCCATCAACGTTTTCATTGTGGGACTCTGTATTTTCCTGGTCTATACCACGACCGCGGTGGCCTCCCGCCAACTCGGTGCGGGAGACCGGAGGGGTGCGGTCAAAACGGGCGTGGACGGCGCGTGGCTCGGTTTGCTGGTCGGGATGGTTATCGCTGTGGTTCTCGCGGTGGGTGCGGCGCCGATTGTCGGTCTTTTCGGGGCGAGTCCAGCAGTCACCTTCCAAGGGGCGGCTTATTTGCGCGCCGCGGCGCCGTCCATGGTCGGCATGATGCTCGTTTTGGCAGGCACCGGAGCCATGCGCGGGCAACTCGATGCCCGCACGCCTTTGGTGATCTCCCTGACCGGCGCGATCGCCAACGTAGCCCTCAACGCCGCGCTCATCTTCGGGGCGGGACTCGGAGTAACGGGCGCAGGTCTCGGGACGAGCCTCGCGTCGCTGGGAATGGGCGTGGCTTTTGGAGTGAAAATCATCAAGGGGGCTCTCGGCGCGCGGGTGTCTCTTCGCCCCGAATTCTGGGCTATATTCGGTGCCCTCAAAGGTGGTATTCCCTTGATGATTCGCACCCTGACCATGCAAATCGTGATTCTCGCCACCCTGTGGGTCGCGGCCTCCCAGGGTGAAGTCGAGGTCGCCGGACGCCAGATTGCCGCGACTACCTGGACCATTGCCGCGAACCTCCACGACGCCATCGCGATTGCGACCCAGGCACTCATTGGCTTCGAACTAGGGCGAGCCGACCGACCCGCGGTTCGTGCCCTCATCAAGCGCACCTCGGCTTGGGGGATCGGGCTTGGGATCATCCTCGGTCTGGTAATCGCGGGGACGAGCCTTTGGTGGCCCTGGGTTTTCACGAGCGACCCTGCCGTCCTTGAAGCCGCCACGCTGGCGCTCGCAGTTTCAGCAGTTTTCCAACCGCTTGCTGGTATCGTCTTTGTTTTCGACGGCATCCTCATCGGGGCCAATGACACCTGGTATCTGGCGCTGGCTGGGCTCGTGAACCTCGCGGTCTATGTCCCCGCGCTCGTGGCAGTCTGGCGTTTTGCCGGTTCGGGCGCGACCGGGCTGGCCTGGCTGTGGGGATGCTATTGCGGGGTTTTCTTCCTCGCCCGCCTCGCGACCCTCGGCCGGCGAATCCGGCAGGACACGTGGATGCGTCTGACGTAGGTTGTCGTTTTTCTGAATAATTTCAGTGCTCCGGCTTCCTTCCCGTCTTCCCCCCAAGTGGGACAATAGCTCGGTGAATACCGTGCGAGAAGAGAAGAATGAGAAATCAAAATTCCATGTCAACTGGGCTAACCTAGCGGTTTATGCCGTCATTATCGCAGTTTGTCTCGCTACGGCTGTTGGAGTCTACAAGTTCTTCATCGGAAACGAACTCTTGCCGGTTGCTTACTCTGTTGGGGTGGGGGTTGCCCTCATTGTCTACGCTGTCTTGGCGATTCGTTCTATGGAACGCATCAAAGGCCACGCCATTTGGGGCCTTGACGTGGGATTTGGTACTTTGACCGGATTATTTCTCGCTGTTTCCCGCAGCATTTTCGAGGCTCAGAGCTTTGCTGACCGCGCCATGTTTTGGGTCTGGTGTCTTGTCTCTCTGCCGCTCATCAGTTCCTATGTGGGAATTCGGACGAAGCGTAACGATCTTTCCCAGCATACCAAGGACGTAGAATAGGCTCGTGTGGATATTTCAATTTCACGAGACGGGCTGTAAGGCGGTATTCAAGAAGTTCGCGCCTCAACAAGCCCTTTTGGAAGACGCGATCACTCACGCTCTCAACGCACAACTCGAAACCGATTTTGTGAAAACAAAACTCGCGAGCCGCCGTACTTTCGAAGGCCTGAAAGTCTATGAATGCCGCGTCAACACCGGAAAACTCCCCGCTCTGCGCGTCGCTTTCACCGTCCGAGATCGCACCGTAACCGTGGTTTATCTCAGCAACCACATCCAAAAATCCGACTTCACCCACGAAATCGAGGCGTTCCTAAAGTGAAACAAGTCCCCTTGAAACAAGGCGAAACGATGCTTTATGCTGTAGCACAAAGGCGAGCCGGAGCGGTAACCTTGTTGACCTGGAAAAAGGATCGCTCGGTGAGCGTGAGCGCGAGGGAAACCGAGATAACTCTTGTTGAATCCGGCTATGAGCACCTCGAGAAAACCTTCACGAGTCCCCACGACCTGAAACCGGCTCTGCGCGAGGCCTGCAGGCGTGAATTCCCGCGCTCCAATCGGCTTTACGTGGCTCAAGATACTTGAAACCCGAGATAGCAGCCACATTCCCAGCGCCAGTTTTTCAGTGACCTACTTGGCGGTTTCTCCTCCGGTGGCTTACCTTTGTCTTGAGTCACACCACAGATGAGGTCTCGCTACGTCACCAGACGTGCTGCCCAAAGGCTACCAAAGGAGAACGAGTGAGATAACAGATACTAAACCGTCACGGTGACGCTGGTGTATTCGCTTTACAATCTCCTGCTCTGTATCTCGGGCGTCCTCATTGGGGCGATTGTCTCGCGGGTGAATCCGCGAATCCTCATGTATGTCGGCTTGTTTTTGTTCGCCTCGGGGTGGATTGTGACTGGCTGGGGCGTGATGGTCGGCTCTTTCGCGCTGTTTGTCTTGGGATTCGGTTTCCTGTGGGGAATCGGCGACGGCATGTTGTACAACTTCAACGTCACCAAAACCTTGAAGTTCTTCCCTGACCGCAAGGGATTCGCGTCTGGGCTGATGCTCGGGGGTGCGGCCATCGGACCGGTCTTTACTGCGCCGCTTGCGAACGCATTAAATGCCTCGGTGGGAATTGCCCAGGCCTGCATCATCATCGGTTTTATCTACATGGGTCTCATGTTCCTTATCGGCTGGATTGTCCAAACCCCGCCCGCGGGCTACCGACCTCGGGGATGGCGCCCGCCCGCTTCGAGGCCGGGTTCACCCACCGCTGGAACTATCGACAAAAACTGGAAACAGATGCTTGGCACCCCGATCTTTTGGATGCTGATTTTGATCTTCATGATCGCCTATACGCCGGCAATGCTGATGTTGGCGAACGGGGCAAAAATCGGCGCGGTTCAGGGCGGACTCGACTCTTCTCAGCAAGTGCTTGCCATCTCTTTGTTGGCTGTTTTCAACCTCCTCGGTCGGCTCTCTTTCGGGGCGCTGTCCGATAAAACCGAGCGCTACCAGACTCAATTTCTTGCCTTGGCAATCCTCTTGGTGACCGTCATCATCATCGCCAATCTGAACACCCCGATCCCGTTCATGATTGCAGTTTGCTCCATCGGAGCCTGCGGCGGTGCGGTTTTGGTCATGTTCCCGCCTATAACCTCCGACAACTTCGGGGTGAAGCACTCCGTTTTGAACTACGCCATCATGTTTGTAGCCTACTCCACTGCTTCACTCCTCGGCCCCCAACTAATGGGGATTTTGCTGAAAAGGACGAAAACGGGACAGTGATTTCCTATTCCGGGGTCTTCCCGCCGATTGCCGCTCTCGTCGTGTTGGGCTGCCTGCTGATTGTGGCAGTATCGTTAATGAGTAAGCGAGACCGGAGCCTCCCCACGATGGTCTGAGCTTTGGAGCGCCCAGTTGGCGGCGTCTCCTTTTGACACCGACCGCGCTAACGTGAGTTTGCAAAGGCGGGGGAAATCCGGTAATTTAGAGCCTCGGTGCTTCGTGCTCCTAGAGCCTAAGCGCGGATATTGTGAAGTCTAAACAAGAAGTGAGTTTCGACGTGGTTTATGCAATCGTCAAGGCCGGCGGCCGACAGGAGAAAGTCTCTGTCGGTGATGAATTGCTGGTTGAAAAAATTGAAAAGGCAGCGGGGGAAACGATTGAGTTGCCGGCAATCCTCCTGGTTGACGGAGGGAAGGTGACTTCCAAGGCTGCGGATGTGGCCAAGGTGAAGGTCTCCGCGAAGGTTCTCGGCCCGGCTAAGGGTCCGAAGATTTCCATCGTGAAATACAAGAACAAGACGGGTTACCGCAAGCGTCAAGGACATCGCCAGCCGCTGACCCGTATTGAAATTACTGGAATCAAGTAGGGGGTTCAACAATGGCACATAAAAAAGGTCTGGGTTCTTCCCACAACGGGCGAGATTCGAACGCCCAGCGCCTCGGCGTGAAGCGTTTCGGCGGCCAGATGGTCAACGCTGGTGAGATTTTGGTGCGTCAAAACGGCACCCACTACCACCCCGGCTTCAACGTCGGCATCGGTAAGGACGACACCTTGTTCGCCTTGAAGGCTGGCGCGGTCGAGTTCGGTCGCCACCGCGATCGTCGCATCATCTCTGTCAAGGAAACCGCCTCGGCGTGAGTTTTCCGTAAACGTCAGCAAAGGGGGCTCCTCCGAGCCCTCTTTGCTTTTAACGCCCAAAAATGAGTCATGGGGACGTGCTTTTTGACTCATTTTAAAGCCCACAAGAAAGCGAGGAATCTTGGTCAGTTTCGTTGATTACGTCAAGCTGTTTGCTCAGGCCGGCGACGGCGGGAACGGATGCGCCTCGATTCGTCGCGAAAAATTCAAACCTCTTGCTGGGCCCGACGGGGGAGCGGGCGGCCACGGAGGATCGATTATTCTGCGGGTAGATCCTCAGGTCACCACCTTGCTGGAGTTCCACCACCGTCCCCACGTCCGCGCTGAAAACGGGGCTGCCGGAGCTGGTGACTATCGGGATGGCCGTCGCGGGGAGGACCTCGTTTTGAGTGTTCCCCAAGGGACGGTGGTAACTCGGGAAAACGGGGAGTTTCTGGCCGACCTCAACTCCCCGGACGCTGAATTCTTGGTGGCTCGCGGGGGAGTCGGGGGACTCGGCAACTTCGGCTTGGCTTCCTCAAAGCGTAAAGCCCCCGGCTTCGCTTTGCTGGGCGAGCCAGGCGAAGAACACACTGTCATCCTGGAGCTAAAGTCCGTGGCGGACGTGGCCTTGGTGGGGTTCCCTTCAGCAGGGAAGTCGTCACTGGTGGCGGCGCTTTCGGCGGCGCGCCCGAAGATTGCCGACTATCCGTTTACGACGCTGGTACCGAATCTCGCTGTGGTTGACAATCCGGTGGCGCGGTTCACCTTGGCGGATGTGCCGGGGCTTATTCCCGGGGCGGCCGAGGGTAAAGGTCTCGGGCTCGATTTCCTGCGCCACATCGAGCGCTGTTCCGTTATCGCCCACGTGGTTGACCTGGCAGCCTGGGAACCGCAGCGCGACCCGATTTCCGATATTCGTGCCCTCGAGAAGGAACTCGCCGCCTATGCTGCTGACCTCGATCGATACCGTCCCGGGCGCTCGTTTTTGCCGCCATTAATGGAGCGAACACGTGTCATCATTCTGAATAAAATCGATGTTCCCGATGGGCGGGAAATGGCAGAGGTTATGCGCGGGGAGCTCTCACGTCTCGGCTGGCCGATTTTCGAGGTATCTGCGGCCACCCATGAAGGATTGAAGGACCTGACTTTCGGGTTGGCAAACTTGGTGAAGGACTTCCGGAACTCTCTAACCGAATCCGGCACGGCCAGCGGGTCAGGGGCTATCGAACGTCCAGTGCTGCGCCCGACTCCCAAACCAGCTCGCGGGGAAAAACCTTACACTGTTATCCCAATCCAAATCGAGGGTGGAACCGGCTACGAGGTTCGCGGCGAACAGGTGGAACGCTGGGTGAAACAGACGGATTTCACGAACGATGAGGCTGTCGGCTATCTCGCTGACCGGCTGGCGAATGCCGGAGTGGAGGATGACCTGCTGAAAGCGGGAGCAAGCGCCGGAGACACGGTGGTGATTGGTGATCTTGAGACCGGAGTGATTTTCGATTGGGAGCCGACCCTGCAAGCCGGAGCCGAGCTCTTGGGGGCACGCGGGACTGACTCGCGACTCTACGAGCCCACCCGCCGCTCTAACCAGCAGCGACGCATCGATTACCACGCTTGGATGGATGCCAAGCAGCGGGCGCGCGAGGAGCTTGCCGCCGAAAAAGAGTCCGGAATTTGGGATGATCCGGGTCACGAGTGAAATACGTGGAGAAGATTTCGACACGAACCCCTCGAAAATCGGCTTTCGTGTCGATTTTCTCACCACCTATTCCCGTCCTACCCCACCGTTATTCCAAAATTCCTAGAAACGCTAAACTGGAACCGTGACCACAGTAGTAAAAATCGGCTCCAGCTCACTGACTCGGCCCG
The DNA here is from genome assembly GCF_009695935.1 of Mobiluncus porci. Lineage (GTDB taxonomy): Bacteria > Actinomycetota > Actinomycetes > Actinomycetales > Actinomycetaceae > Mobiluncus > Mobiluncus porci. Next base: position 62,911 of record NZ_VUMY01000006.1, read on the forward strand.
ACGGATTCCTGGACCTTAACCGCATTGACGAGGTCTCTCGTCTCCTTGCTGAGGAGGTAAAACACGGCGAACATGTCGTCTTGGTTTCCTCCGGTGCCATCTCCGCTGGCTCCCAGCCGCTCGGTCGCACCGAACGTCCGAAAGACCTTGCCACCGCACAAGCGGTGGCTGCTGTCGGCCAAGGCCTCCTCATGTACCGCTGGACCCAAGCCCTGGCCTGGCAAGGGGTGGTGGCTGCCCAGATTCTTTTGTCGGCCGCGGAAGTCGTGGGACGGGCGCAATACAACAACGCCTGTCGCGCTTTGGAAAAACTCGAAGCCCTTGGAGTTATACCGGTCATAAATGAGAACGATGCGGTCGCGACAGACGAGGTTCGGTTCGGGGATAATGACCGGCTAGCCGCGATTGTGGCCCACATGGTGAAGGCGGAACGGCTGATTCTCTGCACGGATGTGGACGGGCTTTTCACGGCCCACCCCTCCAATCCGGAGGCGCTCCGCATTGCGGAAGTCCGCGGGCTAGAGGACCTCGAAGGCATCGACATCGGCCAAGTGGGCTCGCGATGGGGTACCGGAGGGATGCGCACTAAACTCTTGGCGGCACAGGTGGCTGCCTCAAACGGCACTGAAGTCACCCTGACCTCGACTAACCTTCTCGGAGAAGCGTTGGCGGGCGAGAAGGTCGGGACGGTATTCCGTGTCACCGGCAAGCGGCGCGGTTTGAAGCAACTCTGGTTGGCATACGCGGCGACAGCTCAGGGGCGATTGGTGCTTGATGACGGCGCCGCAAAGGCCATCACTGTAGGGAAGAAATCTCTCCTGGCAGCAGGCGTAACCGCTGTTGAGGGTGCTTTTGAGGCTGGAGAAGTGGTGGAGCTGACCGACCAATCCGGAGAAATCATTGCCAAGGGTGTCAGCGCTTATTCCTCGGCCCAAGTCAAGGCCATCATCAGCGGAAATCAAACCGACCTGGCTAAATCCGGACTCACCGACCTCGGCCCTGTCGTCCACCGCGACTACCTCGCCGAGACGCGATACTAGGAAAGCAATGCCTTCGACCCTACAGGGCGTAACCGTACATTTTTTGGAAACAAAATGAGTCAAAAAGCACGTCCCCATGACTCATTTGCTAGAGTTTGGCTATGGGAAAAGCGAATGAAAACTTGGGAAGCGCGGGAAGCTCGGGAAGCGTGACAGAAGTGGAGAGCCAGGTCCGAGAGATTGCCTCGCGGTCAAAGGTGGCGAGCCGCGCGATGCTGCAAGCCTCCGGAGCGAAGCTAAACGAGCTCTTGGAAACGATTGCGAGCGCGCTCGAAGCGAACGCCGAGGCAATCCTTGAAGCAAACGCTAAAGACCTCGAACGCGCGAAGGCTAACGACATGGCCCCGGGGCTCCAAGACCGACTCGCCCTCAACCCCGAGCGCGTCAAAGCCCTTGCCACTGCCACCCGCGAAATCAGGGCACTCAAAAGCCCCGTCGGCGAAATCCTGTGGGGGAGAACCCTCGAAAATGGCCTAAAAATCAAACAACTCCGCGTCCCAGTCGGGGTCGTAGCGATGATTTATGAGGCGCGCCCGAATGTCACTGTTGACGCCGCGGCCCTCGCGCTAAAAACCAATAACACGGTCATCCTCCGCGGGGGCTCGGCAGCGCGCGACACTAACCGCGAACTTGTGAAAATCATTCGCGACGCTCTAGTCTCCCAAGGCCTCCCCGAAGATGCCGTGACCTCCCTTGATGACATGGGCCACGAGGCCGTCGCAGCCGTCCTCACCCAGCGCGGCCTGGTTGACCTCGCGATTCCCCGCGGCGGGGCCAGCCTCATCCAGATGGTCGTTGACACCGCCAAAGTGCCGGTAATCGAGACCGGCGTTGGGAACTGCCACATCTACGTTGACCGGAGTGCCAAGCTTGATGACGCCGTGAACATTACGATGAACGCGAAGACCCAGCGGGTCGGGGTGTGCAATGCGGCAGAGACTCTACTGGTGCATCAAGAGGTTGCCCCGGAGTTTCTTTCAACTTTGCTTCCGGATCTGGCCGCGGCGGGGGTGCGGCTCCACGGAGACGACGCGACTGCAAAGGTAGCGACGGATTACAACGCCAGGGCGGCGACTAGTCTTCCGAGTGAAAAGAAGCGCGAATCCGGTTCAACAAAGGCCAGCGCGAACTCCGAGGCCCAAAACCTCGAAATCATCCCCGCCACCGAAGAGGACTGGGAAACGGAATACCTCGACTACGATCTCGCGATTCGGGTTGTCACTGACCTCGAGGAAGCGATTGACCACATCATCCGCTATTCCTCCGGACATACCGAAGCGGTTGTCGCCCAGGATGCCGCGGTGATTGAACGTTTCACCGCTGCGATTGATTCTGCGGTTGTCTCGGTTAACGCCTCTACGCGGTTTACCGACGGCGGAGTGTTCGGTTTCGGCGCGGAAATCGGGATTTCAACCCAAAAACTTCACGCGCGCGGCCCCATGGGGATGGAAGCGCTCACCACCCAGAAATCAATCGTCACTGGTCAAGGTCATATTCGCGACTAGCGGGTTCGCCAGACCGCAAAGCTCGTTTCACAGCCTTCGGTCCTAACCCAGGAGAAAACGGCTCGCACTGCCATAGTGGCAGTGCGTGCCAAATTCTCATGGGTTTGGACCCTTGACCCGACTCCTGGGGCGAAAATTCCAAAGGTCAAGCCCCAAGTTTTACCAACAATAAAGGCTTTACAGGTATAATTTATGAAAAAGTTAGCGAAAACCCCGATGCGAAGAAGGCCAACATGGAAACACGTTTTGACGTGGGTTTGTGGGCTCGTCCGAAACATCGAACCCAGCGAATCGGGGTGATGGGCGGCACCTTCGACCCCATCCATCACGGTCACCTGGTGGCTGCCTCCGAAGTCCAGGCGGTTTTCGGACTCGATCAAGTCATTTTTGTTCCCACCTATGTCCAGCCCTTCAAACTGGGGCGCCCCGTCACTCCTGCGGAACACCGCTATCTCATGGCGGTTATCGCCACCGCTTCAAACCCCAGGTTTTCGGTGTCCCGCGTGGATATTGACCGTGAAACAACGACTTATACGATTGACACCTTGAAAGATTTCCACGCCCTTTTTCAAGATGCCGAACTGTTCTTCATCACGGGAGCGGACGCGATTGCTGACATTATGAAGTGGAAAGACGTCGACAGACTCTTTGACCTCGCCCACTTTGTTGGGGTCACTCGCCCGGGCGTGACTTTCAACCCGGCGGGGCTTCCTGCCGAGCATGTCTCCCTAGTCGAGGTGCCGGCTATGGCAATCAGCTCCACAGACTGCCGGTCTCGGGTAAAATCGCATCAGCCGGTGTGGTACTTGGTGCCAGACGGTGTTGTCCAATATATTGCTAAATATGGTCTCTACAGTGACTCCGAGTCTGGCAATCGCCAGTTGCCGGACGGGGAAGCCGGAGACCTCGAGGTAACCGAAGCTCTTCCTAGCCGAAGAGAGGGAACTTGAACGGAAAGAATTCAGCTTCGCCGCAAGGCAAGCCAGATGTACTAGGTCTGGGGGAAAATGCTCCCCGACCTGGTCAAGTGCTGTCTAATGCCGGAGTGCCGCGCTTGAAAGTTCCCCATACCGCTCACGCGGTTCGCGGAGTTGACCCCACCGGAGAAATGACCGGCATGATTCCGGTTGTGGGGAAGGCCAAGGCGGAGAGCCTCACAGGTCCGGCTCTCCCGGGGGTGAATCCGGTGGTGGTTCGCGGTACCGAGCCTATCGTTCCGGAAAAACCGGAGGTTCCGGTTGCCAATAAGCCGAAATCGAGTCCGGTAGCCCAGTTACAGACTCCGAGCGTCCCGATTCCCCCTTCCACCACAGCGATGATTCCGAAAGTCGCTCCGATGAGGGAGCCGGTTGGTCCGCAAGCAGCGGTGCCTCCGAGTTCAGCAAAGGCCATTCCGGCTCAGCCGCTGTCTACTGCGGGATCTACCACCTCCCTTCAAGGGACTAGCCCGACCTCGCCCAATTTAGCCTCGCCCAATTCTTCCAAGCCAGGTGCTGCCGCGTCCCCGGATACTCCGAGACACAGCAGCCCCCCGACCCCTAGCGCTCCGTCCGCCAGTAATCCGCCGAAACCCGTGCGCTTGACTCCGCGACCTGTGAAATTTCCCCCGCAGCCTGGCTCGGCTCAGCCGAAATCGTCGCCCGCTAGGCCGACCGGTGAATCCCAAGCGGTAACCCATCCCAGCCCGACTGGCCAATCCCAACCAACTACGCAGCCTCGCCCGACTGGCCAGACCCAGGCGCCAAGGCCTTCGAAACCGCTTTCTTCGACGAATGCTGCGCCCAAGGTAGAACCCCGTAATTCGGCTCGACCAGCGCAACCACATCAGCCCTTGCAGCCAGCGCCACAGTCTCAACCGGGTCAGCCCGCGCAACCGGGCCAGTCGGCTCAGCCAGCGCGCCCCGCGCCACAACCAGCCCAGTCATCGCAGGCGGGTCAATTCGTGCAGCGACCGGCTCAGTCGGAGCCACAGGCTAAACTGGCGCCATCGGTTCAGCCTACTCAAACTGCAAAACAACCGTCTCAGTTGGCCAACCCTCCTGCTGCGGGAAGCCCCATTGCGAAACCGCCGCTTGTGGCAAAATCCCCAGCAAACCAAGGTGCCCAGACTCCGCGCCCTTTGCTGAATAGTCCCAACGCGCAACCGAGTATTACAGAACCAGGCGAGGTTCAAGGTGGCAAGACCGGCATGCCTTCGCCAAGCGCTATGGCTCCAACCCCTGGCCAGCAGACATTGCTGACCCCACCAGCGCAGTCGCGTCCGGTACCGCCCAGTGGAGCTCGCAACCCCGGGGCTCCTGCCGACTCGGTTCCAGGATTTACTTCCGTGAAACTTCCCGGTTCTGCGCCGGTGAATCCACAACCGCAAATGGCGGTGCGACTTCCCGGCGTTGGGAGTGCGGAGGCGACAAGCGCCCACAATGGCGCCCTGCCTTTAAACCCGCCTTCCGCCCCGAACGAGGTGAGGATTACCTCGCCCCAGCCGACAGCAGTCAGTCTCCAAGGACAACCGAATCTGCCGGATCGACCCGTATCTCCAGGAGCCTCGGCGGCGAAGCCGACGACGCAGGGGATGCCCGGACAAAACCAGCAGTATTCAGCCATGGCCGGTGCGCCCGGATACCCTGGCAGGCCCCAGCCCGGAATGCCAGGTATGCCTGGAGTTCCCGGGGCGCACGGGATGTCGGGGACACCAGGAATGCCCCTCGGGAGAGGCGGAATGCCGGGGATGCAGGGAATGCCCGGAATGCCCATGCCTGGAATGCCTATGCCGGGCATGCCTGGAATGCCTATGCCGGGCATGCCTGGAATGCCAGGAGCCCCGGGAATGTCCGGATACCCTCCCATGCCCTACGGCTGGGGACGCCCCGGCCCCTACGGGATGCCGTTGCGCTACCCGCCGCGGAGCCCCTTTGGAATGCAACAGCCGCGTTCTTCAGTTCGGGAAAGCCTCGAAGCGATGGAGGCTCGCCAGATTCAGGAACTGCGTAAGGCCGAGGAAGCCTCCCACCAGGCAGAAATCGAGGCCATCAAGTCGCGCGCGGAACGCAGCGGTGAAGACCTTACCGATGAAGAGCTCGAAGACATCGATTGGGATGAGTTTGAAGAGACCTTCACGGAACGCTTGATTCGCAAGTCGGGCCGTTGGGGCGAGACGCTCTTGATGGTTGGTCAGGCCGCCCGCTGGGCGCTCGTGGTGCTGGTAACCGTGGCAGTAGTGATGGTTCTCGTCTTCGCGCTGGATCGATCCGCGACCTTGGAAACCGCCACCGGAACTCAACCCGTCGTTACCGCGGGCGCGAGGGTAGATTACGATATAGGTCTTGATGACAGAAGAGAAATCCCCCGAAGTGGGTCTACAGGAGTGGTATGAGCGCTGATCCGCAAGCAATCGAACTAGCAATCTTGGCCGGTCAGGCTGCCAAAGAAAAGAAAGCCACCGAGGTTCTCGCCCTTGATGTGTCCGAGCGCCTGGTTTTGACCGATATGTTCTTGCTGGCATCTGGCGCGAACGAACGCCAGGTGAGAGCCATCGTGGATGCCATTGATGAAGTCTTGACCCGTCACGGGGTGAAACTGCTGCGCCGCGAGGGTTTCCAGGAGGCGCGCTGGGTTTTGCTCGATTATGGTTCGCTGGTAGTCCACGTTCAGCACGAAGAAGACCGCCAGTTCTACGCGTTGGAGCGACTCTGGGCGGACGCGCCGGTCGTGGAGATTCCCGATCCCGACTTGGCTTTGAAAGCGCGGGCTGAGGCGGTGGCGGCGGGTCAGGTCACTGCGGGTGAGGATGCGGAAAGTGTCGTTCAGGGCGCGGGGCCGGACGAAGCGGATTCAGCAAAGGCCATGCCGTTTGCTGAAGTGGAAACAGGCGATTCTAGCGAGCCAAAACCGGTTTCACCGCTGGACTTTTTGGATGACAATTATTGAACCGATAGAAACTTCGAGGTGAAAATGTCGAAAACTCTCATTATCTGGCGCCACGGTCAAACTGACTACAACCTGGGGCGACGGGTGCAGGGCCAGGTCGATATTCCCTTGAATGAACGCGGGCGGGCCCAGGCAGAGGCAGCCGCGTCCGTTTTGGCGGGCTTGCCGATTTCCCGAATTGTGGCTTCCCCTCTCGGACGGGCACGGGAAACCGCCGAGACAGTGGCGCGGCGCCTGGGGATGGCGGTGGAACTTGATGAACGCTTGAAAGAACGCAATTTCGGGAGCTGGGAAGGCTTGACTGCTGAGGAAATCCAGGCCGGTTGGCCCGAGGATTTCACGTCTTGGCGGGATTGGGGAGATCCGAACCCAGAGCGGACCGGAGTGGAACTGCGCCGTGAAGTGGGGGAGCGGGTCGCGGAATCCTGGCGGGAGCACGCCGGACGAATAGTCGATGGCGAGACGATGCTCTTGGTGTCCCACGGTTCGGCCTGTACCCAGGGCGTAACGGCGATGCTCGGCATTGACCCGAGCGACTGGTTCGGGATTCACGGTCTCGACAACTGCCACTGGGCCGTCCTGCAGTCCTCGAATCGCAAGCCCGGTTGGCGGATTATGGGCTACAACCTCGGCGCCGAAGACACGGCGATTAGGTGAAATCTCTTTTTCTGCAAGATGGGGCCGTGGAGTGAAAACCGCGGAAGTGTACACGAATGTACGGCCTGACCGGTGTGGCCGGGATTCGTCGGCTGAGAGTTTAAACGTTTGCGCTGGTCTTGGCGTTTTGAAGTTTCGGGAGAAGAGGCTTTGTGGGCTTAGGCCGTACATTCGTGCACACCCCTGCGCTGAGACTGGAGAAATCCGAGCATTACTCAAAATGAAAGAAGACGGGACAATCCCGTCTTCTTTCACATAAATGTGGAGCATAGGGGATTCGAACCCCTGACCTCTTCCATGCCATGGAAGCGCGCTACCAACTGCGCCAATGCCCCGAGTGCCTAACAAGTATACCGATTGGCTGGGTCTCCAAGCAAATCAAGGTGGGCTCTGTAACTCTTGCAATTTTGGCCATCACTGCCATATATGGCAGCAACCCCCAAAATCACCTGAGTTACGGAAGCACCCGCCAGTACAAACTACGGCTGAGCCACATCCCACGTGTTGCAAGCCGCAATCGTGCCGCCCTGAATCCCCGTGTTTAGCCACTGCATGCGTTTCTCGGCCGAGCCGTGAGAAAAATTGTCCGGATTCGCCTTCATTCCGGCGTTTTCATAAATCGTGTCATCCCCCACTGCCGAGGCCGCCGCCAGCGCCGAAGAAAGCTCAGCCTGCGTGGGCCGCTTCAGATAGGCCTGCCCAGTGTCGGCGTCAATCGTTGAAGAAGCATTGTTGATCCACGCCCCCGCGAGACAATCCGCCTGCAACTCCGAGCGAACCATATCCCCATTTGGCCCCAGGTCATCGCGATTCATCTGGGACAAAATCCCGAGCTGGTTTTGGATGTGGTGGCCCCATTCGTGTGCCAGAATATAGAGTTGCGCCAGGGAAGTGTTTTCCGCCCCCATGGACTGCAATTTGTCAAAGAAAGTCACGTCCATATAAACCGTACCGTCCCCCGGGCAGTAGAACGGCCCCATGTCGGAAGTCCCTGTTCCGCAGGCCGTGAAGGTTGCCCCATCATAGAGGGTCAAACCTGCCGACTGGTATGTCGTATCAGTCTCCGCTGGAAGATCCTTGCTCCAGAAGGTATCCAAAGAGTTCTTCCCCGCCACCATGCGACAGTACGGATCCGTATTCGCGTCAGCGCCGGTCTGGCACTGGGCGGCTATATCTACGGTTTTCCCTTGTTGAACCCCAGCGCCCCCATCGGATCCTAGAGACAGCAGTGAGGGGTTGATATTACCGGTCAAAGCGAAATATAAAATCGCGGCGGCGATGCCGAACCCCGACACGCCTCCGCCAATTTTCAGGCCACGGTGTCCTCCCACCTGGCGATTTACTCCGGAAGTATCGAGAGTAACATTGTCGTTAAAGCTCACGGACTCTCCTTGCTAGCACGGTTTTAGTGAAACTCTATCGTGTGGAAACCGAAATCTGCCTTTGATAAGTGCTTAAACGTTACTAAATAATTATCTCTTTATCGCTCTCGACAGGTTAGATGGGTTAAGTGGGGAAAGTCACATCGATGCGGGTCCCCACCCCGACCTCGGAGTTCACCGTAATCTCCGCATGGTGCAAGATAGCGGTGTGTTTCACAATCGAAAGACCCAGGCCGGTTCCGCCGGTCTCCTTGGAGTGGGACTTATCGACGCGGTAGAAGCGCTCAAAGACGCGTTCTTGGTCCTCCAAGGAAATCCCGATTCCGTCGTCCTCCACGCGAATCTGGGGGTGATCCAGAGTTCTGCCGGCCCAGACCTTGACGTGCCCGCCCTCTTTATTGTATTTCACGGCGTTATCAACGAGGTTGTAGACCATTTCGTGGAGTAACACCGAAACCCCGCGGGTGGTGGCGTGGGTGCCGGAGAGACTCAAGGCCACAAAAAATTCCATAGCTCGCGGCTGGAGGCGAGAAACCACATCCTTACAGATATCGAAGATATCGACATCTGTCGCATCGGGAGGGAGACCGGATTCATCCAGCCGAGACAATTCCATAATATCCCCAATCAGCGCCAACAAGCGCGATGACTCTTGATGAATCCTATCGGCGAAACCGGGGATGTCCTCGGGCTGGACGAGCCCGTCACGGATGATTTCGGCGTATCCGGAGATGGAGGTCAGCGGGGTTTTCAGCTCGTGAGAGACGTTGGCGGAAAACTCTTGGCGCGACTTGGCGGCGAGTTCTTTGTCCTGGTTCTGTTCATCAAGACGCTCCAGCAAGGGGCGAAACTCGGGATACAGCGGTTTTTCGGGGTTCAAAGGGTGGTTGAGGTCGATGTGATTCAACGGATCGATAAGAACCCGAGCCTGCCGCTGAGCCAGGAGCATGGCCAATCCGAAAACCACTGCGGCAATACCCAACAACACCGGCAGACCGGTCAAAACCGTGGCATACATGGTTTTCATGGCCCGTGAAACCCGAATGACCTCTCCATCAGGGAGAGCCTTCGCATAGTAGGACATGTCGGTGTTGAGCGTCACGGAATCCCGAATCGCTGAGCCGTCTCCGTTCAGCCGCGCATTGACAATTTCGGGGCGACTGTTGTGGTTTTCCATGGTTTTCGGGTCGTGCTCGGAATCGAAAATGACTTTGCCATCAGGAGCAATCAGGGTAAAACGGGTGACCGGGGTTTTCTCGTGGTATTGCTTCAGGATCTCCAGGCGCCGTTCGGGGGATTGGCCTTCCAAGCCCAAAGCCAAGAGCACCCCTTCATCGTGGAGGGAATCCTCAAAATGGGAGCGGTTTTGCTGGTAGAAGAAGGCAATAATCCCGAGATAGGAAAGCACGAGTGCGACGGCTGCGACCAAGGTCATGGCCAAGAGAATCTTCTTGCGCACGCTCTGTTGTTCTCCCTCCGTGAGTATTTACTCGCTTACAAGATACAAATAAGTGTTGTAAGCGAGAAAACTCATTCTGCTACTTTATACCCGACTCCGCGAACCGTTTGAATGTGTTTGGCTCCGTCTCCAAGTTTTTTCCGTAGCGTCCGAATGTGGACATCCACCGTCCTGGTCTCACCGTGGAAGGCATAACCCCAGATGGAGTCGAGCAATTGGTCGCGGGAGAAGAGGATTCCCGGCTGACTCATGAGCTCCTCGAGGAGCTGGTACTCCTTCAAAGTGAGCACCACATTCTCGCCATTGACCGACACCGCGTGGCGGGGGAGATTCAGAGTGATGTTACCAACCGTGAGAATCTCCTCATCCGAACTCTCCACCACCGGACGGGAAGTCCGGCGCAACACGGCGCGAACTCGACTGACGAGTTCCATCATCCCGAAGGGTTTCGTGACATAGTCATCAGCCCCGAGATCCAAGGACTTCACCTTGTCGAACTCGGCTCCTTTAGCCGTAACCATAATGATCGGGATACTCGCCGTGGCGGGATTGGCCTTCATCCGCCGCAGAATCTGGATGCCATCGGTTCCCGGAAGCATAATGTCCAGCAAAACCAATTCGGGGACGGCGTCTCCCATGGCGACGCGAAAAGCCTTGTCATCTTCGCATCCACGCGCTTCAAAACCGGTCGTGCTCAAAGTGTAGACCACGAGATCGCGGATGTTGCGGTCATCCTCGACGAAATATATCACTTTTCCATTATGGCCTGTTTCCGGAGTTTTTACCGAATTATCGGCGGTTTCTGCCGAGGTCGTAGTGGAATTCACGGGGCTCGTCGCCGACCTCGCTTCAGACCGGCTTAGTGTCGAAAGGACCATCGTGAACTCCCGTAATCGAATACTCTACCCACTCGGAAATATTCGTGGCATGGTCACCAATGCGCTCCAAATATTTCCCAATCATGATCAAATCGATGGCTTTCTGGGCGTCTGACTCGTCGGCGTGAAGAATGAACTCGATGAGCCCTTTACGAAGCTGCATGAAGCGTTCATCAACCATGTCGTCCTTGGCGCGAACCCCTCCGGCGAGGCTGAGGTCGCGTTCCACAAAGGCCTTGATGGAGTCAGCAACCATTTCCGTGGTTTTCTGGCTCATCTCGAGAATCTGGGGGAACCCGCGCACCAGGGAGGTGTCCGCGGACTTCACAATCTCCGCGATATCGGCGGCCTGGTCACCAATCCGTTCCATATCCGTGATCATCTTCAAAGCGGCTGAAACCATCCGGAGGTCTTTCGCCACGGGTTGCTGCTGCAACAAGAGTTTCAGACACAGATGCTCAATGTCGCGCTCCATCTGGTCGATGCGAGCGTCAGAGAGGATTACGTCCTTGGCGGCCTCCTCATCCCCGTTTTTCAACGCAGAAGTCGCCTGGGCGATAGCAATCTCGCACAGCTCACCCATGTCGATGAGCTGGCGGTTCAAGTCGGCAAGCTGCCTATCAAATCGATTTCTCACTTGTTAAATCCTTCGCAATTTGTAAGGGGCTCCGCGGACGACGGCAAATCGTTGCCGTCGTTTAACCGCTTCGCACTGTTTGCGCGGTGGCTCTTTCGGCTCCGCTGATGCCACCGTGCTGCGTTTTAGCTGATTTTGCATCGTGCAAAATCAGCTAAAACGCCCGGTGATGTAGTCTTCGGTGCGTTTGTCTGCAGGAACGGAGAACAACGTCTCGGTGTCGTTGTATTCCACTAGCTCGCCCAAAAGGAAGAACGCGGTGTTGTCAGCGATACGCGAGGCCTGCTGCATATTGTGGGTCACGATAACAATCGTGTACTCCTTCGCGAGCTCGACAGCCAAGTCCTCAATCTTTGTCGTCGAAATCGGGTCGAGAGCGGAGGTGGGCTCGTCCATCAAGATGACTTCCGGTTCGGTGGCGAGCGCGCGGGCGATGCACAGGCGCTGCTGTTGACCACCCGAGAGCCCGATAGCCGACTTGTGGAGGCGGTCTTTCAACTCGTCCCAAATCGCGGCCTGACGCAGTGACTTCTCGACAATGTCGGCGAGGTCATGCTTGTTGCGGATGCCGTTAATGCGCGGACCGTAAGCGATATTGTCGAACACCGACTTGGGGAAGGGGTTCGGCTGCTGGAACACCATCCCGACGCGCTTGCGCAGCGCAATCGCGTCCATGTCTTCAAAAATCTTGGCGTCATCAAGTTTGACTTCCCCATCAATATGCACGTCCTTCACCAGGTCGTTCATCCGGTTGAGGGTCTTCAAAAATGTCGATTTACCGCAGCCGGATGGGCCAATCAAGGCCGTCACCTTGTTCGCGGTGATGTCGATATTGACGTCCTTCAAGGCCTCGAAGTCTCCGTAATGCAGATGCAAATTGTTGACCGAAAACTTGGGCTTGCCATTCAATACGGTGTCGGTTGCCCCGGGTGATGGGGCGGTCAAAGTGGTGGTATCAGTACTCATTGGTCTTCCTTCTTATTGTCATGGAAACGATCGGTGAAGTTGGAGGCGGTGATGGTTTCCTCGCTAACTGCGGGCTCCTCCACGGCTCCCTTCTTGTTCCGCTTGGTCTTGTGGGACAACCCCGCCATCGAAGCGTGAACCCGCTTGGTGATGTAACGCGCCAAAACGGAAAACGCCAAGGCGATCAAGACGAGAACCGCAGCGGAGAAGTTCGCGATATCGACCGCGTTTGGTTCTACTGCTTCGGTCCGCATGGCCCACACGTGCAAAGACAGGGTCTCGCCGGGACGCATCGGGTTGAAGGGGTTGGTCGGAGAGGTAATATCCGTGGAAGCCCAGTTGATGTTGGTGGACATACCGGCGGTGTAAAGCAAGGCGGCAGCCTCGCCGAAACCACGTTCCGCGGCCAAAACCACGCCGGTCATCAAGTGCGGCAGGGCGGCGGGCAAAAGCACGCGGGTGATGGTGGTCCAGTGGGTCGCGCCCAGAGCCGCCGACCCGTAGGTCATGTCCTTGGGGAGCGCGCGGATGGCCGCCTCGGTTTCGGTGGTCACCAAGGGCAGGTTCAAGATGGAAACCGCCAAGGCGCCGGCCAGCAAGTTCCACTGTTGACCCACCATGAGGATGAACACCAAGTAGCCGAACAAACCGACCACGATAGAAGGCAGGGAGGACAGGGACTCGATCGAAATCCGGATAAAGCCGGTGAGCCGGTTTTCCGGAGCGTATTCAGCCATGTAGATACCGGCAGGCACGCCGAGAGCCACCGACACAATCAGGGACAGGAACACGAGGTAAATCGTGTTGAACACTTGGTTCATGATGCCCTTGGAGGTGAAGGTGAGGAAGTTCGGGTCAAAGCTCATGGCGCCGCGAATCACGATGTAGGCGGCCAAGGCTATGACCAGGAACAGGAAGAATCCGCCGATTCCGGCAAAAACGCCGGTCATCAGGGCGTTAACTTGTTTAGCGCGCTTGATGCGCATCTCCATGGACTGAGACAGGCCAGCTTTCCCATGAATTTCAGGTGCTACAGTTGTCATTTCTCTTTCTTCCCTCCGGCAATCAAGTGGATAACGAAAATGAAGAACATCGAGATGATGAACAGCAACAGGGCCATGGTCCACAAAGCCGAGTTGTGCTCACCACCATTGGTGGTGTTCCCCATATCGGCCGTAATCGCTGTCGTCAGCGAGCTGGTGGGGGAGAGGATATCCGCGGGGAAAGCCCGGGTTTTCCCGATAACCATCGCAACGGCCAGCGCCTCACCAAAGGCTCGGGCGAGACCCAGGATGATACCGGTAAGAATCCCGCGCTTCGCGGCCGGAAGCACAATGTGGTAAATCGACTGCCACCTGGTAGAACCCAGGCCGTAGGCCGCTTCCCTAAAGTCATAGGGAACCGCGGTGATGGAGTCGGCCGCGACGGTAGTAATGGTCGGGAAGATCATTACTGCCAAGACGATGCCAGCAGCCAAAACGGAGTAACCGCCGAGAGGGGCGTGGAACACATCGCGAATGAAGGGCACCAGCACGGTGAGACCAATCCAGCCGTAAACCACGGAAGGGATCCCCAAGAAGAGCTCCACCGCAGGGCGGAACAAGCGTTCTCCCGCCACCGGCGCGATTTCCGTGATGAAAACGGCGGCACCAATAGCGAAGGGGGTCGCAATCGCCAAGCCCAACAAACAGGTCATCAAGGAGCCCAGGATGAAGATGGCGGCGCCGACTGATCCGCGCTGGGTGAGATCCGGGGTGTCCACCGGAGCCCATTCACCGGAGAAAAGAAATTCGGTAATCGAGTGGCCGAAGGTGGTGAAGGTGGCAGAACCCTTATAAAGCAAAAAAGCACCGATTGCAATGGTCAAAACAATCAGGAATAAGCCAGCTAGCAGCACAGAGTATTTTCCGATTTTGTCAGCCAAGCGGAAACGTTTCTCGGCAGTAGCGGATTCCGGCCGCGGCCTCTCCGGATGTTTAGCCGAAGAAGCCGCGGCGGGAGGCGCGGGCGGGAGCGCTGAATTCTGGAGGGAAGTTGTGGATTCCGAGGACAATCCAGTTTTCTCGCTCACAGATTCAGGCTCCCGCACCGTGACGCAGGTCGAACGCAATGCCACGCTTGCGCGAGCATTGCTGGGACCGAGGACACGGCACGCAATTTTACTTGGCAAAATTGCAAGTACATTTGGGGTAACCGTCAAAGACATTTGCTTAGAAATATCCTCGGTTACTTAGCAGCCGGATCGGGGTGCGAAGCGGTTGCCTCCGCGCTCATCTTGGAAGACACGCCGTAGCCCATCTTCTCGAGGTCGGCAGCGAACTTGTCGCCCATCATGAAGTCCAGGAAAGCCTGGGTAACTTCATCCGGCTCGCCCTTGGTGTACATGTGCTCGTAGCCCCACACCTTGTACTTGCCGTTGTAGGTGTTTTCCAAGGTCGGCTCGACACCGTCAATGGAAACCGCCTGGACATCGGTCTTGTCAACGAGGTAGGACAGAGCCACGTAGCCGATAGCGCCCTTGTTCTGCTGCACGGTGGTCAGCAAGGTCCCGGAGTCGTCGGTCTCGAGAGACTTGTTGGAAGCCTCTTCCTGTCCGCCGATAGCCCATTCCTTGAACAAGGCACGGGTACCGGAGGAAGACGGGCGGGTCACGAGAACAATCTTCTCATCCGGGCCGCCGGCGTCCTTCCAGTTGGTGATCTTGCCCGTGAAGATGTCGGTCAACTGCTGGGTCGTGAGATCTTTCAAACCAAGGTCCTTGTTGACAACCGGAGCCATGGTGATGGTGCAGACCTTGTGGTCTTTCAACTCAGCAGCCTGGGTGGCGTCCAATTTTTCTTCGGCGAACACGTCGGAGTTACCGATTTGCACCGAGCCAGCGGAGACCTGCTTGAGGCCTTCACCGGAGCCGCCACCGTTCATCGTCACGGTGACATCGGGGTTTTCCTTCATAAAGGATTCAGCCGCAGCCTTAGCCAAAGGCAACAGAGCGGAAGAACCGGAACCAGTAACGGTGCCAGAAAGAGTCGAGGTCGGGGTCTCGGAGGCGCCCGCAGTATCGGTCGCCGCCGGATCAGCTCCGCCGGAGCAGGCAGTCAACAGGGACATAGACATAAGGCCAGCGGCTGCCAGCATTCCAAAACGAGTGATTTTCATGATTTTCCTTTCCATCATCGTAACTTTCACTCCCACAGAGTGACTTTAGGGAAAGGTTGTTAAGAAACGGTGGGGCAGGGGGTTAAATCTGTGTAAATTTCCCCGTCTTTACCTTATTTTGCCCTCCTTTTATCTTTTACCAACGGGGAGGGGCCAAAATGGTAAATCAACAATTTGCCCAGATTCCAAGGGTTTAAACCGAAGAAATCTGGGCTAGTTGGAAATTTTGGGTGAGATGGTTTGAATAAGTTAGCGGCGGGCAACTTTGGCAATAACCTTGGTCGGAGCCACCACCATAATCGAATCTTGCGGCTTGAGCACAGTGCCGGCGTGGGCGGTCTCCCACTCGCCGCTGTCTGACCGAATCGCCACAATCGAGAAGCCTTCACGGCGTCGCACATCTAAATCCCCGAGGGTATCGTGGCAATATTTGTCGGCCGGATTGGTGATGACCAAGGCAAAACCGTGGCCGAGATCGACGTAATCTTCGCAAGACTGGGCCACGAGATGCGCCCCGCGCCGTCCCCCGTCGGATTCGGGGTAAAAGATACGGTCAATCCCCATTTGTTTGAAGATTTCACCTTGTTGGGGGCTCGAAGCCTTCGCCCAAATCTTGGAGCCGTTCAAAGTGATTAACGCCGAGGCAGCCAGAATGGAGGCTGCTAGATCCCCGCCGATAGCCACAACGGCGGTCGTGAACTGATCTACGGCGAGCTGCTTGAGGACCTCAGCATCCGTCCCATCCGCTTTCACGGCGTGACGCAGCGTTTCCGCGGCGCTGGCGATGACCTCCGGATTCTTATCAATCGCCAAAACGTCAACGCCTGAGGCCTCTAGCTCCTGGGCCATGGCTAGGCCGAAGCGTCCGAGCCCAATCACTGCCACACTCTTATTCATAACTTCTCCTTTATTAGTAACTGTTTATCCGATTAGAGGCCGGTCTTTCGGAAGCTCATAGCCAATTTTCCGCCGTCTCGTCCCGATAGCGGTGGCGAGAGTCAGCGGTCCGAGCCTCCCCACCATCATCAGCACCGCCAGCATAAATTGAATCTTTACCGGCAGGCTCGGGGTGATTCCGGTCGACAGCCCCACAGTCGCGATGGCGGAACTCACCTCATAAAGGCTTTGATTCAAAGTGTAAGGAGTAGCGAGCATCAATAGGAACGATGCCACCCCAACCAAAACCGCGAAAAGCGAGAACACGGCGAGAGCCTGTCGCTGGGCCGAACGGGCTAGTCTCAAGCCGAGAATATTGATCGCTTCTGCCCCGCGCACCTCCCCCCCACAGGGTCGCAATCACCACGGTCACGGTCGTAATCTTGAGCCCGCCTGCGGTTCCCGCAGGACCGCCGCCAATGAGCATCAAAATGTCTGTCACCAGCCAAGTCTCCGGAGATTGAGCGGCAATATCCATCGAGTTGAAGCCGGCGGTTCGAGGCGATACCGAGGCGAAGAACGCGTTCAAAAGTTTCGAACCCGGGTTCTCCGGACCGAGGGTTCCCGGATTATCCCACTCCAAAGCGGCAATCAGCACCCAGCCAGCCAGGATTGCCGCGAGAGTTCCGACGAGCATGATCCGCGCATTCATGTTGAGTTTCCACCAATGCGGTCCGCGGTGGGCGAGGACGGACCAAACGGGGAAACCAATCCCGCCAACAATGATGAGAAGCGCGAGGGAAAGTAGCACAATCGGGTCGTTACGGAAACTCATCAAAGAGTCCCCGTTCAAAGCGAAGCCCGCGTTGTTGAAGGCCGAGCCGGTCAAGAAGAGACCGTGAAAAATGGCTTCTCGAGGGTTCTTGGTGATTCCGGATAAACCCAGGTGGAGACTCAAGATAAGGGCAAAAACGAGTTGCAGGGCTAGGCTGAACCAGATGATGTTTCTCACGGTTCGTTTCACACTCCCCACCGGCGCGCCTCCGAGACTTGTGGAGGCCAATTCGCGGGTTTCGCTGGAGGCTCCGCGGAGATTTAGCGCAACCAGGCTCACGATTGTCATCGTCCCGATACCGCCGAGTTCGATGAGGGTCAAGATGACTGCCTGGCCAAACGGGGACCAGTAGGAGGCAGTGTCGACCACGATTAGGCCGGTGACAGAAGTGGCGGAGGCCGCGGTGAGGAGGGCGACGGAGAGCGGCGCGCCGCCGGGGAAGGAGGGGCCGAAAGTGTGGACGTGATTTGGTGTCGCGCTGCTTGGGAGGCCGTTGTTGAAGAATTGAAAAACCACGTCTTCGCTCGCGCCGCTTCTAGAAACCGGTAGGGTGAGCAAAAACGCTCCGAAAAGGACTGTTGCCAGGAAAGCCAGGATAATAATCCGGCTAGGATTCAGACGCAGATTCAAACGTCGAGAAAGAATCACCGGATAAGCATAGCGCTTTTTGGAGCGAAGGCGGGCCATGTCTTAGGGTAAAAGCGTGATGAGTCCGGATGATTTTGCGCCCTTGCTCGAGAAACTGCGAGCCACCTACGACACGGTGGAGGCTGTGATGGATCCGCAGTTGCTGGCCGAAAAAATCGCCGACCTCACCGAGAAGGCGAGCGCCCCAGATCTTTGGGATGACCAGGAAAACGCCCAGAAAGTCACCCAAACACTCTCCGCCACCCAATCCGAACTCGAGCGGCTCAAGACGATGAAAACCCGCATTGATGATTTCGAGGCCCTGGTCGAACTCGGCGCAGAAGAACTCCTCACAGAAGAGGGGCGCGCCGACGGTGAGGCGATTATGGAGGACGCCGAGAATACCTACAAAAACCTCGAGACCGACCTGGCGGCTTTGGAAGTCCGGACGCTTCTGAACGGGGAATATGACGAGCGTTTCGCGGTCGTAACCATCCGTTCCGGCGCTGGCGGGGTTGATGCTGCTGATTTCGCGGAGATGCTTTTGCGGATGTACCTGCGATGGGCGGAGCGCCACGACTACCCGACCAAGGTGTTGGACACGTCTTATGCCGAAGAAGCCGGCATCAAGTCCGCAACTTTCGAGGTCGATGCGCCTTACGCTTACGGGAGGCTCTCGGTGGAGGCCGGCACCCACCGGCTCGCCCGCGTGAGCCCCTTTAATGCCGCGGGTAAGCGCCAGACCTCTTTTGCCGCGGTCGAGGTCATCCCGCTGATTGAGACTACCGACCATATTGACGTGCCGGAAAGTGACATCAAAATCGACGTCTTCCGCTCGTCCGGTCCCGGCGGGCAATCCGTCAACACTACCGACTCCGCAGTGCGCCTGACCCACTTGCCGACCGGAATCGTAATCTCGATGCAGGATGAAAAGTCCCAAATCCAGAATCGCGCCGCCGCAATGCGCGTCTTGCAATCTAGGCTACTGCTACTGCGCCATGAGCAAGAACACGCGCGCAAGAAAGAACTCGCTGGGGATGTGAAGGCAAGTTGGGGTGACCAGATGCGGTCGTATTTCTTGTATGGTCAACAACTGGTTAAAGATCTCCGAACCGGGCACGAGTCTAACAATCCCGACGCCGTTTTCGATGGAGATCTGGACGGGTTTATTGATGAGGGGATTCGCTGGCGCAAGCACCAGGAGCTGCATCCGGAGGACTGAGTCCGGCCGGAGCGGGTCAGACCTCTCCGGAGTCAGTGAGAAGCGAACGTAGTCGGAAGGTCTGACCGCATCGGCGTAGTGAAAATAAAGCATTAATTCGGCTACGCCGTTGGTTCGCGCCCCTGTGGCTACACTTCGTTGCGCCGCAGAGGTTCGACCCGCCGGCTACGCCGCTTTCCCCGAAACCGCGTGTCAATTAGCCGTTATCAAATCGTTACCGTTTAACCTTTTAAAGACTGTCTACAGGGGAGAAACGGCTTGATAACCTTTGATAATGTTACGAAGATCTATAAGCGGGGCGCGCGTCCCGCACTAGATCACGTGGATCTCACGATTGAACGCGGAGAATTCGTCTTCTTAGTGGGAACTTCCGGTTCCGGAAAATCCACTTTCCTCTCTCTCGTCTTGCGCGAATACACCGCGACGGACGGGAAAATCATGGTGCTGGGCAAGGATCTCGGCAAACTCTCGCGCTGGAAAGTTCCGCAGCTGCGCCGCCAAATCGGGGTCGTATTCCAAGACTTCCGCCTCTTGGACAATAAAAACGTCTACGACAACGTCGCCATTGCGCTCCAAGTTATCGGCAAACCACGTCGCGTCATTAAGAAAGTCGTGCCGGAAGTTCTCCAGATGGTGGGACTCGGCGGAAAAGACAAACGGTTCCCCCACGAGCTTTCCGGCGGGGAGCAACAGCGCGTCGCCATTGCCCGCGCCATGGTGAACCGCCCGCCTATCTTGCTTGCCGATGAGCCGACCGGTAACCTCGACCCCGCGACTTCTCTCGGAATCATGCGCCTGCTTGATCGCATCAACCGCGCCGGCACGACTGTGGTGATGGCCACGCACGACGAAGAAATCGTGAACCAGATGCGCAAACGCGTTATTGAACTCGATGAGGGCCAGGTCATTCGCGACCAAGACCGCGGGATTTACGGCGCCTCCGCCCCGAAAGATGGAGTCCGCGAATCGAAATCGGCTCGCCAAATCGATAGGAAGGAGGCCTAATGCGTTTCGCTTTTGTTCTTTCTCAAGTCGGTCAAGGCCTGCGTCGGAATCTCGCCATGTCCGTGGCTGTCATCATCGTGACCTGCGTGTCATTGCTGTTTGTGGGGTCGGCCGCCCTGGCGCAAATCCAAATCAACAACCTCCGCGACACCTGGTACGGCAAGATTGAAATCTCCGTTTCCATGTGCGCGAAAAACGATTTGTCCCAAGGCTGTGACGGGAAAGAAGCCACCCAGGAACAGATTAATGCCGTTGAAGAACTCCTGAAATCCGACCAGCTAAAGCCCTACATCGAAACCGTCTATTTCGAAACCAAAGAAGAGGCCTACGAGACTTTCAAAAACCTCATGGGCAGCGACGGGGTTTATCAATATGTAACCGCTGACATGATGCCGGCTTCTTTCCGCATCAAACTCGTCGATCCGGAAAAATATCGCGTCGTTGTTGAAGAACTCCAAGGTCGCGAAGGGGTAGCCCAGGTTATTGACCAAAAGAAGATCCTCGAAAAACTTTTCTCCGGACTGAACCAAGCCACGATGCTTTCGATTGGCCTCGCAGTAGCGATGATTATTGCCGCAGTGTTGCTTATTACTACTACGATCCGCCTCTCGGCCATGAGTCGTGAAAAGGAGACCTCGATTATGCGCCTTGTGGGCGCGTCGAATCTCTTTGTCCAACTCCCTTTCATGATTGAGGGTGCGATTGCCGCCACCATCGGTGCTCTGGGTGCGGTGGCAGTCCTGTGGGGAACCGTAAAGTTCCTGGTGGGGGACTGGTTGGAGAGTTTGAGTTCGACCGTGCGGGTGGTCTCGACGCGAGATGTGTGGCTCATTTCTCCGGTTTTGGTTCTCGCTGCCATTGTCTTGGCAGTGATTGCTTCCGCGGCGTCCCTAAACCGCTATACCCGAGTGTGATCCATTGAGAATAATAGGAAAACTGTCTAGACTGTGAGCGGAGGTGTGAGATGGGAAGGTTAGCCTTAGTGGCGTGGCCCTTGGTGGGGGCAATGGTGCTGAGCCTCGGGGTGACCTCGTCCGGCGCGGTGGGGATCAACAATGGCGTACCCACGTCTCCAGCGTCCTCACAGATAGCCAGGCTCGACAACAATGCCGAGCGCAAGAAGCTCGAAGAACAACAGGCTGCCGCCAAGAAGCGCGAAGAAGAAATCGCGGCTCAGCTTGAGGGTGTGAAAGCGGATTTGGTGGAACTTGCGGTGCAGTTGGAACGCACCAAGGCGGCGATTCCGGTAGCGCAGGCTGACTTGGCTTCCGCCCAACAAAAACTCGGCCAAGCCCAGCGCGAACACCAGTCAATCCAGGCCCGCCTCAAAGTTGCTCAGACCCAGAAAACCCAGTTACAGACAGATATTGATGCCAGCGAGGCGCTGATTTCTGAAACTCAAGTGACTATTGGCCAAATCGCGCAACAGGCCTATCGCGGGGGGAGGCTGGACACTTCTGCGTGGACGCTGTTGTTGGACTCGAAGTCCGTTGATGAACTCGCGATGCGCGCCGAAGTTGCCGATACCGCGGCCCAGTCCCAAAACCGCGTCATTCAGAGCGCTGAAGAGGCGAAAGCCGCCGCCGCCAACGCGCGAGCCCGCCAAGAGGCCGTGACGATTCGGATCGGCGAGTTGGAAGCAGCGGCGAAAGAGGCCGTGGCTGCGGCTGACGCGGCGAAACAGGAGGAACAGAAACAACTGGTGGCAATCCAGACCCTCCAAACCCAGCAAGTCGCCCAGCAAGGGCAGCTCAACAATCAACGTGCCGATTTTGAAAAGCAAATCCAACAGGAGAAGGCCACCCAGGCTACCGCGGCGGCGCGAATCGCCGCTCTGAACGCGGCGGCTAGCGGTTCCGCGCGCACGATTTCCGGTGGGATTTTTGGCTCTCCGCTCTCGAGTCTGAGAGTGACTTCGAGTTATGGCTACCGCACCCACCCGGTGGTCGGGACGCGGATTTTCCACGCCGGCACCGACTTCGGAATGGGGTGCGGCCAGCCGATTTACGCCTCCCAATCCGGAGATGTGACCTACGCCGCCTGGGAAGGAACCGGCGGCAACTCGGTATATATCAACCACGGAACCATCAACGGCTCCAAGTGGCAGACCGTTTATCGTCACCTCTCGTCTTACAAAATCTCCAAGGGGGCACATGTCGAGAAAGGCCAGGTTATTGGCTTGGTGGGAACCACGGGTCGCTCCACCGGCTGCCACCTCCACTTTGAGGTGTGGCAAAACGGGAAAACCATCAACCCGATGGGTGTGTTGTAAACTTTTTAGTCATGAGTAAAAAAGGTGGGGCTTCGAGCGGTTCGGGAGCGTCGGGCAAGTTGACGCCGTCGCAGCGCGCCAAGGCTGAGTCTGATGCGAAGAAAGTTATTGCCCGCAACAAGAAGGCTACCCACGACTATTTTTTGGAAGACCGATACGAGGCGGGTCTGTCTTTGACAGGAACCGAAGTGAAGGCTCTAAGGATGGGGCGGGCTTCCTTGTCGGAGGCCTGGGTTGAGATTGACGGTGGCGAGGCTTGGCTTCAAGGCGCGAATATTCCCGAATATTTCTATGGAACCTGGACGAATCACGCGCCGAAACGCAAGCGGAAACTGCTTTTGCACAAGCGCGAGATTGTCCGTCTCGAGAGTGCGGTCGCAGCCAAGGGGTACACGATTGTGCCGGTAGAACTGTATTTCATTGGCGGGCGGGCGAAGGTCGAGATCGCTTTGGCCCGCGGGAAGCAAGAATGGGATAAGCGTCAAACGATTCGCCAGCGCGAAGATAACCGCGAGGCACAGCGGGCTTTGCGAGAGGCGAACCGGCGGGCGCATTAGGCATGTTGCGTCGTAGTGCGGAGCGGGTGGGTCGAACCTCTTTGGCGTAGTGACCGCAGGAAACGCAGCCCAAAGGGTGCGACCCCGACCGGCGTAGCAAATCCGGCATTGCTCTTGGCGCTTCGTTGCTGTGTTGGCGGCTATGCCGCCATGCTAGCGCTTCGTTGCTGTGTTGGCGGCTATGCCGCCATGCTAGCGCTTCGTTGCTGTGTTGGCGGCTATGCCGCCATGCTAGCGCCTCGTCGCTGTGTCGGCGGCTATGCCGCCATGCTAGCGCCTCGTCGCTGTGTCGGCGGCTATGCCGCCATGCTAGCGCCTCGTCGCTGTGTCGGCGGCTATGCCGCCTCAACAACTTCCTTGGCCTCGGCAATGCCGGGCGCTGTCGCGCCGCTGTTTTCCGCTCAAAGTTCGCTTTCGAGCGAGCTCGAGCGAACTTCTCGCTAGAAAACAGACTGTTGGCATTGCTCTCGACCCGCGTCGTTGTGCCCTGTGCGGGGCTCGAACCCGCGACCCACGGATTATGAGTCCGCTGCTCTAACCGACTGAGCTAACAGGGCTTAAACATCCTAGCAAGTTACGACGAGAACAGTGAAAAACATTCCGAGCGGAGCATAAGATGACAGTAAGAGGAAAAGGTAGAATTCGGAATTGTTTTATGCCGATTAGTCTGCACGGTTGAAATGGGTGACGTGAATAACCACGACCCCTGCGTGAATAACCGCAATAGCAAGTATTTCTAGTAAGGTGACTCGCGAATTCCCAGTTCGAGGCGATTCGATATGTCATATGCTACTATGTCCAGAGTTCGTTGTGTTTATCCACGTCACCCTTGTGGTCATTCACGTAAGTACAACTGAGCATGAATGCGGCAGCCTTCAAATTTAACTGCCTTTGCTGAGAACTGGATCAAACTGTAATCTCGGAGTATGTCTTTATTGCGCCGTGAACCGAAACTGCCCGCTGAACTCGCCGACAAGATCCCTGGTCATAGCCGGAAATCTGTGCCGTTGCAGTTTGACAGTGGAGACTGGCTCGCGGCAGATCCGAGCGGACTGTACTGGTTCAAGGCATCGGGGGAGAACGAGAACTGGCCGTGGCACGAGCTACAACAAATCGTGTGGAACCGCGAAACCGACACCTTGAAACTGGATTTTGCCGACCCTGCCCGTGAACCTCTGACGTGGAAGAATCCGGACGCCACGGGTTTGAAGAGGTTCGGGGATTCCACCCGAATCTTCCTCAATCGTTCCCAGATATTCACGCAATTTGCTTCCGTACCATCCGGAACCAAGGTTCGCGTCACCATTCGTGAACGCAATGATGGGTCGCGGTTCTCCGAAGTCGTGGCTTTCGGCTCGCTGGCACCGAGCGACGAGTCTTTCCTCGTTGCTCTCGAAGCTGAGGTTCGCGATTCGGTGGGGCTGCCAGCGTAATCCCCAATATGCGAAATAAGTAAAGTTTCAGGTCAAATTCTAGAATCCTGCAAGTCCAGAATGAATAGAACCTTTCCCTCGCGAGCCAGGGAGGGGCAATTCCACCATCCCCACCACCCTAAATATGGTTTCGGGTAGTTCTTCAAGCGGTGCGGTAGACTGTTTTTATCGTGTCGTGAGTTGATTTGTGAGGTGGTTTAGATGTCAGTTAAGGAACCCGTGCCTTGGAGTTTTACGATTGAGTTTGACGCTGAGAAGGCCGCGCGTAACGGTTATGACATTGAGGACTTGTATGAATGCGTGGATAAGAATGTGCAGCGGTTCGGTCTGACACGTTTGGCGCTTGGTACTTGGAAAGCCAACGAGGCTAGCCGGGTGGAATCTCAGTGCCGCTCGCTGTCGTTTCTTTCAAGGCAGAAGTGGGTTATGCAGAATGTTACCTCCCTTACTGCGTTTGAGAGATCTACAAAGCCGATTGACTACATAGGTATAGTGGAAGATTTATTCCCAGAGCGGATTTGTGCATAGGTGAGTTCGCTGTGGAGGAACAGGACTTAGAGTATCGCTTTGCGTTCAACTTTGATCTGGACGAGGGCAGACTGAAAGAGTTGTACCCGGCGCAGACTGCCACAGGGTACAAGCGAGCGTGGTCAGACATCCGCTGCCTCCCCGCCTTCGCTGGAGGGCTTCCCTGAGACAAGACCCTCGCCAATAGCGCTGCACGAGCGAGGCGGCGAAATTCGGAAGGGTATAGCAAGCTGGCGGATTGCGGGAATGCCGAACAGCAACAGCTGGAAGCGCGGAAAACCTGCATCGCTTCCCCCAAAATCCTTTACTGCACAGGCAAATCTCGACACTCCCGAGGCAAAATGGACAAAGACCTGGAAAGTTTGCTACACTCGTATCCGCAATCCCGCGTAGCTCAACGGCAGAGCGTCCGACTGTTAATCGGCAGGTTGCTGGTTCGAATCCAGCCGCGGGAGCTTCTTTGTATCTGGCACCCATTCATCGCCAAAAGCAGGCTTCATTAGATCCCAGGGCGTAGTCCCAAAGAGCGCGGCAACGCGCTCTATTTCGTTAACGCGCCAATCCGTGCGGTTGTGCCACCTTTCGCTTACGCTAGGGCGATTAATGCCTACAGCTTGGGCTAAATCGCTAACGTTCCACCCAACCCGAGCGCTTAGGGCTCTGATATTTGCGGAAACAATTTCAGGCGCGGTTTTAGATCCCGCTCTCATTGGTAACAAAGTTGTGCTCATAACCTAATTATAGGTGGAATAGCCACCATTGACAAGGCTGCGACACGCCGAATTAATGTAAATCCTCTACTGTGTCGGAAAATCCAACATAATGATAGCTATGAAAACGCCAAGCATTGACACGGAAATTTCTGAAGCGGTTAGGAAGCTGAAGCGCAAAAAAGGCTTGACTAGCATTCAAATCGCCAAGGCGCTCAATCTCACACGATCATCTTTCAACGATCGCTTGATGAATCGCACCCCTTGGCGATTAACTGACGTGGACGCTTTGGCTCGCCTCGGTGTAGAGGTGCCACCTCTGGGAGGTGTGGAATGTTAGGCAAAAATGTTCAAAAGCCACAAGTTCTTCCAGAAGTAGAGCTGAGCGTCTACTTCCATACGCCATACTTGCTTGCCCCTTGTTTTGGGAGCCATCGCGTGAAACTTTGGCGTAAGGTCTGCTGGCACATATCCCAAATGCTGCATTTGAGGAGAGTAAACCGCGATCGCGTCAGGGTCAGCTTGATTGTCTCTCTCAGGGATAAGAAACACTTTCACACTGTAACGGTAGTCCCTACTCGCGCCGATACTTTTAGCGAATTGCTTGAAAGCGGCTTGACGGTAGGAAGCGCCCGCAATTGTGAACCCCTCAGAGTCCACAGTGACTTGATACTGGCTTACGGCCCTGGGAGCCGAAGGCCTGGACTTAAAAATGTCAAAAATACCCATGCCCCTAAATCTAGCGGAAATCGTCCACCAAGATAACCAAAACCAGAGAAAGGAAAACCCAGATGAATACCACGCTTACCCCATTGTATGAGGGCATCGCCGCTAAACGAATAGAGAAACATCTGAGGGAGGCGCTACACGAAGCGCAAGAATCCCTCGCTCACTGTCGAGGCATCCCTATTAACCGCATAGGGCGAACTTACGAGCTCACACAAGGAGCCGTAGACACTCTCACAGACGCATTAAACGAACTAGAGATTTGGAGCTAGAAATGCCACATTTCAGTAATAAAAACTTTTCCTTGGCTGTCCGTATCTTTCAGACAAAGAACCAGCTCACGCAAAAAGAGCTTTCGGAGCTTTCAGGTCTCCCTCGCTCTACTGTCTCTAATCGTGTAAGGAATATAGAGCCGTGGCGACCTCATGAGATAGAGGTTCTGAAGAAACTTGGTGTAACTCTTGATGATCTTGATAGTGGCTATCCTCCAATGCGTATTAGGGCATTACCTCAGCGACGCAAGACCGAGCCCAAGCCGGAGCGAGAATACCTTAGCGATTTGGCCTCTTGCTTCCTAGCGATTTCGTTTTGGAGTGAAAAAGTCGCTGAAATCATGAAAGAGAAAAACCTATGACTATCGGAATTGAGACCCCCGCTCCGGTTCTGCTTCAGTCATTGACGCGAGCGGGATGGGGGGAACTCGCTGGCAACGAGTGGCAAGGAGTGCGATCCACTTTGACCGCTATTGTCGCTCGCTCGAGAGGCAAGTCTACCCTCGAGGCTACCGTGTGGCAGATAGCACAATCAGCAGGGCTCTCAGAGAAGTGGACGGCGCGTTGCCTCTACATCCTGGAAGGCCTCGGCGTAATCCGTTGGACGCGCGGGGAAATCGTGGAGGGCAAGCCCCGCCCGGGCCTCATCGCCATCATGAAAGCCACCCTGCTAGAACTCATCCGGCAAGCCTGGAGCCAATCTAGCACCGCGTGGGCTCGCCGCCGCGCCGCCACCTATGCCCGCCTTCAGCGTTTGAAAAACCGAGAAGCGAATATCCGCAGGTCACGCCATGCGGAACTGAGCGCCGACCTTAACGGTATTAACCGGCGCGGCCATCAGGCCGCCGCGCCGGTAATACCGAATGACATTGAAAACGCACCTAATTTCGTCCCAAGAAAGGAAGAAACAATGAACCAAGACTCAATGCTTTGTGACCACGGCTTCATTAACGGCGCGGGGAATTGTCCACAATGCAAACGCATCACCGATAACCGGAAAGCAGATGGCAGGAAGAGAACCAAGGAAGCGCGAAACGCTTGGCGCAATATGCAAGCCCGCCGGAACCTGGCACGCCTGGACGCTCAAGCCCAAGCCGATAGGCAAGCAGGGAGCCGACAGTGGCAGCAAGAGCACCCTATCCCTCAAGGAATGAGTGCTGCTGATTGGTGCCTGGTGTGTAAGGCGTATCATCCACGCCTTACAGGCGATGCGCGCCTCGAGCATCTACGACAATATGCTCCAGGAGCTTATAAAGTCGCGCTAGCAAAGATGGGCAAGAAAGAGCCCAAGTTCGAAGCCTACTCACCTTGGAGGAAGCGATGAGCAATTGGGGAGGCGAAAAAGCAAAGCGTCTGGCTGCTGCTGTCATGGCAGAGTATGGTAGCGTCTGCCACCTCTGCCAGCAACCAATCAGCAAGCCCTTTGGCTATCACACAAGCAACCTCACCTCGAGACCTGACCCCGATAGCTTCAGCGTCGATCATGTCCTACCTCGCAGCAAGGGAGGAAGTGACGAGCTCGAGAACCTACGCCCCGCCCACTATCGCTGTAACTTGAAGCGGGGAAACAGGAGACGAAACACGATAAGAGCAACCGCTTTCGACCCTGCCATGATCTCAGCGGAAAAAATGACAACCCCGCAACGACGGCAACAAAAACCGAAAACGGAGCCGGAAGGGCAACTGTTTTTTTGAAACCGCCCTGCCCGACTTCCCGCCTGCCCAGTTTATTTATCTCCAGATTGTAGAAAAAACGGGAGAAAAGCAATGAATAAGGAAAAAAACGAAACTAAGAAAACAGAATGGCAACCAACACTCCCGGGGTTGAATATCGAGGCAGCGGGAGGGTCTGCCATCGTGCAAGCCGTGGAAACCTCTCTCGCGTCTCTTGATGAGCAAGGCCTTCTGGAAGCCCACCACTCAGGCCAGATTCAGCTTATTCTTGAGGTTGCCCGGGCTGTAGGAGCTGGCTTGTCTTGGGGCAAGGTCTCCGTGGCTACAACGACCCTTGTTAGGGAACTTCGCGAGCTAATGGCCACCCTACCGGCTCCAGCCGTGAAACAGGCTGAAGACCCGATGGACGCTTTGCTAGAAGCAGCGAGGCCGGAATGAGACCCACGCCCCCGCCTCCTACCTATGCGACACCTCGAGACCCGCAAGCGAAAACTTATGGGCCTTGGGTAGATCGTGTGGCTTCGTTTCTTGGGACTCCTCTTATGCCTTGGCAGAGGCAAGTAGTAGACACCGCGCTAGAAGTAGACCCCGCCCGCCCCGGTGCTTTCAAATACAAAAAGGTTATTCTCACCGTGCCTAGGCAATCAGGTAAAACCACGCTTCTAAGAGCCTTGTCTGTAGCGCGGGCTCTGACCTGCCCTATGGAAATCTGGTACACCGCGCAAACACGGAAAGCCGCGGTTAAGAAATGGCACGAGCTGGCAGACCCGCTTCCTACAATGATGGGCTACGGTCCGGATGGGAAGCCCCGCGCCGATCTCAAGAAAGGCGTAGGTAACGAGTTTCTCTATTTCTGGAATGGGTCTCTTATTGCGCCGTTTGCTCCGAAAAAGGACGGCCTGGACTCTATCACTTCGCCCCTGGTAGAAATTGATGAAGCCTTCGCTTTCAGTCTCGAAGCCGGGCTCGAGCTGCTGGCATCGGCTGAGCCCGTGGGCATTACTTTTCCAGACGCGCAAATCTGGATTGTGTCCACCGCGGGGCATCAGCAGTCGACCTGGCTCAAGCAACTAGTCGAGCAAGGCCGTGCCGCGACGAAAGACCCTAACGCTTCTATCGCCTATTTTGAGTGGTCCGCCGATCCGGAACTCGCAGCGAAAGACCCCTACAGTCCCGAAACACTGGCGTTTCACCCCGCCCTAGACTACACGCAAGACTTACGCGATCTTTTGAAAGTCGCTAAGGCCACTAGCCTTTCCGTGTGGAGGCGCGCCTATTTGAACCTTTGGAGTAACGAGACCGCCGCGGTTATTGACCCCGCAGCCTGGGACGCGCTCGAAGACAGCTCTCTGGAAATGCCAGACCCCGCGCGGGTTGCTATCGGTTGCGCTGTAGCTGCTGACCGCTCCGCTGCTTCGATATGGGGAGCGTGGCATCAAGAAGGAAACATTGCTATTCATCAGCTCGCAACCAAAGACGGTGCGGCCTGGCTCGAGCCCGCCCTGGAGCAAATGATGGACGAAAAACAAATCTTGACCCTTGGAGGGGATGACGCGGGCCTAACGAGGGTTGCTTTGCAAGAAATGGCTCAAAACGGTTACCCCGTGAAACGGCTCACGCCCCGCGAATGGGCTACCGCCTGCACCTGGTTTATTGGAGCCGTGGAAGCCGGGGAAATCAGGCACGACGGCGCGCAACTAATCACCAAACAGCTAGCCGCCGCGCAACTACGCCCCTTGGGAGGCGCTACAGCTTTTTCAGAAAACCATTCAGCGGGACCTATTGACGGGCTCAAAGCCGCCATCGTAGCCGCCTACCTTACCCACCTATCTGGGGAAGGGGAACGATATTTTGAAAATGTACAATTTCGACGTATCCGACGAATCCGCTCTTGTGACTTGCAAGTGTGGATGGAGATCCCCTATCTACCGCACCCGGGAAGAAGCCCGCGCCGCTCTCATCCATCACGAAAGAGCCAATCATCCAAACTGTTTTCAGGCACGACACGCCGCGCAAATGCGAAGGCTCCGTAAAAGTGACGGTAAGCGCCCTTAGATAAGAATATGGGAATCCTCAAAAATGCCCTTCATCTGGTAACCCGATCCGACACGGGAGCGCAAGACCCGACCCCTACCGAGTCTAGCGCTCCCGTGCCACCCCCTCGCTCCGCTTATCTCACCCCGGAATCCTCTCTCGCGCTAGAGTCTGTTTACCGCGCGGTTAGCATCCTGCAAGCCGCCGCGCAACAAATCAGCCTCGACTCATGGCGCGGCATCCAGAAAGTGGACCCAGCCCCGTCGCTAGTGACGCGTCCCGCCGCTTGCATGGCAAGAAGCGAATTTATCGCCGAAACCGTGATGAGTCTCGCTCTACGGGGAAATGCGTATTGGCGTATTTGGCGCAATGAAGCCCAAGAAATTATCAACCTCGAGCCCTTGGATCCGGCTCTCGTCCTGGTTTCCATGACGAAACCAGGACGCTACAAATACCATTATCAAGGCCAAGAGCTCACCCGCTCGAAAATCGCTCACATGAAGTTGCTTCGAGTCCCTGGGAGACCTGAGGGTCTGGGACCAATCCAAGCCGCCCGTGAGCTACTAACCGGAGCCCTCGCAGTACGCAACTATGCCGACAATTGGATAAACAGCGGGGGAGTCCCTAACGGGGTACTATCCACCGAGCAAGCCCTAACAGCACAAATGGCCTCGAACTATAAACAGCAGTGGATGGAGTCCCAATCTTATGATAAAGGCCCCGCAGTGCTCGGATCCGGCTTGAAGTATTCTCCCCTTGCTTTGAAGCCTGAAGAATTGCAGTGGCTCGAATCCCAAAAGTTCTCAGTAACACAAGTAGCTAGGTTGTTCGGTATTCCAGCCGCTCACATGCTCGCAGCAGTCGAAGGCTCTTCCATGACCTACACGAATATCGAGCAGATGGAAATCTCTTTCATCCGATACACCCTCATGGGATATTTACGCCCAATCGAAGAGGCATTTACCGATATTTTGCCGCGCGGCCAAACCGCCCGCTTCAACCTAGACTCTCTGCTTCGAACTGACACGGCGCAACGCTACAACTCATACGCAACCGCGATACAAGCCGGGTTTATGACCATTGACGAAGTGAGACAAATCGAGAACCTACCACCAATGAACGGAGAAAACAGTGAAGAAGAATCTTTACAGCAACCGGCTTAGCCTACGCGCCGCCGATAGCGAGACCCCCGGCGCGGGCCGCACCGTTGAAGGCATCGCCGTACCCTGGGAAACACCTACCACTGTAGGAGGCTGGATCGAGTCATTCGAGCGAGGCGCGGCCATCCTCGAAACCCCCGCCCCGCTGCTATACCTCCACTCTGAGCCTATCGGGGTAATCGAAACCGCTAGCGATGAAGAAGACGGTCTGCACATAGTGGCTCGAATCTCTCAAACCGCGCGCGGGGATGAAGCCCTGCAACTCGTGAAAGATGGAGCCGTTGCTGGCATGTCCGTTGGCTTCGAGCCCGTGGAATGGAAAGACCGGGAAGACCAAACCGTAATCACCCTCGCAGACGTGAGGGAAGTAAGCCTCGTACCCGTGCCCGCATATAAGGACGCGAAAGTAACCGGAACCCGAAACCAAGATTTAGAAACCCCTGAAACCCCCGATAACAAAGGAGAAAACAAAGTGAAAACCGAAGAAGAAATTAAGGCGCTCCGAGAAGACGTGGATCTTCTTACCCGCCAGCTCGACCTGGTAAAGGAAGGCCAAGACGATAAGCCCGCCATGTCTCCACTCATGCAAACCCGCTCTTTTGGCGCATACGTGGAAATGATGGCCAAGCAGGAAATGGAAGGCCGCGCCTGGGAAGGACTCACCATCGGAGAGACCTCCACCCGCCCCGCCTGGCTTGGCGAAATCGTGCGAATGATGGAAGAAAAGCAAATCATCACAGGACTTTTCACGCACACTACCGACTTGCCTAGCGAGGGCATGACTCTTGAATACACCGAGATTAACGAAGGTACACTGAAAGTTGCTGAGCAAGCCAAAGAAGGCGATGATCTCGTTTATGGCAAGGTAGCGACCGGTACCAAGTCCGCAAGCGTTAAAACCTTTGGTGGTTACTCGAGCCTTTCTAAGCGGGTAATTGATCGTTCTTCTACCGCCGTGCTCGACACGACATTTAAAGGCCTGGCTTTGAAATACGCCTCTGCCATCGAAGCGGAAACCCGCGCCCTGGTAGATAAGCAATACACGGATAGCCTCGCAACCGCTGACCTTTACTTGGGTAAGACCCTCGCTACTGCTGGCATCCTGGACTGGCAGCGCCTCATGCTCGCCCTTGTGCGTAAGTATGACGGTATTCTTGCCCCGCTTTCTGGCCTCATCGTTTCGCCTCTCGTTTTCGAGAAACTCATGGAGTTGCCTAAGACGGCTACCGCTTTGCAAATCACGCCCGCCCCCGATGAGCGGCAAGGCACTATCACCCTTGCCCCTGCCCAGTCTGGCTCTCTGGTAGGCATCTCGCTTACCATGCATCCATCTTGGGACGGGGAAAAAGCCCTTGCCTACTCCAAGGCCGCTATCGAGGTCAAAGAATCCCCCGGCGCGCCCTTGAAGCTGCAAGACGAAAACATCGTGAACCTCACTAACGCATGGAGCGTCTACGGGTATGCCGCGCATTACGCGCCCATGCCTAACGCGCTCGTGCCTCTGCAACTCGCAGCCGCGGGAGCCGGTGCATAATGCTACCCGCCGCTTCGACCCTCACCGAGCCTACTATCCAGATTGGCGCTAGCTCTCTTGCCTCGCACATGGGAGCTGGTGCCAGCCTGGAAACCGACGCTTTACGCGCCGTGTGGCTCGAAGGGTATGAGATGATACGTGCCTGGTGTGGAGACCAGGGCGAAACCGTACCCGGGGCAATCCTCAACCGCGCCATTCTTGAGGTGGCTTCCGAGCTTTGGGCAAGACGTAGCGCGCCGGGGGGAATCCTCGCACAATACGCCGACCTCGGAGCCGCCCCGGTACGGCTCGCCCGCGATCCCATGCTAGGCGCGCGCCCCCTCCTAGCGCCCTACCTGAAAGCAGGGATGGCATGAATGTTTTAAGCGACCTGAGGGAAAAACTCGCGACGCAACTAGCGGAAACAACGGGGCTCGAGGCCTACGCCTGGGAGCCCGAGCGTTTCAACGCTCCTTGCGTGATTGTGGGACCCGACACAACCTACCTGAAAGCCGGAGAAGCCTTCAGGACGTGGAAAGTCTCGCTAAACGTGCGTATCGTAACCTCTCCCGCCGTCACCGAGGACTACCTCACCGAGTTAGAAGACTCAGTGGCAGCAATTCTCGGAAATGACGGCCTGGAAGTGGAATGGGTAGGGAAACCATACGCGCTTACCACTCACGAGCGCGCCTATCCAGCAATCGACCTCAAAATCACGACAACTATTAGAAAAGGAAAAGAGCAATGACTCTCGAAGTAGTACCCGACCGAATTTACGGAAACAAACTCAGCTTCATTATTGACGGCAAAGAGTACAACACCGATCTAACCTCCTACCTCCTAGAGCCGGGAGAAGCTGACTCTAAAAAGCGCACTTTCGCGGAAGTCGCTAAAGGAGCTGGGGTTAAATGGACCATGAAGCTCTCAGCTTTGCAGTCCACCACGACCGCCTCGCTTTGGCGCGCCATCTGGGATAAATCCGGTAAAGAAGTCGATTATGTTATCGCCCCGTTCGGCAACGACACCCCGACCGAGGCGCAGCCCCACTTCAAGGGCAAAGTGAAAATCGGCCGCAAGCCCTCACTCGGAGGCGACGCAGGAGAAGAAGAATTCACTTTCGAAACCGAATGGGCCTGCACCGGAGAGCCGCAGTTAGTCACTAGCGCCGGAACCTACACCCCGCCATCTGAAACAGGAACCGGAGTCTAAACAGTGGCTCGCTACGCTGTCGGAATCAAAACTAAGGGCTTAAAAGAAGTAGTCAGAGCCCTTAACAAGATCGCCGAAGACGCGCAAGACATGCCTAATCTCATGCACGATATCGGCATGATCGCAGTCAACGCCGCGCGGCCGCCCGTGAAAACCGGGAGACTTGAGGCTTCCATGCGAGCGGGCCGCGGCAAAACTAAGGCCGTTGTGAGAGCGGGACGCGCTAAAGTCCCATACGCTCCGATGATTCACTACGGCTGGCCAAAGAGGGGCATTAAAGCCCGCCCCTACCTTACAGAAGCAATCAGAGCCCAAGAGCCCGCAATCATCGCACGGCTCGAGCAAGGCATACACGAAATAGTAGAAGGACACTCCCAGAAATGAATCCGGAAAACTTTATTAATAACCTCACCACAGGCGAACTCGAACTCTTAGAGCGCAATCTCGGGGTTAGTATGGAGAACTTTGACAAGGCCGCCTCGCAGTCCGTGTTTTTCCAGGTCTTAGCGATGATCGCCTCGCAGCGCCTCGGTAAACCCATCACCATGGAGCAAGCCGGGAGCCTCACGGTAGAAGAATCCCTCGAGCTCGCACAGTTCGGCATCAAGGACGCAACCCCTAACCGCGACTCCATCGTTTCGGAGCTCTTGGAACTGTTGCCAAAAGTCCCTTTAGCGCAAGCCAACCCGCTAACAGTGAGCTCTTACAACACCAAGCCGCCCGTTTCGCAAACTTCGCCGTTCTAACAGGCTGCTATGACCGCGCCGCCTACACGCGGCTAACCATCCTCGAGGTCGAAGAAATCTATAGCGCTTTGAAACGTCAAAAAGTAAGGAGATAACCATGGCAAAACATGTAGTTAACGTCTCGGTACTAGCTGACGTTAAAAAACTCGTCGCTGGAATGCGTGAAGCTGTAGGAGCTAAAGGCCTGGGTCTGCTGAAAAGCGGTTTTTCTAAACTCGGAGCCTTCGCCGCCGCGGGACTCGCAGCCGCAGGAGCCGCCACCACCGCGCTAGTAGTTAAATCTATTGGCGCGGCTGGTGAGCTCGAGCAGCAAGTCGGAGCCATTGACGCAGTTTTCAAAGAATCCGCCGGCCAAATGCACGAATGGGGCAAAGCCGCCGCTACCGCCGTAGGCTTGACCCGCTCCGAATACTCCCAGCTAGGCACCCTGATTGGAGCACAACTCAAAAACGCGGGTATCTCCATGAGCGAGCTCGCGCCTAAAACCAACGAACTAATCAAACTCGGAGCCGACATGTCGGCCATGTTCGGAGGTTCTACAGCGGAAGCAGTCGGAGCCCTATCCTCAGCCCTGAAAGGGGAGCGGGACCCCATCGAACGCTACGGGGTAAGTCTCAAGCAAGCCGCTATTGACGCGGAAGCCGCCTCTCTTGGCTTCCAGAAAGTCGGGGGGAGCTTCGACCAAGAAGCTCAAGCCGCCGCCACGCTTTCTCTGATCATGAAGCAGACGGGAGACGCTCACGGAGCCTTCGCCCGTGAGACAGACACACTCGCACACAAGCAGCAAGTCCTATCTGCTAAATGGGGAGACTTTACCGCACAACTCGGCGGTTTTTTCCTACCAATAGCAACCCAAGTAGTAGGGCTACTGTCTGATAGCCTCATGCCCGCCATTAGTGAGCTTACGGACAAATACGGGCCGCAAGTGCAAGCCACTTTCAACCAAGCCAAAGAAGCCATAGCGCCCTTAATCGAATCCTTCCAAGGCTTAAGCTCGCAGGGCATCGGCACTCTCAGCAATCATCTTCAAGTTTTTATGCCGCTCTGGCAGAGCCTACAGACACTATTCCAAACCGTAATAAGCTTCGTTACCGGCGCTTTACTTCCTTCTCTCATCCAGATTGGAGGCGCTCTCGCTCAAGCCTTCGCGCCCTTCGCGCAAATCCTCTTAACGCAAGTGTATCCAGCGATAATTACTATCGCTAACGCTGTCTTACCCGTGATTGGCCAAATCCTGCAAGCTCTCACACCACTAATCACCACCATTGTCGGCGTACTCTCGCCCGCAATCCAAACACTCGGCGTAATCGTGGAAGCCGTTTTCGGCGCCATGGCTGGAATCGTGCAAGGCGCCATGAAGATCATTAGCGGCATCATTAAAACTGTTACCTCGATTATCAAGGGCGACTGGCAAGGCGCCTGGGAAGGCATCAAGCAAATCTTCGAGGGAATATGGCAACAAACCGGAGCTATCGTCCAAGCCGCGCTTACCATCATCCAAGCACTCATAAAAGGAGGCCTGAACCAAGCGCGCAACATTGCCAAAGCCGCGCTAGACGCAGTTATTCAAGTGTTTAAAGGCGCTTTTGAGACCATGGCAGGCGCGGTTCAAGCCGGAATCAAGGCCATCATAGGGTTTATGAGCGGGCTACCATCTCGCATAGTCTCAGCCCTCGGAAACCTCGGAGGCCTCCTACTCGGAGCCGGTAAATCTATCATGCAAGGCTTCCTAAACGGTCTGAAAGCCGCTTGGGGAGCCGTGCAAGACTTTGTGGGAGGCATCGCCTCATGGATCGCCGCGAACAAAGGCCCTATCGAGAAAGACCGCTCCCTACTTGTGCCCGCTGGTAAGGCAATCATGCAAGGCCTTAGAACCGGGCTAATCTCCGAGCTACCGGCTCTCCGAAACACTCTCGGAACAGTAGAAGCCACCATTAGCGGAATTAATCCCGCTATTGGAGCGCCCCGCCTCGCTATGGCAGGAGCCACCCCCGGAATGAACGTAACTATAAACGTTCACGCCCTGGAGGCCACTCCCGAAGTTGGAAGGCGCATCGCTCAAGCCCTCGGCCAATACCAGCATCTCCAAGGAGCCGACCGATGAAACAAATAATCGAGCTTCCACCCTGGGAAGGTGCAACGGTAGAAGGCAATGACGTAACGCCACTCGAAAACTCTACGCCTATTATTGATTTGCCGTATCTACAGCCAGGGCGCCGCTACACACTCCAAGGCAAAGCCACCGCCGCGCCGAAACAGGATGACTCGCAGCCATTTATCATTATGGGAGAGTCCCTAGCGAAGCTCACCCCAAACACTCCAACAGAGTTTACAGTTTCTACAACGGTGCCAATGCCCGTCAAACTCTCTCTAGTCTCTGTTGCCTCGGTGGCTTTCGAGCGCCTCGAGCTTTCCTATGAGCGTTACTCATCACCCGATGACCCCCTACCCTACGATGAGCTAGGCATCGACGTTTACACCACCCGCCCCGGGCGAGTCCCGTTTATCCTTGGAACCTCCCGAATCTCGGTAGCATCCCTCGACTGGCAAGCCCCCACAGCAGGAACCTTCATTATCGGATCCACCCCGCTAGACGAAGGCCGCCTCTTCATCCCCGACCCGCCCGAAACATGGAGAGCCCTCGCGCCCGATACTTACGACCTGGAAATCTCACGCGGCCAAACCTACAACGGGCTAATACCCCTTGCACAGGCCGCAAGCGTCAAAATCAGTGTGAAAAACACGGCTGACCCCCGCGCCTGGGACATAATCAAAAACCGGCCTCTACGCGTCTACACCCTAAGGAACATGCAACCTGTTTTTACCGGCCATGTCACCGAAACCGCGCTACAGCTCGAAAATAAAGCAGACTACACCGTAACCATCGCCGGAACTGACCTAGTGGGCGAGCTAGTCCAGATGAAGCGCTACGGGGTAAGAGAAACCGGAATTATCGACACGGGAGAGACCTTCACAGCCCGCCTCGCGCGGCTCTTAACCTCGGGAGGCTACCCCTACACCCCGCCCACAACCGACCCCGGGGTAATGCTCTGCAACACCGTTTTAGAATCCTCTATCGCTAAACACCTCGATTTAGCTTGCAACTCTATCGGCGGGGCATGGTATGTAAACC
This sequence comes from Mobiluncus porci, assembly GCF_009695935.1. Lineage (GTDB taxonomy): Bacteria > Actinomycetota > Actinomycetes > Actinomycetales > Actinomycetaceae > Mobiluncus > Mobiluncus porci. Next base: position 101,050 of record NZ_VUMY01000006.1, read on the forward strand.
GCGCGGGCGAGATTGTTTTCCAGCTAGAAGCCACCCAAACCGCCCCCGGCGCTCTATACAGCGACCAAATCGAAACCCAAGCCTTTTACTTCGTGGAAGTAAGCGCGGTCTGGAACTCGAAAGACCTCATAAGCCTAGTAGACGTGTTGAACAAGGCCGCGCAATACGACCCCGAAAGGCAAGACTGGCAAGCCCTAGAAACCACCACAACAGGCACGAATCAGGAAATGCTCCAGTGGCACGGTCCGCAAAAAGCCGTTATTGAGACCTGCCTACAGGCTCAAGCCGCAAGGCAAGCCCTCGCAGATCGCCTCGCAGCAACCAAGACCGCCGCGTTGACAGTCTCCAATGTCACCTTGAATGCGACCCGCTACCAGGCTTACGCCGGAACCGCCGAAATCGGAGACCTAATAGAAGCACACCTCAGAGGAGAAAAAACCATCGGACACATCAGCCATATCACACATAAAAGTGACGCCTGGGACTGGATGATGGAAATAGAACTCGCAGGATGGAAGCAGAAAGGCGAATAAATGGCAGCACCACGCTACAACCCCGGCCATGTACTCACCGCCGCCGAAATCAACGACACCCTCGTAAACGACGACGGAGCCGAGCTAGAAGCCTACCTAACCCAAATGCGGCAAGAAATCAACGAGAAAGTAACCGAACTACCAACCCACTTTCAGACGCTGAAAACCTCAGTAGCTTCTATCGAAGCCACTCTTTCAAAACTGCAAAGCATCGCCGCTAATACCCCAGGAGCATAAAATGGCCAAACTAAAAACCTTCACAGACGGAGAAGTCTTAACCGCCGCCGACGTCAACGCCTACCTCGTCAACGATCCCGACCTATACAACAACGGCCAAGCCGAGCTCCGCGCACTAATAGAGCAAGGCTTCGGGCCATCAATCGCAGAAATCGAATCACTCAAAACCAGAGTACAGACTGTAGAAACATCCTACGCGGAAATCGTCCCCAAAATTCAAGAAATAATCAAATATCCGCCTTTCGTGAAAGCGGTTGAAGTATCAATTTACGTCGAGGGGACTCCAGGTAGAACTGCTAATGTTTATAAATATCCCGAAATCAGAGCGGTAGAACGCGATAAGAATTGCGTCGATATTTCTAGCCCTTACCCAATTTTTAGCTATGTACTTAAGTGGCAAGACATCGATCAGAAATCCATGAGAATGAGCGGAAATATATGCAAAGATTTGCCGACAAATATAACTATTGGCCACACTGCAATAACAGAAATTATTTACCTTCATATCCTGGTTCCTAAAGACCACGCCTAAACAGAGCAGAGGAACCCGAAATGTTTACTCTAAGAACGCAATTAGGCAACGCGAACAAAGGCCCGCGCCCCGCGTGGGCTCGCTACATCGTGATCCACCATTGGGGAGACCCCGCCGCGCATCGCAACGTGAAGCCCGCCGCTATCGCAAGTTTCTTGAATCGACCCGGTGGGAATTCTTCGGCTCACGCCGTTGTTGGCCCCTGGGAAGTGATCCAGATATGCCCCTGGCAACGTATCGCTTGGCACGCGCCGGGAGGTAACGCCTACGGCATCGGGCTTGAGCTTAAACCCTTTGACAGTCAGACTCCGAAAGAAGAAGTAGACGCGATCTTCGAGACTACCGCGTGGCTTATCGCCTACCTCTGGCATGTATGCCCCGGGCTCGACCGGAAACTACGCTGGCACAAGCAGTTTTACAACACGGCTTGTCCTGCCGAATGGATCGCTCGCATCTCAGACCTCGAGAAACGCGCCGCCGAATACTACCCGAAAATCGACCCCAACAACCCCACCGCCACCAAGCCACTAACCGAAAGAAAGGAACCCCCCAAAATGATTTGCTTCCAATACCCAGACGGGAGATGCGTAAAAACCGATGGCATTTTTTACAACTACATCGGAGACCCCGCGCATCTGCAAGCCCTCATGAATGCGGGCGTGCCACTTATTTCTGCCACGCCTGACCAAGTGGAAGCCTGGTACCTGCCAGCCCCGAACGGGCTTGAAACCGTGCCAGGCCGCGTGAAAGACCTCAAGGACATGGCCACGGATTTCCCCGGTATGAGCGACAGTCTCAAACGCACCTCAGTCCTCGCAAAAATTCAAGCCACCATGGGCATTCCCGCCCGCCAAGCATAAGGAGTTAGAACAATGGAAAACAAAGAAATCATTCCCGCCCAAATCCGCACCTGGCTCTACGGCATTATCACCGCCGCCATCCCGCTCTTGAGCGCCTACGGCATCATCTCCGAACAAGTCGCGCCTCTCTGGGTTGCGCTGGGAGCCGCGCTGCTCGGAACCACCACGGCTTTCGCCTACCGTCCCACGCGCACACCTAAAGAGGTGGAATAAATGCCACCATGGCTCTTTGACCTGCAAGGCATCGGCGCGGTTATCTCAGGAGTGGCCGCGCTGATAGCCGCGTTCTATGCCAAATCCGCTGCCAAAGAGATGAAGCCCAACCACGGATCTAGCATGAGAGACCTCCTAGACGTGATGGATGACCGCATCAAATCTCTTGGACACCGGCAAGGCGAACTCCACGACCAGCTACAAAACCTCGTAGACTCGGAACGCGACACCCACGCCCAAATCTGGAAACGCCTGGAAAAACTCGAAAATTAGCGCTGTAAATCGGTTCGAGCTCCGCGCCCTGGACGATTAGCAAGCCATGTGTCCACGGTTTCCGGGCTCCACCCGTAAGCCGTGACCTTTTCCCCCGTGCCTATCTCCACATCCGGCGCGGGCATATAGCCTCGTGCGAAATACGCCTTGATCGTGTTTTCAGAAAGACCCGCCCGCGTTGCAACACCTTTCAGCGATAAAAACATGACACACCCCTCAGGTTGTTTCGGGAAGTCCCCGCCCCTATGGGACGGGGACGACTTCCTTAATCTTCCTTCGGCGGATTCTTTGCCATCTTCTCACGAATGAGAATCAGTGCTAGAATAGCTTCTGGAAGGGAAATCAGAATCTCGATGACGGTAATCATCTTGATATCCTTTCCCGTAAGCCCCGGATCGCCCCGGGGCTTTCCTATGTCAGAGCGGTTGCCCTAACAGTTATAACTATACGCCTAATAGGGCGTAATGTCAAACCGGAATGGGGCATTTGACCTAACAAATATGAAGACTACGGTATCGTTGCCACATATTCATCCCAACCCTCGAGCGGTTGCCCTTTCACAATCCGCTCGAGGTCAACCCATGTGCAACGCGATTTCGAGTAATCTCCACTGAGCGCCTGACGTATCTCAATATCTACAACTGCATTTATATAGCGGTTAAGCGTGGCGACCAAATCTATTTCCGCATCGGTCAATATCGTATCTTCAGGCTGAGGGTCTTCCACAACTTCGTTTATATAGCGTGCAATATTGGCAAAAGTGTCTATTTCCTCATCAGTTAACATGGCCTTTTCCTTTCTAAAATTGTGCTGCACTTACCGCAGCAACGAGTGGATCCAAATCGAGCTTGATATAGCGCTTAGTCGTGTCAGTCTTCACGTGCCCCATCACGGCTCCCACTGAAAGTAAATCGTGAGTGGCGCGGTAAGCCACAGTCCCGAAACGGTGCCTAAGCGCGTGGCCGGTAACGCCATCTGGGAGCACTTTGCCAAGAAGTTTCGCAGTATAAGCCGGGGAAAGATGGCCCTCAATCCGACCGGGGAAAAGAAAACTTGGGCAAGCGTGAAACGCTTGAATCAGGGCTCCGTCTTGAACTGGGATAATCCGCTCACGCCCGCCTTTACCGATGACTTTCAAAACCTCACCGTTCCAATCATCGCCACGCACTTTGCAGATTTCGCAAGCCCTAAGCCCGCAAAACGCCGCCAGGCGAACCATGAGCCGTGTCCTTGAATCTCCCTCTCTGAGTGCTATGGCAACCTGGCTTTCACTGGCAGGATGGGGAATGCCATCAGGTACGATAACCGGGGTAAGAGCCCTGGCAGGCGAACTCTTGATAAAGCCTTCATCTTCCATGTACTTGAAGAATTGACTGGCTACGCCTTGAGCGCTCCGGCGCGTCTCTGGCTTCCAATCATGCTCTGCCAGCCAGGCTTCCAGCCTCTCGCGGGTAACGTGCGTAGGAACCGGGGCAATCTCGCGCATCACAGAGAGGTAATAGGAATGCACGCGGATAGTCCCGCTCGCGCGTCCCGCCGCTTTTAGGTGCTGAATGTACAGGTGAATCATGTTTGGCCACGTCTTACTTTTCATGCCGCCACTGTAGACATCCACGAACGAGAATCAGCAAAACCAGCAACCCCGCCATCAGCCTTAACCAGTAATCGGCAGGTTGCTGGTTCGAATCCAGCCGCGGGAGCCAACAAGGGGGCAAAAGCACAAACCAGATTGTTCGAATTGTTCCTCAAAATTGCTTCCCGTAGCATGGAGATATGTTGAAACTGCTCGCGAAAATTTCATTCCTCCTGCTGCTCGCAGGGTTAGCGCTGGTTGGCTTGACGGCGTGTAGCGCCCCAGACGAGATCGGCTCGTCACCCGACTCGGGAACCGCCAGTAGTGCCAGCCCCACTGCTGAAGGCGGGACTGAAACCACCCAGGAGACGGTTATCCTCGACGTGCGCACCCCCGAGGAATTCGCGGTCGGCCACTTGAGAGGAGCCATCAATCTCGACTACTACAATCCGACTTTCGCCGACGAGGTCATAAAACTCGACAAAACCACCACCTACCAGGTGTATTGCCGCACCGGAAAACGGGCGAGCGGCGCCAAATCCCTCATGGAAAACGCAGGATTCGAACACGTCAGCAATGCGGGCGGCCTTGAAGACGCCAGCAAATCCCTGGGCATAGAGATCGTCAAATAACCTCCAAGACAACGCTGTTGAAAGGGTTTCATCGGAGCCTAGGCATTGTAATTGAGGGCGGAAACAAGGGTGCCGACAACGGTCATCTTAACAGTCAGGTAAAACTGCGACACGAAAAGGTGCGGATGTGTTGGAATGAGGTTTCTTCTGACGAATCGTTCGCGGATACAATCGAAAAATGGGTTTCAAGGTCAGCAAAAGAAGGCGTGTCTTCATTGCGATTCTTTTGGCAATTGGTCTGCTGGTAACCGGAATTGTATCGAGATTGCTCGGAATGGACTCTACTAGGTCGTCTACCTCTGTACCAATAACAAAAACCGAATCAACCCTAACTCCTCAGCAAACAGTTACCTCATCCGACCTGCCTCGAGAGTCCGCTAATGAAGTCTCTCCAAATCCAACCCCCTCGGCGTTCCTTGGAAGCCGCCAGGCGCTCGCTTTACTCGAAACTCTTCCGGTAAAGGGGCGCGCCCCGAAAACTGGGTACGAGAGATCCCAATTCGGGCAAAGGTGGCGCGACACAGACCGAAATGGCTGTGATACGAGAAACGATATCCTGAATAGAGATCTCCAAGACACGTCTTGGAAACCCCGCACCCGCAACTGTGTGGTTATCTCGGGAATCTTACCTGACCCCTATTCTGGCAAAGAGATTATTTTTGAGAAACAAAACGCCAGTAAAGTTCAGATCGACCATGTGGTAGCCCTGTCTAACGCGTGGCAAACAGGTGCCCAGCAGCTACCGCTGGACACGCGGGAGGCCTTTGCTAACGATCCCTTGAACCTGCTGGCGGTCAACGGGGCGCTGAACCAGCAAAAGTCTGACGGGGATGCCGCCACTTGGCTCCCACCAAATAAGGCATTCCGCTGCCAATACGTGTCGCGCCAAATCGCGGTGAAGAAAAAATACGGACTTTGGGTCACTGCGGCAGAGCGCCGCGCGATGGCTAGCGTTTTGAGCAATTGTCAGACCCGGAAACTACCGTAACCGGAACGCCATGGCGCTCCTAGCCTCAATTTTACCGGCACAATTCCTCCGCCGCGAAGTAGCCGTGGGTATAGTTTTTTCCGAGATTGCTTCCGAAAAATGCTCAGCGGATAATCGTGGGCTCCATAGAAGCTTCCCGCCAAGTTACCAATCTCGTACAGACCTTCAATCGGCTGGTTCTGGTCATTAAGCGGCTGCAAGTGCCCGTCAATCACAATTCCGGAACATCCCACCGTGAAACGCACATGGCGTTGTGTTCCGTAAAAGGGCCCTTGTTCGATGGGACACATTTGGTCGCCGGGAACCCCGAAATCCAAGTCCTTTCCTTGGGCGGCGAGTTCGTTGTACCGCTTTACCGTCTTCACAAAAGCATCGACGTCACTGATGCGCAGCTTCGGGGTCAACTGTTCCAAGGTATCAGCTTTACAGGTGTCGATGAGGTAATCGTAAACGCCTTCGCGCTTCGCAATTTGCTCCTCTCGCATCCAGTTGCGGAGAACTTCGGGAGTTTCCGCGCGCCTCCCGAGAGCCTTTGCTTGCTCGACATAGCGGGAGTCGAAAATCTGGCAGTAGTGCCCCTTGTCCTGCGAAAAATCGAGGAAATTTTTCATGTATTCCATACCGATAGGCTCGTTAGTAAAACGCTGCCCATAAGTTCTTACGAAAGGAAAGGCAAAAACATCATTTACCCCGGGCCGGCGTCCATATCGTGAACCATCTTGGTGTGCCCGGACTCTTCCATCCTTCCATCAGCCCACACAATCATCTTGTGACCATCGCCACTGTGATCGGTACGCTTCAAATCCATTGGGGTCATGGACGGCAGGTAATAGCCCCAGCATTGCTTTATCATTGGCGTTTTCAGGTTACTACGATAATGATGTCGAAACTGTTTTCAGAACTGAAATCAGTAAGGGGTTGTGGTTTTTTGAAGAAAAAACAACGTTTCGTCCATTAAATTACTCCTTTTTCGCAGTCAGAACCATCTAGCTGCGGTTTACGTGAGTTCGTTGGTGAACTTGGTATGGTAGTCATCGAGGGCTAGTTAACTGACTGCGGGTACTCTGCCGGTTGCGACGGAGGCAATTGGCGTTAGTGACTCGACTACTTTACTGTAACGAGGACGGTCACTATTAGCGGGAGATAAGACTCTACGCTCGGAAGAGGAGACGAATCCTCGCGACTCGCCTTGTAAATCTTTTGGGTATGATTCTTTAAAATTTAGACAAAACCGCTTATTATGGCTCTATGAATAAGAAGTTTCTCGCCGGCGCTGTTGCCGCCCTGCTCGCCCTCACTGCCGTCACTCCCGCTTTTGCCCAGACCAACCGCGTCGCCGGTCCGGATCGCTACGGGACCTCGCTGACCGTTGCCCAAACCTACTTTCCACAGGCGAAAACCGTCTATGTCGCCACCGGAAAAAATTTCCCCGACGCCTTGGCGGCGACCCCGCTGGCCGCGAAAGACCAGGCTCCGATTCTCCTCATCGGAGATGCCCTCACTCAAGCCCAGCTCGATTACATCCAGAAGCTGAAGCCAAGGGTCGTGATTCTTGGCGGCCTTGGGGTGATTAGCGGTGAGATTCAGGCCAAGTTGAGCGTGGTGACCTCCACAGAGCGCATCGCCGGTCGGGATCGCTATGAGACCGCGATGATGATTGCCCAGCGTTATGGCGCGGCTAACGAGGTTTATGTCGCTGACGGCCGCGGTTATGCCGATGCTTTGGCGGGTGGGGTCTTAGCAGCGCGCAACCAGGCGCCGCTGGTTCTCACAGCTCCGGGTCACCAAATCAAGGTTGAATCCGTGTCAGGCACAGTAGTTATCGGGGGACCTGGCGCGGTCCCGGAGTCGTTGCTTACCACCTTGCCGAATCCGCGGCGAATCTACGGGGCTAATCGTTTTGAAACCTCCCAGCGGATTTTGGAGGCGAAACCCAGCAAAGCGCTGTTTATGGTTTCTGGATACAATTTTGCTGACGCCCTGTCGATTTCTCCAGTGGCGGCAATCAATGACCAGCCTTTGCTCCTTACCCCGAAGAACTGTACTTGGTTTATTCCGCAAGTTCCCGTCACCTTGGTCGGTGGTTCCGGAGTGCTTGATGACACCGTGGCGACAACGCAATGCGTGCCCTCGATGCAACCGACTCAGCCCGCCCAACCCGCGCAGCCCGCTCAACCGACTCAGCCCGCTCCCGCACCGCAGCCCAGCGGCCCCAACCCGAGCGCTCCCGCGATCCCGAGTGGAGCGGGTGCTGGTTCCGCTAGTCCCTCGTATGGGCAGGTGGCTCCCCCCACCCTGAAACTTCCGGACGGCACCCTTGTTTATGCCTCCTGCGCTGAAGTTCTCGAGAAGACCGGCGGGGCGATTCACTACACGGATCTCGGGTTCAATCCGGCGTGGCGCGACAAGGTTGACCAGACTGGTTACTACTGCACCAAGCTGGGTCAGTAGGGTCATTAAGGGTTGTCAGAAAATACCTTGGATTTTGGGGTGAGTGGCATATCTGGCGACTCACCCCAAAATTTTCCCTCAATACTGACTGGTTTTGCGAGACCAAGGCGTGAGCTACCCTGGATTCATGGAAAAAATGCGCGTGGACGTGTGGCTGTGGGCAACCCGCCAACTGAAATCCCGCTCGCTCGCCACCCAGGCGGCGCGAGCCGGACACGTGAAAATCAACGGCGCTCCAGCCAAAGCCTCGAGCTCGGTGGCGGTTGGAGACGAAATCCGACTGCGCGCCAACGGTTTCGACCGCGTCTTGCGGGTGCTGGCGCTGCTCCCCAAACGCGTGGGTGCCCCGGAAGCTCAGAAGGCTTACGAGGACGTGACCCCGCCGCGTCCCATTGACCCCTCTGCTGGTGCCTACATCTATCGACCCCGTGGCACCGGACGACCCACCAAGAAGGAACGCCGTCAACTGGATGCGTTGCGCGGGCGGGAGGCTTTTTAGTTTCTACTCCCAGTCGCCCAAAAACTTGGGACGGTCGGGGAACTGACTGCGGTACTCGTCGGATAAACGCCCCAGACCGAACCCGGGAAGACACAAGAAAACCAGGATGAGGCAGAAAACGAAGCCGGGGGAGAGCACCCGCCCGCCGACGAAGAAAGCCGCGACTGTGAGGATCCCCGAGGCTATGGCTCCGATTCCCCAAGCGGCTCTTGCTGAACAGTGAAAACCCAGGTGAAGCAGCCCGAAAGCAGTGGCAATCACGCACGCCCCGGAAGCCAGCAACGTCACCGTGGCCGCGGTGGTAAGCGAGTTCGGCTGGACGTAAGCGCTACCGGCGAAGGTCAAGAAATACGAGGCGAGGCCACAGAGGAACATACCCAAAAGAAAAGGCCAAATATCGGCAGTGGATCGCCACAGAGACTGTTTCTCAGGCCTGGAAGTGGCGGGCTTGGCTCCAGCATTTTTCTCAGTCATAGCCTCTAATCTAACTTTTCCCAGTTCCACACTCAAAAATGGGGATACCGCAGTCAGCGACACGCTCCAGAGTTTCCCTGTCCAACTCGCCTAGCCATCGGAATAGCGGTGGTGGGGTCTCCGGATGTAAACTAAGCCTAGATTTGCGCCTCCGAAAACCCGCTATCTGGGGACTCGCAATGTTTTAAATGCTACCGATTCGAATCGGAGGGGTCAGAATGTTCCGCAACGTGAGCGGGAGTAGATAGAATAACCTAATCATGACTACTGACTCTCACCTTACCCCGGCTTCCGACCCGTTCACCAGCGGCGCAAACGCGCGTACCGTCGTGGATCGATCCGCTTTCCCGATAGTGTCTTTACCCGCCGTGGCTTCCGGAGAGTCCGGATCCGAGTTAACCTTCGCTGACGGAACCATACGCCGCACGATTCTTCCCGGCGGAACCCGCGTTATCACCGAAACAATCCCCGGCGTGTTCAGCGCCACTGTGGGATTGTGGGTGCCGCGCGGGTCGCGGGATGAAAACGTCGGTGCCATGGGAGCAACCCACTTCCTGGAGCATTTGCTTTTCAAAGGCACCGAGTTGAGATCCGCAAAAGAGATCGCCCAGCTCTTTGACCAGATCGGGGGACACTCCAACGCTGCCACCGGCAAGGAGAACACGCATTATTACGCGACGGTCTTGGGTGAGGATTTACCACTCGCCATTGACTGCCTCATGGACATGCTGCGTTGTGCCAGGCTTGACGCGGAGGCTTTCGAGCTGGAGCGCGGGGTCATTTTAGAAGAGCTCGCGATGGATCTCGATGACGGAGATGAGCGGCTGCACGACGCGATGGCTGCCCACATGTTCCCAGGTCACCCGCTGGGACGTCCCGTAGGAGGGATGCTTGAAACCGTTCGCGAAGCGCAGCTAGAGGCAATTAAATTCCATTATCGAGCCGGCTATACCCCCGACCAGCTCGTGGTGGCGATTGCTGGCAACGTGAACCACGACCAGGTCTGTGAACAGGTCGGCCGGTTGTTGTCGCAGCCCGGAAATCCGCAGTGGGAAGGCTTCTCGGCCTCGACTCCCGCGCGGGATTTTTCCCGTCAGATTGCCGAGCCGCTCACTCGAGCGGGAGCATCAATGGAGCGCGGACAGTTTGTGGAAGAGGGAAATTTCGAGCAGTCCTATCTGCTTTTAGGCGGGCCGGGGATTTCGGTCCGCGACTCGCGGGAAGTTCCCATGTCGGTTTTGCGGGCGATTCTCGGCGGGGGGATGAGCTCGCGCCTGTTCCAAAACATTCGCGAGGAACGCGGGTTGGCCTACAGCACCTACGCCTTCAGCATCGGCTACCGCGACGTGGGCCAGTTCGGAGTCGGAGCCGTGTGTAATCCGGACAACGCGGATGAGGTCGTGGCTCTAATGCGCGCGGAGATGGAGAAAATCGCTAGTGAACCGGTTTCGGAAGAGGAACTTACTCGGGTGAAGGGGCAACTTCGCGGCTCGACCTTGCTGGCTATGGAACGTACTTCACCAAGAGCCATGCACTTGGCTCAGGCGGAAATTGAGCGCGCGGAATTCGTGCCTTTAGAGCGCAAGCTAGAGCGATTGCGGACCGTCAGCGCGGAAGAAGTTTTGGAATTGGCTCAGGAGCTGGTTGGTGAAGCCGGTTTGGAGATTCGAGTCTGTCCGAACGCGGAATAAGACATAGGTGAGGTTACCATGGGATAAGGCGGATTAACGCGAGGTGAAGCGGGGTAATGTTGGGGTGACGCGTGTGGGTGCTGACTAGAGCAGCATTCCCCACAGGTGGGCTTCCAACGGAGCGTGTTCCGTCCCGCTCGGAACCGCCGGTTCTCCTTCGGGAGTCTCCAGTTTTTGCATCAAACCCTGCGGGCTGAAACCGGCATCGGAGAGGAACCGGATATAGTCATCGTCTCCGGCCAGAACCCACATCCCGAAAGCGCGCAGGCCCATCTCCCGTCCCTTGGCCACGGCGGCGTCCAAGAGCGCCAAGCCCAGCGGCTTGTTGGCCTCTTGAGGATGAAACTCGAGAACGAATTCGCCAACGGTTTTGTCTTTGCCAGGGAGAATCGCGGACATCCCTGCCGGATCGTCTCCACAGAATGCCACCCAGACCGGAACCTGCGCTGCCAAGGCGTTCCTCCAAGAGCGTTCCATCGACAAAATGTCGATAACTCCAGTCGCAGGGTGCCCCAGACCAAGGATTTTGCCAAGTCGGGTTCGCAGCACGTCTGCTTGCAAATTCGCCAAAGTCACGGCATCGCCGGGATCCGCTTCCAAGATTTCATAGTCTCCCATAGATGTAATTCTAAAGGAAATCAATGGTCAGGGTAAAATGAAAGCAGATTTCCCCCTGATGAGGGTGTGTTTGCGCTCTCATGCTATGGCGCTTTTGATTTCACTAATGATTTCACAATGCGGACATTCTTTCCGAATAGTGAACTCCGGTCATAGAATCAAGCTATGAGTTGTACTTTTGGAAGATTCTCGGTGGCAATGGTGACGCCATTCCACGACGATGGCTCTATGGATTATGAATCAGCGAGGCGCCTAGCGAAACACCTGGTCGCGGGCGGCTGTGACGCGATAGTGGTGTCGGGAACCACCGGTGAGGCTCCGGCCACTCACATGGATGAGAAGGCTGAGTTGCTCGAGGAGGTGCGTCAAGCGGTAGGGTCGGAGATCAAGCTTATTGCCGGGGTTAGCTCCAACGATACAGCTCACACTTTGGCGATGGCGCGAGTTGCGACACAGGTTCAAGCCAACGGGCTGCTGGTGACGGCTCCTTATTACAATCGTCCCTCTCAAGACGGAATTTTTGAACATTTCAAGGCCGTTCACGAAGAAAGCGACCTGCCGATTCTAATTTATGACATTCCGGGTCGAACCGGAGTGACGATTGAAGACGGGACTTTGGATCGGTTGGCTGAATTGGAGCGGATCCAGGGCGTGAAGGATGCCACGGGGAATGTTGCCGCTGGGATCTCGCGGATGCGTCGTACCGGATTGGAGTGGTACAGCGGGGATGATGGGCTGAATTTCTTTTTCATGTGCGGCGGCGCCTCCGGAGTGATTTCGGTGGTAGGGCACGTGGAAGGGAAACGGATTTCCGCCATGCTGGACGCAATCGAGGTCGGTGATTTGGCGCAGGCGCGGGCTTTGGATGCGGAACTGGCTGCCTCGAACCGCGGCATCATGGGTGCTGGCCAAGGCGCAACCTACGCTAAACAGGCGGTTTACGCTCTGGGCTTGATAGAGTCCCCGCGCTCGCGTTTGCCCCTGGTGGAACCGAGCGAATCCGAAATTACCTCGATTCGCGAGATATTAACGTCCCAAGGTTTACTCAAATGAGTCATGGGGACGTGCTTTTTGACTGATTTTATCCAGTAGGGAAGATAGAAACGGTTAGGGAAGGAACTAGAAGATGCTGAAAGTCGCGGTTATTGGCGCGAAAGGCCGGATGGGAACCTATGTTTGCGAGGCGGTCGAGGGTGCCGAAGACATGGAACTGGTGGCACGCCTAGATGCCGGAGATGACCTTGCTGAAGTCATTAAGACTGCCGGAGCCACCCACGCGGTCGATTTCACGACCCCACAAACTGCTGAGGCCAACGCTATGGCGGCGCTCGGGGCGGGAGTCCACGTCGTAGTCGGAACCACCGGCTGGACTGAGGAGGCCTACGCGCGGGTCCGCGAGGCGGCCGCGGCAGCGGGTAAGAGCGTCTTGATCGCCCCGAATTTCGCGATTTCGGCGGTTCTGGCCATGAAGTTTGCGGCCGCGGCAGCACCTTATTTTGAGTCCGTTGAAGTCATTGAGATGCACCATCCGGATAAGCTCGATGCGCCTTCTGGGACGGCGATCGCTACCGCCAAAGGGATTGCCGCGGCGCGTGAGGCCGCCGGAGCGCCAGCACTCCCCGACAACACCCAAACCGATGAACTCGGAACCCGCGGTGGGAAGGTGACAGGCGTGCCGGTTCATGCGGTGCGGCTGCGGGGTTTGTACGCCTCTGAGGAGGTTCTTCTCGGCAATCCCGGCGAGCAACTCGTCGTGAGAACGGATTGCTTCGATCGGGTTTCCTTCATGCCGGGGGTGCTGCTTGGCCTTCGGAAAGTTGCTGATTACCAGGGGTTGACCATCGGGCTTGATGCGTTCTTGGGGTTGTAACGTCTTTTCGCTACGCCGTTTGGGTCAGACCCTTCCGATTCCGTTCGCTTCGCTCACTACACCGGAGAGGTCTGGCCCGCCGGCTTCGCTTTCTATTTCGGTGGGGTCTGGCCCGCCGGCTCTGCTCGGGTAAGATATAAGCGTGAATAACGATCCTTTTGAGTTGCCGGAGCCTAAACCGGCGAAACCTGATGTGTTGCGCCTCGTCCCACTCGGCGGGCTTGGTGAAGTCGGTCGCAATATGACCGTCCTCGAAACCGAGGGCAAAATCCTTATCGTTGACTGCGGGGTGCTGTTCCCCGAAGAAATCCAGCCCGGCGTTGACCTGATTCTGCCGGACTTTCAATACATCCAAGACCGCCTCGACAAAGTTGTGGGCCTCGTCTTGACTCACGGTCACGAAGACCATATCGGCGCGGTGCCCTATCTCTTGAAGCATCGCCAAGACATCCCCGTATACGGTTCCGGTCTCACGCTGGCGTTGGTGGAACCCAAACTCCAGGAACACAAACTTCCCGTGACGAACCTCCGCGTCAAAGCCGAAGGCCAGAAGCTCGATCTCGGCCCGTTCCACCTCGAGTTTTGTGCCGTAAACCACTCTATTCCAGACGCCCTCGCGGTCATGATTCGCACTAAAGCCGGCAGCGCCCTCATTACCGGCGACTTCAAGATGGACCAGCTCCCCTTGGACGGGCGCATCACCGACCTGCGTGCCTTTGCCCGCTGGGGAGAAGAAGGCGTGGACCTGTTCTGCGTCGATTCCACAAACGCTGAAGTTCCGGGATTCATCACTTCCGAGCGGGAAATCGGACCGGTTCTGGAAGACGTATTCCTCCATGCCACCGGCCAAATCGTGGTGGCTTCTTTCGCCTCCCACGTCCACCGGGTTCAACAAGTCCTGAACGCCGCGGCCACCACAAACCGGAAAGTCGCCTTGGTGGGTCGCTCCATGGTTCGCAATATGGAGATTGCTGCCGAGTCCGGTTTCCTCCACGTCCCGAACAGCGTCTTGATTGACTTGAACGACGTCAATTCCCTCCCGCCGGAGCGGCGTGTCTATATGGCTACCGGTTCCCAGGGTGAACCGATGGCGGCGCTCTCACGAATTGCCAACCGGAGCCACAAAACCATCTCTATCGGGGATGGCGACACGGTAGTTCTCGCCTCGAGCTTGATTCCGGGAAACGAAAACTCGGTAGGGCGGGTCATCAACAACCTCATGCGTCTTGGGGCGCGAGTAATCCACAAGGGCAACTCGAAAGTTCACGTTTCCGGCCACGCGGCCGCCGGAGAGCTACTGTATGCCTACAACATCGTCAAGCCGAAAAACGTGATGCCCATTCACGGCGAGACCCGCCACCTGGTCGCCAACGGGGCGCTCGCGGTTAAAACCGGCGTGAAACCCCAGAATGTGATGCTCGCCGAGGACGGGGTCTGCGTGGAAGTGAAGGACGGCCACGCCGAGATTGTCGGCCAGGTTCCTTGCGACTACGTCTATGTGGACGGTACCTCCATTGGTGAAATTGGGGAACCGGACCTCTATGACCGTCGCGTTTTGGCCCAGGAAGGCTTTGTTGCGGTCTATGTCGTCATGGAACTTTCAACCGGGACGATCCTTGCTGGCCCGACCGTTATCGCCCGCGGGGTCGCCGAGAACGACGCGGTTTTCCGCGATATCGAGCCGCAAATTGCTGACGCCCTAACGGACGCGGCGAGGGGCGGAAAAGCCACTGTTCACGACATGGAACGCGTGGCGCGGCGCACCTTGGGGCGCTGGGTTTCCCGCAGGCTGCGCCGGGCTCCGATGATTGTTCCGCTTGTGGTGGAGGCCGAGTAAATTGCTGACTCTCAAGCGCCTCAACATCCTTACGCCTCCCCAGGCACCCCTGCCCTGCCGGGGCAAAAACACCGACCCGAAGGCTGGTAGCTAGTGGCCCGTTTTATCTCGACCCAAACCATCACCTTGGAGCTTCCGCTAAAAGTGGACTATCTTCCGGAGATTGGCGCTGAGGTTCGCGCCTCGGTTCTGGAAGGAGCCGTGGTGGCGGGCGGTTTCTTTCTTGCCGCTACGGTGGCTCGGCAAGGGATTGCCGTCGGAGTAGCCTCGACGCTCGGAACTGGCCCGAATTCTGTCCAGGCGCGGCATTCGCTGGGACGCGAGTCAATCTCGGTTCTCCTGCCCGAAACAGTGGGGGATATTGGGCTACGGATTGTGGCAATCGACTCGGAAGGAACCCGCACCATCATCACTTCTCCGGGGGTGGAGACGGAACCGGATCCCCAAGATTTCACCAAGGTGGTTTTACGCCCCGATGACTGGGTTCTCATCAACCTCAACGATTTGGCCTATCCCCAACTCGCCACCGCGCTTTCCGAATGGGTGCAGTCCTTGCCCTCGCGGGTGCATTTGGCGCTGGCGGGAGGCCCGTTGGTGGGCGCGGTGGATTTGGACGTGCTGGTCAAGACGATGCGGCGGGCGAACCTGTTGACTTTGAATAAGCAGCAAGCTGACGCTATCGGTTCTCGCATTGGACGCGGTCCGATTTCCGATATTCTGCGTCGCTACCTCCAACCCGAAGCCCACCTGGTTCTACGGGACGGGTCTCACGGAGCGGCCATTCAAGAAAACACCTCGCAAATCCCGATTGGAATTCCGGCTTTTCAAGGCGAAATCGTGGATACCACAGGGGTGGGGGACGCCCATACCGGAGTTTTGATTGCCGCGCTGATGCAGGGTATGTCTTTGGAAGAAGCGGCGGTTCGCGCGAATGCGGCAGCGACTATCGTGTTGCGTCGTCGCGGGTACTATAAGGTTCCCACCGCTGCCCAAATTGATGAATTTCTAAGCGCCCACTAGAACGTCCCCTAGAACTCTCCGCGCTAAACCCCAGCTAGAAAAGCCCTCGCGGAATCCGGCTCGCTTTCCGTTCTCACGGCGTGGGAAAAGCGGGGAAACTCTTCGCGGGAATAGGATTCAATTGCTATGAGTATGACAAAAACTCCCCCGCGCAATTCCTCCAACTCCGCGAATCGGTCAAAAGCGACCTCGCGGAACTTTCGGAGCGGCGCCTCGCAGAAGTCCGCGCCCGAACTGGTGGAAGTCTCACCCGCGCTTGACCCGCAGGTCAAGAGCGATATTGCCGCGCTAATCTGTATTGCGGTGGCCATTTTGGTGGCCTTGCGGGAGTGGTTCGGCCTTTCCGGAGTTGCCGGGGACGCGATTCACCAAGCATTTGCCGGATTGTTCGGGCTTTTTGCTGTAGTTCTGCCGGTTTTATTCGTAGTTATTGCTGTCAGGCTTTTTCGTCGCGGTCGCGCCCAAGCCGATCCGGAGGCTCAGGCCGCTACCGGCGCGGTCGAAGTCCGGATTCTCGTCGGCCTGTTCACGATTCTCGCCGCAGTTTCCGGAATGGTTCACGTGGCGCGCGGCTTGCCTTGGCCGATGGAGAATTTCCCGGGAATCATGGCGGCAGGAGGACTGCTCGGCTGGTTTTTCGGCCACCCTCTAGGCGTGTTGTTCTCCCCGTGGGGAGCCCAACCGATGCTGGTCATCATGGGTCTCATCGGGGTGCTGATTACGGGTGGGATTCCCGCCGCCACTTTGGTTGCTATGGTGCGAGACAAGTTGGGATTCAACAAGGGTGACCCCGAATTTACAGGCGAGGAGCAAGATGCCGTCGATATCAGCGGAGCAACCGAGGTCATGCCGGCGCACTCTCGCTTACCGTGGAAGCGCCACTCCGCCCCAGAGGCCCTTGCTGAATCCGCCGATAGAACCACCGTCATGGGATCCCCGCGAGGCCCGCAGCAAACTGCCCCGAAGACGGCCACTACCGGCGCTGCTGGCGCCAACGGTGCGACTACCGTGATGCCTGACGCCGGAGCGGATGGAGCCGCCGGCTCGATAGACGCGACTGGCGCCACCCAGGTCATCTCCCCAGCCCAGAGCCCCGCAGCCTCCCCAGCGGCGGCCCCAACTTCGGCCCCAGCGAGCGCCGCCCCCAATCTCGACGCCGTGAAGTCACGTGGCAAACATAAAGCCGGCGCCGAACCCGCCGCGACTGAAACCGATCAAAGTGCTGATAAAGACGCTTTTGAAGCCCCGAATACGAAGACCGGACTCGGTCACCTGATTGACTACCGGCTGCCCAACCCGAGCCTGCTCGCGGTCGGACCCGAACACGTCAAACGCTCTCCGGCGAATGACCGCGTCATCGAGGCGCTCACCAATGTCTTTGCCCAGTTCAACGTGGGCGCGGAAGTAACCGGCTTTTCTCGCGGCCCGACCGTGACCCGCTACGAGATCACGCTCGGAGCGGGGGAAAAAGTCTCGAAAGTAGAGGGGCTGTCCAAAGATATCGCCTACGCGGTGGCTTCCCCGGAGGTCCGGATTCTCTCGCCGATTCCCGGAAAATCCGCTATCGGCATCGAGATTCCGAACGCCGACCGCGAAAACGTGTTCCTCGGAGATGTGTTGCGCTCCGATGCGGCCGCGCGGCTGACTCACCCCTTGGTGACCGGCGTCGGCAAGGACGTCGAGGGCGACTACGTTTTGACGAATATCGCGAAGACTCCGCACCTGCTGGTGGCAGGCGCCACCGGTTCCGGTAAGTCCTCGTTTATCAACTCGATGATTACCTCGATTATGATGCGCGCAACCCCGGGTCAGGTTCGGATGATTCTCGTTGACCCGAAACGGGTCGAACTCACGGCTTATGCAGGGATTCCGCACCTGATTACGCCGATTATTACTTCCCCGAAAAAGGCCGCGGCGGCTCTCGAGTGGTGTGTCGCGGAGATGGACACACGTTACGACACGCTGTCGAACTACGGGTATCGTCACGTGGATGAGTTCAACAAGGCGCTCGCGGCGGGGAAGATTCAAAAACTTCCCGAGGCTCGTTTTGAACCGGAATGGATGCCGTATCTCCTCGTTGTGGTCGACGAGCTCGCGGATTTGATGATGGTAGCGCCCCGCGACGTGGAGGCCTCAATCCAGCGCATCACCCAGCTCGGTCGCGCCGCGGGGATTCACTTGGTTTTGGCGACCCAGCGACCTTCCGTCGACGTGGTGACGGGAATCATCAAGGCCAATGTGCCTTCGCGTTTGGCTTTTGCGACGTCCTCGAACCAGGACTCCCGCGTTATCCTCGACCAGTCCGGAGCGGAGAAGCTGATTGGGCAAGGGGACGCGCTTTATCTACCGGCGGGGGAGTCGAAGCCGAAGCGTGTCCAAGGCGCCTGGGTTTCTGAAGAAGAAATTGCTCGGGTTGTGGCTCACGTGAAAGCCCAGATGGATCCGGTTTATCGCGAGGGCGTGACTGCGGAAGCGAAGTCGAATGAGCCGAAGGTCGCTGAGGACATCGGCGATGACTTAGATTTGCTACTGCAGGCCGCGGAACTCGTGGTTTCTACCCAGTTTGGTTCGACTTCGATGTTGCAACGGAAACTCCGCGTGGGATTTGCCAAGGCGGGGCGGTTGATGGATCTCCTGGAATCTCGCGAGATTGTCGGGCCTTCCGAGGGGTCGAAGGCGCGCGAAGTGCTGGTTTCCAACGAGGACCTGCCCGGAGTTTTGGCTTTGCTGCGCGGGGAAGTCGAGGAGCTTCCGGCGGAGCCGGAAGAAGAAGATGCCAGCGGAGAGACTTTGGATGAAGCTTCATTAATCGGGATGCCATTTAATGAATCCACAACTGAACCGGTCGACGAACAGATCGTAGAAGATAACGACGCACCCGCCGCTGAACTTGCCGAGGCACGCGCCACCGCACACGTAGAACCCGCCACCGAAACCAACCGCTGGGTAAACGTCGCGGAGATTCTGGAGCGTGACGAGGAAACCGACACCGAGCCCATCCCCTTTGGAGATAAAGATGAGTGACGCGCCATTGCAACCCACCCCCGAAACCGCGGAACATCAGGCTCCGAACCTCAATATTGCCAACGTTTTGACCGTGATTCGCCTCGTGCTGGTGCCGGTGTTTATCTGGCTGATGTGGGTAGATACCGAGCCCAGCCGACTGGGGGCCTTCGTGGTGTTCATCGTGGCGTCTTTGACTGATAAACTCGACGGGACGCTCGCGCGCAAACTCAATCTCGTAACTAACTTCGGGAAGCTCGCAGACCCGATCGCGGATAAGGCGTTGGTGTTGAGTGCTTTTGTAATGCTGGCGATTCAAATCAATCTGTGGTGGTTTTGGGCGGTCACAATAATCGTGTTGGTGCGTGAACTCGGGATTACCGTGATGCGGCTTTTCCTGGTGCGCCGCGGTTTCGTGATGCCGGCGAATTGGTGGGGCAAGTGGAAAACTGTGTCCCAGATGGCGTGTATTATTTGGATATTGCTGCCGTGGGAGATGATAAATCACTACCTTTTCCAGCAATGGGGTAGCGACTTTCGGGACGGGAGTATAGGAGTCACGATCTTTTTGATGGTACTTGTCGTGATTCTCACGGTTATGAGTGGACTCGTCTATGTAGTCGAGGCGATAAAATTTTCCGGGGGGGCAGCGAGCGAATCGGTGAATGGAACGGCGAGCGGGACAAAAGCAGAATAGAATGCGGGAATAAAAACTTATCGGTGCTTGTTAATATCAATGTGATGAACCAAGACCTGAATTTCAAAAACATGACCCTGCCCCCGGCAATGCGACGCCCCGGAGTCCGCGGCTCTCGGGTGAATCCTCGTTCCCTGGATTCGCGCCTCGTGAATGTGCGTTTGGACGTGAAAAAGCGATATCCTAAACCCATGAGTTCGACTTCTCACGCTGCTTCCAAGACTGGATTGCCCATTTTGCGCCACGAGTTGGGCGAAGTGTTGCGTGACCTGCGACAAAACCGTGGTATGACGCTGCGTGACGTTTCCGCCAAGGCGAAGGTGTCTCTCGGGTATTTGTCTGAAGTGGAGCGCGGCCAGAAAGAGGCTTCTTCGGAGTTGTTGGCCTCGATTTGCTACGCCCTCGATGCGCCCGTGAGTTTCGTTTTGCGCGAAGTGGCCGACCGAATCGCCTTGCAGGAAGGCGTTTTTGTCCCCGAATCCGTCCCGGACGATCTCATCGAAGACCTCACGCCGGCGATTTAAAGTTTCGCCGAAATACTTTTGCGGGTTGCCTCTTTTCGGGGGCAACCCGCTTTTTACCGCCTTGGGACCGAAGATTTTAGCTTCTTATACTCGGAGACCCTTCGCTAACTCGTGCGATTTTGGCTACCGCTGCCATATATGGCACTGATTGCCAAAATCGCACGAGTTACGTAACTAACCGCGACTATAAGCCCTGCGAAAATCCAAGAATCACCAAAGCTGGTAGCCTTTATCTATGCCCAAAGCTCCTGGTCCCGCCTCGCGGGGTATGACCCGCTCCATGTTCAATGCCGCCGTTGACGCGGTGTTTCCGCGCGGGCTCGGGGTATCTTTGGTTACCGACCAAGTGCTGACCGAATTCGGAGCCACCGCTGAGGCTTCCTTGGATAAAGGCGCGGATCCCTTGGAAGTTTGGCAGGCTTTGCTGCGAGAAACCGACCGTGACACCGAGGAAAACCTTTTCTGGCATCGGCGCGATCTGAAACGTAAGTAGCTACGCAGTCTTGGGGACAGTTCCACTTTGCTCCATTCGCTTAGCCCTTTTTCGCAAAACCGAAAACGTCCCCGACCGCTCCGCTTTTAAGCCATCGCCTGGATACGCGATAAACTTGGGGAATGTTAAACAAAATGTCCTCGTATTTCGTGCGAACGCTTCGTGAAGACCCCGTCGAAGCCGAAGTCGACTCCCATAAACTCTTAGTCCGTGCGGGCTATATTCGCCGCGCCGCCCCCGGCATCTACACCTGGCTGCCGCTGGGTTTGAAAGTCCTTCGCAACATTGAGAATATCGTGCGCGAGGAAATGGATCGCATTGGAGGCCAAGAACTCCAGTTCCCTTTGCTGCTGCCGCGCGAACCCTACGAGGCGACCAACCGGTGGGAAGAATTCGGCCCGAGTTTGTTCAAACTAAAAGACCGCAAGGAAGGAGACTATCTCCTCGCGCCGACCCACGAGGAAATGTTCACCCTCATTGTGAAAGACCTTTACAGCTCCTACAAAGACCTTCCTGTCTTGCTCTACCAAATCAAGGAAAAATACCGCGACGAAGCGCGGCCCCGAGCCGGCATTATCCGCGGGCGCGAGTTCGTCATGAAGGACCTGTATTCTTTTGACTTGACCGATGAGGGACTGGCGCATTCCTACCAGTTGAACCGCGGAGCCTACCGGCGCGTTTATACCCGACTCGGCCTAGATTTCGTGATCTGCCAGGCGATGAGTGGGGCGATGGGCGGCTCGGCCTCCGAGGAGTTCTTGTTCCCCTGCGAGATTGGGGAAGATACTTTCGTGAAGTCTCCGGGCGGCTACGCCGCGAACGCCGAGGCCGTGACGACGCCGGTTCCGGACGCGATTCCTTTTGATGACGCTCCGGAGGCGAAGGTTCTCCCGACTCCGGATTCGACCACGATTGAAACCCTGGTGGCTCAGGCCAATAAATTGTATCCGCGCGAAGATCGCCCTTGGGAGGCCACCGATACTTTGAAGAATGTTGTGGTGGTGGCCCAACAGCCGGACGGGAGCTCGGAGGTTCTCGTGGTGGGCGTGCCGGGGAACCGCGAGGTCGACATGAAGCGCCTCGAGGCGGCGCTGGCACCGGCAGAAGTGCGGATGGCAGAGCCGGAGGACTTGAAGGCCTATCCGGATTTAGTGCCCGGCTATATCGGGCCGCAGGTTATTGGCCCGAACTCGCCGCGGCGGACGGTGGACGAGGAGGGACATATTGCGGGTTCCCCGCGGTATTTGCTTGACCCGCGGGTTGTCTCCGGCACCCGTTGGATTACCGGCGCGAACGAGGAAGGAATGCACGTCTTCAATCTCGTGGCCGGAAGGGATTTCGAGGCTGACGGAACGGTGGAAGCCGCGGAGGTTCTCCCAGGTGATCCGGCTCCTGACGGTTCCGGGCCGCTCACTTTGGAACGCGGAATCGAGATTGGGCATATTTTTGCCTTGGGGCGGAAATACGCTAAAGCGCTGGGCTTGACCGTTTTGGATGAAAACGGCAAGGCACAGGTGGTCACCATGGGGTCTTACGGCATCGGAGTGTCGCGACTCGTGGCAGCCGTTGCGGAAAACTCTCACGATGACAAGGGGCTGATTTGGCCGGTCAATGTGGCGCCTTTCCAGGTTCACGTGTTGGCGACCGGTAAGGACTCGGAGGTTTTCGAAGTGGCCGAGAAGCTGGCGCGTGAGCTAGAGGATGCGGGAGTCTCGGTGCTCTACGATGACCGTCCGAAGGCTTCAGCAGGCGTGAAATTCAAGGATGCGGAGCTGATGGGGATGCCGTATCTTCTCGTGGTCGGCAAGGGACTGGCCGAGGGGAAAGTCGAGATTCGTGACCGTAAGGCGGGGACGGCGGAGGACGTGGCGCCGGATGCCGTGGTGACCGCTTTGGTGGAACGCATCAAGGGCGAGCTGGAAAAGACGGCCCTCGCGCGAACCTCGACGGAGCTGGTTGGTGAACCGGACCAGTGGGAGTTGGACCAGGGAGAGGAAGGAATGGAGTAATGGCATTTAGGGAAATTAGGGTCGTGGGCGACCCCGTGTTGCGCACGCCGTGTGATTGGATTAAGGACCCCAGCGATCCGGGGGTTCGACAACTGGTCGAGGATCTGCTCGAGAATGTGGATGAGGATGGTCGTGCGGGGCTTGCCGCCAACCAGATTGGGGTGAGCCTTCGCGCCTTCTCGTGGAACATTGACGGCGAGATTGGTTACGTTTTGAACCCGAAACTCGTTGAGGTTTCCGAGGATGAATATCAAGACGGCGATGAGGGCTGTCTCTCGGTTCCGGGACTGTTTTTCCCCACCGAGAGGGCTTGGTATGCGCGGGTGGAAGGCATTGACCTTGATGGGAAGCCCGTCGTGGTCGAGGGCGAAGAGCTCATGGGACGCTGCCTCCAACATGAGTGTGACCATTTGGAGGGCACACTTTATATCGACAAGTTAGAGCGAAAATTCCGCAAAGAGGCTTTGCAGAAGATTCGCAAGATGGATCTGTGAGTCAAAACAACGTCCCCATGACCCATTTTTAACTCACCGCGAAATTAACTGGCGAAACAAGGGTTTATCGCGCATAATAGAAAATAGAGTTACCCCGTTGTGATTCGGTGTTCGGAGGGGAAGCCGCAACACCGGCTTGGGGATTGTCCCCGACAACAGGAGGTAACCATGAATCAGTACACGCGCGGCGTCCTGTTTATCCACACGGCGCCAAGGGCGCTTTGTCCTCATATCGAGTGGGCTGCTAGTGCTGTCCTCAACCAGGAAGTGAACTTGGACTGGACGGTGCAAGACGCAGACCCGCGATTTTTTCGCGCCGAATTCTCTTGGGTCGGTCCGGTCGGAACCGGGGCGCGCCTCGCCTCCGGTCTGCGCGGTTGGGAACATCTTCGCTATGAAGTGACCGAGGATGCCGCCCCGGGAACCGATGGCGGTCGGTGGATGCACACCCCCGATCTCGGCATTTTCTACGCCCAAACCGACTCCGTGGGGAATGTGGTGGTGCCGGAAGGTCGGATTCTTGCCGCGCTGGAACACGCCGATGATCCGGTGCAAATGCGCCGCGACCTGGATGTGGCGCTCGGTCGAGCCTGGGACGAGGAACTCGAACCCTACCGCTGGGCCGGGGTCGGGGCGCCGGTCAAATACCTCCACAAAGTGGGTTGATGCTAAATCCCCGCGAAAGAGCGGAAATTCATATATCCTAAAAACATGACAAAAACTGATTCCGCCGCCAAGGCGCAATCTCCTCACAAAGACCACGGCAATGAGAGCCTTGGTTTCCAATCCGGACAAATCATTCAGGAGTTCTACTACGACGATGACGCAGACGAGAACCTTCGCCAGATCATTGAGAAAGCCATCGCATCCGAACTCGTAGACGAAGATTACGGCGATGTCTCCGATGGAGCCATAATCTGGTGGCGAGCCGAAGACGGAGAAGTCGATGACCTCGCGGATCTCCTCGTCGATGCCTCGGGCAACCTTGACAACGGGGGCCTCATCTGGGTGTTTGTCCCGAAAGCGGGCTCGAAAAACTCGGTGGACACCCAGTTTGTGGAAGAAGCCACTCAAACCGCGGGCCTTCGCGTCATGTCTTCCTCCCATGTTTCTCCCGATTGGTTGGGGATTCGTCTCTTGGCGCGAGCCAGCGAACGCTAAAACCCTTGTGGAAGCCCACCCCTAATCAATTTGTTAATAATCGAACACAAACTGGGGTCTAAAGCCCTAAAAACTTTCGCTCCAGAGAGGTAGCATTAAAGACATGAACACAAAGAAGTCTTCTGCTAGAAAATCCCATGGTCAACCCTCCCGTGACACCTACGATGTCGTCGTGATCGGCTCCGGCGCTGCCGGACTGTCCGCCTCCCTGGCGGCAGCTCGCCGCGGCTTGTCGGTTCTTATGGTCGAGAAAAGTAAAGAGTGGGGCGGTTCCACTTCGAAATCGGCCGGCATGGTGTGGGTTCCCGGCAACAACGTCTTTACCCGACTCGGTGGCTCCGATTCGACAGAACTCGGCCGCCAATATCTGAAAGCCACCGTCGGGGATTGCACCTCGGATGAAATGATAGATGCCTTCCTCGAGGAGGGAAAGAAATGTCTGGATTTCCTGACCGCATCCTGCCCTCACCTCGAGTTTCGCCGGATGGAAGGCTATCCCGACTATTGGCTTGACGCTCCCGGCGCAGCCAAAACCGGTCGCGGGGTTGAGGCCGGAGCCTTCGACTCGCGCCTCTTGGGAAAGTGGGAGAAAACCCACGTCAAAGCCTACTTCAAGCCAATGGTGCCGATGGATCTGAACTCCTACGATTCGGCAGATCTCCTGTTGGCCCTTACTGACCCCAGGCCCTGGTGGCGCGGCATCAAACTCGCCTGGCGAAACCTGAAGCATTTCGCCAAAGGCGTGCGGCCACTAACTATGGGAGCGGGACTCACCGCCGCCATAATGCACGCCTGCCTCAAGGCCGGTGTGGAAGTGAAGCTCGAAACGGCGCTCGTGGACGTGCTCGGCGGGGACTCCAAGAAGAACGAGCGGGTGACGGGAGTCGTCTTGCAACAAGGGCCAAAACGTTTCCAGATAAACGCCACTCACGGCGTCATTCTCGCTTGCGGCGGATTCGAGAGAAACGAAGCCATGCGCCAGAAATATCAACGCCACCCCATCACCGGAACCTGGACGGTCGGCGTGGAAGGCAACACCGGCGACGGCATCGAAATCGGGATGGCTCACGGCGCGGCCATTGACAATATGGCAGACGCTATCTGGTCCCCGGTCATCTCCCTGCCACGCACGGACGCGTTCCAGCCGATTGTTATCGAAGACGAGGAACGTTTCATCGTCCCCGACCGCTCCCTGCCCCACACTTTGATGGTAAATGGTAAGGGCAAGCGCTTCATGAACGAAGCGTTGCCTTACTGCACCGCTGGTCAGGGGCTTTACGGGGGGCGTTTCGGCAAGGGTGAGGGCGATGCGGAGAACATGCCAGCCTGGCTGATTTTCGACCAGCAGTTCCGCGATAAATACTTCTTCGCCTACGGTCACCTCCCGAAACTGGAACTACCGGAGGAATACTACGAGTCCGGTGCGCTGGTGCGTCGCGAGACCTTGAGTGAGTTGGCTTCAGCAATCGATGTCCCGGTTGATGCGTTGGAAGAGACCGTGGCGCGGTTCAATGTCTTCTCCGACAAGGGAATTGATGAGGACTTCCACCGCGGCGAAAATGAACACGATCGTTTCTACGCCAATCGGTACCACCGCCCGAACCCGTCTCTCGGGCGTCTTGAGAAAGCGCCGTTCTATGCCACCAAGGTGTACCCAGGCGATATCGGGACTTCCGGCGGGCTCGTGATTGACCCGAAGGCGCGTGTGACCCGCGAAGACGGCTCGGTAATCCCGGGTCTATTGGCCGCAGGGAATACCACGAAATCAGTTATCGGCCACACCTATACCGCCGGCGGTACCTCGATTGGGGCGGCGCTCGTGTTTGGATACATTGCCGCAAACACGGTGGCGGATGAGGCTTTTGAAGATAATCCGGTTTTTGTGGCGCATTAATTACTCGCTACGACGGGGTCAGACCTATTGTTGCTCGCCCTCAAAAACTCACGCGAAGCAGTCGCGGGTCAGCAAAACCGGAAGGGTATGACCACTGCTACCCGGTCCTAACCCAGGAGAATATCGCCCGCACTGCCATTATTGCGGTGTCAAGTGGTGAGTGCAACATTGAGTGCTTCGGCGGGGTTTTGCCAGCCGAGGGTTTCGCGGGGGCGGATGTTTAGAAGGTGTTGCATTTCTGTGATGTCGTCGTCGCTGATTTTTCTGAAGTCGGTGCCTTTGGGATAGAAATCTCGGATCA
>NZ_VUMY01000007.1 GCF_009695935.1 Mobiluncus porci
CAGCACATCACCAGGCGAAGCCTCCCCGGATGGGGCGACGGAATCATCTGGAACGAACTCCACCACACCACCCCCTACAACAACACCTGGGACTAACCGGCCAGACACACAATTTGTCCTTTAACCCAGAACGGCGGCAAGCTGGTCACGCAGGGCTTTGTAGACCTTGGGATTACCCTGTACCACTACGTCCCGGCACAGGAGGCGTCTTGTGATGTAGTCCTGCTTTGTCAGGCCGGAGAGCCGCACAGCGGCCTCGATCTGTTCATCTTCCTCCGGGGACACCCGGAAGGCCACGGTCTTGTTCCTCCAGCGATTTTTGTTGTCTCGGTTTTTCAGTGACATGGTTACGTTCCCATCCTTTCAAAGTCCAGTTTGTCCGCCATCTCCGTCTGCCTTGTAGGAAACAGATGGGCGTAGCGGTAGGTGATATCGATACTCTCATGCCCCACCCGGTCAGCGATTGCCAGGGCGGTGAAGCCCATATCAATCAGCAGGGAAATGTGTGAATGTCGGAGGTCGTGAATTCTGATCCGCTTCACTCCCGCCGCTTTCGCACCTCTGTCCATTTCATGGTGGAGATAGTGCTTGCTGACAGGGAAAATCCGTTCATTTGCCCCGGTGCTGTAAAACATCTTTAAGTAGTCCTCCATCTCTCCACAGAGGAATTTGGGCATCTTAATGACACGGTTGCTCTTTTTCGTCTTAGGAGTGGTAATCACGTCCTTGCCCTTGAGCCGCTGATAGGATTTGCTGATGGACACTGTACCCGCCTCAAAGTCGAAGTCTGTTGGGGTGAGGGCCAGCAGTTCCCCCTCCCGGATACCGCACCAGTAGAGCATTTCAAAGGCATAGTAGGAGAGGGGCTTGTCCATCATGGCGTCGGCAAATTTCAGATACTCTTCCTTCGTCCAGAACAGCATTTCACGCCGTTCCTCCACCCCCATGTTCCCGGCCTTGGCCGCAGGATTGACCTGGAGGCCGTAGTAGCGGACAGCATGGTTAAAGAGGGCACTTAACTGATTGTGGACGGTTTTGAGATAGGTAGGGGAATAGGGTTTTCCCTTGGCGTCCGTTAACCCTCGGATCGCGTTCTGCCAGTCCATCACGTCCTTGGCGGTGATTTCCGACAATTTCCGTTTTCCAAAATACGGCAGGATTTTCTTCTGGATGATGCTTTCTTTTGTCAGCCAGGTGTTCAGTTTCAGCTTGGGCTTCATATCCTTCTCATAGAGCTGGGCGAAGCTCTCAAAGGTCATGTTCACATCGGCCTGCTTTTGCATCAGAAACTCCCGTTCCCACGCCTGGGCCTCTTTCTTGGTGGCAAAGCCACGCTTTAACTTCTGCTGGCGCTCTCCTTTCCAGTCCGTATAGCGGAATTGGACGTACCAAGTGCCGTTGGCCTTGTTCTTAAACGCCGCCATAGGTTAATCACTCCTTTCGCTCTGGCTTCTTGTGCCATAAAATTTTTCGTGGAAGAATTTGCGGTCGATGCGGCCTGAAATGGCAATACAGCCCGTCTTTTTCAACTCCGCATTCATAGAACGAATCAGCTTATAGGCATAGGGGACAGAAACCCCTAATTCCTCCGCTACCTCGTCCACCCGCATGAACATGGTGCTTGCCATTGTGCGCTCACCTCCTTTCATGGCCCCAGAACTAAGCCTTTATGCTTAACCTATTATAACTAAGCAAATTTGCTTTGTCAAGTGGCTTGCGGAATAATTTTTAACTTTTTTGTTTAAGATACTCTTGACTGTTACTAAGCGAATATGTTATACTACTTTCGACAGAAACCACCAGATAGGAGTTGGCATTTATGGCAATAGGAGAGCGCATCCATTTTTTCCGCACCCTCCGGGGTATGACACAGAAGTATCTTGGTATGGCGGTGGGCTTTCCAGAGCGTTCCGCCGATGTTCGTCTGGCACAGTACGAAACAGGCACCCGGACGCCGAAGGCCGACTTGACCGCTGCCCTGGCGCATACATTAGATGTATCGCCCCAGGCGTTGAGCGTCCCGGACATAGACAACTACATAGGTTTGGCCCATACGCTGTTCGCCTTGGAGGATGTTTACAGTCTGAAAGTGGTAGAGGCGGATGGACGTGCCTGCCTGCAAGCAGATATTTTTCAGGGAGGCCGTCAAGCCAGTGAGCTGAACAAAATCTTGATTGCGTGGCGGGAACAGGCGGCGAAGTTGGAGGCCGGGGAGATCACCAAGGAGGACTATGACCGCTGGCGCTACAACTACCCGAAGTACGACACCACCCAGCGGTGGGCCAAAGTCCCCTCGAAGGAATTAAGCGATGCTCTGATAAAAGGATTGAAGAAACAGAGAAAAGACAAATAACAAAAAAGGTCTTGCCGACTGGTGAAAGTCAGCAAGACCTTTTTCTTAGGATATGGAGGATTTACCCGCAAGCCACCCGTTATACGGGAGTGAACAAAGTAAATCCGGTTTTGGTATCTGCTATCAATTTGCTATCAAATGCCCCGTTTCCGCTTTAAGACCCCAGTGTTTTCAAGGCTTTGCGGGTTTTGTCAGTTATTCCCACTCAATCGTCCCCGGTGGCTTGGAGGTGCAATCCAAAACTACGCGGTTAATTTCGGGAACCTGGTTGGTGATTTCGTTCGAAATCCGAGCGACCAAATCCCAATCGAGACGCGACCAGTCGGCAGTCATGGCGTCCTCCGAGCTCACCGGCCGTAAGACGATCGGGTTGCCGTAGGTGCGACCGTCGCCCTGCACCCCGACCGACCGCACGTCGGCCAACAAAACCACCGGACATTGCCAAATCTCGTCATCCAGACCCGCGGCTGTGAGCTCGCGGCGCACAATGAAATCCGCTGCTCGCAAAATCTCCAGCCGCTCCTCCGTCACTTCACCAATAATGCGAATCCCGAGGCCCGGGCCGGGGAAAGGCTGGCGTTTTACAATCACTTCGGGAACCCCGAGTTCGCGCCCCAAAGCGCGCACCTCATCCTTGAAGAGTTGCCGCAAGGGTTCGATGAGTTCAAACTTCAAGTCTTCTGGTAGACCCCCAACGTTGTGGTGGGACTTGATGTTGGCCGTTCCTGTTCCCCCACCGGATTCCACCACGTCGGGATAGAGCGTCCCCTGAACGAGGAACTTCACTTCCTTACCGGCGGCTCCCGCTTCCGCGACCACTTCGCGCTGGGCGGCCTCGAAAGAACGAATAAACTCGCGGCCAATAATCTTGCGCTTCTGTTCTGGATCGCTCACACCCCTAAGAGCCCCCAGGAACCGCGCGGATTCATCTACATACTTCACGCGAATCCCCATGCCAGCGGCGTAATCCTTCTCAACCTGTTCCCGCTCGCCGGCGCGCAACAGTCCGTGGTCAACAAAAATGCAAGTCAACTGGTCACCAACCGCGCGATGCACCAGCGCCGCCGCTACTGAGGAATCCACCCCACCCGACAGGCCACAAATAACCTGCGCATCTCCAACCTTCTCGCGGATAGCCGCGATCTGGGTGTCGATGATCGATTGCGGTGTCCACACCGGCTCGAGTCCCGCACCTTCATAGAGGAAACGCTCCAGAATCTTTTGACCGTAAGCCGTGTGGTGAACCTCGGGATGGAATTGCACCCCATACAGGTGTCGCCCAGGGTTTTCAAAGGCAGCGACCTTTGTCGCTTCGGTGCTGGCGGTAACTTTAAAACCGCTGGGAGCCTCGGTGACTGCATCCCCGTGGCTCATCCAAACCACCTGTTCCGAAGGGGTTTCATCCAAGAGTGTCTCCGGAGACAACACGCTCAAAGTCGTATGTCCGTATTCGGAAGTTCCGGTGGCGGTTACGACCCCGCCAAGGGCTTGGGCCATGACCTGGAAGCCGTAACAAATCCCAAAGACCGGCACGTTTGCATCAAAAACCGCCGAGTCGAAGGCCGGAGCATCCTCGGCGTAAACCGAAGACGGCCCACCTGAAAGAATGATGGCAGCGGGATTTTTCGCCAATATCTTCGCTGTCGGCATCGTGTGAGGGACGATTTCCGAGTAAATCTGCGCTTCGCGCACCCTGCGGGCAATCAATTGGGCGTACTGAGCCCCAAAATCGACAACCAGAACCGGACCTGCGGGTTTACCGTTTTGCACATTTTCTTCCATGCCTTAATCCTATGGCAAAACTGCGACCAAAAATTCCACTTACCATTCAGTCAGTTTCCAGAGAGATTTCGTTGATATTCCAGCACATTTGCCCTAATGTCCTAGCAATATTTGTCGATACATATGGACGTAAGGGTTAAAGGAATTGACCCGACTGGTAAACGGAGGTAACCACCATGTCACAGGCACCAACTTACTTCGAAGCTGATGTGAGGCTCGACCGGAATTCGCCCGTCCCGCTGTATCACCAGATTGCACAACCAATTGAGGACATGATCCTCTCCGGCCAGCTCACGCCCGGAACCCGCCTGGAGGATGAACTCTCGATGGCTCGCCGCCTGAACGTGTCTCGTCCGACCGCTCGCCGCGCGTTGCAACAGTTGGGAGATCATGGTCTTTTGGTGCGCCGTCGAGGTGTTGGTACCCAAGTTGCCCCCACTCGGGTTCACCGTCCCAACCAGCTTCAGACCGTCTTTGACCAGATGAAGTCGGAAGGTCGCAAGCCCACAACTGAAGTGTTGTCATACGGCTCTTCCCCCGCTTCGGCGGAGGTTGCCGCCAAACTTGAGATTGCCCCCGGAACGAATATCACCACGATCCGGCGTCTGCGTCTGTGCGATCATCAACCTGTTGGCCTCATGTTTGACGTCGTGCGTTCGAGTATCGCTCCGGCTGCTATCGCCTTGGAACGAGATTCTTTCGAATCCGCCTTGGCTGAACGCGGGGTTATCGTTTCTATGGCCCGCCAAACTGTATCCGCTCGGAAAGCCACCAATCCGGAAGCCCAGCTGCTTCGGATTCCCACCGGTTCAATCGTTTTGAATCTTCAAAATATCTCCTACGATGAATCCGGTAAAGTCACCACTTACGGTGAATACCTCTTCCGCGCTGACCGATTCGCGCTGAAAGGAACTCTTTTTGCTCATTAATTCTCCTTCTCATTCCACACCGCTCCAAGCGGCACAACTCAATCACAATTGCATCCCCTCAAGGACGACGTTGTCCTTGCTTACTCGATAAAGCGCTTATAACCCTCCGTTGTAGGCGCTTTACCGATTTCAACACACAGTTGGCCTAGCGACCCCATTCGCACCTAGGCCTTAAGTCCCAACTTTACCAACGAGACACCTTGCGTTAGGATAACCTTTAATCACAGTTATCTATCCCCCATCCCCGAAAATGCAGTAAAGGAGCTGTAAAAAATGAGCGATTTCAAGGATACTTTTGTTGCTGACCTCACCAAGAAGGCAGCCTCAGCCCCTAAGCGTATCGTGCTACCCGAATCGGAAGACGAACGCATCTTGAAAGCGGGCGCCCAAGTTCTGAAAGACGGCTCCGCGGAGCTCATTTTCATTGGTGAATCATCCGAAATCGAGACTAAAGCCCAAGAGCTCGATCTTGATCTCTCGAAAGCCACCGTTGTTTCCCTTAATGACGAGGAGCGTCTCGGTCGCTATATCCCGAAGCTCGTGGAACTGCGCGGGCACAAGGGCATGACCGAAGAAAAAGCCCGCGAGACCTTGAAAGACATCTCTTTCTTCGGGACTATGATGATTGTTTGCGGGGACGCGGACGGAATGGTTTCCGGCGCCGCCCACACGACCGCCCACACGATTCGCCCCGCCCTCCAGGTCATTAAGACGATGCCGGGAGTGAAACTCGTTTCCGGAGCCTTCCTAATGGTCTTCAACGACCACTTCGATGTCTATTCTGACTGCGCCGTTACGATTGCCCCCGACGCGGAGCAGCTCGCCGATATTGCGGTGGTTTCAGCAAAGACCGCCGCGCAATTCGGACTCGACCCGAAAGTCGCGATGCTGTCATACTCGACTATCGATTCTGGAACCGGTCCGATGGTCGACCTCGTTAAAGAGGCGACCTCGCTGGCGAAGGCTGCCGCGCCTGATGTCGCGATTGACGGCCCACTCCAGTTTGATGCGGCTGTAGTGGAATCGGTCGCCGCCAAGAAAGCCCCCGAGTCCTCGGTTGCCGGAGCGGCCAATGTATTTATCTTCCCCGACCTGAATGCCGGAAACATCACCTACAAGGCCGTCCAGCGCACTTCCGGAGCACTCGCCATCGGCCCGGTTCTCCAGGGCCTGAACGCCCCCGTCAATGATCTCTCTCGCGGAGCCACCATTGATGACATCATCAACACCATCGTCATTACCGCCATCCAGGCTCAAAGCTAGCGAGTGCTTGCAGGCGAGCAAAGAATAAAACGACCAATTGAAAAGGAAAGACTATGAACCAACAAACCATTTTCGTCATCAATTCCGGCTCATCTTCCCTGAAGTACCAGCTCATTGAGCCGGTTTCAGGCGATGTCC
This sequence comes from Mobiluncus porci, assembly GCF_009695935.1. Taxonomy (GTDB): domain Bacteria; phylum Actinomycetota; class Actinomycetes; order Actinomycetales; family Actinomycetaceae; genus Mobiluncus; species Mobiluncus porci. Next base: position 6,466 of record NZ_VUMY01000007.1, read on the forward strand.
TTGCCAAGGGCTTGGCCGAGCGAATCGGCACCGACCGCGGGGAAGTTACCCACATTGTTCACGGAGAAAAGCACACCGACACCTTGCCGTTACCGACCCATAAAGAGGCCTTGAACCACATTATTGACCTGTTTAAAGAAAACGGGCCGGATTTGGATCACGTTGGCCTCGCCGGTTTTGGCCACCGCATCGTTCAGGGCGGCTGGTACTTCAAGGGCGCAGCCATTGTCAACGACGATGTCCACGCTAAGATTACCGAGCTCTGCGACCTTGCGCCCCTGCATAATCCGGCTCACCTCATTGGAATCGATACCGCCATGGAGCTGTGGCCAGATCTCCCCCACATCGCCGTATTCGACACGGCATTTTTTGCTGACCTCCCCGAAAAGACCCGCACTTACGCACTCGACAAGGAAACCGCCCACAAGTACCGCATCCGCCGCTACGGCGCCCACGGCACCTCCCACGAGTTCGTCTCCGGAACGGTGTGCGACTACCTCGGCAAAGACACGGTCAGGCAAATCACCCTCCACCTCGGCAACGGTGCCTCCGCTTGCGCCGAACTGGGGCGGAAAGCCATCGACACCTCCATGGGTCTGACCCCACTCGAGGGTCTCGTGATGGGGACCCGTACCGGCGACATCGATCCGGCAGTAGTATTCCACCTCTTGCGCAAAGGCATGAATGTCGAGGAAATCGACACGCTTTTCAACAAGAAATCGGGGATGCTTGGGCTCTGCGGGGACAACGATATGCGCGATGTGTGGCAGCGCCGCGATGATGGCGACTCTGATGCGCTCCTTGCCCTCCAGGTTTACCAGAATCGTCTCTTGAAATACATCGGCGCCTACACGTTCGAACTCGGCGGCCTCGACGTCTTGACTTTCACCGCTGGCATCGGGGAGAACGATGCAAGGACGCGGTACCGCCTGTGCGAAAAACTCGAGTTCATCGGGGTCAAGATCGACAAGGAGCTCAACGAAAATCGCGACCCGTCGAAGTCGGTGTGGCGGATTTCCACCGAGGATTCCAAAGTTCTCGTCTTGGTTGTCCCCACGAACGAGGAACTGGCCATCGCCCGCCAAGCGATTCGGTTGATTTAAACCTCAGCTGAGCCCTGACCCAGTCTTGATTAATCGACTTCCCGTCTTGGGCGGCCGCTTTCGAGCGCTTTTTAAGGTCAGGGAAACCGCACAAATTTCCCTGACCTGCGCTTATTAAAATACGAGCCTATGAAGATTAGCCCCCTTGTGGCCACCCAGGACACTATTCGGTTTCCCCCACGATTTCCGCGAGGGAAACCCGTTTAAACCCCACCGCCCCCAATTTGATTAAGTTTCTTAATTATCAATATACTTAACTGCATGACCGAAAAAACCAGCTCATCCCCCGACGAATCCAACCCCCGTCATTCCCAGCGTGATGAGCTTATTTATAACCTCCACCGCCTGATTTTTGTCGCCAACAACCTTGTCGACCGCTATTCCTCCGCCATGGGAATGCGCGGGAAAGATGGGGAGGCCGTGCTGTTGGTTTGGCAGGGGGAGCTCGAAGGCCAGCCCTTGACCCCTTCAGAACTTGCTGACGCCTTACACCTCACTCGCGCAGCCGCAACTTACCAGGTGGATCGCCTCGTGAATCAAGGCCTCTTGCGCCGGAAAACTGATCCCAAAGATCGCCGTAAAAGTCTTTTATCCCTTGGTGAAAACGCAGCCCATGTCGGTCACGATTTTTCCAAGCCGCTCGCCGACAGTCTCGACACCGTCCTCGCCGGAAGAACCGATGACGAGATGAATAGTTTTACCGAATTGCTCGGCAAACTCGCCGATTCCCTCAACGCTTAAGAATGAGAAAAACCATGACTACTGAAACTCTTACAAATACTCTTGAGAAACAGCCCCAGGCACCGAAACATTGGGTGTTGGTGCTGACTCTTTACCTGGCGGGAATCGCCATGGGCGCCCTCGATATGGGCATTGTGAATCCGGCGCGAACCGTGATTCAACACAGTCTCGGAGTGTCTGACCAGGCCGGAGTGTGGGTCTTCACGATTTACACCCTGGCCTACGCCGCGGGGATTCCCATTATCGGGAAGGTCGCGGATCTTATCGGCAGAAAACCGGTCTATGTCCTTGCCATCGGGCTGTTCGGCCTCGGTTCTCTGGGCTGCGGGCTGGCCCAGGATTTCAATTCCTTCCCGCTGCTGCTGGCCTCTCGTGTGGTGCAGGCCATTGGTGGCGGCGGTATGATGCCGGTCGCGACCGCCGCCGTGGGAACGATTGTTCCGCCTGCGAAGCGCGGCATGGCGCTCGGGCTTGTCGGCATGGTTTATGGAGTGGCCTCCGTTTTTGGTGGATCGGTCGGCTCTTTAGTCCTCGACATTGCCGGAGCCTCGAATTGGCAATGGATTTTCTACATCAACGTCCCCATCGCCCTCGTCGTAGTGGGGCTCGGGATTTGGGCCTTGCCGCCCCAAGAATCGCGCGATTCTCGGCACTTGGATCTTCCGGGAATCGTGATTCTGGTGGTGATGATAACGGCACTACTTTGGGAATTCCAACACCTTGATTTCACTCAGATCGCGAGTTCCGTCCAGGATCCGAACGTGTGGGGTGGCCTCGTGATTTTCCTCGCACTCACGCCAGTTTTCTGGCTCCGCGAGACTCGACTGGCTCACCGTGGCGGGGATCCGATTATCAACTTTGCCTACTTCGCGACCGTACCAGTCGCCACCACACTCCTCATTGGCGCCGTTTCTGGGATTCTCATGATGACGGTCATGTTCATTCCGCAATTTGCTGAAAACTCCATGCGTCTTCCTTCCGGCGCAGGCGGCTATCCGACGATCATTATCGGTCTAGCTTCAGCAATCGGAGCCCCGATTTCGGGGCGCTTGACGGACAAGTATGGCCCGCGCCTGGTTCTCGGGATTGGGGTCACGATCTCGACCCTAGCCGGTTTGCTGCTCATCTTCTGGGCTACTCCCTACCCCGGTTTCTGGTCCGCAGCCATTGCCATTTTTGTCATGGGTCTGGGACTCGGTTTCTTGATGGGCGCGCCTCTGACCTATCTCATCTTGCACCTCGTTCCCGAGCGTGACGCCAACTCCGGCCAAGCGACTCTATCCCTGATTCGTTCAATGGGGACGACCCTGGCTCCTGCGATCTTGGTCGGCTTGTTGGCAACTTCCTTGGGCGGTTTGGGAGGCTCGGTGATGGCAGCGCTGCCGAAATTTACTCCGCCACCAATGCCTCAAGTTAGCGCGACCGCCTCTACTCCCGGCTCTGGTCAGACCCTGAACGCCGCGGGCGCCGGATTCGACATGTCTAAGCTCCCGGAGAACCTCAAGTCGAAGCTGCAAACTGCTGACGTAACCAACATCGTCGCGCGTTCCAAAGAAATCGCGACTTTCATGTTCGACCAGCAGTCCGCAGCCATGGAGTCCTCCCTGAAATCTCAGATTGAGTCCTCCATCAATGCCCAGATGGCCCACGCCCCGCAGGCCGCGCGTCAGGCCGCAAGCCAGACTGCGGTCGACCAGGCACTTGCTGGCGCGAAAAAAAACTTTTCTCAAGCGCAAGCCGACTACCTGGCTGAGATTGACCGCGCCGCGCCGCGTATTGAATCCACATTCCAACTCGAGCTCAACAAGGGCTTCGCGCGCATGTTCTGGTTCTACACGTTTGTGTCGCTGGCTGGTTTGCTCTTACTCCTCGGGGTTCCCTCCAAGCGCGAGATAGATGTCAAGATTGCCGCGGATTCCAAGGATAACAACACCGTCATATAATCAAATTCGTGAATAAACGCGAGGATCTGGGGCAAGGTGATTCGTCCGATATAACAGCCGACGAATCGACTACAGAGCCGAATTCAGAGCCAGCACCCGATCATAAGAGCGAGTCCGCTGATTTGACCGCCACTCACCCAGGCGCCGCCCGCCGCGCCTTCATCGCCTCGATTCCGGTTATGACCGGCTACGTTTTCCTTGGGATCGGCTTCGGGATTTTACTCCAAAACTCTGGCTTCGGGGTCGGCTGGGCTCTCGCGATGAGTCTCGGGATTTACTCCGGCGCGACCCAGTTCGTGGCTATACCTTTGCTCGCCACCGGCGCAAGTTTTGCGACGGTGGCGCTGACGGCTTTCATGGTCGGCTCGCGGCACCTGTTTTACGGCCTCTCGCTTATCGATAAATACCGCAACGCCAGGTGGCGGAAGCCATATCTCGTTTATGCCTTGACTGATGAGACATAGTCCCTCGTCACCCAAGATCCGGAGGGCCTCGATGGTAAGGATAAGCTCAACTATTACTTTCTTTTGACCCTATTCAACCAGTCCTACTGGGTAGCGGGTTCAGTCATCGGCGCGCTGGTTGGCGACGTTTTGCCATTCAACACGGAAGGCATCGATTTTGCACTCACCGCCCTGTTCTTGACCATCGTCACGGATCAATGGCTGAAGGTTCCCCATGGACGCGGGCACGTCCCCGCCCTAATCGGATTCGCCACTTCCGTAGTGTGCTTGGCAATTTTTGGACCAGACAACTTCCTGATTCCCACAATGCTCATCATCCTGGTCGCGCTCTTACTCGGCAAGAACACCCTCGAAGCCGAGGCCCGCGAGCGCGCGACCGCCATGGCTGAAAACGCAAGCAATCCCGCCTACCCTGCTGCGTCGGCTGAGTCGTCCGCGGCTGAAAATCCGAGTGTCCCGACCAATCCGAGAGACCTAACCATAGAATGGGGCGACCGATGACCCCTGCCACAGCCGCCATCGCCGTTGCCATTATGGCCGCAATCACCATCGCCTCCCGCTTCACGCCCTTCCTAATTTTCCGCGGTGGGGACGGCAAAGAGACGCCAGCCTGGGTCGTTTACCTCGGCAAGGTTTTCCCCTACGCGATTATGGCGATGCTCGTGGTTTATTGCCTGCGAACGGTCACCTTCACCGCCCCCGCCGACTGGGTACCGGCACTTGTCGCGAGCCTCGCCACCGTCGCCCTCTATGCCTGGCGGCGGAACACCTTGCTCGCAATCCTCGGAGGGACCGCCCTCAATATGCTCCTAATCCAAGCCGTCTTCTAAAGAATTTGAACATCTTCGGACATCTATCACCCTGTAGAATTTCGAATTGAAAAACAAACTCGCAGGTGAAAGTAATTTGCTAATTTCACTCGGGTCTAAAATGCCGAGTTTAGAGGGGGTTAAATGTCCGAAGTTGCTTAAGTCTCCACAATCCCGCACAATGCCTTGATGCGCCCGAGGTAGGCGCGGCTATTCCCAGTCAGTTCCGATTCGACGCTTACGTGTCCCCCTTGGTGGACAAAATATTGTTCTTTGTGGAAACAGTTGCCTTCCATCAAGCAACCTTGAAGTATCCACTTTGAAGAACTGGAAGGAACCATAGATGGAATATGCGATTGAAACAAAGGCCTTGTCGAAAGTGTATGGCGAGCAGGCTGTGGTACAGGATTTGTCTATTCATGTTCCACAGGGTGGTATTTATGGTTTTCTGGGACCCAATGGGGCGGGGAAATCTACCACGATGAAGATGCTGCTTGGGTTGGTGAAGCCCTCGGGTGGGCAGATCACGGCTTTTCCGAGCGGGGAGGGTCAAGGCGCGGAAAAAATACTGCCGGGGCGTCTGGTTGGTTCGCTGATTGAAGGACCGGCGTTTTACCCGAATTTGAGCGCGGAAGAAAACGTGGATTTGCTGTGTGATTATCTTGGTGTCCCGCGCCCGCAAGGTCGGGAGGCTCTGGGTGTGGTTGGGCTTGCCGGGGTGACGGGCAAGAAACCAGCAAAAGCGTTTTCTTTAGGGATGAAACAGCGTCTGGGTATGGCGTTGGCTTTGGCTCCGAATCCGCCGGTGTTGATTTTGGATGAGCCCACGAACGGGCTGGATCCGGCTGGTGTGGTGGAGATGCGTCATTTGATTATTAACTGGGCTCGCCAGCGGGGTACCACGGTGATGATTTCCTCCCACATTCTTTCCGAGATTGAGCAGATGGCTGACTATGTGGGGATTATTTCGGCGGGAACTTTGCGTTTCGAGGGGCGCATGGATGATTTGCGTTCTGCCGGGCATTTGCAGTTGCAGGTTTCTGATCCGCAGGCTGCTGCCGGGCTGATCGCCAGTTCTGGTATCGCCCACCAGGTTGATAGGCAGAGCAGTTCAGTGACGTTACCTGTGCTTTCTGATGAAGCAGTGGCTTCACTGGTAGCTAGTCTGGTGAATCAACAAGTGAAAGTGTATAGGGTGCAGCTGGTGCGCCAATCTTTAGAAGAGGCCTTCTTGGCGCTCACCGACCCGATTTATACCTCGAAGGTGGTAGCACAGTGAAACAGTTTGTTTTGACGCTAAAGAGTTTGCGCCACCGCCAGATCGGGTTGATCACTTTATTGTTTCTGGTGGTGGTTGCTGCCTGGTTAGGTGCGGCGCTCGCTAAACGCGCTGGCGGAGCCGCCGAAACTCGCCTGAGCGTGTTGGCGCTCAACGAGGTGATGATGCTCGCTATCTATGTGCTGCCGATTATCGCGGCGATTGTTGCTTCGCGGGTGGTGACCACGGCTCGTGACGGTGGCATGGACGCGAAACTGCGTGCTATCGGTGTTTCTCCGATCCGCCAGTTTGGCGCGAATCTAGCCGTGACTATCGTGGTGACGGTACTGGTGGCTGGTTTTGTGTTGGCATTAGCGCTGCTAGCCTCGAGCATGTTTGGGTTTAGCACTCCAAGTAATGTGGTTCCGATTGCGTTGTCCGCACTGCTGGCATTGGTGGGCGATGCGGTTGCGGTGAGCGCGGTACACACGTGGGCGGCGACGCGTTTCATGCAGCAGGGCGTGACGCTCGGGCTGGCTGTGGTGGCTGCTATCGGCACATCTGCGCTGCCGTTTGCTGGGTTGAACCATTTTTCGTGGATACTGCCATGGGGGCTGGTGAGCGCGGCTAACCCGGTTGTTGGCTCAACTGGCGGCGTAGTACAAATCAGTGCCGTCCCGCTCCCGGCAGGCATTATCGCGGTGATTATCTCACTTGTGTGGGCTGCGGTTTTCATGCTGGCGATTAAGATTAGGAAGGTGGAACAGTGATGAATCAGGTATTTGCTTGGGAATGGCGCAAAAACAATATCGCCTGGTATTGGCTAGCATTAGCGGGAACCTCGTTCCTGGGGCTGCTCATGGGAATCAGCCAATACACGGCCTACCGGGCAGACTTCGAAGCTCAAGGAGCCACCTACCTTGCAGTGTGGGGGCAATCTGCGCTGCTACCGGCCACCCTGTTCATTCCGATTCTGGTCGGCGCTCTGCAGGCTCAGAAAATGTCTGGTGAACACAACGGGCGCAACATTGCTCGCCTGAAAACTATCGGAGCGGAGGGTAAATACGTAAAAGCTGTTACGTTTCACGCTTTCGTTGTTTCCCTGTTTTCCGCGCTGCTATTTGGGGTTTTACAGCTCGGTGCGGGCGTGTTTCTGGGGTTCAGGATTGCGGACGCGTTTTCACTGATGCCGCGCTTGTTTGTGCTGGCTTTAGCAATGACGGCTTGGCAACTGATCGTGATCGGTATCGGGGTGCGCCTGTCAGGGTTTTCCTCTATCGTTACGGTCGTGTTAATTGCCTCGCTGATTGGTTTCGGTATGGCTATCGCCGCTCCTGCGCTTTCAGCGATTTATCCGCCAGCCCTGCTCGCCCACGCTAGTGCGGTGCGCTCCATAGGTGACTTTTACGCCACCGGATCGATGATTGCTACTGGTTTCATCTGCCTCACGTGGATCATTCTTGGCATGATATTTGTAAAGATCCAATTCAATCGAGCCAAACTATGAACACAGATACACACGCGTCATCCTTGTTTCGCTCCTCTGTAGGTGGGGTGAAACAAGCGCCCTCCACCACTTATCGGGGAGGTTTTTTCGACCAAATCTATGCCGCCTGGATAGGAAACCCCGAGCCGGTATGGATTGTGGGTGGGCTCTATGCCATCTACCAGATTCTGATTGGGCTTCGCAGCGAGGCTGCGCCTGTAATCGTGTGGCTGGTGTCAGTGCTTTCTTGTTTGGCCGTTTTGGGACGACGCAAATATTGGTATCTTTCCGTGCCGCTCGTCCTGATGGCTGCTTCTATCGCAGCATACGGAGGAGATATTGCCCTTGTCATGCTCGCGATTTACCTCCTGGCGTTTTCCTGTGTTTGTCTGTTCGAGACCAAGAAAACACTGGTGGTGTTGTTAGTGCTTGGTGCCGGAATGATTGGAGCCTCGTTCTATGAGTATGTAACGTCAGGCAAAACCTTCCTGATTCCCGCCATCACGGTTTTCGCATTCACTTGCCTCAGCGCAGCGTTGGTTCGTATGCGGGCAAACTCGGTGGTAGCGAAACAAAAAGAACAAGCAATACTAGCGAGGTTGCAGGGGAGCGAATCGCAAGCCAGAGCCAGTGAAAAAGCCACCCAAATGGCTACCACCTTGCATGATTCTGTTGGACATTCCCTTACCGCCATCATCACCCTCACCGAAGGCCTCCAAGCCGACAACGGGCTACAGCCGGAAACGCAGGAAATAGTAGAACTTATCAACGAATATGCCCGCTCCGGCCTACGCCAGACCCGCACCCTCGTCACTTCAATAGCTGAGGGGAAACAAGATAAGACAGAAAACCACACTCTTGAAGAGGTGCGCGAACTAACACAAGGAATCAACCAACTCGGGATATACGCCAAACTGGAAATAGCCCCAGGCGTTCCCGATTCAGGAGCGCAGATCGGCTTGGCTTACCGGATTATTCGCGAAGCCATAACCAACACCCTCAAACATGCCACCGGAGCCACTGCCGTCACCGTTAGGCTTACTGCCACAGATGCAGACCACCTGGAGGTCACCGTCACCGATGACGGCAAACAAACAGACCTGCACGAACACACCCCCTCCAGTGGCTATGGTCTGTCAAAGATCCGCGCAGATCTGACCAGTCTCGGCGGGCAGCTCACAGCTGGGCCAGATATTAATGGTGGATGGAAACTACAAGCACTCATCCCCAAGGAGCCCGCCCATGATTGAAAAACAAAAGATCAGGGTAATGCTCGTCGATGATCAAAAAGCTATACGCTACGGCTTTACTATGCTAATCAGCAAATCCGCCACCTGTTCTGTTGTTGCCACGTGCGAAAACGGTCAAAAGGTGCTTGATACTCTCGCACAGCTTGCAGAGCGCCGCGAGCCTCTGCCCGAGGTCATCATCATGGATATCCGAATGCCGGTGATGGACGGAATCGCTGCCACTAAAGAAATCAAAACCCGCTATCCGCACGTCCAGATTCTCGCACTCACCACTTACGATCAAGATGACTACGCCTTCAAAATGCTGAGCGCCGGAGCCTCCGGATTCCTTCTCAAAGACGTGCGCGGTCCGCAACTGATTGCCGCTATCGAAGCGATCCACGCCGGGGATGCCGTGCTCACCCCAAGAATCACCGGGAAAATCCTCGCCCGCCACGTCACCAACCTGGGAACCAGCGAAGACGTACAAGCCGCGCGAGCACAATTCGATGCGCTCACCGAACGTGAAATCGAAATCGTCACCCTAGTAGCCGCCGGCCTCAACAACACGGAAATCGCCGAAAAGCTCTATATCGAACCAGACTCCGCCAAAAAAGCCGTCTCGCGAATACTCACCAAACTCGGAATGCGCGACCGGGTACAGCTCGCCATCCAATGGACCAAAGCCGGATTATAGCCCGAGGAGGAATTGTCTCCAACTTGATTACCATTGCTCGCCCAAAGAGTAATTCGTCTCAGTGGTAAATGAGATCATTGATAATAATGCTGCCGGAGGTTGTTATGTCCGCTATTACTGTAAGAAACCTCTCTGATGAAACCCACCGAGGTCTGCATATTCTTGCGGCGCAACATGGACGCAGCACCGAGACTGAAGTGCGGCGCATACTCGACGGGGCGGTGCAACAAAGCGAAGTTACCGCTACGCACGGGACAGGAAACATCGAAGACATGGAAACCCAAATGATGCAAGCCGCCCGCAAAGCTTTCCTAAAACTCTGCGAAGAAGCCAAAAACAACGGGTTGCAGGACATGACTCCAATCGAGATCGAGACGGAAATCGATGCCGCCCGTATTGAGGCACGCTAAAATGGCGAGCTTCGCAGCTATAGACATGAATGTGTTTGTGGCTGCGATCTTTTATCTAAACATGACGATTCTGCCACTGTAAAGGTTCTAAGCTTCATTTTGATGGGAAAATCACACCCGCAGTAAGTGAAGATAATCCTACTGAATACCGCCAAGTGCTCTGTCGAACAAAATGTCACTTCACTCCCGCATTCGTTGAGTCTTTCGTTTCATCAATCCTTACCTTTAGCGAAATCTTTTCCCCAAAACGATTTCGAGGAGCCATACCAGATTTGAACGACCTGCCATTCTATGAAGCATTTCTTGACATAATCGAAAACGGAAGTGCACTCGTCGGTGGGAATCTCAAGGATTTCCCCAAAAGCCAACGCATCATATCCCCTCGAGTTTTCCTTGATCGTTTCCGTTTTTAAGACCATCTCGGTTCGGAACATTCGTTCACGAGATTCTGCCTTCGCTAGCTTCTATACCCTCGTGATCTCGCGCAGCGCCTTGATGTGTCCAAGGTAGGCGCGGCGGCCCGCGTCGGTAAGTGCCGCCCAGGTCCGGGGGCGTCCAACCTTTTCAGGGCGCTTTTCGAGCGTGACATAGCACGCATCGGAAAGCAGCTTCAGTTGCTTGGACATCAACTGGGTCGTAATCCCGATTGCCGCCTCGAGGTCAGCGAACTCGATTTCCGCCACCGCCGCCAGTGCTGCACAGATTCGCAAGCGATTGGGCGAGTGAATGAGTTCATCAAAGGCTGGCTTGACCGACTGGGCTCGAGCGTCCGCCGCAGGCTTTCCCCGGTCGGGTATTTCCTTTTCAGCAATGGCCATCAACGTTTTTCCGCCTTGTCCCTCGCGTCCAGCTCAGCGAGCCGCCGATTGATTTCGCGCTGCGCGGAGTCCCACATCGCCTCTGACTCGGTGAAGTCAAAGGCTCGCACCTGAATCCGGCGGCGAAACCACCGCAGAACCGCCACGAGAAATACGAAATTAATCAAAGCAATAATCGCAAAGGCAGCCGCCGGAATGTACCAGTCCTGCAGCCCCTCAATCAACCCACGGGTTGCCCCGAGAAAGGGCCAGCACCAGATAACCGGCAAGAACATAAGCCAGGTCTGCATCAACTGACGTTCGTCTTGCCCCAGTCCAGTACGAACCAATTTTGGCCACGTCAAATATAGAACCCAGTAGAGCGCAGCCATTGGCAGAAATGCCAGGAGGGCCAGGTACTTCGACCACCCTAGAGACAAGATGTAGTCCTGCAGAATAGCCCCTCCCGCGTACGCCAAGGCCGGCAAGACCACATACATCGCCATCCACCACTTCGGAAAGCGGTCGATTGTCACCACCCGCGTCGCAACGTCGTCAACCGCCACCAACATCTCCGCTGCTTCCTCTGGGCTCAACGTCTCCTTCGCGACTTCTCCCCCAGACGGCTCTCTCACTGCCTCTTTCGCCACGAAATCAGCTTGCTCACTGTTGCTTTCCATGGTCTACCTCCGGGTCGGGTTTTGCGGAGCATTCGGGGACGGTTTCGTCTTTGCTTAGTGCAACGGAGCAAAGACGAAACCGTCCCCACAACGCGAAGCAAAAACTTAGTTGCCATTATGGCAAGCATAAACCCTTACTTGTCTCTTTGGCAACTAACTCGCTACTGTAAAAATTCATCGAAAATAAGGCCTTTAGTCCCTTTCGCAGCGGCCTCAAAAAATCTAGTATGAAATTGCCTAGCAATCTGGGTAAGAACGGCTTAGTGACCGAATGTTATTCCTCGCGCTTCGTCAAGTGCGTTTTTCTAAAGGTGTCGCTATGCCCGTATGCCATGCACATAAAGACTCCCAACCCAATCCCAAAGATACCGAGCGCCCCGCTTATCCAGTGGAATTCTACGGCGGTCCAGCCATGGTTCTCGTTATGGTGCTCGTATTCATCGCTTTAAGCGGTGTCATCGCTATCGGCTTCAAGGTCTACACAATTGAAGGCCTGCTCCTCGCTTCTTTTCTTTCCCTTGTGTTCCTCTCGCTGTTTTCCAAGAGCTGGCCTAAGTTCTGGGGAACCGCCGCCCGCGGGCTGACCAACCTCGGACAGGCGAAACTCATGAGCGTTTTCCTAGTTATCGGCGTGTTTTCCCACCTCTTGATGGACGGAAAAATCGGCCAAGGCCTCGTGTGGGTAAGTCTCAACACGGGGATACGCGGCGCTGGCTTCCTTGTCTTCGCCTTTCTCGGAACCGGACTCGTCGCGATTGGGTGCGGGGTTCCTTTCGCCGCTATCTTCACAGGTTTTTCAATCTTTTATGCTCCCGGAATATTTATGGGATGCAATCCCGCAATTCTTGCCGGAGCGATTATTGGCGGGCTCTACTTTGGGGACACCCTCGCGCCTTCCTCCCAGCTCACCTTTGGCGCGCTCAGCACCCAAACGAATTCCCTCACTGGAGCCCCTGCTGACCTCGTTCGCTTTCTCAAACAGCGCATCCCCTGGACTATCGGCGCAGGCATCATCTGTCTCACTCTCCTTGCTGTCTTCCCCGGTAAAGGCGTAGACATGGGGAATTCTGAAGCTATCCAAAAGCTCGCCGACCCGCGGGGATTGTGGATGCTGATCCCCATTTTCGTGGTCGTCGGGGTGTGCCTGTGGACCAAAGAAATCCTCACGGGTCTTTCCGCTGCCTCCCTTGTCGGTTTCGCGGTGGGTCTCGCCACCGGCTTGTTCAAACCATCCGACATCATCAACTTTGACCCCACCCAGAAGCCCGCCATAACTGGAGTCATCATGGAAGGCATCAACTCTATGGGAGCCATGGCGCTCATGATGGTTTTCCTCGCGGGGATTATATATCTCATGAAAGTCACCGGAGCAGTTGATCTCATCATGAGCTGGCTTGACCACTTCAAGTTCACCAAGACACCTTGGGGAGCCGAGCTAATCATCTTCTTGTTGAACGCGCTGATGAACGCGTTTATCTGCGGAGCAGCACTTCCGAGCGTTTTGATGATGGGTGAGATCACACAACGAGTCGGCGCGGGCGCCGGTCTCTCCCCCGAAAGACGCACGCTGGTCGCATTGACCTCCTCAATCTCGATTTCTGGGGTGGTGCCCTTCAATTCAATCTTTGTTCTGGGCGGTATCGGGGTGGCCCACGATCTGGCCAACACCTACGAGGGGATGCCGGTTCCCTCCGCAGTCTCAGTCTTCTTAAGCTGCTGGTTCGGCTGGCTGATGACCGCACTATGCGTGGTGTGGATTCTCACTGGGTGGGGGCGAACCTGGGAGAAGGATGCCGAGGAAACAGCAAAAACCATTGAAACCACGTCAAGCACTGCGACTGAGAACGGTCTCGGTTCTGCAAAGCCGCACCCGGAGCAGGGCAGAAACACCACTTTCGAGACTGAAAAAGCTTCAAGAACAACACAAAAAAGTAAGGAGTAACAATGAGCGATGAAGTCTATGACCTCGGGATAATCGGGGGCGGATTCGGTGGTATGACCGCCGCAATTTACGCCGGAAGGGCGCATCTTAAGACCGTCTTGGTCGAGAAGGGCGCTTGGGGCGGTCAAATCAACGACTCGATAATGGTCGAAAATTACCCCGGTCTCCCCAGTCTTCCCGGACGCGACCTGACCGCGCACGTCAAGGCTCACGCGGAACAGTACCGGGATGACGTCAAAATGGTGACCGGTCGCGTCGAGACGCTCAGCGTGAACCCTGACGGTATCAAAGTTATCCACACGAAGCGCAAGGGCGATTTCCTTTGCCGCGCGGTCATTATCTCCACCGGCTGCAAGCCGCGCGTACTGGGGATTCCCGGGGAAGAGGAATACTCCGGCAATGGCGTGAGCTATTGCGCAACCTGCGACGGCGAGTTCTACACCGATAAAACCGTGGCGGTTCTCGGTGCCGGTAACTCCGCGATTTCCAACGCACTGTTGCTGACCCATTACGCCAAAGAGGTCATCTGTGTCGTGATGAACAATCCCGGCAAACTCGACTGCAACGAAGCGGAGGGACGCGAGGCCCAATCCGACCCGAAGATGACCTTCATCTGGAACTCCACCATCTCAGCGATTCGCGGGGACGACACTGTCAACGGCATTACCGTGAAAAACGTCTTGACCGGCGAGGAAACCGAGATGGGCGTGGACGGCGTGTTCAGTTTCGTCGGTATGGTTCCCCAAACCGAGTTCCTCAACGATTCTGGCGTCAATATGGACAAGCGCGGCTACATCCCGGTCAAACGCAACATGTCCACCAATGTGCCGGGGATCTACGCGGTGGGCGACTGCACTGACACGCTAGTACGCCAGGCGATTACCGCGGCCGCCGATGGCTGCGTTGCGGAAGTTCAGGCCGAGAACTATTTGAAAGAAACCGCAACGGTGGATGCGATTCTTGGCTCGGGAAAGCCCGAAGCAATTTTGTTCTATTCACCTTATGACAATGCCGCGGTCGCGAAGCTGCACCAAACCGAAGAGGCGGCTTCTGCCAAAGGCTATCACTTCAACGTCATCGACATTACCCGTCAGCACCTGCTGCGCGACCAACTCGGGATCACCGACTCGATTGCGGTGGCGCTTTACGGAGCCGACGGGAAACTCGAGACAACTCTCCCGCTTACCGGCGAGGACTTTCTTGAGACTCTGAAATAACAGGATTCCAAAGATTTCCCAACAAGCAACAACACAATTCGAAGGAGAAAACAACAATGGGACAACCAACAGTATTTCCGATGGGAACCACGGTTTACAACCCGGACAAAGCCTTTAACGGCTACACCATCGTGCCGCTTATCAACGATGGCGTGCTGGTCTTTGATATGAACGGCAACGAAATTCGCCGCTTCAACATGATGGCTATGCCGCCAAAGATTCTTCCCGGCGGCCATATTATGGGCTATTCCGGCGTGCGTCACCCTGAATACGGGATGCAAGACGGCGTAAACCTTATCCAGGTCGATTGGGACGGCAAGATTGAATGGGAATTCGACCATTGGGAAAAGATCGACGACCCCGGTCATGACCACCGCTGGATGGCGCGACAACACCACGACTACCAGCGTGAAGGCGCCGCGGCCTACTACGTCCCGGGTGAAAACCCGAAGCTTGATGGCGGCAACACGATGCTGTTGGTACACCGCACAATTCACAACCCAGGAATCTCCGACAAGAAGCTCCTTGATGACGTCATCATCGAGGTGGACTGGGGAGGTAATGTGTTGTGGCAGTGGTCAATTGCGGATCACTTCGAGGAGTTCAACTTCCCGGAGGCTGCCAAGAACGCCTTATTCCGTAACCCGAATATGCGCACCCCTGATGGCGGCGTGGGCGACTTCATGCACACGAACTGTGCGAGCTACCTCGGGCCGAATAAGTGGTATGACGCCGGAGATGAGCGCTTCAAGCCGAATAACTTGATTTGTGACTCCCGCGAAACTAACATTTTGTTCATTATTGACCATGATTCCGGCCACATCGTCTGGCAGCTTGGCCCCGATTACCTAGATGACCCGCGTGGTCGCAAGATTGGCCAGATTATCGGACAGCACCACTTCCACATGATTCCGAAAGGACTGCCGGGTGAAGGCAACCTGATGGTCTTCGACAATGGCGGTTGGGGTGGCTACGGTGTGCCCCACGCCGAGGCTCGCGACGGCTCCAAGGTGGCACGCCGTGACTACTCCCGCGTCATCGAATTTGACCCGATTGACCTGAACATCGTGTGGAAGCTCACTCCGGCGGAGCTCGACTTCAACATGCCGGTGGACGCCTCGAAGTTTTATTCTCCGTACGTATCGAGCTGCCAGCGGCTCCCCAACGGAAACACGCTCATCACCGAGGGCTCCGACGGGCGCCTCATCGAGGTCACCCGTGAGCATGAAATCGTGTGGGAATGGATTTCGCCATACTTCACTCACGTGGAACCGGGCGCACCTTCCAACAACATGATTTACCGCGCGAACCGATACCCCTACGACTACATCCCCCAAGAGCCAAAGCCTAAGGAAGTCCCAATTGAACCGATTGATAACACGACTTACCGATTGCCGAACTCTGGACAAAAGGGCACCGCGAAGGTGGTCGACGTGGAGGGCACGCTGCCCTACTATGCTTCGGTCGCGCTGTGTGTCGCGGAGGTTGACGAGACCGACGAGCTACAGGCGGCTAAAAAGAATCTACACCTGTTCGACGTGAACGAGGACGTGTTCAAGGAACTCGACAAGATAAAGTTCAATGAGTTCGTGATGAACCCGAAGAACACCAAGCCGACTCTGGTCATGTTCGGGGCGGAACGTTGCACCCATTGCAAGGCAGTTCACCCACTTCTGGAACAAGCGATCCAGGAAGAGTACGAGGGCAAGTTTGATGTTTACTACGTGAATGTCGACCGCACTCCGGAGCTGGTTCAGCCGATGCGCATCTCCGGCACGCCAGTGGTGGCCGTGTTCAAGAGCGGTAAAGAGGTCAGTCGGTTCCGCGGCGAAATCGACTACGACGGCCTGCTCGACTTCCTCGATGCCGCCCTCGAGAAGTAAACAAGCGTAGCCGGCGGGTCGAATCTCTCTGGCGTAGTTGCGCCAGCAACGTAGCCGGAAGGGTCTGACCCAAACGGCACAGCAGTTAAAGCGTGGCAAGGGGTTTTCCTTTGCCACGCTTTAACATTTACACAATGATCTAGCCCTTGACCGACCCGGCCATCATGCCACCAACGAAGTACTTGCCAAGCGCAATGTAGACAATCAGAGTCGGCACGGAAGCAATCAAAGCGCCTGCCATGGATCCACCATAATCGGCCATAATCGAGCCGTGCGCGAGTTCGTTTAGAGCCAAGGTCACTGGCCCGTGCTGAGCCCCGCCACCGAAGAACAACGCAAAGAGGAAGTCGTTCCAGGCCGAAGTAAACTGCCAGATCAGAACCACAACGAAGGACGGGATCGAAATCGGGAGCACCACTGAGAAATAAGTCCGGAGCATCCCCGCACCGTCAATGCGCGCGGCCTCGATCAAATCCTTCGGGACGGACTCGTAATAGTTCCGGAAAATTAGGGTGGTGATCGGAATGCCGTAAATGATGTGCATCAAAATCAGGGTGTGAATCCCGAAGCCAATTTGGGAGTTCACGACGATACGCATCATCGGAATCATCACGGCCTGGTAGGGAATGAACATACCGAACAGAATCAGGGTGAAGACGATATTCGCCCCGGGAAAGCGCCAGCGTGAGAGCACGAATCCATTGGCGGAACCGAGCATCGCGGAAATAATCGAGGAGGGGATAACGAGCATCAGGGAGCGAACCAATCCGTCCTTGAGGGCATCCCAGGCTCGCACCCAGTTGGCGGTATCCCACTCCGTCGGTAAGAACCAGGTTCGAGACGGGTCGGCATCCCCCGCCCCCTTGAAGGAGGTGATGATAAGGACATAGACCGGCATCAACACTACGGCCATGAAGAAAATCAGGATGACGTAACGGATAGCCTTGGAGAGGGTGCCTTTACCCTTACCACCCACGGTTCCGTTGGCATCGGTTTTCTTGGCGGTGATAGCGGCGGAACGCTCGTCAATAGCGGTGGTGGAACTCATCTGGCGCCCTCCTTCGCATCGTGAATCAAGTAGGGCACGACCAGTACCGCCACAATCACCAAGAGCACTGTCCCGACGGCGGCAGCGTTGGAGTAGTCGGATACTGTCATGAAGTTGTACATGTCGATTGCCGGCACCTTGGTCTGGTAGAAGGTCTGGTCAGCAACGGCCATAATCAAGTCGAAGGATTTCAGCGACATATGGCCGATGATGATAATCGCAGACAAGGCTACCGGAGCCAACTGCGGGAAAATAATGTAGCGATAGAGCTGGAACTCATTGGCGCCATCCACGCGTCCGGCCTCGCGGAGATCATCGGGAATTCCGCGGAATCCGGCCAAAAACAGCGCCATGACATAACCGGAAAGTTGCCAGATTGCGGGGATGGCGATTGCCAGCACACCAAATTTAGCGTTGGATATCCAGTCATTTTGAAGAAAACCGAGGCCAATCATCTGGAGTAAACGGTTCAAACCCGAAGCGTTTTCGTCTTGAGCGGAGTTCAATAACCAGCGCCACACCACACCGGAGGCGATGAAAGAGACGGCCATTGGGAAAAGGAACACCGAGCGGAAGATGCCCTCTCCTTTGAGGGGCTTGTCGAGTAGCCAAGCCCAGATAAATCCCAAAATCAGCGTCCCTAAGAGGAACAGCACCGTGAACATCAAGAGGTTCACGAGAGAGTGTTGGAAGTCAGCGGAGGCAAATAGCGCCGCGAAGTTGTCAAATCCCACGAAGTTGACGGGCTGTGCTCCCGAAATCTGGGGTGCCGTGTGGTTATTCTGCAAGGATGTATAGACGTTCGATCCCAGAAGACCGTAAACAAAAATGGCCACCAAAATTAGGGACGGGGAAACCAGGAGTAGCCCCGGGCCCCATTGTTTAAACCCATTGGAGCTTCGGGCCTTTTTTCGCGGCGATTTCGCGCGCTCACGCTTATCCAGTGCTGTCTCAGTTGCCATGCATTTCCCCTTTGAAACGGTTCCGTGAGTTTTGTTTTCCGCGTTGAGGGGTTGGGACAAAGTGCTCGTCCCAACCCCTCAATACTTGGATGTAATTACTTCAGGGCTGCGGCTGCCGCGAGCTCCGTCTGGAGACCGGCGACATCCTTGTTAGCCATGAATTTACCGAGAGCTTCCTTCATCTTCTCGGTAGCGGCCAAAGGCAGAGCCGCACCGTGAGCGATGGAAGAAACGATGGTGTCTTTACCAAAGGATTCCATGGCGGACTTCTGGTAGTCGGAGAACTTGCTTAGTTCTTCTTCGGAGAGATCCGAACGAGACGGGATAGAGCCCTTGGCTACGTTGAATGCAATCTGGCCTTCCTTGGAGGAGATGGTGTCCAACCAAGCCTTCGTCCCATCCGGGTGCTTGGCACCAACGGGGAGAGTGAAAGAGTCCGCAAGGAAGTCGAACACGCCCTGGTTTCCAGGAACCGGGAAGGTGACGTAGTCCGTGCCCCACTTCATGTTGGCATTGTCAAAGGCCGGCGGGGCCCAGTCACCCATCACGTTGTAGGCGGATTTGCCGTCAATAATCGGCTTCATCGCCGGCTCCCAGTCCTCGGAGTAGAGGGCGGGATCGGTGAATTCAATAATCTTGGCGTAATCCTCGAGAGCGGTCTTCACTTCCGGACCAGCCCAATCGGTCTTGCCGTCCATCAAACCGTTGTACTTTTCCACTCCGAGATCAGAAATCAAGACGGTTTCCAACAGTTCGAGCTGGGTCCAGGTGGCACCAACAGTGATGGGATATTGCACTCCCGCAGCCTTCAGCTTCTCCATATCAGCAATCCAGCCTTTGATGTCTGCCGGCGGGGTATTCGGATCAAGTCCGGCCTTCTTCATTACTTCCACATTGGCCCACACGACGTTCGCGCGGTGGATGTTGGAAGGAACGGAGTAAATCTTGCCGTCCACAGTGAGGCGGTCGACCAAATCCTTCGGGAAGGCATCACGAAGCTTGAACTCGTCATACAGCGCCGAAACATCTTCAAGATAACCAGCAGCGATATCAGCAGAGAGCTCCGCTCCGGCGTGTCCCTGATAGGTGTCCGGCGGGTTCTTGGCCGCCAGGTTAGCCGCTAGTTTCTGCTTAGCGTTGGTGCCGCCACCACCGGATTCGGATTGTTTGACGAGCTTCACCTCGGGGTGTTGCTTCTTAAAGACTTCAGCAAGGGCATCAAAGCCTTCCTTTTCAGAACCGGCAGACCACCAGGTCACCACGCCGACTTCACTGCCGGTGGCACCCTTGTCTCCTCCAGCGTTGTCAGTTCCACCAGAGGTGGAAGAGCACGCCGACATAGTCACGGCTAGCGCCAAAGCGCCAGCAGCCGCAATAAGCTTTCGCATTGAATCTCCAATCGGATAAAACTTCATTGTCTTGCGTCCCCTTGCGGAGACGTCCGGCTGAACACCGGTTGAATACATTATCCATCAAACTGGCCGCAATTTGTTAAAACTACGCAAACAAATCCGGAATTTGACCTAACTTTTGTTCTTTCCTTAGTTTGATGGCGCATAAACGCTCACAAATCATGACCTTTGGGGAAGAATGGATGGAGTTTGTATTCACAAGTCAAACGCAACCCTACACGGGGTCGAACGTTAGCATCGCCACCAATAATCAACCGTCTCCGGCGATTCGAGCGCCGACAGAAACGAGCTCTTCCAGATAATCGCCCGCACTCAAATGGTCCACCTCAGCGCACCATCCCTCCCATCTCAAACTTGATAATGAGAACCGTTTTCAACTACGCTGTCTTCCGTGCTTTTAAACCAGTCAGCCACCCGAATGCGCATCCTCTACGCAATTTTGGCGTGCGTCCTGGTAGTTTGCATCGTGATAGCCACCTCCGTGGGGCCTGCCGGCATTGGCTGGAACCACACCCTTAGCGCACTGTTGCGAGCTATTCCCGGAGTGGAATCCTTGCTGGCAGAACACCTGGCACCGGTCACTCCCGCTCAAAGCGGATTAATCCTCGGGGTACGCCTCCCCCGCGTCATTCTGGCCGCTCTCACCGGAGCGGGCTTGTCCATTGCAGGTGCAGTCATGCAAGGCGTCTTCGCCAATTCTCTAGCCGAGCCCGGAGTCACCGGAGTTTCCGCCGGCGCAGCCGTGGGCGCAGTTTTTGTCATCGTCTTTGGCGGAGTCTGTCTTCCACCGTGGTTCCTCACTTTGACCGCTTTCCTCGGTGCCCTCGCCGCGACGGTGGCCGTCCAGCTCCTCGCTGGAATCCGCGGCTCTCACGGGGCGACCTTACTTCTCGTGGGAATCGCCATTAATGCCCTGCTAGGGGCGGTGGTCTCTGCGACCATTGCCAACGCCGACAGCTCCGACAAAGCACAAGGAGCCATGTTTTGGCTGAATGGCGACCTCTCCGCCGCGTCTTGGAGGGATGTTTCAGTAATGGTTATACCTTTAATTTTTGGCTCTCTGCTGTTACTCTTCCTCTCCCCCGAACTCAATTTGTTAACCCTTGGTGACGCCCAAGCCACCTCCACCGGAGTCAACACCCAGCTCATGCGGCATCTCTTGCTCGGACTGGCGGCCTTGGTGACCGCGGCCGCAGTTTCAGTAACCGGAATCATCTCCTTCGTGGGTCTAGTCGTTCCCCACATCTGCCGGCTCCTGTTTGGTGCGAATCATCGGCGGATTCTTCCCCTGTCCCTACTGGTGGGAGCGATTTTCCTGGTTCTCGCCGACTTGGTCGCGAGGCTCTTGCTGCATCCGGTGGTACTTCAAACCGGAACAGTTACCGCTTTCATCGGCGCTCCTGTATTGCTCTATCTCGTGGCGAGGAGAGCTCGATGATAACTGTGAGTAATTTATCTGCGGGATATTCTCGGCCCATTGTTGAAGACGTAAACCTAGAGATTCCCTCCGGCACGCTCCACGGCATTGTTGGACCCAACGGCGCCGGAAAATCCACACTTCTCACCGTCCTCGCCGGATTAAAACGCCCGATTACAGGTGAAGTCCAGATAGACGGAATCGATGTTTTCCAGGTTCCCATAAAACAGCGGGCACACATTTTGGCATACATGCCGCAAGACACCCATGTTCACGGGGATCTCACCGTGCAGGAGGTGGTGGAGTTGGGACGCTATGCGCATCGCTCACGATTCGGATCTTCGCGTCTGGACTCTGGAGAAAAGGAGCTTGTCGCTTTCGCATTGGAGCTGGTAGGTCTCCTAGACCTGACAGCGCGCTCCATCAAGGAGCTCTCCGGAGGCCAGCGCCAACTGGTACTTTTGGCCAAAGCGCTGGCTCAAGATACCTCGGTTCTCCTTGCTGATGAGCCCGTTTCTGCGTTGGACATCAAGTATCAGCTCACGGTGTTGGAACTGTTGCGCGACTTCGCCAGGAGGGGGAAAACTGCGGTGGTCGTGCTCCACGACCTGAATCTGGCGGCTCGTTATTGCGACGAAATTAGCCTCGTTGCGCAAGGCCATCTCTCGGTGACCGGAAAACCGGAAACCGTTTTTACTGAGCAAGTTCTTCGAGAATTTTTCGAGATAAACACCGCAGTGGATTTGGATCCCGCCACTGCCGCTCCTCGAATCACCGCCTTGGGCAAATCGTCCAAACGCTAAATGAAAGGAACAAAATGAAATCTCCATTAAGGGCACTTTTGTCTGTGACTCTGGGGGTGGCTCTGGCTGCCGGCTTAGGAGCCTGTGCCCAGACCGATGGTAAAGAACCCGAGGAGAAGCCCTCCGCGGCCACTGGTTCCACTCAGGGCTGGCCTAGAGAGGTAACTGTCGGTTCCCAAACCGTCTCCCTTGCGGCTAAGCCCCGAGCCATTGTGGCGCTAACCACTGAAACCTCCGATGTTTCCCTGCAGCTCGCAGGTTCTTCCCGCCTTGTGGCCATCTCGAAGAGCTCCGTTACTCCCGGTTTAGGAAACGAAATCGAACTGGCCCGTGCGGTTCCCAATACTTTCCGCGAAAATACCCCTCCCGATCCGGAACAGATTCTCGCGCTCAATCCAGATTTGGTAATCACCACCGGACGTCATGGAAATGACCAAAAGCTAGCCGCGGCTCTGGCCCAGTCGGGGGTGCCTACCGCCACATTTGAAACCTCGGACTTCGCCACTCCCCAAGCCGTGTCTACCACGCTCTTAACTATGGGAAAACTGTTGGGAGAAGAAGACAAGGCCACTAAACTTGCGAAATCTCTGGATGCCAAGGTCGAGTCAGTCCTCGCGAAACTTCCCCAGGATGAGCAGCAATCGCGCCCGGGGGTGATCTGCCTTTTCAAACGGGGTAACACCACCATGATTATGGGCTCGGATCTAACTTTGCCGCTACTGGTGGAACAGGCTGGAGGAAACAATATCGCCAAGGAAAGGGGCTGGAGACAAGGCATCCCCGCTGAGATTGAAACCATCATTGCCGCAAAACCGCAAGTCATCCTGGTGCAAGATTTTATGGGTCAAGGCCTAGACCCGTTCCAAGAGCTACTCGCGAATCCGGCATTGTCCGAGGTCGAGGCAATTAGGGAGCATCGGGTTCACTTGGTGGCGGGCAATATTGCCTCAGCCACAGCCGCCACCCGCCTCGGCGAAGGCTTGGAAGAAGTGGCCAATCTGCTTCATTCCGACCGCTAAATGAGGACGACTGTAGGGGACGGTTTTTACCTTGTGTAACGAGTAAGTGCGTGGAGCAAAGAATAACTGTCCCAAGCTTTCATACACATCAAGGATTTCCGGCGGGTCAGGCGTAGCCTGCGGGTCAGACCTCTTCGGCGCAATGACCGAAGGGAATGTAGCCGAAAGGGTCTGACCCGCTGGAGCAGCAAAACAAAATTCGGGGCCGGTTTCCCGACCCCGAATCTGTTTAAATCAATCGCTACTTCATGATGCCCAAGGACTTCACTGTGTCGATTTCTTCCTGCGCCTTCTTCGCGTTGAATTCAATCTGCTTCTTGGTCTTATCACTCAGCTCCAGACCCTCGACAATCTTCCATTCTTTGCCATCCGAAGTCACGGGGAAGCCATAGGACAGCCCTTCCGGAACACCGTATTCTCCACGGGACGGAACTGCTGCGGTCGTCCAGTCCCCTTCGGGAGTTCCCAGGGCCCAAGAGTGCATGTGGTCAATGGCCGCTCCCGCCGCGGAAGCCGCTGAGGAAGCGCCGCGAGCCTCAATAATTGCCGCACCACGCTTGGCGACAGTCGGAACAAAGTATTCGTCCAGCCAAGCCTCGTCTACTAAGCCAGAGGCAGCCTTGCCTTCAACCTCACAGAAGGAGATATCCGGGTATTGATCCGCAGAGTGGTTGCCCCAAACAACCATCTTCTTGATGTCAGCGACCTTGGCGCCTGTTTTCTCGGCGAGCTGAGAGATGGCGCGGTTGTGGTCGAGGCGCATCATGGCGTTGAAACGTTCGGCGGGAACATCCGGAGCGGAAGCCGCCGCGATGACCGCATTCGTGTTGGCGGGGTTTCCGACAACGAGGACTCTAACGTCATCAGCTGCGTGGTCATTAATGGCCTTGCCTTGCGGACCGAAGATGCCACCATTGGCGCTAATGAGATCGGCGCGTTCCATGCCCTTCTTGCGAGGCATAGCACCCACCAAAAGTCCGAAGTTACAGCCGTCGAAAGCTACGTTTGGGTCATCGCTGATGTCGATTCCAGCCAGCAACGGAAAGGCGCAGTCGTTCAACTCCATTGCAGTACCTTCCGCAGCCTTCAAAGCTGGGGTGATTTCCAGCATCTTAATGCGCACCGGCTGATCCGGTCCGAGCATCGCACCCGAAGCAATACGGAAAAGCAAGGCGTAACCGATGTTGCCAGCGGCACCGGTGACAGTAACGTTAACTGGGGTTTTAGTCATAATTTGACTCCTTAGTATCTGTTTCAAAGACGCTTCCACTCTGAATGAGCGCCCTCGCCCTTAACTTTATCTCAATATCGAGATAATCACTTAAAAACCGTGTTGCTATTCACGCAGCCACCCGGGTCAGACCTCTTTGGCGTAGTGACCGAAGGGAACGTAGTCAAAAGGGTCTGAGACCCTGGTGGCGTAGCCCGTCCCCACCGGTAAATCGCGTCGCTTACTTATTTGCGAAATAGTACTCCAAGAGCCCGCGCGTCGAGGGATCGGTCGCAGCAAGCGCAGCACTGTCCCCGGCAATTGCCGGCTTCAAATCAATAGCCATCGCCTTGCCGAGTTCCACGCCCCATTGATCAAAGGAATCAATCCCCCATACAGCGCCCTCGACAAACACAATCATCTCGTAAAGCGCAATCAACTCCCCGAGAACTCTCGGGGTCAACTCGCGGGCCATAATCGAAGTCGAAGGCCGGTTCCCGGGGAAAGTCCGGTGGGCAACGAGCTCCTCGATTGTCCCCTCAGCCCGCACCTCGTCCACGGTTTTCCCGAATGCCAAGGCGCCGGTCTGGGCAAAGAAGTTCCCGAGGAAAAGCTCGTGCTGGCGCGCCTCGGTCTCGTCGTCTTTCAAATCCCAGGCGGGCCGAGCAAAGGCAATGAAATCCGCGGGGATGAGCCGGGTGCCTTGATGCATTAACTGATAGAACGCGTGCTGGCCGTTAGTGCCAGGTTCGCCCCAGAAAATCTCACCCGTCTCATAGTTCACCAAAGACCCGTCGCGACGAACCCGCTTCCCGTTGGACTCCATGGTGAGCTGTTGGAGATAGGCGGGGAAACGGTGGAGATATTGGGAATAGGGCAAAACCGCGTGGGTATGGGCCCCGAGGAAGTTCACGTACCAGACGTTCAACAAGCCCATCAAGAGCGGCACGTTCTCGGTGGGAGCTGCGGAACGGAAGTGTTCATCAATGGCGCGGAATCCTGACAAAAACGCCTCGAAACCGTCGCGCCCAATAGCCACTGCAAGTGAAGTCCCGACCGCGGAGTCTACCGAGTAGCGTCCTCCGATCCAGTTCCAAAACCCAAAGGCGTTCTTCGGGTCAATCCCGAAGGCCGCAACCTTGTCGAGCGCGGTGGAAACGGCGACGAAATGCTTGGCAATCGCGTCTTTCGTTTGCGCCTCGGATTCATCAATCGCCCCCGCTTCACGCAGCCCCGCAAGGAGCCACGCCTTGGCTGCCCGCGCATTCGTCAGGGTCTCCAGAGTCGTGAAAGTTTTGGACGCAATAATAAACAGAGTCGTCTCCGGGTCGAGATCCTTGGTTTTCTCCCCCACATCGGTCGGGTCAATATTCGAGATAAACCGGCATTCGAGACCCTTTTGAACATAGGGCTTCAGCGCCTCGTAGGCCATTGCTGGCCCCAAATCGGATCCGCCGATGCCGATGTTGACGACCGTCTCGATACGCTTCCCGCTCACGCCTTTCCACGACCCGTCTCTTACGGAGTCAGCAAAGGCGTACACCCGCTCCAACACTTCGCGAACGTCACCGACGACATCTTGCCCGTCAACGTTGAGGCTCCCGACTTTTTCCTCCGGCGCCCTTAGCGCCAGGTGGAGCACCGCGCGATCTTCCGTGTTATTGATGTGTTCTCCGCGCAGCATCGCCTCCAACAGGCCTTGTATATTGGTCTGGCCGGCGAGTTCCAAGAGCTTCTCAAAAACCTTCTCCGTCAGGAGATTCTTAGACAAATCCACGTGTAAATCCGCGGCCTCGAAGGTCAGTTTTTCCGCTCGCCCGGGGTCGGCTTCGAAGGCTTTCCGAAGATCGAGATGGAATCCAGCGGCCATCTCCTGTAATTCTTTCCAAGAGCTTAAGGTGCTAGGGTCTTTCGTTTCCATGTTTTTCCTTTCCTATACCTTGTGGGACAGTGGGGGCGTGCTTTACTGTCCCAAAAGTGGGACGATAAAGCACGCCCCCCATCGTTCCAGTTCAACAATAGGGCGTTTCTTCGGGATTCTGTCTCGTCAAATCCACCACCGGCAGCGGGAAATCTTTCACCGCCGGCTTGGAAGACGCCATCACTCCAATCAGCGGTCTCATACTCATCCACCACTGTTCACGCGGCCGACGTTTAGCGGGGTCAACTTGCTTCTCCATATCCGCAATCTCATGGAAGGAAACCTTCCCGTTTTCTTCCCCGATATATTCAATCCGGTTTTCCCCATTGTCCAAGGCTTCGTCAATGCGCGCCATTGCTCGATACATCAGGCGCGTCGCCAAAAGCCGGTCAAAGGGCGACGGCGCGCCGCCTTGTTGAAGATACCCGATGGCGTCAGTGCGAACGTCATAGAAACCGTGAGATTCCTGTTTGAAAACATCGGCCATAAAGTCGAGGTCGTATTGTTCCCCGGCCAGCTCGTTTCGAACCACCAAAGCCAAACGCCTTCCCTCCTTGAAGGATTTGCGCATCTCGGCGGCATCTCGCCCGAGTTGTTCCAAAGTGATGGTGTCTTCTTCCAGATAGGTCGTTTCCGCTCCGGAAGAAATCGAGCTCATTAAGGCGAGATACCCGCAGTGTCGTCCCATCGTTTCCGCGATAAAACACCGCTTCGAAGCCGCAGCCGACTCTTTAATGAGATCCATTGACCAAGTCAGATTGTTCAACGCCGTGTCCGTCCCGATTGAAATCTCTGCCCCCGGAAGATTGTTGTCAATCGAAGCCGGCACGAGAAGCATCGGAATCTTTAGGGCCGGATAGCGATCCAACTCGGCAGCAATCCCCTGAGCCGAGAGATAAGAGTTGTACCCCCCGATTAGGATCAGCGCATCAATCTTGTGGTTCTCCACCGAACGTCCGATAGCGTAGAACTCCTCAATCGTCGGAATCTCGCGTTTCGTCCCGAGCTCCGCCCCGCCGAGGTAATCCCAGCCTTCTACGTCTTTCCAGTCCAGGGTTCTAATGTCGCCATCAATCAACCCTTGGAAAGAGCCTTGCACCCCGAGAACTTCCAGGCCTCGCTGCAGACCGAACCGAACCGCGGCACGAGCCGCCATATTCATCCCCGGAGCCAGTCCCCCGACATGCATAATCGCCACCCTTTTGGCTTTGCGCTCCAGGGGCGGCAAGAGCGAGGGCGGGGTGGAGAGCACTCGGAACACATCTACCATGTCAGTAAAGGAAGACCCGCGGGAGGCCACCGCCTTATCGTATTCGCCCGCTTCGATGAGTTTGCGGACATGGCGGGTGTCAGCAACGGCCTTGGTCAAATCGAGGCGCGCAATTCGGTTGTATCGCACCCCGAGAACTTTGGCTCCGTCCCCAGGAGCGGCGCCTATAGCCTCTTTCGCTGCCGCGTATCCGAGCAGAGTTGGCATCCACCGGTCATAGGCGCTTGGTGAACCCCCACGTTGAATGTGGCCGAGAATCGTCACCCGAGCCGACTCTTTGGTACGTTCCTCAATGGCTTCGGCAACATAGGAGGCCGTAATCGGGTTGCCTTCTCGGTCGCGAGCTCCTTCGGCGACGATAACAATCGAGTCGCGTCGACCGTGTTTGCGACCTTCGGAGAGCTTCTTGCACATGTCGTCTTCCCAACCCGCTGTCGGAGGCATCTCCGGAATGAGAACATAGTCAGATCCGCCCGCGACCGCGCTCATCAACGCCAGATACCCGCAGTTTCTCCCCATCACCTCCACTACGAAAGTGCGCTGGTGGGAGGCCGCGGTGGAGGACAGTTGATCCAAGGCCAGTACGATGCGGTTCAGGGCAGAATCTGCGCCGATCGTCATATCAGTGCCGGTCATGTCGTTGTCAATGGAGCCTACCAGTCCCACCACCATAAGATTCGGATGCGCTTCGGCTTGGTCGGCCGTTATCCGGCCTTGTTTCACGAGCTCCGCTACCAGTTCCGGCCACAATTGGCGGAGTTCCTCGGTGCCGGACAGGGTTCCGTCCCCGCCGATGCTCACCAAGCGGTCAATGCCGTTCTGGATAAGGTTTTCTACCGCCTTCATCATTCCCGAGCGTTCACGGAACTCATCGGAGCGGGCGGTGCCGATAATCGTGCCGCCCTTGGAGATAGTGTTGGAAAGATCTCCCCATTTCAGTTCGTGGATGAGGTCCCCGCCTTCGACGGCTCCATACCAGCCTTCGCGGATAGCGTAGGGCACCGCTCCGAGCACAATCGCGGAGCGGGCGGTAGAGCGAACTGCGGCATTCATCCCCTGAGCGTCCCCGCCGCTCGTGAGAATTCCCAGGCGTACCCCCTCGGCCTTAGACTTCGCGCCATCCCTCAATCCCTTAGCCACTGTTGAGCCCTTTTTCAAAGCTTTCTTCTCCGTCACTGTTTGACCAGATTTTGCCTTATCAGCTTCAGTTTTCTCTTCGTCATTACGCGTTGCCATAACACCTCTCCTTGGAATTTCCCTCGCCTCTATTCTGCCAACATCGGGAGGTGGTCGGAGGCTTTTCACGCATATTTACCTTTTAGGCCCGTCCCCGATGGTAAAAAATTTACCAATGGGGACGGGCCTAAAAGGTAAATCGCCTCCATCTCGCTTTGGCTTTTACTCAACGAAACCCTCCCCAAAATTCCAGTTTTAGGCGAAAATGGGGCTATGGCTAATGTTCGTCCCCCCGCTGTTGCCGGTTCTTTCTATCCCTCCGACCCTGCTGAACTGCAAGGAATGGTAGACACTCTCCTGGAGCAGGCTACCACCTTGGTGACCCCTGTTATCCCGCGAGATGTTGGCGGGAAGCCCCTGCGCGAGCTGGTCGCCCTGCAGGTTCCCCACGCGGGCTACATATATTCCGGAGTTATCGCGGCCGCCGGTTATCAACTGTTGCGCGGATTGAAACCGAAGCGGGTCGTGGTGGCTGGACCCACTCACCGTGTCGGGGTGCGGGGGATTGCGCTTTCCAAGGCCGCGGCTTTTGCGACGCCGCTCGGAGAGCTGCCTGTTGATCAAGCCGCCCAGTCATACCTCGAAGCGAATGCCGAGTTGGTGAAGTTTTTTGAGCCCTCTCACGAGGAGGAACATTCCCTCGAGGTGCAGCTGCCTTTCCTGCAAACTGTCCTCAAAGGGGTGGATTTCAAGATTGTGCCGCTGGCGGTTGGGGATTGTCCGCCGGATAAAGTGTCCGCCGCCCTACAGACTTTGCGTCAGCTTCCTGGAGAAGACCCCAGCGACACCTTGATAGTGATTTCCTCCGATTTGTCCCACTATCTTCCCTATGATGAGGCGCGCCAGGTTGACGCCATTACCTTGACCCAGGCTCTGTCCTTGGAATATCCCCTCGATCCGCGTCAGGCCTGCGGTTCTTTCGCGTGGTCGGGGATGAACCGGCTGGCTCGGAAGGTTAAGCTCCAAGCCGAGCTACTGGCCAATGCGAATTCGGGTGACACCGCGGGAGATAGAAACCGCGTGGTCGGCTATTCCGCCGTGGCCTACTGGAAATATAATCTCCCTTCCTCGCAGGAGGGGATTCCCGATGAGTACGGGTCGCGTTTCCCCGCATTAGCAAGGAGGGTTCTGGAAGGCGCTTTTGCTGAGCCCCGCAAGGAGCCGCAACGTAGCGTTACTGATTTCACCACCGGAGACCCCGTGCTGGAGACCTTGTTGGATGCTCCCGGCGCCGCTTTCGTGACCCTCACCAAGTCTGGCGAGCTCCGCGGCTGTATCGGTTCCCTCGCGGCTCACCGGAAACTCGGTGAAGACATTGCCCAAAACGCAATGGCCGCTGCTTTGGAAGACCCGCGATTCCCCCCGGTTCGCTTCGAAGAGTTGTCGGAGTTGAGAATCGAAGTTTCCGTTTTGAGCGAGCCGCGCCCATTTGACCGGAATCCTGGAGAAACGGAAGCGGACTACCTAGGGAGACTTCGGCCCGGAGTGGATGGGGTCATCTTGCGCAAGGGATATAATCGCGCAACCTTCCTCCCACAGGTTTGGGAGGATCTGCCTCAGGTTCGCGACTTTATTGACCACCTGTTGCGAAAGGCCGGACTACGCCCCACCGACTTCGATGCCGAGGTTCAACTCGAAACCTATCAGGTTCAAGCCTGGTCGGAATAATAGGAAGCTGGTAGTAAGAACACAACAGTGTCAACCGCGGCTGGTTGCGTCGCCTGAGGGTCAGCCTCCTTCACCGCCATTTTTCAGCAACACGCTCAACGGCTCTTTCGGCAAGACAGCGCGCGAGGTCGCTAACGGAAAGCAGTTTTCCTCCAGCGTAACGGCGTTGACGAGCGGTTTCGTCCATCTCCCAAACTTTGACTGCGGTTTTTGAAAGTCAGCGCTCCAATTGTGCAATGCCAGCAAGCTGCCAATCTTCGGCACCTCAGCAGACGCCTGGGCATCGTCCTTGGCGTTCGGGTCGATCAATGTTATATTATTCAGATCCCGCATCAGCCCCACGCTCCGAAATACATTATTCATGCTCAGGAAGTCCTTTGGTGAAACTTCCTATCGGG
Organism: Mobiluncus porci; assembly: GCF_009695935.1. GTDB lineage: Bacteria > Actinomycetota > Actinomycetes > Actinomycetales > Actinomycetaceae > Mobiluncus > Mobiluncus porci. Next base: position 37,489 of record NZ_VUMY01000007.1, read on the forward strand.
ACACTGCAGAGGTCTTCACGGAGCTCCGCGGCGTCACGGGGCTTGTTTCCGCCCAACTCGTCCCGCAGAGACTGCATCATCACCAGCGGATTATTCCCCCAAACTTCCGCATTGCAAATTTCCGTGACCTTGCGTAAAACTCCAATCTGGCTTGGACTCAAAAACCCTTCCAACAGGTCATAAACCAAGACTGAATGATCCTCTGTTTTAAGAGCCTGCCGGGAGTTTATTGAGACTCCGCTGCGCTCATAAATGTCCACAATTGGTATCCTCGCCCGCGGTCTTACCGCGACCTCCGGCACGGGTCTTTTACCTGCGATGCCACCAAAAGTAGGAAAACCGCCCGCGTAACCAGCACTACCGACTGGAATCATGGCTACACCTCCTGAACCTTGCCGGATTCTCCGTGCAGCGCAGCCTACTTCGCGCGAAGTTCGGCCAGGTCAATCTTCGGGGTGGTCTTGGGCTCATTGAACCGAGCCTTGAACTCGGCGTCCTCTCGGGAGAACTTGGTGGTGTCAACATAACGCGTGTGAACATCGCCCTTGACACCGTAAGCCGAATCGGGCGCGTCGGGGTTTTTGCCCTGACGAATCTTAGACGCAGGGTCGGCCTCGCTGAGTTCCTCGCCGGACTTGGCTCTCAATTTGCGGGCCTCTTCTTGGGTCTTGAGCTCGTCGCCAATGTCGTGGGTCATGTTGTAAATCACGAACTTGTAGGCAATCTTGTCGACCTTCTTGAACTCGTAGGATACCTCGGGGTCGCCGTAGGGCCCTATGCGATCCTCTGCCTTGGCGTACAGCATCCCCACGAAAACCTTGTCATTATCGGTGAGGTTCCGCACGGCCTCGTCGTTCAGCCGGTGCTTGTACTTGGCGAAATAATCAAATCCATTCTTGACCTGGTCGGCGGAAAAGCCCATGAATCCGGGCTTAGTAACGGCCACGCCTTTGTTCTCGGAGGCTTTCCCGACGGAATCAATAAGACTGGCAAACTTCTTCGCCACCCCATTCTTATCGGAACCAATCTCTACGTCTTCCCCGGCCTGCCCGCTCGCGGAGCCAGTCCCCTGCAGCTCATTAATGAGTCCACGAATCTCCGCAGCCGGATCTTTACCTTCAGCCCACACAGCCTCCGCAGGTAGCTCTTCACCAGAAACCAAGGACTTGATCTGGTCATCGGTGAAAACCTGACGCAACACATTCAGCAAATTGTCTTCCACGCGGTTCGAGCCGAAAGCCTCAGCCAGAGCCGTGTCCGTAATTTCGATGGAGTCTAGCCTCGAATACTGAGATTCAACCGACCCAGAAGCCGCAGTTTCCGTGGTTTTGAGCGCTCCTTGTTGCGGGTTTATCCGGTCGACCAGCGGGGAATGATACTCTGACTTAGCGCGGTCGACTTCCTTTTGGCGTTGCTTGTCGAGCTCGGATTCAGCCAATCGATCCAGCGCACTTTGCACCATCCCGGTTGCCGCCCTGTTTTTGGCTCGCGCAAGAGCCACTCCGCCCAGCGTTCCGCCGGTCATATACATCATGTTTGCGCTGATAGTACTCATGCTTCCCTCCGTGGATGATGAGACCCATTTGTCGACAGCCTTAACAATCGGCAACTCCCCGCCGGATTTAAGAAAAGTGGGACGATGGGGGCATGCTTCGTAGTTTCAAAAGTGAGACGGCCAAGCATGTCCCGACCGACCCACATTGCGCGTCATATTGAAGTGTTATTGGAATACCATTTGAGTTGTATGCATGTTAACGCTGGATTACCGTAGTCGGAAAGAGGCTTATTTAAAGCTGCGGAAGTATGCGCGGAAACATATATAGTACCACTATTATTTCTATACACAACCACGGAATGATAATTGCCCAATTGGACTATATCACCCGTTTTTAAATATGTTTTGGATGTCAAGAATCCGGAATAATGCCCAACCTCTCCCCTATTAGATAATAGGTAGCCCCTCAAGGCAAGCACGGATGTCCATGAAGGAGATCTTGAATTATAACCGGAATAGTACCATTTATGTGTGCCCTGTTGGTCAAAGCCCGGCGTACCGGCATACATAACTTGGGAAGCATAATTTGTACAGTCACCACCCATACTGGTGAAATTTCCCCACGAAGGATTAAAACTATAGGCCCAACGTTCCATGTACGCTTTCATCAAGGATCGATTCGGTTCCATATAACCAACACCCTTAGGTAATGTGGGCACAATTTCCGGCTCACCTAGCCGAGATTGTAAGGCCGAAATGTATTCTTCATACTCGTGTTTGTAATCACTACTATTCTTTTTTAAAAGACTCGGTTCCGTCCATTCTTCATGGTCGAATGTGTCATCAGAGGTTATCGAAATTAGTCTTAATTTGCCGTCCTCAATCTTTACCAACATTGTAACCTCGATTTGAGAAAAGCTCCTTTCGGGACTCCAAAGAGTTTGATAGGAATAGTTAGCAAAGGCCTTAAGCTCGACGAGTTCTTCACCATACGTCTCTCGACTGGTTGAGATATCCCAGCTAAAATCAGAATGTCCCATATCTGTATTAACAGAGTGCTGGTAGTCTATAGTTTTCTGCCTGTAAACGAGCTTCTCTTTGGCCTTTGGATCAACACTATCAAACAAGGATATTACATCTTCGGCGTGGCAAGATTCCGCGGGATAGTTCCGCACCACCGCTTGCGCGATGTATTCCAACCTACCCTCCACGGAGTTCCAGGTCTTCCTCTCCATTTGGGGAGTCTCAGCATTAACATCCACATCGCTTGAAATCACATTCTCGCTCTCAGACACCGACCGGAAGCTAGGTTTAGCTTCATTATCCGGATTGGCACCGAGTGTGGACCACGCTAAAAATGCTGTTGAAATAACAGCTATTAAGGCAACCGGGGTTCTCATAGGTCTATCTTACCAAGATAACGCTCCCTATAAGTGTGAGATTCGTCACAATTCCCTTGAAAAGGGAACCCCGGACTGAAAAGCCCGGGGTTCCTTACGTATTCGATTATTCACGCCTCAAACCAGCGCTAAGCGGTTTACTTCCCTTTCAAGAACGCCTTGCCAAGCTGGCGATTCAGGAAGGAAATGCAGTCGAGCGGAATCTGCTTCGGGCAGACCTTCGCGCACTCGCCCACATTCTGGCAAGCGCCGAATCCCTCGGCATCGTGCTGGTTCAACATATTCACCACACGGTCGTAGTTTTCCGGCTTGCCCTGTGGCAGGAGCCCGAGATGCGTGACCTTCGCGGAGGTGAACAGCATCGCCGACCCGTTCGGGCAGGCCGCGACGCAAGCGCCACAGCCAATACACACGGCCGCCTCAAAAGCTCGGTCGGCATTTTCCTTCGGCACCGGTACGGAGTGCGCCTCAGGGGCTGCACCCGTGTTGACCGAAATGTAACCACCGGCCTGGATAATGTGGTCGAAAGCCTCGCGATTCACGACCAAGTCGCGCAAAATCGGGAAAGCTTTAGACCGCCACGGCTCGACCGTGATAGTGTCGCCGTCCTTAAAAGTCCGCATGTGGAGCTGACAGGTCGTGGTGCGGTTCTTGTGCGGGCCATGCGGGACGCCGTTGATGACGACACCACACATGCCACAGATTCCCTCACGGCAATCCGAATCGAATGCGACCGGTTCCTCTCCGGCAGCAAAAAGCTGCTCATTCAAGATGTCAAGCATCTCAAGGAAGGAAGCATCCGGGGAAATGTCGGTGAGATGATATTCGTGGAGCGCGCCTTTATCCTGCGGCCCCTTTTGACGCCAAACTCGTAATGTAATGTTCACTTGTAACTCCGTTGCTTCAGCTGAATGTCCTTGTAGATGAGATCCTCTTTATGCAGCACAGGCGCAGCATTCGGCTCGCCGCCGTATTCCCACGCCCCCACGTAGAGGAAGTTCTCATCGTCACGTTTCGCTTCGCCTTCCTCCGTTTGGGATTCAGCGCGGAAGTGACCGCCACAAGATTCCTTACGGTGCAAAGCATCGATGCACATGAGTTCGCCGAGCTCCAGGAAGTCTGCCAGACGGCAGGCCTTTTCCAAAGACTGGTTCAACTCATCGGCGCGACCCGGGATCCGGACGTCTTTCCAGAAATCCTCGCGAAGTTTGCGAATCTCACCAATGGCTTCACGCAAACCGGCGTCAGTGCGTTCCATGCCGCACTTTTCCCACATAATGTGGCCGAGCTCCTTGTGGATGGAATCGACCGAACGGGTGCCTTGGATCGCCATGAGCTTGTCAATCTTACCGGTGACTCGCTCCACAGCCTCCACGACCGCCGGATCGTCTTCCTCCAGTTTCGGCATCGCGCCGTGCGCCAAGTAATCCGAAATCGTGGCCGGCAAAACGAAGTAGCCGTCAGACAAGCCCTGCATCAAAGCCGAAGCGCCGAGGCGGTTCGCGCCGTGATCGGAGAAGTTCGCTTCACCGGCCACGTACAGGCCTTCAATGTTGCTCATCAAGTCGTAGTCGACCCAGAGGCCACCCATGGTGTAGTGGACTGCCGGATAGATACGCATCGGAACCTCGTAGGGGTTATCGCCGGTGATGCGCTCGTACATGTCGAAGAGGTTGCCGTACTTGTCAGACACGGCCTTCCGCCCCAGACGCTGGATTGCCTCCCCGAAGTCGAGGTAAACCCCGCGGGCTACGCCGTTAATCTCCGGCCCCACACCGCGACCTTCGTCACACATGTTCTTGGCCTGGCGAGACGCAATGTCACGCGGGACGAGGTTACCGAAGGAGGGGTAGATCCGCTCGAGGTAGTAATCGCGATCTTCTTCGGGAATCTCGCGCGGATCCTTCTTGCAGTCCTCTTTCTTCTTCGGCACCCAAATCCGCCCGTCGTTACGTAGCGACTCCGACATCAAGGTCAACTTCGACTGGAAATTGCCGTGTTGCGGGATGCAGGTCGGGTGAATCTGGGTGTAGCAAGGGTTAGCGAAATAAGCGCCGTGCTTGTAAGCCTTCCACGCTGCCGACACGTTGGAACCCATCGCATTGGTGGAAAGGAAGAACACGTTGCCGTAACCACCACTGGCCAACACGACTGCGTCAGCCAACCAGGTCTCAATCTTGCCGGTCGTCAAATCGCGGGTCACGATGCCGCGCGCCTTGCCGTCCTTAATGATGAGGTCCATCATTTCGTGGCGTTGGTGCGGGATAACCGTGCCGGCCTTGATTTGACGGGAAAGCGCCTGGTAGGCGCCAATCAAGAGCTGCTGACCTGTCTGGCCGCGAGCATAGAAAGTACGCGCGACCTGGACGCCACCAAAGGAACGGTTATCCAACAGGCCACCGTATTCGCGCGCGAAAGGCACGCCTTGAGCAACGCACTGGTCAATAATATTGGCCGAAACTTCCGCCAAACGGTAGACATTGTTTTCACGGCTGCGGTAGTCCCCACCTTTCACCGTGTCGTAGAACAGGCGCTGGGTGGAGTCATTATCGTTGCGATAGTTCTTGGCCGCGTTGATGCCGCCCTGCGCCGCAATGGAGTGGGCGCGACGAGCGGAGTCTTGGTAGTAGAACACGTCAACGTGGTAGCCGAGTTCCCCGAGCGAGGCCGCTCCGGCGCCACCGGCGAGACCAGACCCCACCACGATGATGTGGAGTTTGCGCCGGTTAGTGGGGTTCACCAATCCGCCGCGGAATTTGCGGGTCTGCCAGCGGTCTTTAATCGGCACGTCCATTGGCGCCTTGGTGTCGGCAATTTTTTCGCCTTCGGTGTAGAAACCGTCAATAAGTTCAGTCATTTTATTCCTCCCCGTCCTATACAGCCATCACCGGAGCCGGCACCAGACCCGCCAAGATAGCAACGGGCGGAGCCAGGAACATCACGAGAACCAGCAGACCAACCAGGCCGGAAATCACCTGAATCGTGCCCTGGGTGTTGCGACGCAACCAACCCATGGTCTGGAGCGCCGACCACACGCCGTGGGAAATGTGGAGGCACAAGGCTCCAACTGCGATGGCGTAGATAAGCACCATCCACCAGTTCGAGAACGTCGTGAACATCATGGCGTAGGGGTTGCCCTCTGTGACGGTCATAGCGCTCATCGCCTCGTCGGTTACCACAGCACCGGAAGCACTCAACATGACTTCATGGGAGTCATAGGCGGCAGCGTCACCAATCTTGGCAAACTTCAAGGTGAATTGGGCAAGGTGGAAAATAATGAACAGCAGCAGGATGATGCCGCCCCAGCGCACGGTGCGCGCCGCATAAGCAGTCGCCAGCGACTTCTTCATCATGTAGCGAGACCCGCGAGCCGCGGAGGCGCGATGCCACAAGACGAGAGCGGAAATAATGTGCACCAGGATGAGCGCGATAAGCACAACCCTGAGAATCCACAACAACCCTTCATAGGGAAGTATAGGCATGAGGAATGTACGCAGATGAAGCGCATATTCGTTGTAGTTGGTCTGCCCCAGGAAAACCTTGAGGTTCCCGTAGGCATGCAAAATCAAAAACCCCACAAAAAACACGCCAGAAATTGCCATGGCTTGTTTGATGATAACGGTGGTCTTGATTGCTCTGTTATCTGTAGTAAGTGTTGTATTGGCCACGGCTAAGAGCCTATAAGATTTTGGGTGCTCGCTTGGGGCGTTTCCCCTGAGTGGTTTATTTTCAACAAGTTGATAACTCTTTGACCTGCACTTTTAGGAAATCGTCTGGGTCGAAAGTCCTGGACATGAGGGGCCTCGGAGCGAAACCCACCGCCGGAGGACTCAAAGCTTTTCGCAACTTAGATGTTTTTTAAAATTGCTTTACCCAAATTTCACCGTCTTCTTCCGGAGATTGAAACCACGCCGGCAGAACTGCTACCCGATAGAACCCCAGGCTCTCATAGAGACGGCGAGCCGGAAAATTGCGGGGGCGAACCTCGAGAACCGCTCCGGAATACCCCTCCGCCTGGGCTTTTTCCAACCCCTCGACCAGGAGGCTCCGCGCGAAGCCGCTGCCTCGAAATTCTGGAAGGGTAGCGATAGACATCACTCGGATGAAGCGGTGGTTTCCGAGGTCTCCGCTAAACGCGGGGATGTCTGCGGCTTGGAAGGAACGAGTTCCTTTTCCCCACACTACCCAAGACCGGAGTTTTCCCGCTTCATCCTCCAGAAGCCAAAAACATACCTCGAGGTCATTGAACAGCCATTCGAGGCCCTCCGCGTCCCAGGCTTCCTGACCGAAACAGACCTGTTCCGCCTCAGCCAGTCGCGGCAAATCCGCAGCTTCAGCCCGTCGTATCACAGTAACATCCTTGTTTTCCGGCATCTCTAACTCCACTGCCCCCACGGCGCGAGGCGGGGGCCTATTTCTTTTCTTGAATATCGGGTCGGCGCAGATACTCCGGTTCAGTCCCGAGCCCCAGCACCACCAGTTCCGTCTGCGTTTTCCCGCGCAGATTTGTCCACTCTCCCCCGCTCAACGTTACTACGAGACCTCCCGCCGCTTTCGCCTGATCAACAAGGGCGACTTCCAGAGGCGATACTCCTTCCAACTGGTTAGCGGCATTCCCGACCGCCACCACTCGCGAATCGCTCCAGTTAGGGAAAGTCGCGTCCCACTGGGTAAGCATCCGCGGTAACTCAGCCGAGGCTCCCACCCAGTCAGGACCTTGGCGAAGAGGCTCCCCGTTAGAACCGCGGCGGAACAACGCCGCATACACCTCGTGTCGGCGGGCATCCACGCAAGGAATCACCCATTCTTGCTCGCGCTCCGCCGACAGCAATTTGTTATTGCCCGCTGCTGCTAGCAGTTCCAATTCATCAAGCCCGAAAACCGGAACTCCCCAGGCAAAGCCAAAAGTTCTCGCACTCACGAGCCCCACCCGAAGTCCCGTAAAAGGGGCAGGGCCGCGAGAAACCACCACGAAATCGGGGGTTTCGGATTCGGGAACGACCTTCGCCACCAAACCGGCGAGATCCTCCACTTGGGAGCGGGTGTCGGCAGTTTCTGCCACCCCCAAATTCTCCTCGGATTCCGAGTCGATCCAAGCGGCGCCAGCTCCGTGGGCAGTATCAATAAATAGGTAACGCATTTTGCTTCTTTCTCATACAAATGGGGTTTATTTTCCCCGCGGCAGGGTCGGGATGGCCGAAGTATGTGGCGGTGGAGGAACAATGATGAGTTCCGGATCTGGTAGTGGCAGCACTTCCTCATCGCTATCACTTTGACGTCGCAGGCTCAACCAAATCAGCAGCCCCACGAGACCGGCCCCGATTAGTGCCGCCAACACGACTGAAAAGACAGTGGGAGCCGCGCTCGTCCCCGCCACAGTTGGCTCCGGAGTGGGAGTGGTTTTCGCGGTTCCCCACCACGATTGGATGGCCTCGCGAACTTCCAAGAGACCCGCGGTTCCTCGCAAGCGGGCTCGCGCCGCAGCGCTGACCGGTGTCAACTGATCCTCGACTAGGATAAACCAACCATCAACGACCGGATCATAGACCGGAAAGTTGGGGCGTTCCGAGCTCGGCGGAGCCGCTATCAAGGCCCGAGCCAGTTCAGGCAGGATATAGGCGGCTCCCGGCGGATCTGCTTTGACGGCGAGATGGGAGTTCTTCGGCTCCACCACCCCCGCAGTCAGAGCATTGGAGGTCAGGGTAGGTTCGGGAATCCCCTCACTCGGTTTGGGAGCAAGGTCTGATTTCTTCGGGAGCGGAGTGGGAAATAACTGGCTTTCCGGCTCGGTATAGACCACGACTCCCAGGGCAATCCCTCCCTGCGTCACCGGAGCCACCCACATGTCAATCGGGATGGTCGAATTTTGCAGGGAATAGGTCCCTTTCAACATTGCGTTCGTCCAGGTAGAGACCTGGGCAATTTCCCCCACCTCCGGTTTAGAGTCGGGAGCAACCTCCAGTTGGCTCGGAAGATACATAGCAGTTGCCGCGGCCAGCTTATTGCCTTCGCTCGCGAACCACGCCCGAGCCTTCGCATAGGGACTATCGGCAGCAGCACTTGCTGACGGCACCAAACCCACTCCCGCCACCAGCAACGCGAGCATCCCCGCCGCCACTCGCAGCCCGAAAGGTATTAGGGATTGCTTAGGATGGCGCAAGCCGGTAAACCACATTTTTCTCACCGGTTATTCCTCGGTGTCATCGGTCTCTACAGCAGCATTGGCTGCCGCAACGAGGCTTTGCCACGCCTCTTTTACCCCCGAAAGATTCCAGTTTCCCGAGACGCTTCGGAAAGTCGCCATACAGTTGGTATCTCCGGGAATATCCGCGATGGTTCCGGTCACCGGAATTTCCTCGGTTTGGGGACGCTTCAGTTCAATCAGCAAGGTGTGGGCGGAAAGATCCTCGACTTTGCCGCGTCCCCATTCCACTACCACAATCGAGTTTTCCAAGGCAGATTCCAAATCGAGGGCGTCCACATCGTCTCCGCCCTCCAAACGGTAGGCATCAACGTGGACAAGTTGCGGTTTTCCGGAGCCGCTTTCTGCGCGGTGGGTTCGGGCAATAATAAAAGTCGGCGAGGTCACCCGCTGTTTTACCCCGAGCCCCGCCCCGAGGCCCTGGGTGAAAGTGGTTTTCCCCGCCCCGAGTTCTCCCTCCAAAATCACCAAATCTCCGGCATCCAAGAATTCAGCGAGAGCCTGCCCGAGGAGTCGGGTCTCCTCTGCAGATTTCGTCTCAATGTTTTCCAAGGCCGACGCTTGGGGTTTGCCTGTGTCTCCAGTCATCTTGTCGCCTCCGTTGGTTCCGGATAGATTCGCGGCGTGGAGTCAGCAATCGCGGTCAGCACCTCATAGGAGATGGTTCCCGCTGCTGCCGCCAGGTCATCGGCGCTCGGAACCGGATCGGCGCTCCAGGCGCTGTCGCCGGAAACGGTCTCATATCCGGCAACTTCCCTTGTGGAATCACCGAAAAGAATCGCGAGATCCCCCGCCGCTACTGGAGGTGGGACGGGATTCCCCGACTCGTCCACCGCGGGTCCCATATTGACGATGATTTGATCCATGGGAATCCGACCGACTACCTCTTCCAGGTGACCGCCAACCCACACTTTCGCCTTCCCTTGGACGGAACGCAGCAACCCGTCGGCGTACCCTATCGGCAACAGCGCCAGCCAAGTGGGTCGGTCCGCCACCCATTCTCCCCCGTAGGAAACTGCCGCTCCCGCGGGAATTCGCTTCACTTGGGCGACCTCGGTTTCCAAGCGCATGACCGGATGAATCCCCAAATCTTTGGAGGAGGCCATTGTTGGATTCGGGGACAGTCCATAACTGGAAATCCCCACGCGAACCAGGTTGAAGTGGCTTTCGGGGTACCAAATGATGGCTCCGGTCGCCGCAATATGCTTGAGTTTCGGGTTTAAACCGGCTTCCAGCGCCATCCCGTAGGCTTCCTCGAACCGATCCAGTTGCAGTTTCGTGAAAGCTTCTGCTTCCTCGGTGGGCTCGTCAGAGCGAGAGAAGTGCGACCATACTGCGCTGACCTCGATAAGACCGGAACGCTCTCGGGCTCGCGCCAGTTTACAGAGCACCGGAAAATCCTCGAGAGTCTCCCCGCCGCGAGACAGCCCCGTATCAATCTTCAGGTGGACGCGGGCGCGCAAACCCGCCGCGTCAGCCCCGCGAGCCACCTGATCGAGTTGGTCAAGGGAAGACACCGAGAGGTCGATTTCTCCTTGAATCACCCGCTTCAAGTCCGTTGACGGAGTGTAGAGCCAAGCAAGAATCCGCGGCCGCTTCGCAGTCGGGAGACCGGCCGCGTTGGCCTGGAACAGGCGCGAGCGCAGCATCGCGGTAGTGGGAGTATCTGCCAGATGATCGCGGGAAATTCCCTGTTTATCTAAGTATTTCCGCAATTGATAGGCTTCGGATGCCTTCGCTACCCCCAGCCATTCGGCGCCGGCCTCAATCGCAGCCAAGGAAATCCGCTCGATTCCGTGGCCATACGCATTGGCTTTCACGATGGCCATTTGTTGAGAGCGCGGCGCAAATAAGCGCATCCGCCGCAGGTTCTCCTGGTACGCTTCGAGGTCTATCACGGCTCGAACTGGCCACGAAACCGGATTATCTGTTTGAGTCATTGCTTTCCTTCTCGTCTAACCTTGACCCTAATAGTTTGTCACTTTTCGCTCCGAGATGCCGCCTCCCTAGAGGCTACTTTCGGAGTTGTCAAGAAAATTACGGTTTGTCTGGCTCACATAGCTTCGCAAAGCGGCTACCGCGGGACGAATCGCGTTGATAATGTCGGTAGTTCTCGGGGTGGGGGCCGCGAGCCTTCCCGCTTCCCCGTGAATCCAGGCTCCCACTGCCGCCATGAATCCCAGATCAGTAATGTCTCTCGTTGATGCGAAAAGAAACCCTAGGATCCCCGCCAGCGCATCTCCCGATCCCGCCGTGGCCAAATCCCGAGTTCCGTGGGTGACTGAATAAACCGTCCCGTCCGGGTTGGCTATTGTCGTGGCGGGCCCTTTCAAGAGCACCGTAGCACCCGAGGCAGCGGCCAGTTTCCGAGCCCACCGATAGGGATTGGCCTCGATTTCTTCACGGCTCGCTTCTAGGCCGAGCCCTGAAGCGAGAACAGCCGCCTCCCCTGCGTGCGGAGTCAACAAGCAGCGATCATCCGTTTCGATTGACCTCCCGACAAGGGATAATGCCCCCGCATCGAGAACCACATATTCTTCCGGCTCCCGCGTCTCCCAGGCTCCCAAGAGTTGGCCTTGATGATTCTCGTCGTGTCCGTCAAAACCCGACCCCATCACGAGAGCCTGGGAGTGTCCCGAACCAATTACGACTTCCGGCGAGGCTCCCAAAACCAGGGGCTGTACCGCGTCCTCCCCCAGGTAGCGAACGAAGGATGCACCGGAGGCGAGGGCCGCGGTCGTAACTAAAACTCCTGCTCCTGGATATTTGGCGGAACCGGCCAATACCGAGAGAACCCCGCGGGAATATTTGTGGTCGGAGAACTTTGGCCACGGCCAGGCTTGCGCCACGTCTTCGCGGGTGATTTGGGCCACTTCCGGGGTGAGATTGTCAAGGCCAATCTCTTGGATTTCCAAGTGCCCCACTGCGGTAGCCCCCTGACCCACGAGCATTCCCGTCTTGGGAGCCCCCATCGTGACGGTCAAATCGGCTTTCAACAGCGCATTTGACTTCCCCAAGTCACTGCCTTCTTCCAAGTCAATCCCCGAGGGATGGTCGCAAGCGACCACGATTGGTCTCGGGGCTGTTACGTAACTCAGGAGATTTTGGCCATCTCTGCCATTATTGGCACCTATGGTCGAATTTTCACGACTTACGGAAGATACCTCCGATATCAGCCACTCGTTTAAAGCTCTCACCAGACTCAAAGCCGGTTCTCGCAACGGGGGGCGTGCCCCGATTCCAATGATGGCATCAATAATGGCCGCGGGAGCCAACTCAATAATCTTGTCTCTGACTTCTTCAGAAATCCTGGTGGCATCATGGTTTTCTCCTGCGCCTTCGGCTAAAACTGGCCAAAAATCCACTCCGGCTTGGCGCGCCGCAGCCGCGCCCTGTTCGTGAATTTTCTGAGAGGTCGCAAGGACGGTAACCGGATAGCCACGCTGCGCCAAGTCGCGAGCCGCATAGAGGCCGTCTCCCCCGTTGTTGCCCGCCCCCACCAAGACCAGGATGCGACGCTCGGAAAGCGGTCGTATCTTGCCCACTTTTGCCGCTAGGCACGGGATTTTTCCCGACAACGCCAGGTGGGTCTGGTGGAACAGCGCGTGAGCTGCCACTTTCATCAAGGCATCGTCACCGCGAGCAGCGTTTGCTGCCTCCACCAAATGTTTTTCTTTTTCCGCGATTAGACGCGGGGAATATCCGAAAATCACCTTCCCACCTTAAGCGAAAAAACTTGAGCGCGGCAAGGATTCAAACCGTGAAACTCTCCTCCGACGATTCCCCGCGTTTTCAGACCTGAGAAAAAAACAGTAATCTTAGGGGGAACGTTCTCTAGCGAAACGTCAGCCACCAAGGAAAGGGCGATATGTCTCTAAATAAGCTGGAATCCTGGCTTACTGAAACCCCGAAGCACCTCGTGGCCGCCTTGTTTAGCCTGGCTGCGGCGGGTATCGTTCTCGTGATAGTGATTTTGTTTGTGGTGTCTCCGCAAATTGCTGCGATCCCAAATGACCCCGACGCTAAGGCTGGCCCCCAACCGAAATCCACCAAAACCGGTTCTTCCCAACTTTTGGTGGAGGTGAGCGGGAAAACCTACCGGAATAACTCCACTCTAAACATGGGGATTTTGGATGCTCCCTCCGCTACCCCTGCCGAGGGAACCAAACCGGCAGACAATGGGGCGCCGCTTCCTGAGCCGCCCAAAATTGATCCCCAAGCTCAGTTAAACCTAGATGGCGTGTCTGACCTCACCTATCCTTCGTCTTTGACCAGTGTAGATACCGATACGGAAGCCGAGGTTCCCACCCCGTCAAAAACCTCGAAGTGGGCGAAGAAAACCCCCACGAAGTCGCCAAAATCCAACCAGGTAAAAGCGGGCGACCCCCTGAATTTCGCGGGTTTGAAAGCATTTTTTGCCGACCTCAAAAACGGCGATTTCACGACCATGCAGCGAGCCTGCTGGACTATCACCCCCGAAGTTTTCACGGATCGTTTCACGACCCAACCGGCCCAATACGCCCTTGTTGAGGCCCTAGGAACCGCTCCAGAAAAAACCGAGGTGGGCTTGAAATGGAGCGGGAAGTTTGTTGAAGTGTCGGTGAGTTGGAGCGAATTGTCGACCCATTATTCTTGTCCAGTTCTGGCCTATGGTGGGGAGCTCGATGCCGTTTCGGTTCCCGATGTCACCTACGTCATGGAGCGGTTGCTGGCTAGGAATAGCTACCCTTTGAGCCCTAGCGATTCAGAAGACAATTACCCCTTGCTGTGTAGCGAGTGGAGCCCTCCCGCAGAATTCACCGAGTTCAGCCCCCGCGCTTCGGAAAAACTCACCCTAGACGAAAAGGGGCTGATTGATGATGCCACGTTCGCAACTCTCCAAAAAATACTGGAGTCAGATATCAAGCTCTACACCGTGAAAAACGAATATCCCATGTATCTTCGCGCTTCTGAATCGCAGTTGAAAGAACCGTCGGCGTACTTCTTCCGAGACAAAGACGGCTCACTTTGTATCGGTTCAGTAGTGGAAAAGCGCTAGCCGATGACGAAGATGACGGAATCAACCGGTTTCGAAGGTTCGACTCTTTCGGGAGAGACCTCGGGGCAAAACACTAGCTGGGCACCGAGTTCTGAGCTCATGCGGGATTTCTTGGATAATCCGGCTTCGGTCCAAGCCAAATACAGCAATGCTATGCGGGAAGTTTTGGCGGCTCGCCCCGAACCGCCCCGGAATGAAACCCCCGCGCCGTCCTCCCCCTTCGTGATGTACACGCGTGAGCAATGGTCGGCGCTCTCTGACCAAACTCCCCTCCCGTTGGAGCAAAACGATGTCGAGCGTCTGCGCGCCTTGGGAGATCCCCTGGATTTGGCGGAAGTGGATGCCATCTACCGTCCGTTGACGGCATTGCTCCAGATTTATGCGGCCGGAGCAGTGAAACTCCGGACGAGGCGAGCCGATTTCCTCGGCGAAGCCCAGCCCCAAACCACGCCCTTCGTTATCGGGGTGGCTGGCTCGGTGGCAGTCGGGAAATCCTCGGTGTCGCGGCTCCTACGGGAGCTCATGCGGCGCTGGCCGGGCACCCCGCGGGTTGACCTCGTCACAACCGACGGTTTTCTGTACCCCAATCGGGTCCTCGTAGAGCGGGGGCTAATGGACCGCAAGGGTTTCCCTGAGTCCTATGATCGTCGGGCGCTGTTACGGTTCTTGGCGGCGGTGAAATCCGGAGCTCCCGAGGTGGCGGCTCCGGTATATTCCCATGTCACCTACGATATTATTCCCGGAAAATACCAAATGGTTCGCTCTCCCGAAGTTTTGATTCTAGAGGGATTGAACGTTTTGGCTCCCCCTCGTATCACCGAGGGCGGTAACTCTCTTACAGTCTCGGATTTCTTTGATTTCTCAATTTATCTCCACGCTCGTCCGGCGGATATCGAAGAATGGTATATGGCTCGCTATCGCCAGCTTCGCGCCACCGCCTTCAGGGATCCGAATTCCTTTTTCCGCGAGATTGCTTCTTGGTCGGACGAAGAAGCGGAACAACACGCCCGCCAGATTTGGCGCGATGTGAACCTCAAGAACCTCATCGAAAACGTTGCTCCTACCCGCTCGCGAGCCACGCTAATCCTCGAAAAAAGCGCCGACCACCGCGTCCACCGCCTCCACTTGCGCAAGATCTAGCTTATTGCCGTGGGACGCCAAAGCACGCCCCCATCGTCCCACATTTATTTCTTGGTTTCGCGACGCTTCAAAAACCAGGTCACCAGCCGATCCATCACGAAGCTCAACACCAAACCTCCGACCATCCCGATAATCACCGCGAGGAGCGGGTTTACCCCACCGACGAGAGTCCCCGAAAGGAAACCAATCAGCATCCCGTAGCCAACCCAGCAGACCACCGCCACCGCATCCGTCCGGAGGAATCGCGGATATCCGAAATCCGTTGCTCCCGCGCACACATTCACCGCCACGCGTCCCCCCGGAATGAACCGCGCCACGAAAATAAAATAGGTACCTCGTTTATGAAGCAGGCGACTTGCCATGTCATAGGCCGGCTTCCCCTTGCCTTCAGTGAAAAACCGAATCCGCTCCACGGGAATCCGCGTCCCGATAAAGAACGCGAAAGAATCCCCGAGCATCGCCCCGATAACCGCGCAAATAAAGATCGCGGGCAAGGGCACGACTTCCCCAGGCGCCGAAGCGAAATACCAGGAAGTCAGTCCGATCACGATGGATTCTGCGGGCAGGGGCGGGAAGAATGCGTCAATAAAACATAATCCGGCCAACACCGCCAGAGCCACGGGCGATCCGGCGAAACCGTGAATCCACTCGGTGATTGTCGCCGTCAAAGTCCCCGGAGGAGGAATAGTCGCGTTGCTCGCGAATCCGACGTTATCCCCCAAAACTAGGGGCGCGAGGAGCGAATCCATGAAAATCCTCACTCCACGGTAACGGACTTTGCGAGATTACGTGGCTGATCCACGTCGAAGCCGAGATGCCCCGCCATCCGAAGTGCGAAAAGCTGCAGGGGCAAGACATCAACCAGAGGTCTCATCAAAGTCGGGGTTTTCGGAACCCGCCACACAACCTCCGCGAACTCGTTTACTGACTCGTCCCCGTCCTCGGCCACCACCAAAGTGACGGCTCCGCGAGCCCGCACCTCGGCGATATTTGACACCACTTTACGGTGCAACTCGGGTCGGCGCGGGGTCGGGACAATAATCACGACCGGTTGTCCTTCCTCGATAAGCGCAATCGGCCCGTGTTTGAGCTCGCCGGCCGCAAACCCCTCCGCGTGGAGGTAGGCGATTTCCTTGAGCTTCAAAGCCCCTTCCATCGCAACCGGATAGCCGACGTGGCGCCCTAAGAAGATAACCGACTTGATGCGCTCAAGGTCCACTCCTAAATCCGGGGATCCGGCGTAGCGGTCCAGCACCGTCTGGATTTTCGCCGGCATCTCGGAGAGCCGGTCCAGGTAGTCGGCGATTTCATCGGCATACTTATTGCCGCGCACTTGCGCCAAGTACAACCCCAGCAGGTAGCACGCCGCAATCTGGGCGGTAAATGCTTTCGTGGAGGCCACCGCGATTTCCGGTCCCGCGTGAGTCAAGAGCACCGCGTCTGCCTCGCGGGAAATCGTCGAACCGGGGGTGTTCACGATGGCCAGCACTCGCGCCCCTTGCTCGCGGGCGTGGCGAATCGCCATAATCGTATCCATTGTCTCGCCCGATTGGCTGATTGCAACCACCAGGGTTCGCACCGAAACCACCGGATCGCGATACCTGAATTCGTGAGCAAGCTCGACCTCGCAAGGAATTCGACACCAATGTTCAATCGCGTAACGCGCGACCTGCCCCGCATAGGCCGCCGTCCCGCAGGCCACGATAATGACCGATTCAATCCCGCGGAAGGTTTCCGCTCCGATTCGGAGTTCATCAAGGGTCAGCGCACCTTTCGCGTCCAAGCGTTCTTTCAAGGTCTCCGCCACAGCGCGCGGCTGTTCGCGGATTTCTTTCTCCATGAAAGTGTCAAAGCCTTCTTTCGTGACCCTGTCGGTCGCGAAGTCAATCTCAAACAAGCGCTCCTTTTCCGCGGGAGTCTTCGCGAAAACCTCGAGGCCACGCGTGTGGAGAATCTCCGTGCCCGTCTCATCAAGCACCAAGACCCCGCTCGGCGTCACGACCACAACCTCGTCTTGTCCGATTTCAAGCGCTTGGTGAGTTTGGGAGGCGAATGCCAACACATCGGAGCCGAGATAGTTCGCGTCCTCGGCCAACCCCACCACCAACGGCGAAGAGCGGCGCGCAGCCACAATCACCCCGGGGGCCTCCTCCTGGATAGCAAGTAAAGTGAAGGATCCCTCGAGGTCGCGCGCGACGCGGCTCATGGCGCGCACGAGCCTCGTGGCATCTTTCGGATTCGGGTTTTCGGGGTCAAGTTCGAGGATCGAAACCGACTCCGGACCGACCGGTTCTTCTCCTCCCGCGGGTTTCGGTTCCGCGAGAAATGCCCGTTCCAGAAGGTGAGCCACGACTTCCGTGTCCGTTTCGGACACTGTCTTGATGTCGAGAGTTTTCAGGTGTGCCCGATAAGCGTCGGCGTTTTCAATAATCCCGTTGTGAATGAGGGCGAGTTTTCCGTCCCAGGAGCGATGCGGATGGGCGTTTTCGCGGGTCACTCCCCCGTGCGTGGCCCAGCGGGTGTGGCCGATGGCGGTGGTGGCGTTCGGTAAGGGGTCTTCAGCAAGGGAGTTCCGCAAAGCCGAGAGTTTTCCAACTTCTTTCCGGACCAATATCTGTGGTTCCGCCGCGTAAGCGTCAGTAATCGCCACTCCCGCCGAGTCATAGCCGCGATATTCCAGGCGAGACAGCCCTTCGAGAACCGTGTCTAAAGCCTCAGAGCCACTCTCGCGACCTACCGCGCCAACAATTCCGCACATATTTTTTCCTTAACCTTATTAGCGGAGCAAATGGGGACGGTTTCGTCTTCGCGTAGTCCGCAGGAACGGAACAAAGTGGAACCGTCCCCAATCCTTATAGCTCCTCTATCCTACAAGCTCAAAAGTTCCTTCACCCGTTCAGCCAAAACTCCCGCTTCTTGGTCCGCCTGTTCCTGGGTGGCTGCCTCAATCATCACCCGCACCAGCGGCTCGGTTCCAGACGGGCGCAGCAAGACCCGTCCGGTGGTTCCGAGACGGCCCTCAACTTCACGAACGGTCGCTTGCAGTTGCTCGTCCCCTACTCGGGTTTTATCGACCCCGGGAACGTTGATGAGCGTTTGCGGCAACTTCTGGATGGGAGCCACCAGCTCGCTCAAAGGCGCGCGGTGAGAGGCAACCGCGGCCGCGACCTGCAGCGCCGTCAGAATCCCGTCTCCGGTCGTGGCGAAGCGCGCGTTGATGACGTGACCGGATTGTTCCCCCCCGAGAACGTATCCGTGCGCCCGCATCTCCTCCAACACATACCGATCGCCCACCGCGGTCGTGGCAATCTTGATTCCGACTTTCTCCATAGCGAGTCGCAAACCGAGATTCGACATGACCGTAACGACCAAAGTGTCAGAGGTCAAAATCCCCTGGTTCTTCATGTTAATCGCAAGCATCCCCATAATTTGGTCGCCGTCAACGAGGTTTCCGAGGGAATCGACGGCAAGGCAACGGTCCGCGTCCCCGTCAAATGCCACTCCGAAATCGGCTCCAGCGGCTTTCACCATCGACTGCAACTGTTCGGGATGGGTCGAGCCACAGTTCAAGTTGATATTACGTCCGTCTGGAGACGCGTTAATGACGACCACATCCGCGCCCGCCTCACGCAGGGCTCGCGGGCCGATTTCCGAAGCCGCCCCGTTGGCGCAGTCCACCACAATCCTCAGGCCGTGTAGGCTCACCGGCACCGTATTGACCAGGTGGTTTACATAAGCATCATCCGCAGCCTTTCCGTTGGCCACCACGTTACCAACCCCGGGACCCAAGGGCCTCTCCCAGTTTTGACCGAGCATGGCCTGGATGCGGTCTTCCATCTCATCAGGGAGCTTGTAGCCGCCGCGAGCAAAGAATTTGATGCCGTTGTCCTGCATGGGATTGTGGGAGGCAGAAATCACCACCCCGAGTTCAATGTCTTGAGCCTCGGTTAGATAGGCAACCCCTGGGGTGGGGATGACGCCGACGCGGGTAACGTCCATTCCGGCGCTCGAAAGGCCCGCCGCGAGCGCGTGGTCGAGGAACTGTCCGGAAACGCGGGTGTCTCGCCCAATAATCGCGCGCGGTTTCGCGGGCTCTTCCGGGATGAGTTGCGGGCGCTTGATGCCGGTGCGGGACTCGGTCATGGCCGAGTTACGCTGCTCTTTCAGGAGGTCTTTTACAATCGGCATCTGGCCGGTAGCCATGATGCGTTCCTCCACCACGAGCCGCGCCGCTGCGACTCCGAGGTCTAGCGCCAGTTCCGCGGTGATGTCTTCATTGGCTAATCCGCGAACCCCGTCAGTTCCGAATAAACGTTCGGTCATTTCATGCCTTCCTCTTGCTGATTAAAACCTTCCCCATTATCCCACGTCCTCATCACCCTTAAAAATGAGTCGTGGGGACGTGCTTTTTGACTCATTTTTCGGGCAGATTACGTCAGGCTAGTCCGCTTCACTTACGTAACTCAGGAGATTTTGGCCATCGCTGCCATATATGGCAGCAATCGCTATATTTTCCCGAGTTACGTAACACACCACAAGTAGTGCTCGCCTCAATTTCCTTAAAAAAGCGCGAGACCCGGGATCCCCCGGGTCTCGACGAAACACAAGCGATTAACGCTTCGAGTATTGCGGCGCCTTGCGGGCCTTCTTCAAACCGGCCTTCTTGCGTTCCACGGCGCGGGCGTCGCGGGTCAAGAACCCTGCCTTCTTCAAAGCCGGACGGTTCGCGTCACGGTCAATCTCGTTCAAAGCGCGGGCAATCCCGAGGCGAAGCGCACCGGCCTGTCCGGAAATACCGCCGCCATCGATGCGAGCCTTGACATTGAAACGTCCGCGCAAATCCAACAGCACGAAGGGTGCCATCACGAGTTGCTGATGCAGTTTGTTCGGGAAATAATCTTCCAAGGTGCGGCCATTGATAGTCCACTGTCCGTCACCAGGTACGAGGCGCACGCGAGCGACGGCTTCCTTGCGCCGTCCCAAGCCCATGCCTTTATCGATTCGAGAGTTCCCGCGTCCCGGCTCATCTTTCGGGGTAGGAGTCTCGGTAGTGTATTCGCTGGGGGCATCCTCCAGCTCTTCAATTTCTTCGGTGGTCTTCGCCACAGCTCTCCTAAGGGGTTATCAACCGCGTTACTGCGCGATTTGAGTGAGTTCGAAAACTTCCGGATTCTGGCCAGCATGAGGATGTTCCGGGCCGGCATAAACCTTCAGTTTAGACAATTGCTTTGCCGCGAGACGGTTGTGAGGCATCATTCCCTTCACAGCTTTCTCGATAATCTTCTCGGGATTCCGCTCGCGCAGAGTCTCGTAAGAGGTGGCCTTCAAACCGCCCGGGAAACCCGAGTGGTGGTAAGCCATCTTGTCGTTCCATTTGTTGCCGGTCAAGACGACCTTCTCCGCATTGATAACGATGACAAAGTCTCCGCCATCGAAGTTGGGGGCGAAAGTCGGCTTATGCTTGCCGCGCAAGAGGGTGGCAATTTGCGAAGCGAGACGTCCCAAAACGACGCCATCAGCATCAATCACATGCCACTTTGCGTTTGCGTCACCGGCCTTGGGTGAATACGTACGCACGTTTCTAGCCTTCAATTCTTCATAGTCCGCCCGAGCCGCTTTTGCGTCCGGGAAAGTTCGCGTGCCCTTGGGGGTAGCAGCGGTATGAGTGGGAAAAGCCACCAGCCCGCAGGCATACAACCGTTATATCTTAGCGAATTCCCCCGCCCCGGTCAAAATGGATTTCACCGAACACTATGCCGTATTGACTTCTCAGGATTAAACAGTCAATAGTTTCAGTCCAGGCGCGTCAACGAATATTTTATCGGTGCTCACCAAGGGCAAGTCATAGGCGAAAGCGCTCGCGGCAATCCAGCGATCCGCGGTGTGAGCTTTATCTTGCAAGGCATGTCCAGCGGCACGAGCCTCGGCGTAGAGTTTCGCTGCCGCTTCGATTACTTTTTCATTAGCCGGAATAACCAAAGTCGAGTCGATAATCCGATGTAGGGCACCCAACCGAGCCTCTCCGCACTGCGCCGCATAGGCACCTTGCAGGATCTCCGTGGCAGTCTGAAAACTAATGGCAAACTCTTTACCGATTAAAGGCTCCAGGTAGTCGCGCTCTTGCGGTAACTTACGTAAAGCCTTGGTCACTTCTACAGTCCGCAACACGGAAAACACATTCGTGTCGAGCACCACATAATCCGACACAGTTATCGCCCAATCTCCGCGAAGAACGCGTCAGCTTCCTCGTCGGTCATATCGATTGGACCTGGATAAGAAGGTCTGGGTTGAGCCGCGAGTTCCTCCAAGGTTTGTGAGGTCGGCAAACCTTAGATAATGCCATCCAGAATCGCATTGCCGTTCACAGTGGCAACGGCTCGCACCATGACTTCGTATTGCTCGAGGCTCATCAAAACCATGGAGCCGTGACCATTCTTGGTCAAGAAAGCTGGGCTCCCGCTCTCTTTCACGGCAGCTTCCACCTTCGGATACGAGTTGCGCAAATCAGAAACCGGATAGATATTAATCACGAGCCACCCCCAAGTTTTTATCATAGTTCTATCATAAATTTATACTAAATTATCTTTAGTCATTGCAACTCCAGAAAAATCGCCGGCAGAGAAGCTTAGAGCCTCCCCGCCGGCGATTTTAGGCTCCAGGGATATCAGGAATCCTTGAGTTTAGAGTATTTGAGCTTGTAAACCACGTGCATGATTGTCCCGTCGAGTTTTGGCAGGGGTTTTTCACCAAAGGCCAGCGCGACTTTCGCCGCCAAAGCATTCTTAATCGACACCTCTCGGGCGGCCTCCGCCTCATCCAAGTCGGCACCCAAAAAGTAAACGGCCTTCCGTCCGAAAATCATGTCATTAGCGAAGCTCTTACCGGCTTGCAAACCAATCAACTGCGAAAAATCATCCAAGTAAGCCTTCAACCCAGTCTCGCGAAACTCCAGCAACAGCGGCGAATCGTCACCGATGACCGCACCGGCATCCTCGCGGCGCATGAAGATATGCACGACCTGCGGCGGCAAACTAAAACCGTCGCGGACAAAGCGCCGGACGTGACCCTTCACCGCCCCCGCCGTCACTCCCGTCAGATCCTCGAAACGCTGCCGGCACGCGGCCTCGAGCTCTTTGGCAAGGTCAACCAGCTCCGCGGGATCGTCTCCAAACAAAACCGCCCCGTGCCCGCGCATCAAAATCGCCCGCGCGCCGGTCGCCCGAAGAGTCTCCAGCACCGCCTCGTGAAGCTTCTTAGTCGAAGGCAACCCGTAATCGGCAGTCGGCAAAATCGCAGACCCCACCCGCTCCGCAAGCTCCGCGTCCAACTCCAGCGACTCCCCCGCGAGGCTCATCGCCGAAGCATAAGGCTGGTGGGTGTGAATAATGAACTGCGCATCGGAGCGTTCGCGGTAAATCGCGGTATGCAGCCCGCGTTCCCCCGAAGGCTTCAACTCGCCCGACCACTTGCCGTCAAAGTCGACTTCAACAAGGTCGGAAGGCTGCATCGTCTCGTAGTCGCGCCCCGAAGGGGTAATGAGATACCGATCTGCGCCAACTGACCGCGAGAGATTCCCCCAGGTTCGCGCCACTAACCGGTCGGCCAGTAGCTCACGGGCAGTTTCAATTATTGGTTCTTTTTCCTCACTCATGATGCTCCGCTTCCCTAGGCCTTCTTGACGACTTTCTTAAAGACCCGCTCGAAGCGGTTCAAGGCTTCATCAATGAGGTCCTCGTTGTAAGCCGCCGAGGTGTAGAGCCGAGATCCCGCCAAAGTAATCAGGCCTTCGGCGGTATAGGCCGCGCCCATGTATTCCATTTCCTTCTTGCGCACCGAAGTTTCCTTCAAAACGCCAGGAATCGTCCACGGATGCTTCCAATCCACCACAAAGTGCATGGTTCCAACGGTCTCTAAGTGGCAGACAGATCCTTCGTTCCAGACCACGAACGGCAGGTTGTATTGCTTGACCAGGGTCTTCAAACCGTCGGTCAAGCGGTTGCCCATCTTGCCGGCGTATTCGCAGGCATCGGTTTCAATAATCCGCTTGATGGTGTGGTAACCGGCCACGCAGCTAATCGGGGTCGCCGCCATCGTCCCGCCGATGAGCGCCTTGTGGACTTTGTCCCCCGACTGGATGCCGGCGGCGAGATACTTCATGTATTCCTTCTTGCCGCCAAGGCCGCCCGCGCCCGGGTAGCCGCCAGCGATGACCTTTCCAAAGACGGTCAGGTCGGTGTCGATTCCGTAAAGGCCACTCGCGCCGCGGTCGCTGATGCGGAAAGCGGTGACGACTTCATCAAAAATCAACAAAGCGCCATAGCGTTTACACAACCGCTCCACGCCCTTGAGGAACACCTGGTCAATCGGCCAAGTTCCGGATTCGGGACCAATCGGCTCAATCATCACGGCCGCGACGCCGCCGTGCAGCTTCTTCATCCGCAGTTTTCGCTCGAGGTCCGCGAGGTCTCCCGGCATAAATTCATCAACGTAGCGGAACATGGTCCAGGGCACACCGTGGGCCTGAGTGAATTTCGAACCGGGAACGCGAATCCCGTAAGCCAACTGGTCTGACCAGCCGTGATAGGCTCCGCCCATCTTCAAAATGTGTTTCTTCTTGGTGGCCAGACGCGCGACGCGAATCGCCGCCATACAGGCCTCGGTGCCAGATCCGAGCATCCGGAATTGATCGACTGTGGGCACCCGAGAGGCAATCAGGTCGGCCAACTTGTATTCGTATTCGTGGAAAAGGCCAGTGGAAGGCCCGCCGTCATTCAAGAGTTTGATGACTTCCTCGCGAACTTCCGGCGGGTTAGATCCCAAGACGGTCGGGCCGCCGGCTTGGAGGAAATCGAAGTACACGTTGCCGTCAATGTCGGTCAGTTCATGGCCGGAGGCCTTCGTAATCACGAGCGGGAACGGGTGGTTGAAGGCAAGGTTATGTTGGACGCCTCCGGGGATGCGGTCTTTGGCTTTTTCAATCATCGCCTTGGATCCGGAACATTTCTTCTCGAAATAGTATTCTTCGTAGTCGCGCAAAGCTTCGGGGCTAAGGGAGTAAATTG
This sequence comes from Mobiluncus porci, assembly GCF_009695935.1. Classification (GTDB taxonomy): domain Bacteria; phylum Actinomycetota; class Actinomycetes; order Actinomycetales; family Actinomycetaceae; genus Mobiluncus; species Mobiluncus porci. The sequence continues at coordinate 61,826 of NZ_VUMY01000007.1, forward strand.
GTTTCTTGATGAGCTCGTCCAGTTGCTTGTTAATGGCGCGAGTGCTGGGATAGTTGATTCGCATTTGATTTGCCTCCTCGTCGAGATTAAATCGCTTACCCTTATTGTATAACTCTTGAACGAAAGAAGGAAGCATGTTTATCCTGGCGTACGATGTTGGAACTTCTGGAGTGAAAACTTGCCTTTACAAGTCAGGAGATGACCTCGAACTCGTGGCGAGCGAGTTGGGAGCCTACGGGCTCACCATCCTCCCCGATGGTGGCGCGGAGCAAGACCCCGAAGAGTGGTGGTCAGCCATGGTTTCCACCACCCATCACTTGGCCGCGACCCACCCCGCGGAGATGAGCGCAGTCGAGGGAATCAGTTTCTGTTCCCAGATGCAGGCCCTGGTTCTAGTCGATGCCTTGGGACGCCACCTCCGTCCAGCCATGAGCTATATGGATCAACGCGCCGTTGAGGAAAAGCGCCGCGGCTTGGAGTCTGGCTTCAAAATCGCAGGCATGAACGCCCGCAAATTGTTGGCTTCCCTGTATCGTACCTCCGCGGTGTCTGCCTCGGTGAAAGACCCGATGTGGAAATACCTCTGGGTTCGCGACCATGAGCCGCAGGTATTCAAGAAAGTTCGCTGGTGGGTTGATGTCAAGGAGTACCTAATCGGACGCATGACGGGACACCATGTCATGTCAATTGACTCGGCATTTGCGACCTTACTCTTGGACGTGCGCGCGAAAAAACCGGCCTGGGCCGAGAAGCTCGCGCGAACTTTTGGGGTAAATCCCGCCCATCTTCCCCCGATTGTCGTTTCCTCTGCGGCTGTGGGGACGCTTCGACCCGAGATTGCCTCCGAACTAGGTCTGCCCAGTTTAGCCGTGGTCTATGCCGGCGGCGGGGACGCGTCTTTGATTGGCGTGGGGGCCGGCGCTTGTGACGTTAGCGACACCCATGTCTATTGGGGAACCTCCGGATGGGTTTCGACCGTGACTGACCACCGTGCCGTCGATATTTCCTCGATGATTGCCACCGTTGACGGGGCTGATCCCGGAAAATACAACTATTTCGCGGAGCTCGAGACTGCCGGCAAATGCTTCGAGTGGGTGCGCCGCCACCTCGCGGAAGATGAGATCGATGTGTATCTCTCCCACGACAACAAGGCTGATGACACGGAAAGTGAGTACGAGTCTCTCTACGAGTACCTCTCCGAAATCGTCAGCAAGGCGGCTGCCGGCGCGGGTGGTGTCATCTTCACCCCCTGGCTGCACGGCAACCGCTGTCCCTTCGAGGATGCGAACGCTCGGGCCATGTTTTTCAATATCTCCCTAGAAACCGGAAAAACCGAGCTCCTGCGGGCCGTAATCGAAGGGGTGTGTTTCCACCTGCGCTGGTTCTTGGAGACTCAGGAAAAGAAGGTCGAGACCGCGGAGACGATTCGTTTTGTTGGTGGCGGTGCGCTCTCGCCGGTCACTTCCCAGATTCTGGCAGATGTTTTGGGGCGGCGCGTCGAGACCGTGGCCGACCCGCAAAATGTCGGCTCGGTGGGAGCCGCTTTGGTGGCGCTGGTTGGCGCCGGGAAAGTGAGCGACCTGCCAACAGCCGCGCGCCAATTGGTGAAAGTTTCCGGAACTTACGAGCCGAACCCCGCTACCCGCGAGGTTTACGACCGCCAATATGAGGTCTTCAAGACGATGTATAAACAAAACCGTAAGGCTTTCGGCGCACTCAACGCCGCCAACGAAGGGAATAACTAATGAGCGACAATATTGAAACCCCAGCCGAGGGATCGGCCAAAGACGCTGCAAAATCACCGCAAACCTCTGGCTCCCCCGCCCCGACCAAGGACACCTCCAATTCGGTGGTCGTCGGCGAGGCTTCCACCGGCAAAGCCGCCGCTATCCAAGCCGTAAAGTTCACGCTTCTTTCCATCACTGCTGCCGGAGTGGAAGTCGCGAGCTTCGCCCTAATGGTGTGGATAAACAGCATGACCGGCTGGTTCCCCTTCTGGGTGTGCCAGTCGGTTTCTATCGCACTGTCGGTTATCTATAACTTCACCGTCAACCGGCACTTCACCTTCAAGTCGGCCAACAATGTTCCCATTGCAATGCTGAAGGTCGCGTTGTTCTACGTCTTCTTCATTCCGCTAACCTCTTGGGGCGGGCAAGTGCTGTCCGACCTGGGGTGGGCCGATTGGCTCTTGAAGGGCATCAGCTTGCTTCTGAACTTTGTGGGCGAGTTCCTGTGGTGGAAGTTCGTGGTTTTCCGCGGTTCTGAGAATACGAATTCCCTCGCCAAGAAGCAGGCCGAAAAATCCTCGCAGAATGGATGAAACAACTCAATTTATTGTTTCAAAGTCAACACTAAGGTTCTGTTTCCCCCACAGTCTCTTGCGATTTGGGTCAGAATTTTTTCTGGCCCGAGAGATAATTCATGAATCCTAAAAGGCGTTAAGTCAGCAACTGAATTGAGCTGTAATGTGAGATCACCTTGGAAAATGAGCTGGTTATTAGAAAATTGCGTTCCTTTAGGGAACACTACCCCATAGAAATTGTTTTCATCGCTAAAACATAACGTGGAGGACTTATCAATGAGAACCAAGGCGCCAAAACCGGTTCCCTTAGAAATTTTAGGAGCTACATTCCACACCCAGAAATTAGTATCCCCGCTAGCTATTATTTCAGGGTTAATATCTTCCAAAGGTTCTCCCGCGATTGATTTTGTTTCAATATTGTCAGAACCCGCAGATGGGTAATCGGGGCTGGATATTTGACATCCGCTTATAAACAAAAAAGCGATAGTCAAAACCGGTACAAGATTTTTCTTCATGAGAGCTTCACCGTAGCCCCTGATAGTTGTTCGGCTCGCCGCACTTTCATAAAGAAAGATCTATCTCTGCCATTTATAGGAATGCATCCTGTGTGAATCCCTGCCGCACCTCCTGAACTAAACCAAGGCCCGCCAGAATCCCCATAATCGGTAACGCAAGAGCGGGTGTACATAGAGTCACAATAGGAACCATCGCAAAGCTCTCCAGCAACAGTTGCATACTGCCTGCCGCTCGTTTCGCCCTTGAACGCAAGACTTTGCCCTAGGTTTGGTGTAAATTTCCACGTCACATTGGTTAAGCCCCCTTGCCCCTGACTCCAAAAACTTGGCGCAGTCGCTGCATTGCTCGGCGCACTAAGAAGGCCATAATCGGTATACAATCCATCAACATACTGGACACGGGTCATGGTAATCCCGGAATTAATTGAGCCATAGTATAATGTTTCACCTTTAGAAAGGCAATGCCCTGCAGTAAACATACCGTTGAGAACTCCTGACTTAGAAGCAGAGAAACCTGTAGTACAATACCCAATATTGGAGCCAGAAATTCTCCCTCCACCATACAATGACTGTTTCTTAACCGACTCACCATTTATTGAGACTGAAACTTCCAATCGGTTTGAAAGTAATTCATTAGGCATCTTGGCCTGTAGGTCTCCCGCAAGCTGCTCCAATCCTCCTAGCTGAAAAATATGGGTACTCACAGCCGTACTACTCGAAGCGCCTGGCGATAGCTGCAACTGGACTGCTGGTTTATCAGGTACCACCGTCGCGTAAATTGAGAAATCAGATTGTGACCCCAGCATCTTTTTAGCATCGGACACGACTTTATTTGCCGCGTCTTTGATTTCCGAATCTGAGTAGCCTGTGTTAGTAACAACTTCTAACGAATCCGGAAATTTTACGACCCATTTATCCATATCTTCAGGAGGATTGTTCTTGAAACCCAGAACGTATCTACCGCGCCCATCATCATATTTCGTATATGAAACAGCATCTGGATAGACATCTTTGAACTCGTCTAACAATTCCTCTACATGGTCTACATCACGGATGAGACTGGGAACGGCTGAAAATGCAACATTGACATTCCCAAAAGCAGCCATTACTAGCGCTGTTGTAATTGCCAGGGTGGGCTTACCGATTCGCATGATTCCGCCTTTCGACACTGACACGTAACAGCAAATTTCTCTTTTATGGTAGCATCCAGTCACTAAACGGTCAACCCTATTTATAATATTTCAGATGCATAAATATATATACATGACGTTTTGAGATTCATTTTAAAACGAAGAATTCTATTTAAAACTAATCGCGAGCTGGCAATACTATCGCTAGTCTAAAATAAAAGAGGAGAAATCTTCTTATACCCACCTCAATTAACGATATTGACTCTAACGTAATCCGAAAGCCTAGCGCCAACTAACTGTGTTACAACGAGCGGGTTTGTCGGGTTTGAGTCTGGCGAGCGGCCAACTCAGCTTCGGTTTCGGGGTAATCGACCCGAACTAAGGTGAGCCCCTGAGCGGGCGCGAGCGGGATCTCCGGTATGCGCTGACGGCTCTCCAACGCTGATTTGAGCCAAGCCACGTCACGTCTTCTCCGCCCGATCTCGGTCAAGGCTCCGACAAGGGAGCGCACCATCGAGTGACAGAAAGCATCGGCTTTCAGGCGAAGCACAATTTCACCAGTCGGAATACTCTCCTCGTCACCACACACGTTGCGCTCCTCCGGACAAATCACGTTTCCGGGTCTCGGCTCGTCTTCTAGACTTTCGCGGGTGATCTCAAGTTCTTGCAGGGTGCGGATTGTGGTGGCTCCTTCCCGCGGTTTACAGAAAGCGGCAAAGTCGTGTTCCCCCAATAAAACCGCAGCAGCTTGTTGCATCGCAGGCAGATCCAGAGCCGAGGTGTACCACCAACACGAGCCCCGCGTGAGGGGGTTGTGAGTCGAGGGCACATCAACAATCCGGTAGACATAGCGCCTGGAAAGAGCGGAAAACCTCGCGTCGAAGACATCCGGCACCTCGCGGGCGGCGCTTACCACTATCGCATCAAGAGCTTCGGGTGGATAAGCGACCCGCTCCCCGAGTTCAAGGCCCGGGATGTCCGGCGTGTTCCCCGACAAGACCAGGTGCAACACCGACTCAAGGCGTTTCAGGAAAGGATCCCAACTATCTTCCGCCACGCGGTCCTGGGGACGGTTCCACCTTGCTCCACCCTCGGCTACGCAATCTGGGGAAGGCTCCACTTTGCTCCGCCTTCGGCTATGCAAAGACGAAACCGTCTCCAATCGCTCCGCAGAAATATCGAAATGTGCGACCTGTCCGGTGGCGTGAACCCCGGCGTCGGTGCGACCGGCGACGATCAAAACAATTGGCTCGCGAAAAACCACGGACAGCGCGGTCTCCAGCGCTCCTTGCACGGTCGGCAACCCGGGTTGCCGAGCCCAGCCATGAAACGGCCCGCCGTCATAGCGAATATCCAAGCGAATCCGCATCGCGCGCCTTTCTTTGCTATTGAGTAAAAAATTGGAGAGCCGGTTTCCCGACCCTCCAATTTTAGCTTATGAAATTACTCGGCTTTTTCTTCAACTGGAGCGTCCGTGGTTTTGGCTTCAGCCTCAGAAGCGGATTCTTCAGTCGAAGCTTCTGATTCCAGAGCCGCGTCGTCCTTAGTTTCCTCTGCAGGAGCTTCTGCAGCCTCAGTTTCCTCAGCCTTAGCCTCTTCAGCCTTTTCTTCTACGGGTTCGGCGGATTCTTCTTTAGCCTCATCCTTTGGAGCTTCAGCCTTAGCGGCTTCCTTCTTCGCAGCCGGCTTGGCCTTCTTCTTCTTTTCCACGGCCTCCAAAACCAGGGAAATCTCCGCAATCGGAGCGTTGTCGCCGCGGCGGTTTCCGAGCTTCACGATGCGGGTGTAGCCCCCCTCGCGCTCCTTGTCAATCTGTTCGGCAATTTCCTCAAACAGCTTCGCGACCACTGCCTTGTTGTCGAGGCGTGCCAAAACCTGGCGGCGCGCATGCAAATCTCCGCGGCGAGCCTTGCTGATTAGGCGCTCTGCCAAGGGCTGCAAACGCTTGGCGCGGGTTTCAGTCGTGGTAATCTTTCCGTTTTCAAACAGCGCACAGGCAAGATTCGAGAGCATCAGGCGCTCGTGTGCCGGGCTGGAGCCTAGACGTGGTCCTTTCGTGGGCTTAGGCATTGTTCATTTCTCCTTACAATCTGATTTCTAAAGTTCTGAAATATCGTCGCTGAACTGCGGGGCATCGCTCTCGGTGGCAGGCATCGGGGAGTCTTTCAGGCTCATCCCCATCTCAGCCAGCTTCTCCTTGATTTCATCAATGGACTTATGTCCAAAGTTCCGAATATCAAGCAGGTCGGCCTGGGAGCGAGCCACCAAGTCACCAACCGTGTTGATGCCCTCGCGAGTCAGGCAGTTCAGTGCGCGGGAGGTCAAATCGAGTTCTTCCACAGACATGGCAAGGTCTTCAGCCAAGGCGGCATCATTAGCGCTCGCTCCCAGTTCCAGGCCTTCCGCGTCCTTGTTCAAGTCGCGGGCCAGTCCGAACAACTCGACGAGAGTCTTCCCCGCAGAAGCCATCGCGTCACGCGGAGAGATGGCCTTCTTGGTCTCAACGTCAACAATGAGCCGGTCGAAGTCGGTGCGCTGTTCCACACGGGTTGCTTCCACATGGTAGGACACCTTCAAAACCGGAGAATAAATCGAGTCCACCGGAATGCGAGAAATCTCCGCCTCCGGATCCTTGTTCTGGGCTGCGGAAACATAGCCACGGCCGCGCTCGACAGTGAGCTCAATTTCGAGCTTGCCGTCTTTATTGAGCGTTGCAATGTGCTGTTCCGGATTGTGGATAATAACCCCAGCCGGAGGCATGATATCGCCCACCGTGACTTCGCCCTCTCCAGTTTTGCGAAGGTACATCACGACCGGTTCATCATTGTCTGAAGACAAGATGATTTCCTTGATATTCAGGACAATCTGGGTCACGTCTTCCTTTACCCCCGGAAGGGTGGTGAATTCGTGGAGAGCGCCTTCAATCTTGATAGATGTCACCGCCGACCCCGGAATCGAGGACAAGAGGGTACGACGCAGGGAATTCCCCAAAGTGTACCCAAAGCCAGGTTCCAAAGGTTCAATCGTGAAACGAGAACGCTGATCGCTGATTTTCTCTTCAGTCAGCTTCGGTTGCGCTTGAATAAGCACTGTGTATTTCCTTTCCGGCATCCGCCACCACACCGGTTCAGGCTCCAAATCCTTGGCGAAGGGATCTGAGTTTCCTATTAATAAATCTGAGAATTGGTTGCTCCCCGCTGACCGACTACGGGCGGAAGGCGGGGAACACAACCCAACTAGACGCGGCGACGCTTCGGAGGACGGCAGCCGTTGTGGGCCTGAGGGGTCACGTCTTGAATCGAACCCACCTCGAGACCCGTCGCTTGCAGCGAACGAATCGCAGTTTCACGCCCGGAACCGGGGCCTTTTACGAACACGTCAACTTTCTTCATGCCGTGTTCTTGGGCGCGGCGAGCCGCTGCTTCCGCAGCGAGCTGGGCGGCGAAAGGTGTGGACTTACGGGAGCCCTTGAAACCGACCTGACCGGAGGACGCCCAAGCGATAACTGCACCGGTCGGGTCAGTGATAGAAACAATCGTGTTATTGAAGGTCGACTTGATGTAAGCGTTACCTTCAGAAACGTTCTTGCGTTCCTTGCGGCGAGGCTTGGAAGCGGTTGATTTTCCTGCCATAACTTAATGTTCCCCCTACTTAGCTTTCTTCTTACCGGCAACAGTGCGCTTCGGGCCCTTGCGGGTGCGCGCATTGGTCTTGGTCCGCTGGCCGTGAACCGGAAGTCCCGCACGGTGGCGACGTCCCTGATAGCAGTTGATTTCAATCTTGCGGCGAATATCCGCAGCGACCTCACGGCGCAAATCACCCTCGACCTTAAAATTGGCCTGAATGTAATCACGCAGTTTGATGAGTTCGTCTTCGGTGAGATCCTTGACGCGAGTATCGGGGCTAACTCCGGTCGCTTCCAAGGTTTCTTGAGCACGGGTTCTTCCAATCCCGTAAATGTATGTTAATGCGATTTCCATGCGCTTCTCGCGTGGCAAATCCACACCTACCAGGCGTGCCATATATTTTCTTCTCCTGTTGTTTTCGAAGGCCGTCACTCGACCCCCGCTTCCGCGGCCTCGGCCTTCGATACCGAGGGTGACAGTTCGCGGTATTAGTCCGCAAATTGCTGGTCGAATGCTTGACCCGGATTGGGTCGGGCTCTTTCACACCGGGGCATCAAGAGCCATACGCCGCAAGCAACTAGCCTTAGCCTTGACGCTGCTTATGGCGCGGGTTTTCGCAAATTACCATCACGCGACCGTGGCGACGAATCACCTTGCACTTGTCACAGATGGGTTTGACGCTGGGGTTAACCTTCATCATTCCTCCGATTTGTTATTTATTTGTAACGATAAACAATACGGCCACGATCCAGGTCGTACGGGCTCAACTCCACAACCACGCGATCCTCGGGCAGGATGCGAATGTAATGTTGACGCATTTTTCCCGAAATATGAGCCAAAACTAGGTGCTCGTTAGCGAGCTGGACACGAAACATCGCATTAGGTAGGGCTTCCACCACGGTCCCCTCAACCTCGATGACTCCGTCCTTTTTTCCCATTAGTCCTCGTTTCCGCAAATGTAATCGGGCTTAAAACCATCCGCCGACTGACAGACAGTCCAAAAGTAGAGCTTAACGAATTTTGGAGAGAATTACCAATTGAGATTATTTCTCGTTAGCGTAGTCCCTGTCGACGCAGGCGTTGACGCGTAGTTTCAAGGTTTCCAGCCAAGGCCGCTGTCCGCAACCGCGCCGCCCGGGCTTGACGTTGCGGGTCTCGGGCGTTAATCATCGAGGTGCCGATTTGCCAACCCGCATAGATGAGCAGCAACTGCGCAATCCCAACGAGAACGAAAGAATTGAAGGACTGGCTTGTCAACGGATACATCAGACCAAAGAACGGCAGCTTGTATTCCAGTTTTCCGCGAACCATGTCCAAGGTCACGGTCTGGTTTTCACCCGGCTGGCCTTTAGTCACGGTGAACTGCATCTCGTCACCGGTTCCCATCACTTCAGCTACTTCTCCCACCTGATACTCTTTTTTGGCCGTATCAGGCTGAAAAGCGATAATATCCCCGGGATTAAGCTCTTGAGCTCCGGTTTGGCGTAGCTTCTGGAAAATCAGGAGATCGTTGGAGCCAAAACCCTGGTTCACAGTGTTCTCTTCCGGCACCGGCATTGCCACATAGCCTTGTACCCGAGGAATCACCACAACGACCATCAGGACCGCACCCAAGAAAATCAGCAGAACCCAACCCAGCGCAAAAAGAATCGAATTTCGCACGGGATGCTCGGACTGTTTATTGAGCAAAGAAATAATTCGATCTGGTTGCGTTGACATTGCCGGATTCGCCTCCTTTCAAAATGCTGACATTGATTATTTTAGCCTTTAGTGACCGTATTTTGTCACTTCCTGACTATTTGCGTCCGAAAAGTTTCTGGAAGAAGCCTTTTTTGGCGGGCTTTTCCTCAACCGGCTGGCCAAAATCAGGAGCGTTTCCCTCATAGGAGTCAGATTCAAACAGGGCTGCATCCGCTCCAGCCGGTTCTTCTACACCCAAATCACCTTCCGGGGCCTCCGAGGTCGGCGTCCACTCGGGGAATCCTTCCTGCATCGCTTGCGGTATGTCTCCTTGCACCTGTGGGATCTCGAAGGGAAGCTCCGCGGTTTCCTCCCCTGCCCCGGATTCGTCCGGCAAGGTGGGCACCGCTTCGGTCTCGCCGTCAGCAAAGAAGTCCTCTGGAGGGCTCGGAGGTGCAGCCTCAACGCCTTCGGGCAATTCCTCGAGGGACGTCTCGGGCAATTCCTCTGGCAACGCCTCGGGGATGTCCTCAGAATTGAAATCGAATTCTCCGAGGTCAATCCCCTCAAGATCGTCAGCTACCGGTTCTTCGACCGCCTCCGCTGCTTCAGTTCCGATGGCCACTCCTCCGGGGAGTTCGCCGGAGCTATCAGGCCCGTTAGGCTCCAAAGTCTCCGCTTCGGGTTCCACGGGGGTTGCTTCGAAGTTAGTGGATTGTTCCTCGGTAGCGTCTGTAACGTCAGCAAAAGCCTCCGGTAGGCTCTCCGGAAGAGGCGCTTCAATTCCCTCTTCGGTGGGGATTTCCTCCAGCAAGATAGCCTCGTCTATCGCGGGTTCTGGTTCGGAAGATTCCTCTACGGGTTCTGGCTCGACGCTGTCTTCCAAGGGGATTTCATCAAGAGCGTCCAAGTCTAAACCGGCCAAATCCAGGTCTTCGACCCCTACTTCGGCGGTATCTTCGCTGAGCATCTCAGGTTCCGCATTCTCGGTCGTCTCGGTCGTGTCGGTGGCTTCGGGCAGGGCCTCTTCTAGCAGCGGCTCTGGTTCTTCTAAAGTCTCCGTTGCCGTATCCGCTGGAGTCTCGGTGGAGGTGTCCATCGCAGTATCTATCGCGGTGTCGTCCCAGGTCTCATCTGGAACCTCCTGCGGCAGTTCCACTACGCTTTCATCCGTCGTCTCGACAGACTGTTCCGCGCTGGTTTCTCCCGCTACCAGTTCCTCCGGCTGGGTTTCCTCGGTCAACTCGGCTTCGGCGGATTCTTCAAGAGCCACCTCAGGTTCGGTTTCGTTTTCTTCCGGAGTCATCGGGAACGACGGGGCCGCGCACGCGGGCCCGAATTCTTCAGCGGGCTCTTCGGTCGTGTCTTCGGTCAAGGTCTCGACAACTTCCTCTTCAGAGGTTGCTTCTTCCTCTGCCGGCTCCCAAGTAGCCGGTTTGCCCTCAATATCCCCAACGAAGAGTTCGTCATCGTTTCCTTCCGGTTCCAAAACCTCGTCGTCATAAACGCGGTTTTCCATGAGGTCATCGGATTGGGGCAGGGTTCCGGTGGCAGCTTCTTCTTCCGCAGAGGCCACTTCCTCATTGAGCTCAATCTGAGGTTCCAGTCCCGTCTCAAATCCTGGTTCGCTGGTTGACTCCGAGCCGGTTTCTATTTCCTCGTAGGGAAGAAGCGGCGGGGCTACTTCCATATCCGGTTCCGAGAAGTTTTCTTCACCCTCGAGTTCACCAATCGGCAAGTCGGCATCAAACGGCTCCTCTATCAGGGGTAGTTCCGTCTCCAGTTCGGATTCCGTCGCCTCATCAATGGTGGTCTCAGGCAACGCCAAAGGCTCCATGGGAGCCAAGGCCGCCGGCTCTCCGAGAGGAGAAGCCTCCGAAGATTCCACGTAATTGACCGGAATCTCTTCCTCAAGAGCAGGGATTTCTTCCGCGACTGGTTCGCTGACTGCCTCCACAACCGGCGTTTCTTCCAAGGCCGTTTCTTCAGCCGTCGGCTCTTCTTGAACCGGCTCATCAAGAACCGTTTCTTCGACGGGGAGTTCCGTGAATTCAGGAGTGGCTTCTTCCGGTGCCGACACGGTTTGTTCCGCAGGGACAGCAAGTTCCTCCTCGAGACGAGCCTCCTCACTTGGCGCGGATTCCGGTTCGGGCTGCGTGGTAGTTCCGGAAGCTGCAATCACGCTCAACCCCGGGATCGAGGCTGCCTCGGGATCGTTGGCCAGCGGTAGCGGGCGATGTGAGCCCTGTTCCAAGGCAGTGATGGCGCGGTCAGCAATGGCCCTCCAGTCGAATCCGGCTTTAGCGAGCTCTGACGGCTCCACCTCGGGCAGGGGGGTGGCGGGGACATCCCCGTGAACCCGCGCTCCGGCTACATTGCGAGCCAATTCATCCAGGAGCTCCGGCACACTTGGAAGCTGGGAGGGCAGGGAGACCCCATTGCTGTAGACGTAACCCGGGTTGTGTGCCCGCACTTTAGCGCGCAAACGCTCCACGTCCTCGCGCCCCTGGGCGGTCAGCACCGGCGGGCGAACTGGCGAAGCGTCGGCGAAACCCTTTGAGAAAGAACCAGAGCCCGCGTTGAAGCGAGACGGAAATGAGGGGTTGCTGCTTTGAGCCACGTTGCATTCTCCTTGCTTAAATCAATGCCTATCGGCATACCTCTTATCATTCTATATTAGGCTCGGTACTTGAAAAGACCATCTGAGGCATTTTCCCCCGCGAATCCCCAAATTCTCTTTTACCAATGGGGACGAGCCACTTTGGTAAAAACGCAAAATTTACCAGTTTGGCCCGTCCCCATTGGTAAAAAACTAGCCTTTCGGCGCGATAGCCCTTGGTGAGAGCCCAAAAGGCGCCAGACCTGCACGTCCCCCATCCGGGGCGGTCAAAACCCAGACTCCACCGGGGAGAACCGCGACGGTGTGTTCAAAATGTGCCGCGCGCGAACCATCAACGGTGACAACCGTCCACCCATCTTGAAGCTCCTTAGTGAGCCCTCCCCCGCGGGTCAGCATCGGCTCAATCGCTAACACCATCCCGGGCTTCACCTTCGGACCATTGGCTCGCGTCGAGTAGTTCAAAACGTCCGGAGCCTGGTGCATAGCCGTTCCGATTCCGTGCCCAACATATTCCTCTACAATTCCTGCCTCCCAGCCGAATCGTAGGGAGTCTTCATAAACGACTTCCTCAACCGCGTCGCCGATTTCTCCCAGGTGTTTCGCTTTGGCTAGCGCCGCAATCGCGGTCCACAAGGAGCGTTCTGTCGTGGCAAGCAACTGGAGGTCTTCGGGCCTACCGTGTTCTTCTCCCCCACAAATCATCGAGAATGCGGCGTCGCCGTGCCACTGCCTCCCGTTTTGGTCCACTATGTAGGCTCCGCAATCGAAACTCACGAGATCACCAAACTGCAAGACTCGCTGACCGGGAATCCCGTGAATCACCTCTTCGTTGATGGAGATGCAAACCGTGGCGGGAAACCCGTCGTAACCCAAAAAATTCGATTTCGCTCCCATCCGCGAGATGACCGCGGCACTGACCTTGTCGAGCTCGCCGGTCGTAATCCCGGGCTCGCACGCGGCCCGCAAAGCCTGGTGAATCGAGGCCACTACCATCCCCGCGCGACGCATCCTAAGGATTTGGTCGGTGTTCTTTATCTCGATGCGACGGTCTTCATGAACCACGCTAGTTCTGGCTCTCTAACTCATCGAGGACTGTGTTAATCCGCTGGGAAATCTCCGGAATAGATCCCACCCCGTCAATCTTGTAGAGGCAACCTTGCAACTCATAAAAATCCAGCACGGGCTTGGTCGATTCGAAGAACACGTCCAGACGGTGCGAAATCACATCCTCCGTGTCATCGGAGCGTCCCTCTACCTCGGCGCGGTGGAGCAATCGCTGCATCACTTCCTCGGAGGGAACATCCAAGTAGAGCGCCCCGTCGAGTTCCGCCCCCGCTTCGCGCAGTTGCGCATTCAAGACTTCGGCTTGGGGGATGGAACGAGGGAAACCGTCCAACAAGAAGCCACCAAGAGCGTCGGCTTGTTGCAAACGATCGCACACAATCCGGTCTGTCACCGAATCGGGAACGAACTCGCCTTTGTCAATGTAGCTAGCAATGAGTTTTCCGAATTCGGTTTGCTGCGCCTTGTGCTGCCGAAAAATATCACCCGTGGAAATCCACGGCACACGAAGACGCTCGGCTATCGTTTTCGCATGTGTGCCCTTCCCCGCCCCGGGAGGACCCATAATGACTAATTTCATGCCATAAATCCTTCATAGTGGTGCTGATGAAGTTGCGCGTTGATGTCCTTCACCGTTTGGAGGCCAACGCCAACAATAATCAGAATTGTAGTCCCACCGAAAGGCAATTGGGGCACGTTCATGGCCACCATTGCAACTTGTGGGATAAGCGCCACTATGGTCAAGTAAGTTGCACCGGCAGTCGTGATGCGGTTCATCACATAATGCAGGTAGTCGGCAGTGGGGCGACCGGCACGCAAACCGGGGACGAAACCGCCGTATTTCTTCATGTTATCCGCGACTTCTTCGGGGTTGAAGGTAATCGAAGTGTAGAAGAAGGCGAACGCGAACGTCAACAATCCGTACAAGACGAGGTAAAGAATCGAGTCGCTGCGGAAGTTGCCACCCAGCCACTGTACCCAGTCGGAGGTTTGATCCCCGAACTGTGCAATCATCATCGGGAGAGACAGAATCGAAGACGCGAAGATAACCGGAATAACGCCGGACATATTAATCTTCAGCGGAATGTAAGTCGTCGTTCCACCGTACATCCGACGTCCCACCATCCGCTTGGCGTACTGTACCGGAATACGACGCATGGACTGTTCCACGTAGACGACCGCGAGGGTCACGAGCAGAATCAGAGCCAAGATGGCGAAGAACTTCTGGATGCCATTGTTGCCTCCGGCAATGGAGAACAGTTTGTTTGGCAAGTTCGCAATGATGGAGGTGAAAATCAAGATGGACATGCCGTTGCCGACGCCCTTTTCGGTGATCAACTCGCCCATCCACATGATGAGACCCGTAGCAGCGGTCATGACCAAAATCTGGAGGACGAAAATCCACACCGAGTCCGAAGGGATAATCTTCGTGTCGGAGACATTGCCGAACAAGGCGCCGGTTCGAGCCGCCGTAATAATGGAAGTCGACTGTAAAACACCCAGGGCAATCGTCAGGTAACGGGTGTACTGGGTCAGTTTAGCCTGTCCGGTTTGGCCTTCTTTATGCAGGTCCTCAAAGCGTGGAATCACTACGCGGAGCAACTGGATAATAATCGAAGCCGTGATGTAAGGCATGATGCCGAGCGCGAAGACCGACAACTGCAGCAACGCGCCACCGGAGAACATATTCACCAAATCCAGCAGGGAGCCATTGTTCTGGACGTCAGCCATCACCCGCTTCAATGCGGCATAGTCCACACCGGGAAGGGGAATAAAGGAACCCCACCGGAACAAAGCCATAATGAACAGGGTAAACAACAGCTTCTTGCGTAGATCAGGCGTTTTGAAAGCCTGAATGAAAGCGGTAAACAAGAGTCCTCCAAATATTTTTCTCTCGCGCTGTTTTTTCTTTTGCTAAACACGTTACACCAAGTTTAGCGTGAGAATAAGGCGAGAGCGGGGTGCCTCGCGACACCCCGCTATTTCGCTTAGCGTGCAGTAAGGCTTCCGCCTTTGGCTTCCACTTTGGCCTTTGCAGACCCTGACCAGGCATCAACGGTCAAATCGAACTTGGCTCCGGCTTCGCCGGTTCCGAGAACTTTGACCTTTTCGCCTTTACGAACCAGCCCTTTGGCCACCAAATCATCAACGGAAAGCGTGCCGCCTTCGGGGAAAGTCTCGGTGAGACGATCCAGATTGATGACCTGATATTCCACATGGAACGGGTTCTTGAAACCGCGCAGTTTCGGTAGGCGCATGTGCATGGGCATCTGGCCACCTTCGAAACGTGCCGGCACCTGATAGCGAGCCTTGGTGCCCTTGGTGCCGCGACCGGCGGTCTTACCCTTGGATCCCTCACCGCGACCAACCCGCATCTTCGGCTTGTTGGAACCTGGGGCGGGGCGAAGATCGTGGAGGTAGGTAACCCTCACTTCTTCGCTCGCTGCGGCATCCTTGGCAGCCGGTTTCTTAGTTGCGGTCTTCGCGGCAGAAGTTGTCTTCGCTGCCGGCTTGTCCGCGGCTTTCGCCGGAGACTTAGTAGCAGGAGCCTTTGCTTCAGTCTCTTTAGCTTCGGGAGCTTCGGAGGCCTTCCCTGCCGGTTTCTTCGCAGCCGTAGTCTTAGCGGCAGTCTTGGCTGCCGGCTTCTTCTCTTCTGGAGTTTCTTCTTCAGCCATGGTTAGTCAATCTCCTCCACGGTGACCAGGTGGCGCACCTTCTGAGCCTGGCCGCGCACGGCCGGGTTGTCCGGGCGCACCACGGACTGACGGATTTTCTTCAGGCCCAAGGCTTCCATCGTCGCCCGCTGATCTTTCGGGGTTCCGATAACGCTCTTGACCTGGGTAATCTTCAGGTTCTTTGCCATTACGCACTCACTCCTTGAGCCGCAGCCTCGGCTTCGGCTTTCTCAACTTCGGCGCGCACTTCGGCTTCGCCTTCCGCGCGAGCCCGCAACATACCGGCAGGAGCCACGCGTTCGAGCGGCAAACCGCGACGGGCCGCCACCGCTTCGGGCTGTTCGAGTTGCTTCAACGCTGCGACGGCACCACGCACGATGTTGATGGCATTTGATGAACCGAGGGACTTCGACAACACGTCGTGAACCCCAGCACATTCCATCAAAGCACGCACCGGACCGCCGGCGATAACGCCAGTACCGGGGGAAGCCGGACGCAGCAAAACGACGCCCGCAGCATCCTCGCCCAATACTTCGTGGACAATCGTGCGGCGAATCATCGGGACGGAGAAGAAGTTCTTCTTGGCTTCCTCCACGCCCTTGGCAATAGCGGCCGGAACTTCCTTAGCCTTGCCGTAGCCAACGCCGACAGTGCCTTCACCGTCGCCCACCACGACCAAAGCGCAGAAGGAGAAGTTACGACCACCCTTCACAACCTTGGCCACGCGGTTGATGGTGACCACACGTTCAATGTATTTATCGTCCGAGTTGCCGCGACGATTATCGCGACGCTCGTCACGCTCACGGCGATTTCCGCGACGCCCCCGACGTTCTTCGCCGGTCTCGACTTCAGCGGTTTCGCCTGTAACTTGCTGTTCTTCTTCAGCCATTTTTCTCTCTTCCTTACAGACTCAGTCCGCCCTCGCGGGCGCCTTCAGCGACAGCCGCAACGCGACCGTGATACATATTTCCACCGCGGTCAAACACGACCGTCTCGATGCCTTGAGCCTTGGCACGCTCGGCAATCAGCTTGCCGACTTCGTTAGCCTTATCAACCTTCTTGTCCTTAGAAGCGCGCAAAGCGTCTTCCATGGTCGAAGCGCTGACCAAGGTCTTACCCTCGTAGTCGTCTACGAGCTGGGCAATCATGTGGCGGTTCGAGCGGGTCACGACCAAGCGCGGCTTAGTCGCAGATCCGAAAATATGCTTGCGCACCCGCTGGTGACGACGCATTCTCGAAATCCGCTTGCCTTTTCCTTTAACGGAATATGCCATGGTTACTTACCTGCCTTTCCGACCTTGCGACGGACATTCTCACCAAGGTAACGCACGCCCTTACCCTTGTAGGGCTCCGGCGGACGAATCTTGCGGATATTCGCCGCGACCTCGCCGACCTGCTGCTTGGAGATACCCTCCACCGTGATGCGGTTGCCTTCCACCTTGAACGTGATGCCCTCCGGGGGTTCCACATTTACCGGATGGGAGAAACCGAGCGCGAATTCGAGTCCCGCGCCTTTCTGGGTGACGCGGTAACCGGTGCCTTGGATTTCCAAGACCTTGGTGTATCCGTTAGTGACACCCTCCACCATGTTGGCGAGCAACGTGCGGGTCAGACCGTGCAAAGAGCGAGACTCGCGCTCCTCGTCGGCACGGGTCACGAGGATTTCGTTACCTTCCACCTTGGCAGTAATCGGATTCGCCACCGTGCGCGTCAAAGTACCCTTCGGGCCCTTCACACTCACTTCTTGGCCGTTGATGTTAACCTCGACTCCGGCGGGGATTTCCACCGGCATTCTACCGATACGTGACATTTCTCAGCCCCTCCTTACCAGATGTAGGCGACTACTTCTCCGCCTACACCCTTGTCGGCTGCTTCACGATCGGTCAACAGGCCGGAAGAAGACGAAATAATCGCTACTCCGAGCCCGCCGAGAACCTTCGGCAGTTTGTTCGATTTTGCATACACCCGCAAACCGGGCTTGGACACGCGCTTCACACCGGAAATCGCGCGTTCACGTTTGGCGCCGTACTTCAAGTTCAGCACCAAGGTCTTGCCGACTCGCGCTTCCTCTACCTGATAGTCCTTGATGTAACCTTCAGTCTGGAGGATATTCGCAATGGCGGCCTTCAATTTCGAGTACGGCATTGACACCGACTCGTGATACGCCGAACTGGCGTTGCGCAGACGCGTCAGCATATCTGCGATGGGATCAGTCATTGTCATTGGGCTTTGGCCCTTTCTGAGGCGGTTTCGAGTTCGACCTGCCCCCTATGTGTTTACCAGGAAGACTTCTTTACGCCGGGGAGCTCGCCCGCATGGGCCATCTCACGCAGGCAGATACGGCACAGGCCAAACTTGCGGTACACCGAGTGAGGGCGACCACAACGCTGGCACCGAGTGTAGGCGCGCACCTTAAACTTCGGTTTACGGGCGGCCTTGTTCTTCAAAGCGGTTTTTGCCATTCTCTTAATCCTCCTTGAACGGGAAGCCGAGGTACTTCAGCAGTGCCCGGCCTTCATCGTCAGTTGAAGCAGTGGTGACAACCGTAATGTCCATGCCACGCACGTGGTCGATGTCATCCTGGTTGATTTCGTGGAACACGGACTGTTCGGTCAAGCCGAAGGTGTAGTTGCCGTGGCCATCAAACTGCTTGGAGGACAGTCCGCGGAAGTCGCGGATTCGCGGCAAAGCAGTGGAAAGCAAGCGGTCGAGAAACTCCCACATGCGGTCGCCACGCAAAGTGACGTGAGCGCCAATGGGGTTGCCTTCACGCAGCTTGAACTGGGCGATAGACTTGCGAGCTTTGTCGATCACTGGCTTCTGGCCGGTGATGGTCGCAAGATCTTTGACTGCGCCTTCAATGAGCTTGTGGTCATGCGCTGCCGCGCCCACGCCCATGTTGACCACGATCTTTTCCAAACCGCCAACCTGGTTCACGTTTTCGTGCTTGAAATCTTTGAGGAGTTGAGCCTTGATTTCTTCGCGGTACTTGGTCTTCAAACGCGGGGTGTAAGTTTCTTCGGTCTCAGCCATTACAGATCCTTCCCGGTTGCCTTAGACACGCGAATACGCACGGTCTTTTCTTTTCCGTCGCGGTCCACAACCTCTTCCCGCATTCCGACGCGAGTGCCCGGAATCTTCTTCGTCGTGTTTCCGAGCTTAGCCTTAGCGGCGGCGGGCTCGTAGTACATGACGTTCGAGATGTGGATAGCGGCTTCTTTGTTTTCGATACCGCCGGTCGGCCCCTGATGGGTACGACCTGCCTTGTTGTGGTGCTTCATCATCATGACGCCTTCGACCACAACGCGCTCGCGCTTCCGGTCGATGCTCAAGATGCGACCGTGTTGACCCTTGTCACGGCCAGAGATAACGACGACCTCATCGCCGACTTTCAGTTTGGCTGCCACTTAGATCACCTCCGGTGCAAGCGAAATAATACGCATGAACTTCTTTTCACGAAGTTCACGCCCGACGGGCCCGAAAATACGGGTGCCACGCGGCTCCTCATCATTTTTGAGGATGACCGCGGCGTTCTCGTCGAAACGAATGTAGGATCCGTCTTTACGACGGGTTTCCTTCTTAGTGCGGACTACGACAGCCTTGACAACTTCACCCTTCTTTACGTTACCGCCAGGAATAGCATCCTTGACGGTCGCGACGATGGTGTCGCCGATGCCGGCGTAGCGTCGCTTCGAGCCGCCCATAACGCGGATGCAAAGGATTTCCTTCGCCCCCGTGTTGTCGGCGACCTTCAGTCGCGACTCCTGCTGAATCATCTTTTCTCCTTCGTCTGGCCGGTTCTCGGTAGAGCCTTGCCGAACGTTGCTAACTTACGGTTGCAAAGGCGCACAAATCTCACCTAGTTTCAGGTAATCATTGGAACCCCTGGCTGACACAGACACATTTGTGAGAGGTCTCAGCCAAAAGCAACCCTCCAAGTCTAGTCTCTCGCGCGCTCACTTGCAAACTGGGTCTCGATGATTTTGAGCGACGCCGCGAGGGCTTCGGGCGTGGTGGCGAGGTTCAGGCGGAAGGCATGCTCGAAGCCGCGACCAAGGTCCGCGCCGTCGTTCACGATCAGTCCGGCTTCTTGAAGCGTCTTCGCGGGGCTCGGACCGAGAATCTCGCCATCGGTTTCCCACCAGGACAGGTACGTCGCCTCCGGCAAATGCACCGTGAGTCGCGAGGGCGTGTCTTTCGGCTCTTTCTCTAGCCATTCGCGTACGGTTTCACGGTTGGCCACGATTTGTGCCTTTACTTCCTGAATCCACTCGCGGGAATCTCGATAGGCTGCCACGGTGGCGTACATACCCCACGGGGTGGCTCCGCTGGCAAAAATCTTCAACGGAGTGGCAAGTTTCTCCCTGAGCTCCGGATCCGGAACAACCCATTGCGCACAGTGCAATCCCGGAATATTCCACCCCTTCGAAGCTGCGGTAGCGCTCACGGTTCTCTGTTTTGTCAGCGGGGAATATTCAGCAAAGGGATGAAATTCCCCTTCCAGTACCAGTGGCGAGTGAATCTCATCGGAAAACACCAAGACCTCGGGATTCCGTTCTAAAATGGTTTCGATTCCCGCAAACTCATCCCTTCCAACACACTTACCCACCGGATTCCAGGGGTTACACAAGACCAACAGTCCTGCCCCACCTTGAAAAGCCTCTGCTATCCCTGCTAAATCCAGCCGATAGTGACCGTCTTCACCCAGGAGACTTTTCACTTCCACGGCAGGATGCCCCTGCCAGGCTGGCATAAACAGGAAAGGCATATAGGCCGGGGTGGGAACCACCACGGGAGCCCCTTCAGGCAGGAGACTCATGGCCGCTTTGAACACCGACAACACATCGGAAGCCACCCCGACCGCCTCCGGAGCGACCTCCCACTTGAAAGTATCGGACCAGAATTCTCGCGCGGCGGCTCCGACTTCCTCGGCAAGCCCTTTCGTCGGGTATCCCGTGAGAGTTTCATCAAGAGCCCACTGCAAGGCCTCGCGCACCGCTGGGGCGATTCCGAAGTCCATCTCAGCCACCCACATTCCGAGTTTTCCTGGGTGGGCTCCCCACTTGAGCCCGTGAGAAGTTTCCAGTTCTTCTAATGACGGTAGCTGATACTGCATAGAGTCATTCTATGGCAAGAAATAACTTACAACACGACCATGGCTTTGGTGGCTGGGATCATCATGATTATGGCTTGCATTTTCGCCTCCGCGGCCACCTCCCCCAACGCCAATCCCTCGTAGGTTTCGGCTGGGCTTTTGTGATGCTCGGCGGTTTTCTAGGATACTTTGGGGTTCACATGGCAACCACCTGGCCACTGGAGCAGATTGACGGAGCATTTTGCTGCAAGGTTGACAACTACACCTTTGGGAAATCCGCAGCTTTCTATGAGATTCTCACTTAAATTGCTGGTGTGGCTATTATCTACGGCGAAGCGGCGAGCCCGAAGCAATAAAACCTTCAACGTGGTGTGTGCGCTGCGAGTGCTGCGGTATGTCGGAGCCATCGGTGGTATGGGTCTGATTGTCATTGGTATAGACGGGATGCACCTCGGAATGTGGCGTCCGCCTACCAGCCTTACCAGCATCCTCAAGAACAAATCATCATGATTCTGGCGATTCTGGGGCTTTTCACCAGCGGGATTACTGCCTTCATCGGTTGGTATATCGGATCAAAAGCCAAGAAAGAAATGGAAGCTCAAGGCATGGCTCCCACTTCTAACCTGAAAAACTGGACCATGGTTTCCATGGTTATCTCCATCATAACCATCGTGGTTGCCGCGATTTCGCTCCTCTTCATAATCGGCGCTTTCGTTCTGATGGCAATTGTTGGTATCGGGGGAATCGCGATGTCCGAGGAACTAGCGCTGGGAGTAACGTCTCTGTCCACGAGTCTCGCGGCAGCCTAGCCATTCTTAAAGTCTAAATTCTTGGGGCGAGTCTTTTGACCCGCCCCAAGAATTTAGAACATTTCCCGCTTACATTCCGGCTACTATGGAGGCGGCAATCAGGCCAGCCATAACCACGAAGAACAAAACGTAGAGCACCAGTAGGACGATCCAGATTATAGAAACCACCTTGGAGACAGTCGTCCAGGTCTTCAACTTCTGGCTCGGTTGCTGACCCTGTGCCAGGGCATCTTTTTGGGCCTTAGAACCGATATACCAACCGATGAAGGCACAGATAGCTACAAAGATACCGACGATCCCTAGAACCATTACGGTGCTATCTTGAGGACCTTCTTGTTGGTAGGCAGGCTGCATCGGCTGGTTCGGCATTGGCTGACCAGGCATCGGCTGTCCGCCAAACTGGTTGTTCGGTTGCGGTGTTTGGTTAGTCATTGATTCACTCCCATAGTAGGCAATAATTGCATTTCTATCCTCACATGGATAGCAGGTCTATGCAAACAAATCGATTCCTAAAAACGGAACATCTCGGTAGGGTTCCTACCGAGATGTTCCTCTACCCAAAGAAAGGCTTGCTCGGGTTAACAAACGAGCCTCTGAGAGATTGTGTTACTTCGCCTTTTCAGCGATTTCCACGAGACGCCAATGCTTGGTGGCGCTCAGCGGACGGGTCTCCATGATGACGACCAAGTCGCCGATACCGGCGGTGTTCTCTTCATCATGAACCTTGAC
The DNA here is from genome assembly GCF_009695935.1 of Mobiluncus porci. Lineage (GTDB taxonomy): Bacteria > Actinomycetota > Actinomycetes > Actinomycetales > Actinomycetaceae > Mobiluncus > Mobiluncus porci. The sequence goes on from NZ_VUMY01000007.1 coordinate 84,069, forward strand.
CTTCTTGGTCTTGCGCATAACCTTGCCATAAAGCGGGTGCTTCATGCGGTCTTCGAGCTGAACGACAATGGTCTTGTCCATCTTGTCGGAGACAACATAGCCACGACGCACTTTGCGGTGATTACGCTCCACCTTTTCTGTAACTTCAGCCATTGTGTTTACTCCTTCACGCTCGGCTCGGTGCGGATGCCCAGCTCCCGCTCACGATAGATGGTGTAGATGCGGGCCACATCGCGGCGCACGGCCTTGATCCGCCCGTGATCTTCGAGTTGACCAGTTGCCTGGGCAAAACGCAGATTGAAAAGCTCCTGCTTTGCATCCTTGAGTTTCACCGCCAACTGTTCGTTGTCCATGGCGTCCAAATCATTGGTAGCCAAACCTTTAGAACCGATCATCGATTACTCACCACCTTCGCGCGTTACGAAACGAGTCTTGATCGGCAGCTTATGCTGCGCGCGAGACAACGCTTCCCGGGCCAGATCTTCGGAAACGCCACTGATTTCTAGCAGGACGCGTCCGGGTTTCACCGGTGCCACCCACCATTCCGGGGAGCCTTTACCGGAACCCATACGGGTTTCGGCCGGCTTCTTCGTCAAGGGGCGATCCGGGAAAATATTAATCCAAATCTTGCCACCACGCTTGACGTGACGGGTCACGGCAATACGGGCTGCTTCAATCTGGCGGTTGGTCAGGTAGGCTCCTTCGAGAGCCTGGATACCGTAATCACCGAAAGCGATTTCGGTACCACCCTTGGCATAGCCTTTCCGCCCGGGGCGGTGCTGGCGACGCCATTTAGTACGACGAGGAATCAGCATTGGTTACGCCTCCTTTTCAGTCGTCGCGCTCGCCGCAGCGGTCTCGGGGAGAGCCTCGGGAGCGGTTTCGGTCTTAGTAGTTTCTGCGGCCTGGTCGGCGGGGCGATCGGCACGAGAGCGACGGGTTCCGTGGCGATCCCCGCGGCGTCCCTGACGTCCAGCCTGCTCGGCTTGGAGACGAGAGAACTCGCGTTCGGTCAAGTCGCCCTTGTAGATCCACACCTTGACGCCGATGCGTCCGAAAGTGGTGCGAGCCTCAAAGAAGCCGTAGTCAATGTTCGCGCGCAGAGTGTGCAAGGGCACACGTCCTTCGCGGTAGAACTCGGAGCGGGACATTTCCGCGCCACCCAAGCGACCCGAGCACTGCACGCGGATGCCTTTAGCGCCGGCGCGCTGCGCGGACTGGATGCCCTTGCGCATGGCGCGACGGAAAGACACACGGGCCGAAAGCTGTTCAGCAATCGACTGCGCCACGAGCTGGGCGTCGATATCCGGATTCTTGACTTCACGGATATTCAGCTGCACCTGCTTGCCGGTGAGTTTTTCGAGCTGGGCGCGCAAACGGTCAGCCTCCGCACCGCGACGTCCGATAACGATACCGGGACGAGCCGTGTAGAGATCCACCGAAACGCGGTCACGGGTACGCTCGATTTCCACCTTGGAGATACCGGCGCGCTCGAGCTTGTCTTCCATGAGGCGACGAATCGCCACATCTTCCTTCACGAAATCGCGGTACCGTTGGCCGGGTTTAGTCGAATCGGCAAACCAGCGGGAACGATGTTCCGTCGTGATTCCGAGACGGAATCCAGTGGGGTTAACTTTTTGACCCATACTTACTTCGCTCCCTTCTCAGCGTCGTCCTTAGCAGCCGTCTTGGCCGGGGCCTTCTTCGCAGTCGCGGCCTTGGTCTCCGTTGTCTTCTCAGTCGCCTTCTCAGCGGTCTTAGCCGGAGTCTTCTTGGCGGCAGCGGACTTGGTGGAAGTCGTCTTCGCGGCTGGCTTCTTGGCGGCGGTCTTGGGAGCGGATTCTTCCGCGTCATCCTTAGCAGCCGCAGGCTTCTTAGCCGTCTTGGCAGCCGCGGCCTTAGCCTCGGCGCGCTCGGCGGCTACCGTCTTAGACGTGCGAACTTCCTTCTTCCAAGGTGAAGCGATCTCGCGCTTATCCTCGGCATCACCAACGACCACCGTGAGGTGAGAAGTACGCTTCAAGATGCGAGCCCCGCGTCCCTGGGCGCGAGCGCGGAAACGCTTCATGGTCGGACCGTCGTTGACATAGGCTTCGACAACGAACATTTCATCGACATCGAAGGACTTACCGGCGTTGCGGGCGGCCTGTTCGGCGTTAGCGAGCGCGGAAACGAGAGCCTTGCGAATCGGCACGGCCGGCTTCTGCGGAGCAAACTTCAACAAGTCGAGCGCGCGATTAGCGGACAGACCGCGAACTTCGTTCATGACGCGACGCGCTTTTTGCGGCGTGACGCGGACATAGCGGGAATGAGCTGTTGCTTTCATGATTTACCTCCTCCCGCTTTAGCGGCGTCCTTTCTTGTCGTCTTTAGAGTGGCCGCGGAAGGTACGCGTCGGAGCGAACTCGCCCAACTTGTGACCGACCATGGCTTCGGTGATGAACACCGGCACGTGCTTGCGACCGTCATGGACCGCGATGGTGTGACCCAGGAAGTCCGGGGTAATCATCGAGCGGCGCGACCAAGTCTTAATCACGTTCTTCGTATTGGCCTCGTTTTGCGCGTCCACCTTCTTCTGGAGGTGATCGTCAGCAAAGGGGCCTTTCTTCAAACTGCGTGGCATATTCGAACTCCCCTATCAGCGATTCTTGCCAGACTTACGGCGACGGACAATGTACTGATTCGACGCCTTCTTCTTACTACGGGTTCGACCCTCGGGCTTGCCCCACGGGCTCACCGGATGACGACCACCGGAAGTGCGGCCTTCGCCACCACCGTGCGGGTGATCCACCGGGTTCATGACGACACCGCGAACCTTCGGGCGACGTCCCAACCAGCGGGAACGGCCCGCCTTACCGAGGTCAATGTTGGCCTGGTCAGCATTGCCAACCTCGCCAATCGTCGCGCGGCAGCGCGCATCCACGTTGCGGATTTCGCCGGAAGGCATACGCAACTGCGCCATCTTGCCTTCCTTCGCAACCAACTGCACCGAAGCGCCAGCGGAGCGAGCAATCTTGGCTCCGCCACCGGGACGCAACTCGATAGCGTGGATGGTGGTACCGAGCGGAATATTCTTCAACGGCAAGTTATTGCCGGGTTTGATATCCGCGCCGGGACCCTGCTCAATCGGATCGCCCTTCTTCAACTTCGCCGGAGCGAGAATGTAACGCTTCTCGCCGTCTGCGTAAGAAATCAGGGCAATACGAGCGGTGCGATTCGGATCGTATTCGATCTCGGCCACCTTTGCTGGAATGCCATCCTTGTCGTGACGACGGAAGTCAATCACGCGGTATTGGCGCTTGTGACCTCCACCGCGACGGCGGCTGGTCACGCGACCGAGGTTATTGCGCCCACCGGTTTTGTGGAGCGGACGCAGCAAGGACTTCTCCGGATGATCGCGAGTGATTTCCTCGAAATCAGCCACGGAGGCCCCGCGACGACCCGGGGTGGTCGGCTTGTACTTACGGATTCCCATTTGTTCTCTCCCCCTTAAGCCTGTTGTCCGAAGACGTCGATGGAGCCTTCACGCAAAGTGACGATGGCTCGCTTGGTGTCGTTTCGCTTGCCCCAACCGGTACGGGTACGCACGCGCTTGCCGGTCCGGTTTTGGGTGTTGACGGATTCCACTTTGACCTTGAAGATGGCTTCGATGGCCTGCTTGATTTCCGTCTTATTGGCCTTCGGATCGACCAGGAAAGTGTATTGTCCGTGGTCAATCAGGTTGTAGGACTTCTCACTCACAACCGGCTTCAAAATGATGTCGTGAGGATCTTTTGCTGGTAGCAAGCTCATTTATCTTCCCCTTTCTTCAAGAAGGAATCGAGGGCCGTGGAGGAAAACACCACGTCATCGTTGGCCAACACATCGTAGGTGTTGAGTTCACCAACGAAGAGCGCGTGATGTTCCGCGAGGTTGTTTACACTCAAAGCCACCACGTCATCGACCTCGGGGGTCAAAACGATAAGGGCGCGACGATTGTCAACCACGCCGGTCAAAGCAGCCTTAGCGGCCTTGGTGGACGGGGTTTCGGTGACGCCGAAATCGCTCAAAACGTGGATGCGACCGGCCCGAGCCCGATCGGAAAGCGCCTGGCGGAGAGCCGCGGCCTTCATTTTCTTCGGGGTCTTTTGAGAGTAGTCGCGCGGTTGCGGACCGTGAACGATACCGCCACCAGCAAACTGCGGGGCGCGAATCGAACCCTGACGAGCCCGACCGGTGCCCTTCTGACGGAACGGCTTCTTGCCACCACCGGAAACATCAGCGCGAGTCTTGGTCGCGTGCGTGCCCTGGCGAGCCGCAGCGAGCTGGGCGTTGACGACCTGGTGAACCAAAGGAATGTTCAAGTCGAGGTCGAACACGTCTCCCGGAAGTTCCGCAGTTCCGGTTTTCTTGCCGGACGCATCGAGAATGTCAATATTGCGGGTTTCAGTCATGATTAGTCTCCCTTCACAGCCGAGCGAATCATCACGATGCCACCCTTGGGACCGGGGATAGCGCCGGTCACGACGACCAAGCCCTTATCCGCGTCCACGGCCTGCACCTTCAGGTTCATAATCGTGCGGCGTTCCCCGCCCATACGACCGGCCATGTTCAGGCCCTTGAAGACGCGACCGGGGGTCGCGCAGGCGCCAATAGAACCAGGCTTGCGGTGGTTACGGTGGGAACCGTGAGAGGAAGAAACGCCTTGGAAACCGTGGCGCTTCATCACACCGGCAAAACCCTTGCCCTTGGTGTTTCCGGAAACGTCAACCAAGGATCCCGCCTCGAAAGTGTCAGCCCCAAGTTCTTGGCCGAGCTCATAGGTTTCAGCATCGGTGGTGCGAACTTCCGCCAGGTGACGGCGAGGTTCTACCCCAGATTTGGCGAAGTGTCCCGCCATCGGCTTGGTGACCTTGCGCTCATCCATTTTCCCGAAGCCCAACTGAACCGCGGCATAGCCATCGCGATCCTGAGTACGGACATCGGTTACTACGTTTTTATCTACTTCGACCACGGTCACGGGGATGAGCATGCCATCTTCGTCCCAGACCTGGGTCATTCCAAGTTTTCGCCCGATTAAAGCTTTCACCGGGGCCAGTGTTCCTGTAGTCATTTGGCCCTCCTTACAGCTTAATCTCGATATTCACGTCAGCGGGCAGTTCGAGACGCATCAGCGAATCGACCGCACTCGGCGTGGGGTCAATAATGTCAATAAGGCGCTTGTGGGTGCGAACTTCGAACTGTTCGCGGCTGTCCTTATATTTATGTGGCGACCGAACAACGACATAGACGTTCTTTTCGGTCGGCAGGGGCACAGGTCCGACTACGGTAGCGCCAGCACTGGTTACCGTCTCGACGATTTTCTTCGCCGAGGAGTCGATGACATCGTGATCATACGACTTCAGCCGGATGCGGATTTTTTGTCCCGCCATGGCTTCCAACCTTTCCTCTAACTGGTTCTTCACCGATGCACGCTCTCGGGCGTGTCGCATTTTTTAGTCACAACACGGCAAAAACTTGCATCGTTGGATTTCCAAGACTCCCAAGGCTTTTCCTTGAGGAGGAGCGCTCTGCAGAGGCCTGCTGGCCTCAAGACGCGCCGAGGAAATAGCTTACACTTCTAGGCTCCCCCGTGGCAAATTCGTGCGGTTATTGAAGCCGGCAGGGAGAATCACATCTAGAGGGTCTCAACCCACGGCGTGACGAATTATCAATTAACGCCAATAAGGCTGTGGGACGCGATACTCTAAAACTTACTGTAAGGTACTCTAATAATGTTAGAGTTAGAGCATTTCCTCAACTACTTCCCCATGTTACAGCGATGTCTTTACCCCTACATATTGGAATTATCAGAACGACGCTTATGTAAAGAAACCGCTGCTATAACAGTAACTACTGTCGCCAAAATTGCAGTATGAACAACATCACTAGGGGTAACTAGTGACTCGAGGTAGCTGTCCGCATCAGAACGCGCCCAGTAAATAAACGGAGTGAGCACTACGTAAGAGCTGACAAAGTAAATCACCACCGTAATTACACTCAGTTTATGATGCATTGACGTTTTCATGGCTCACCTCATAAATTTCACAATGTACCTCGACAACCTGCCGCAGCGAACCCTAGAGCAACCGCGATAGCAGCCGGACCTCCAAGAGCCTTTATAGCACCTTTAGCCACTAGAGGAGCAACAATTCACAGAACCGTTGTTGCCGCAAGACCCCAGTTCCAAGCCGCTACCGCCGTGCCGATTTCAGCCCACGCAGCCGCAGTAAGAGCAGTCGCAGAGATACCCAAAGCGGAAAAAAGCAAACACTGTCCAAAGGCCACCGCATCTCTTTTCTCAGTATCAGTAATGGTATACGCAAGATTTGGATCGTTAAGAACTTGGGCTAGATTCCTAAACTGTTGGATATTCTTATAATACCCATCAATAAGGACACTCCAACCGTTGACCTTAAATTCAGTTCCATCATAGATGACATAACGTGTGAAAATAGTTTCTATATCCTTTGAAAATTGCTCCATTTCACTTTCAGTCACCTCATAGCCTTGTATAGTAGAAGTACTGTCGCTACTTACATTCGGCTCGGCAACCGCGGCTGGTGTTATCGCGAAGATACTCAGACTTGCTGCAACGACTCCTGCTATAATCGATGTTAATCTGGTTTTCATATCCGCTCCCTATTCTAAAGCAACATTTAATAGCTAACATATTACCAGCCTCGCCTATCGCGGAACTATCCGTCTATACCCCGAGGGTGGTATCTTTTAGGTAAGGGGCTGGGGTATAGACAGCCGGTAGCGCGCGGGACCCGCTGTAAACATGAAAAGTTTAGGAATCATCTTCACCGTTCTCCTCACACTGGCACCATAAGGATTGGCGCGCCAAACAGTTCTCAAACCTGACTCGTACAGGTTTTAAGATTTTCTGCGATTTGCTTAATGTCTTCGAAGTTCAGAGGGTTTTGTTTGGCGTATTTGGGTCACTAATCTGTTAGTTAGGATGGGGTCATGTACCCGTTTTCGCGTAAAGGTTCGGACGGCTTCAGTTGCCACGGCGGTGCAGCTCGTGGCGAAGGAGTGCCAGACGAGCCGCGTCTTGAAGCATTTAGGTTCGGCACATTCTGAAGCAGAGTAGGCGGTCTCGATGGAGGCTGCCCGTAAGGAATTACACCCCGACCAGCTCGAGTTTGACCTGGATTCTCTCGGTGAGAGCGCCAGCGTATCCCCGGCGGTTCAGTCTCAACGTTCGGCTTTATTGTGGGACGTGATGCGTAACGTTTACACTATTCTAGGACTCGACCGGTGATAGAATCCAACCAGGAGACAACAATAGATTCCGGCACTTTCACCAGTTAGCTTTCAACCACCTAAGTTTGCCCTACATGTCAGGATTTAGTGGAAGAACCAATCAGCTGGGATGATTGGGGCACCACCTAAGTAAACGGATTTCGGTATACTAAAGGTTTGCGCCGTCGTTTTGCCTGTCTCGGTATCCAAACGAATCAGACCCTGTGCTTTCCTTACAGCTAATTTGGTTTTCTCTGCTTCTGTTGCCCAAAAGGGAATAAACAGGTACTTGCCTCGTGCATATAGCTTGTTAACCACCGGCGAGTTCAGGTCAATATCTAGCACCATGTCGACCAATTTTTTCCCATCAAGATCAAATGAACATAAAGTGATGTCATCGCCTTCGTGCGTCCTTAGGCCATAAAAAGCCCCGTTCATATATTTTACATGGTAAATTTCATTCTCTAAATATATCGGTTCACCTAATTGCGTGCCATTTTTCAGCGAAAATTTTACTAGAAAATTGTTCCACATACCGGTATCGCCTGTGTATCCTACAATACAATACACCGTTTGGGATTTGATTTCACAGGCACTGAAAGTGTACCATTCTTCTGGAGTTTGAACTGTTTTTTCCGAAACAACAGTTCCGTCAGCTAAATCTAGAACCGCATAACGCGGATTGTTGTCTATACCTGTGCCATTATCGCCGCTTACTATTACATAACTATCAGCAACGGACACTTGATTAACATACAACGAGACGATGGTGGACCACAGCACTTTTCCCTCTGAATCAAGACGAAATACCTTCTCGGGATAGCTTCCATCAGGGAGATTGTAAGACAATTTGTTTTTTGCCACGATAGAACCACCGTCGGGAAGTCCCGCAAGCGCCGTATAGCCACCAAAGTCACCTAGTTCTTCAGTTTCTACCCATTTCCAATTACCCTTCTTGTCTATACGTAAGAGGCCGTCGCTTCGACTAGCCGCAATATACACCGTCGGGCCATCCAAATCTGTCTGATGAGAATAGTCAAAATCTGGGAGGGGCATCAATTTCCTAGCCACAGCTTCGGGTTTGCCGGCCACAGCATAAGACTCCTCAAAACTGCTCTGGATGATGAGATTCTCATCTGGGAGAAGATTGAACTTTCCCTCGTGAGAAGGTGGAGCACTGGCACAAGAACTGAGAACAATTCCCATTAGAAGCGCTATGCTCCACCTCCAACGCTTGGAGCTACCTGTTGAAGCTTCAGCCATTTGTTGCCCATAAGGTGACAGTCGCCGAAGAATTCACTAATTCCGCTGGAGTGACGATTGAATCAATCGTAACGTAGTCGATATCATTCCCCTGAGTCAACCAGGCACGCCAAACTAACTGAGAGCAGTAATACCTACTGGTATCCCACTTGTTGAAAAAATTCCAGTTATATGGCTTACCAACTTGAGATGAGGCCCAATTCGCTGCGGCCTGACGTTTCTGAAGGCTAGAAACCTTGTTTCCTAACAGAATCTTTCCACCAGGTTTATTCTGCCAACCGTTAGGATACCGCTGCACCCCATCCAAGCCTATGGAAGAATGACTCTTCGCAAAAGACTCTATAGTTACGCTTTTATTGTTAGAAACAATGGCGGCATGTCCGACGAGGGAACTACTTCCGGAACTATTTCCAAAAGTTGAAACCCAAATTTCACCAGGCTCACCTGGTTTGGGGCTATATACCGTAGCTCTTGTGCTTGTACTCCTAGTTTCCGAAGCAGGCAAGTTATCCTTAATGGCCTTATCCATGAAGTTCTTGTCCCTATCCGCATAATATTGAAGATCATCCGCAGTCAATCCTGATGCTTTCATGACTTCCACATCCGAGTTGCTTCCAGATGGCTCTTAAGCATGCGCAAAAGCTGGTGTGGCAGCCGTTCCAGCCATGCTGACAAAAATTGCTGTCCCCAACAGAGTCGCACCAACTCTAAATATTAAACCTTGCGTTCTCATAGTTTGTCTCCTGTTCATTGCTATTGTGTCAGTTTAGACAATCTGAATCTAAACCAGCATGGACAAACCGTCCATACCCCAATGGGGGTATCTTTTGGGTAACTGTTTGGGGTATAGACAGCTCCGGAGTTCGCGACGACGATGTCAGTATGAAAAGTTTAGGAATCATCTTGTCTGCCCTCATCGCTCTGGGTTCTTCTGCCCCGACAACGTCAACCATTCTCCAAAGAGACACATCCAGATTGGTAAGTTCCGCCATTTCTGTCAGATCAAGCGGAGATCACCAAGAACCAGGCAAGGCGCTTTATTTTCCCTGCAAGGAACTCCCCTCTCCCTTGAACTGGTTTTGTGTCTAAAAGCTGTTAAACGCCAATAGTTATGCTCCAGGTGGCATCATCCAGGGCTGTTTCTACCTGGCCTCCGAGGCTTTCCACGCGGCGTTTTATTCCGACGAGGCCATGTCCGGAACTGGGAAAATTCGCGCCTCCGTCCTTTACTTCATTGGCGCAATAGAGGCGAACCCGACTCGCGTTAATACGCAGCAATAACGCCACAGGCTGCGTAGCATCGGCATACTTCATAATGTTGGTGGAAATCTCACGAAGGCAATCTGCCAAAACGGTAGCCGTAGAAGGTGGCACGCTTTCCGTGTCTCCTTGAATCTGCAACTCCAAGGTGAAACCAGCACGTTGCAACGCGTCCGAAAACTCCTGTAAAACAGACCCAAAATCAGAATTTACACAAGCATCTGCCGTGTCCTCTATCATTTGGGGAGCCTTTTCCCCGCCAGCCAGTAAAGCCCACTGCTGCGACCTTGATTGCAGCTCCTTCACTAAGTCACGCATTTCACGTAATCCTCGAGCAGACAGCCCGTTTATCTGTTCCAAATGGTCAGCCTGGTCCTGAGCAACAGTTGAGAGCTTTGCCTCGGATAGAATACTAATCTGTACCAACACATGAGAAATCGAATCATGAACCTCAGTGGCGAAATCCTGGCTCTGTTGAGCCAACTGTAAACGACGACGCACCTGCTCCATCTCAAGCAAACGCCGATTGTACGCTATTGTCAACCCCACAGCAATTGGAATCACACCATAAAGTATTGCCCCAAAAGAATTATTAAAATCCTCTTCCGCCAGGTAGAAACCGTATATAAGAGAGAGGGCAGTGACAGCTCCGGCGCCTATCCCAATCCAGGCAGGGGTGGTAGCACATAAGTATCCAATCGCGAATAACGAAATATCAGCAAAAGAGGTAAAGGTAACTGGTGAAACAGCTAACACAGCAGCAACCGCACACACTGCCAGTAAACCTTCACGACGGAACCAGACGGAGGCAGCTTCAGCTACCAGAATAAAAAGCCAGGCAATCCAATTAGCTAGAACTGGACCAACTAGCAGGAGCCGCACAAACTGGTAGATTGCAATCATAATAATCAACAACGGATACCAATACCGGCGCAGCCACAACCACAGCGGCGCGAGCCTGGAACTGCTCCTCTTCATCGCAGTAGCCCCGCCCGGAATGCTGCTGCCACCGCACCCGCGCGGTTATTAACCCCAAGCTTCGCCATTAAAGACTGAACCTGTTTCTTCACAGTTTCAATGCTCGTCCCGAGCCGCCGCGCAATCTCCTTAGTCTCCAAAGAATCCGCTAAAAGTCCCACAATCTCCAGCTCCCGGTCGGTAAGAACCCCTTCCCAAACAGATTCCCCGCTCATTTTCGAGGGAGCGACAGTCGAAGCGCCCTTGAGCTGTTCCACCACAACCATCGAACATTTAGATGAAAACACCAACTCGCCTTGCAAGGCCCGCCCTAAACAATCCGCAATCAAAGCCGGATTGTCCTCCTTCATGAAATAACCCCGCGCTCCCGCGCGAAAAGCTGCCTGTACTTTATCAGTAGTAGTCAAGGTCGAAACCACAATCATCATCGGAGGATTATCGAGTTTTTGAAAGGCCTGAATCGTCGCCGTGCCACCCATGCCAGGCATCTGCAAATCAATCAAAATCAGCTCAACGGGTTCCACCGCAAATTTCTCAAGCGACTCCTCACCTGAACCCGCTTCCCACACCACCTCAACTCCTGGCTCCTGCCCCAAAGTCGACACCAAAAGACCCCGCACAAAAGCATCATCATCCACCAGAGCAATCCGCATCTTGTACCTTTCCGCTTTGGACGAACCTAGTAACTAGCGTTTAGGACAATAAAGTTCGGTCGGAGAGCGCCGCGCCTTTGAACTTTGCGAACTCGGCCAAGAGATCATCGACGGATGCCTTCGCCTTTTCCTCCCCGCTTAGCTCGAAAATGATCTGGCCTTCGTGCATCATTATCAGGCGATTCCCTAGCGTTAGGGCTTGCTCCATATTGTGCGTCACCATCAGGGTCGTGAGGTTGTGTTTCGCGACCAACTCGCGGGTGAGGTTCGTGATCAGTTCCGCGCGGGTCGGGTCAAGGGCGGCAGTGTGTTCGTCCAACAAGAGAATCTTCGGTTTAGTGAACACCGCCATCACGAGCGACAGGGCTTGGCGCTGTCCACCGGAAAGCAGCCCGACGCGGGCGGTCAAACGTTCCTCCAGCCCTTGTTCCAGGATCTTTAGCTCCTCGCGGAACTGGGCCTTGCGCGCCCGAGTGACCCCGAGCCCGAGCCCATGACCGTGGGTCCTGGCCCACGCGATTGCGAGGTTTTCTTCAATGGTCAAGTGCGGGCAGGTCCCTGCCATCGGGTCTTGGAAGACGCGTCCGACATAGCGGGCAACTTTATAGTCCGGCTGTCGCGTCACGTCGTGACCATCAATGATGACTCTCCCAAGATCGGGGCGATAGCGCCCAGAGACAACATTCAACAAAGTGGATTTACCGGCCCCGTTGGAGCCAATAATCGTCACGAAGTCGCCTTCGGCAAGGCGCAAAGACACGTCCCGCAGCGCAATCTTCTCGTTGATGGTGCGGCGGAAAAACGCCTTGGAAATATGTTCGAGTTCTAGCATTTTCACGCCCCCTTCCGTTTCGTCCGCTTAGTGAGATTCTTGTCGGCCGGACGGGTATCTCCCGAATCGAGTTCTTCCGCGTCGGCCATGTCCCAAGGCTGAACCTCACCGAATTCGGCTTTCGGGTCGTTGCTCTTGAACAACCGGAAGTTCTTCCATCGCGGGGCAATCAGCGCGATAACAACGATGACGGCCGATAGCAGTTTCATGTCATTGGCGTCGAATCCCGGAATCATCAAGGCCGCTTGAATAATGAGGCGGTAAACAATCGAGCCGGCGATAACCGCGACGACCGCCACCCAGACTCGACCGGTCGGGACGACGGCCGTGCCGATGATGACCGAGGCGAGACCGGCAATGATGAGACCAACCCCCATCGAGATGTCAGCGAATCCGTTGTACTGGCAAAACAGCGCGCCGGACAGAGACACCAGGCCGTTGGAGAGAGCCAAGCCGATGAGTTTCGCCGTGTTTGAGTTAATGCCTTGGGCGTGGGACATTTCTTCGTTGTCTCCGGTGGCTCGCAGACTAAGCCCCAGGTTCGTAGAGAGAAACCAGGTCAGCGCAACCCCAAAAATCGAAACGAAAGCCGCGAGAATTCCGACCGAGACCCAGGTTCCCAAGAGGTTTCCGTTAGCCAGCGGGCTAAACACAGTATCGGCTCCAAGGAGGGAAACGTTGGCTTTCCCCATGATGCGGAGGTTCACCGACCACAAACCAATCTGGGTCAAGATACCGGCCAGAAGCGGGTGGATCTTCCCGACCGTGTTGAGCAGGCCCGTAACGAACCCCGCGACCAGTCCTACCCCGAAGCCGGCCACGGTCGCGAGCCAGGGGCTCACTCCCCCGACAATCAGGACCGCGCAGGTGGCAGCGCCGGTCGTGAAGCTGGAGTCGATGGTGAGATCCGCGAAGTCAAGGATTCTGAAGGTGAGGTAAACCCCCAAGGCCATCAGGGCGTATATGAGCCCGAGGTCAAGCGCTGCAATCATAAGTTAATCTCTTATCTTTCCCGAATTATTCGTTTCTCCTATTAAATCGAAATTCGGTCGAACTTCCTAAGCTTATTCGACGGTCTTATCGGCCTTATCGAGGAGTTCTTGCGGAAGCGGGGAACCCATCCGCTCCGCGGCCTTCGGATTCACGACGAGCTGCGGGGTCTTTTGGGCCTCCACCGCCATGGTTTCCGGCTTAGCCCCGCCCTTCAGGATCTTCACGGCCATCTCACCGGTCTGACGTCCCAAAGTCTCGTAATCCAAGCCGTAGGTCAAAGCCCCACCCTTGGATACGGAATCCGACTCGCCGACCACGACCAAAATCTTGTTGGCCTCAGCGTACTGAATCACAGAAGCCAGCGCGGAAACCACCGTGTTATCGGTCGGGACATAGATGGCATCAACGCCTTCCAAAGCCTGGGCAGCTTGAACCACCTCGGAGGAGTTTGTCACCGTCTTTTCCACGACTTCCAGACCCTGAGCCTTGGCTTCCTCGCGAGCCAGTTTCACCTGCACCTCGGAGTTCACCTCGCCGGAAGAATAAATGATGCCAACTTTCTTGGCTTGGGGCTTAACCTGCTTTACGAGGTCGATCTGTTCCGCCACCGGATTCATATCAGTCGTTCCCGTCACGTTTCCCCCGGGGGCATTGTTAGAAGCCACCAGCTTCGCGGCCTCCGGATCAGTCACTGCGGTGAACAGCACCGGCACATCCGTCACTTTACCGGCTACGGCCTGAGCCATCGGGGTTGCCACCGCCAAGATCAAATCGAGATCCTGGGTGGCAAACTTCGCCGCGATAGAACTCGCGGTGCCCTGGTCGTTCTGGGCGTTTTGGTCATCATAGGTAACCTCCAGGCCGGCATCTTTTAGAGCCGACTTGAAGCCCTTTACGGAGGCGTCCAAAGAGGGGTGGCTCACAATTTGGCTAATCCCAACCTTGTATTTGCCGTCATCAGCCGCAGGACTCCCAGACGTGGACGACTTCGCCGGGGTTCCTCCGCAGGCGGTCAAAGCCAGAGCCAAGGTTCCAGCCGCAATGGGAACAAACAGTTTGCGCATGGTAAACATCCTTTTCCTCGGAAAACTTGCATTTACCCTAGCGCGATTCATGTTTTGGGAAAAGTTTGTCTCACATTTTGAGCACCGGTGAACCTGCTGAAAATCCCGAAAAAACCGGCAAACGCCTAAACTGGCCCTATAACACGATCTCGCAGATACCACCACAGGGTCTTAAGCGCCTGAATCAGGATCGTGTCCGTAACGTGGCGTGACATCCACGAATTAATCCCCATCACGGCGAAAGTCATGCGTTCGGTCCAGTTACCGGTTCGGAGATCTTTTGGAACCCAGGAAATATGCTTGAGCCGGGTGGCGGAAAAAGGTCTGGTGTATTGGTACATTGCCTCCAAGCCGTGTCGGATGCCCTGCCCAGTTTCCTCGCGCACCGGCATCGTCGCTTGCCAGGAACCCCGCAGTGAGAGGTAGGTATCGTTTACCAAAACCGTTGAAACCTCGATGTTATTAATGAAGTTCGTCACAAACTCCATATCCTGAGTAAAAAGACAGGCAGAGTTTACAATGCGTGATTTCGTCAAATGTCCGATGACTTCCGTCACGTCGCGGAACGGCACTATCGCGACCACCGGCCCATAAAACTCCGTGGTCAAAAGCGATTGGGCAGACTGCAAATCCGTCACGATGGTCGGTTCGAAAAATGTCGGTGAGACCTCAGGCCTCGCGTGACTTCCCGTGAGTACTCTCCCGCCTTTTGTCAGAAGCTGCTCAACTATATAGCGGCTATAATTCGCTCTTTCGGGGCGCAGCAAGGAGCCTACCGCGGCATTTTTCTCGTGATAAGTCCCCAACCGAAGTTGATCTCGAGTATATTCGGCGAGGAGTTCCTCAAAGGGCTCTTTCACCCGTTCTTGCACAAATATGACTTCCAGGCCGGAAATAGACTGTCCGGCGTTTTGGAAAGCCGCCCGCGCGCAGCCTTTGGCCGCATTCCACAGCTTCGCGTCTTCGAGAATCACCGCCACATTCTTGAACGTCCCGAAAAAAGTCACGGGGACAGAATAGAAGCCGCATTGTTTCGCGACCTTACGGCAGGTTTCCGTGGAAGCCACGATAGAGACGTAGTCCAATCCCGGGATAAGTTTCATCCCCAAATCGACCGTGGGAGAAACCACGATCCTCCACACGTCCGAGGGAAGACCGGCGCTCACCAAGAGAGCCTTCATCATCAAGGCGCCTATGGCTGCTTGTGGAGTAACAAAATTCACGACCGTATTCCCTGCCATCACCGCAGTCAGGAGATCGCACACCATGGATAGCTGGAAATCCGGAGAGGAAAAGAGCCCCACCACACCGAGCGGCTTTCGTTCCACTCGGTAGGAAGACATCGGGACGGCTCCGCTCCCGCGTCGAAGTTTCATCAAATGCTTTAAAGCCCGTTTCGTGGACAGAGAGTGGCTCAAGATGTCAAGATATTCTTCAGTGGCATCTACTCGAGATTTTCCGCTCAAGAGCTGGGAAAGACCGAGGATGGACTCCTGATGACGCAAAACTTGACGCAAGAACCGGTAGAGAATCCTCGAGCGCTGGTAGCTTCCGCTGTTGGTCCATTGAACCGACATGACTTTGGCGTGAGAGAGAGAATTAAACGCATCTTCAATCGTGGAACAGCGAATCTCCCCGATGACTTCCCAGTGTTGCACATCATAGATATCCACAGCCTCACCATTTTCGGTGGAAGCTGCTGCGAACAATGCGTCAAGGAATTCTTGATCGATTCCATCTGGAAGATTCATGCCACCTCCTCTCCAAGGTTTTCTCTGAGTTTGTTAATTCATCAAGCGGTTTGCGGAAAAGACGATACCGATCCGTGATTATTTCGGCTCAGGCTCAGCCGCAAGCTTCGCATGAGATGCGTCAAGGGGGGGGGAGAGAGAGAACGAGGAAAACATCGAAGTTCGTACTGCCATTTTGGCTGAGAAAAACGTGACGCGTTCGACGATATTATTCGGCTCTATCACGTCAGGAACCCAAATCCGTCCCCATTGTCTCGTAGTTGACTGGATTCTGGCATACTGGGTGATGGATTCCATTCCGTGACGGATGCCATTGCCGGTGTCCTTGATTCCCTGAATGGGAGCCTGCCACGCTGAGTATAAGGTCATATATGAGTCGTTGATGGAAACTGCGGAAGTGCTCGAAGCCTCAAGGAACTCGCGCATAGTCTCTCTGGAGCGGGTAAATAAATACGTACAGTACGGGTGACGCGATACCCCTAAAAAGCGGGTGATTTCTGAAAGGTCGTGGAATGGCAGAAGGCAAACCATGGGGCCGTGGAATTCGCGACCAAAGACTTTTGCCGAACGAGGCACCTTGGCAAGAATCGTGGGTTCAAAGAAGCTCTCCCCCAGACTGGGACGAGGCTCGCCTCCGGTGACGAGTTCCGCTCCCAGCGCCACGGCATCTTTGACATAGTCATGCAGAACCCGCACGCGCTTGGGGTTCAACATTGTCCCCATTGTCGTACTGAAATCCGACAGCGGGCCAATAGTAATTTGGTCTTCCACGAAGTCTTTCAGGGCCATTTTGAAGTCATCAAAGATGGTGTCCTGAATAAAAGCCACCTCAACAGAGTTAACAGTCTGCCCGGAGCATTGAAAACCTGCCCGCGCAATCCCCCGCACCGCATGGTCGAATTTCGCATCCTCGCAGACCACTCCGGTGTTTAGGACTTGCAGAAAACCCTTGAAAGGCACCCCGGCATCTTGCGCGGAGCGTTCCACCCTTCGCCCTAGTTGCTGCGAGCCTAACACAACCACCATGTCTAGACCCGGAATAATGGAGCGTCCCGGACCGGAAGTCGTGGCGGGAATAATCTTCCACAGCCCGAAAGGCATCCCTGCATCAACCAGCATAGCGTGGAGCAACACCGCGCCCAGAGATGCCTGCGGGGTCACAAAGTTCACGACCGCATTGCCCGCAACCAGAGCCTGCATAACATCATTCAGCGAGGACAGCGGCCAATCCGGAGAGGTAAACATGCCAATCACTCCGAAGGGCCGATAACGGAGCCGCCACTTGGAGAAGGGGGAGGCTCCCCTGCCGCGACGGTTTTTACCGAGTTTTTGAGACAGATATTTGGAAGTCCTCGTGGTGGACAGCAAATCAAGGAATTCTTCGTTGGCGTCAATCCGGGACTTTCCGCTCAGCATCTGGCTCATCGCCACGATTTCATCTTGGAATTTCCACAGCGCTTGGCTGAAGCGAGCCATAACTTGCGCCCGTCCGAGACTCCCGAGATCCTGCCAGACGATTTGGGCAGCTTGCATCGAGAGCAGGGCGTCTTTCGCGTCATCTTCGGTGGCGGTGGCGACTCTCGTCAGCAATCGTCCCGATTCCACATCGACCACATCTTTACGGGGACCATGCATCCAGGACAAGAATTCTGCCAAAGTGGCATAGAAAGTGTCGTCCAAAACATCGGATTGCATTTCCCCTCCTTCCCCTGTGGCTCACTTGAAGAATCTCAGAGAATTATATCGAAACTGCGCCTAGATTAACGCGAAAGCAGAGAACAAACCTTAAACCCTAGGGGGGCGGGAAGCCGAAGCTTCCCGCCCCCCCTAGGATTTCAGCCAATCGGAACTAGCCGATGATCTTGGTTACCTTACCGGAACCAACGGTGCGGCCGCCCTCGCGGATAGCGAAGCCGAGGCCTTCTTCCATAGCGATAGGCTGAATCAGCTCAACGTCGATTTCAGTCGTGTCGCCAGGCATAACCATTTCGGTGCCTTCCGGCAACTTGATGACGCCGGTAACGTCGGTGGTGCGGAAGAAGAACTGCGGGCGGTAGCCGTCGTAGAACGACTTGTGGCGTCCACCTTCGTCCTTCTTCAAGATGTAGACCTTGCCCTCGAACTTGGTGTGCGGGGTCACGGAACCGGGGACGCAGACGACCTGGCCGCGCTCCACGTCTTCACGCTTGGTGCCACGCAGCAACAGACCACAGTTCTCGCCGGCGTAGGCTTCGTCCATGGACTTGTGGAACATTTCGATACCGGTGACGGTGGTCTTCTGAGTGTCGCGAATACCAACGATTTCGACTTCAGAGTTCAACGGTAGCTTGCCGCGCTCCACACGACCGGTGACAACGGTGCCACGACCGGTGATGGTGAAGACGTCCTCAATCGGCATCAAGAACGGCTTGTCCAAGTCACGCTCTGGAGTCGGGATGTAGGTGTCAACCGCCTCCATGAGCTCTTCGATCTTCGCGGACCATTCCGGATCGCCTTCCAAAGCCTTCAAAGCGGAGACGTGAATGATCGGGCAGTCGCGGTCGAAGCCCTGCTTTTCGAGGTCGTCACGGATTTCATCCTCGACGATCTCGAGCATGTCCTCGTCAACGTCCGGGGAGTCACACTTGTTCAGAGCGACGAGAATCGACGGCACGCCAACCTGCTTCGCGAGCAAGATGTGTTCCTTGGTCTGAGCCATCGGGCCGTCGGTCGCGGCGACCACGAGGATAGCGCCGTCCATCTGGGCTGCGCCGGTAATCATGTTCTTGATGTAGTCGGCGTGGCCAGGGGCGTCCACGTGAGCGTAGTGACGCGCCGGGGTTTCGTATTCAACGTGAGACACGTTGATGGTAATGCCGCGCTGACGTTCCTCAGGAGCGTTATCCACCTGATCAAAGGGGGTGAACTTGTTCGCGGGCAAATCCGGGTACTTTTCCGCCAACACCTTAGTGATAGCAGCGGTCAGAGTAGTTTTGCCGTGGTCAACGTGACCAATGGTGCCGACGTTAACGTGCGGCTTGTCGTGAGTGTAAGTGCCTTGTGCCACTTCTTTCTTTCCTCCTGGACTTTTAGGTAGTTTGCTCCGATTAATAAGCAACTAGAAGAATATCACTTACTTCCGGATTTTCCTACCTGGGTTGTTTTTTCTTTGCGTTTATTTGAACGACCCTTGGGAAACATTTATTCCGCATATTTCCCAAGGGCGTTCAGTCTTACCTAGGCGCCGTGGTGATTTGCCACGATTTCTTCCGAAATCGACTTCGGCACCTCAGCGTAGGAATCGAACTGCATGGTGAACACCGCACGACCCTGCGTCTTCGAACGCAAGTCACCGATGTAACCAAACATCTCCGACAACGGCACCTTGGCCCGAACGACCTTGACGCCGTGGGCATCGTTCATCGAAGAAATGTTGCCGCGCCGAGAGTTCAGGTCGCCAATAACGTCGCCCATGTACTCTTCCGGGGTGCGGACTTCCACATCCATGATGGGTTCCAAGATGACCGGTGAGGCCTTCTTGGCGCCTTCCTTGAAGACCATGTTGCCGGCAATCTTGAAGGCCATTTCCGAAGAGTCAACGTCGTGGTAGGCGCCGTCTTCCAACGTGGCCTTGACATCGACCATCGGGTAGCCGGCCAAAACGCCGGAATCCATGGCTTCTTGAATACCCGCATCCACGCTCGGAATGTATTCGCGCGGAACGCGACCGCCGGTGACCTTGTCCTCGAACATGTAGGTCTTGCCTTCGGCCTTTTCTTCTTCTGAGAGCGGCTCGAAGGTGACCAGCACCTTTGCGAACTGGCCGGAACCACCGGTCTGCTTCTTGTGGGTGTATTCGACCTTTTCGACCTTCTTCTTGATGGTCTCGCGGTAGGCCACCATCGGCTTGCCGACGTTGGCTTCCACCTTGAACTCGCGCTTCATGCGGTCGATGATGATGTCGAGGTGAAGCTCGCCCATACCGCCGATAACGGTCTGGCCGGTTTCCTCATCAAGCCGCACGGTGAAGGTCGGGTCTTCTTCGGCGAGTTTCTGAATTGCCACGCCCATCTTTTCCTGGTCAGCCTTTGACTTCGGCTCCACAGCCACGTGAATAACGGGCTCCGGGAAAGTCATCGACTCGAGGATAATCGGCTTGTCGATGGCGCACAGGGTGTCACCGGTGGTGGTTTCTTTCAAGCCGATAAAGGCGTAGATGTGGCCTGCGTGAGCTTCCTCCACCGGATTTTCGTGGTTGGAGTGCATCTGGAACAGTTTACCGACGCGCTCTTTCTTGCCCTTGGTGGAGTTGTAGATCTGGGTACCCTGGGCGGCCGTACCGGAGTAAACGCGCACGTAGGTGAGTTTACCGAAGAACGGGTGAACCGCGACCTTGAAGGCCAGCGCCGCAAAAGGCTCGTTCTCGTTGGGTTTACGGACCTCGGTCTCGCCTTCTTCTTCGTGGCCCGGACGGAAACCGTGGACCTCGCCGATGTCGAGCGGGTTGGGCAAGTAATCGACAACACCATCCAAGCAAGGCTGGACACCCTTATTCTTGAAAGCTGAACCACAGAAAACCGGATAGATTTCCGACTTGATGGTACGAGCCCGAATCCCCTCTTTGATTTGGTCGATGGAAAGCTCGCCGCTCTCCAAGTAGGCCTCCATCAGCTCATCGGTAGCCTCAGCAGCCTCTTCAGTAGCCTTTTCCAGGTACTCGGCGGCCTTGGCCTGGTATTCCTCAGGAATATCCTGGTATTCCACCACGGCGCCCTTGGTTTCGTTGCCGTCGGCGTCCTTTTCGGGGAAGTACACGGCCTGTTGCTTCAAGACATCAACCACGCCAACGAAGTCGTTTTCCGCACCCATCGGGAAGGTCATCACAACCGGCTTAGCGGAGAGACGATCAATGATGGTCTGGACGGAGAAGTCGAAGTCCGCGCCGAGTTTATCCATCTTGTTGATGAAGCAGATACGCGGCACATTGTACTTATCGGCCTGGCGCCACACCGTTTCCGACTGGGGCTCCACGCCTTCTTTACCGTCGAACACGGCCACGGCACCGTCGAGGACACGCAGGGAACGCTCTACCTCAACGGTAAAGTCCACGTGACCAGGGGTGTCGATGATGTTGATTTGGTTGTTCTTCCAGAAACAGGTGGTAGCAGCGGACGTAATAGTGATACCACGTTCCTGTTCCTGCTCCATCCAGTCCATGGTCGAAGCGCCATCGTGAGTCTCACCGATCTTGTAGTTGATGCCGGTGTAGAACAGGATGCGTTCCGTCATGGTCGTTTTACCAGCATCGATGTGTGCCATGATGCCGATGTTGCGGACCTTTGTGAGGTCAGTCAGCACGTCTAGTGCCACGGGCGTTGTCCCTTCGTTAGTTTTCTCTTTATTTCTTCTTCAAATGAGTCGTGGGGTCAGGTCTATTGACTCGATTGTCCCCACTTCTCAACCTCTACCAGCGGTAGTGCGCGAACGCGCGGTTCGCTTCGGCCATCTTGTGAACGTCTTCACGACGCTTCACTGCGGCACCGAGGCCGTTGGAAGCATCTAGGATTTCGTTCATCAAGCGCTCCGTCATGGTTTTTTCGCGGCGCTGCCGAGAAAAATCCACCAACCAACGCAGCGCCAAGGTGGTCGCACGACCGGCCTTGACCTCCACCGGAACCTGGTAGGTCGCGCCACCGACGCGGCGGGAGCGAACCTCAAGGTGCGGGCGAATATTTTCCATGGCGCGCTTCAATACTTGGATCGGATCCTGCTCAGTTTTACGAGCAACCCCTTCCAGAGCTCCATAGACAATCTTTTGCGCGATGGACTTCTTACCATCCAAGAGTACGCGGTTAACGAGTTGAGTGACCAGCGGAGAGTTGTAAACCGGGTCAGCAATTAGCGGGCGCTTCGGCGCCGGACCTTTACGTGGCATTCTTACTTCTTCTCCTTCTTCGCGCCGTACTTGGAACGGCCTTGCTTGCGGTCACGAACCCCCTGGGTGTCAAGCGCGCCACGAACAATGTGGTAACGCACACCGGGGAGATCCTTCACACGGCCTCCACGAACGAGCACGATGGAGTGCTCCTGGAGGTTGTGACCCACACCGGGGATATAGGCGGTGACTTCAATGCCCGACGACAAGCGAACACGGGCGACTTTACGCAGCGCCGAGTTCGGTTTCTTCGGGGTGGTGGTGTAAACGCGAGTGCAGACACCACGGCGCTGGGGGGAACCCAACAAAGCCGGAGTCTTCGACTTTGAGCGCTTGGTAGAACGTCCTTGGTGGACGAGCTGTTGAATAGTTGGCACAGTTTCTCCGTTTCTTGGTTGCTTGGAATCTTTGGCTTTCTGGCCTCCCCGCGGGCACACGACACCGTCTTGGGGCCGGCCCGCCTTCCTTTTGTTCAGCGCAAAAAAACGGAACATGATGAGGTTGCGTCCGGAACTCGACGGCGCGAGTCCGCTGTCTTCTTGGGTTTCTCCGAGAAGCTCTGGGTTGTCAAAAACAGACACCAGTCGGAAAGTTTAGCAAAATCCCCTCCCCTCGCGCAATTCGCATAGCCGGTAGGGACGGGGATTAATGGCGCAGTCAAAGACGTAGCCAGCGAGACCCGTCACCAACGGTGTAGCGACAAGGCTAGAATACTGTCTATGGCAGACGCTCCCCCCACACCTAGACCCAGGCAATTCCCCAAAGAAACAGGCGTTTGTCAGCAGGGCATCATCGTCCCTATCGCCTTGATTGCCGTGAACTTCTTGGTGATGGGTCTAGGGATTTCTCTCTATGCCGCAACTGGTTACGACGAAAAGCTTGGCCAAGAAATCCAGGCCGGCTTCTTTACCGAACCCGTGTGGTTCCCGCTCGTAGGGCTCATCTTGTGTGTTCTCGAAATTCTCGCCTACCGCTTCTTGGTCAAGCTCTTTGCTAAACGCCCCGTAGTGGAACTCGGACGCGAAGGTGCCGTGAAAGAAACCGCCTTCGGGGTAGGGCTTGGAGCGGGAATAGTCAGCCTCCCGATGCTGCTTTTATGGCTCAGTGGACATTGGCATTTGGATTCGGTGGGGCTTCGCCCCGGCATCGCAGTGGGAATCGGGATCGGGCTCATGGCCTGCGTGTTTGAGGAGCTGCTTTTCCGCGGAATCATGGTTCGGTTGATGGATTTATTTTGGGGACCGGTGTGGGCCATCGTCTTGTCAACAGTGGTTTTCGGCAGTATGCACTTGATGAACCCCGGCATGACCGGCCTCGGTGTTGTCGCTCTGGCGATTGAAGCCGGGCCGTTGCTCGGCGCCGCCTACCTGTGGCGTCATCGACTCTGGCTCCCCATCGGGCTCCATTTTGGCTGGAACGCCATGCAAGCAGCGTTTTGGGGCGTAAATGTCTCGGGAACCGGAGAGAACCTTGGCCTCCTAGACGGGTCTTTCACGGGCCCCGATTGGCTCACCGGCGGCTCGGTCGGAATCGAAGGCTCCCTGTTGACCGCGGTAGTGGCGCTAGCCAGCGCGGGCGTCATCCTCTGGTACTCCCGCAAACCCAATTCCGCGCTTTCGGAAGCCCCAGAAGACGCCTCCGGCACGACCCCTGATACAAACTCGTGAGGATTTCGACACCAGACCCCGAATTCGGGCGTCTCATGTTGAAATCCTCACGAGCTAATCCTGAGTCCAGGCAAAAAGACGTAGCCGAGACCCGCGAGAGATCCCGACCACTTGACAAGGCTTACAGCAGCGAGGCCGCGCCCTTGTCGAGGTAAACCCGCACGTTAGGATGGTTTTGGAGGACACTAGCGGGGCAGTCGGGCGTCACAGGGCCGGAAATCATGTCCCGAACTGCCTGCGCTTTATTCTCTCCCAAAGCTATCAGCCCAATGACTCGCGCCTCCATAATCGTCCCCAGCCCTTGAGTGATGCACCGGGTGGGAACTTGGCTGCGGTCACCCCCAAAGAAGCGGGCATTGTCAATAATGGTTTGCTCCGCCAAATTAGCCACGTGCGTCCGGGAATCCAGGGGGGTTCCGGGCTCATTAAAGGCAATGTGTCCGTCCGAGCCGATTCCGAGAATCTGGAAGTCCACCCCTCCAGCGTCTTTGATTGCGGCATCATAAGCTGCGGCTGCCTCATCCAAAGTGTCAACCCCAGGAGTTCCCACTAAATGTGGATTCGGAACATTGACGTTGTAGGAACGTAAATCCGTCAAAGCCACCAAGTTTTCCTCGATAAACCGGCGATAGCTTTGGCTATGCCCTTCCGGAAGACCCACGTATTCGTCGAGCTGGAAGGTCTTGACTTCTTTCAGGCTCACGGCGCCGATTTCAACGAGACGTCCCAAAACCCGATAAACCTCAAGAGGAGAAGACCCTGTCGCGGTCCCGAGAACTCCAGTTGGTTTATCTCGGAAAATCGCCGCCACCTGCGCGGCAAATTCCCTAGCCAAGTCTTCTTCCGAATCAAAAACTGTGTATTGAATCATTAATTTTCTCCTCTCGATGCCTCAATTTTGCCTCAAATTACTGCGTTTCGGAGGTGAAACGCCTGGGATGTGTCATTTCGATAAACTAAATCTGTTCGCAAGGAGGGAAAATGTCAGCAGGATTAATCGCCTTACTCGATGACGTGGCCGCAATCGCTAAGGCCGCCGCCGCTTCTATCGATGACGTGGCTGGGGCAGCCGCCAAAGCCAGTGGGAAAGCCGTCGGAGTTGTCGTAGATGATACCGCCGTCACCCCGCAGTATGTGACCGGCATCACCCCCGCCAGAGAACTCCCCATTATCGCCAAAATCGCCCGCGGCTCTTTGGTGAATAAGGCCATTATTCTCGTTGTTTCCCTGACGTTAAGTCACTTTCTCCCCGGATTGCTGACTCCCATCTTGATGGTTGGCGGCACCTATCTCTGTTTTGAAGGTGCCGAGAAAATTCTTGGTCATTTTTTCCACCACGAGAAGCCAGCGGAAAAAACTCCCGCGGTCAACAACGGCCCCGAGGAGGAAAAACGGATTGTGAGCGGCGCGGTGAGAACCGACCTGATTCTCTCCACCGAAATCATGGTGATTTCCCTAAACGAGCTCCGCGATGAGACCTTGGGGATTCAGATTGGCGCTTTGGTGACCGTAGCTATCGTCATAACTGTCCTCGTCTATGGGGTGGTGGCGCTGCTGGTGAAGATGGATGACATCGGCTTGGCCATGAGCCAACAAAAATTGAAAAGCACCGCCGCTGTAGGGAGACTCCTGCTGCGAGCCATGCCGGTCATTTTGAAAATCATTTCGGTAGCGGGAGTGGCAGCCATGCTGTGGGTGGGCGGTCACCTGTTCGTTTCCGGCCTTGCCGAGCTCGGGTTCCACCCGATTCACGACTTCATGCTGGCCTCCGGACACGCGGTTGGCAGCGCGCTTACTGCCGTGGCGGGGGCGGCTTCGTGGCTGACCGAGACAGTTATCGCGATGATTTTCGGCTTTGTTCTTGGTGCAGTGGTGGTGCTCGTCGTTTGGGGAGTGGGCGCAATCAGCAAGCGCATTAAGGGTTAGGTCGCTCGCAGCGTCACCGCTTCGTTTTGCCGCGGCCTAGCGCAGGCGGTCGAAAGCCGAGTTCTCTACGATCTGTTCGAGCCCATCATGGATGATTTGGGCTCTTTGGGGACCCACGCCTTCGATTTCTTGAAGTTCTTCCGCCGAAACTTCCAAGAGTTCCGACAAAGTGACCCAGCGTCGTGAAATCTCCTCCACAATATGCGCCGGCAGCCGCGGAATTCGCGCCAGCATCCGCAGTCCACGCGGATACATGGGGGTTTCTAAAATCTCCGAGCCGGCTCCGGAGACACCCATAATCCGAGCCACCAACCCCAGATCCAGTAGCTCCGAATCATCGAGCCCGCCCAGGCGATCCACCACCTTTTCCTCCGAGAATCCATCGGGAATATAGTCGCGGATGAGCAGCGAGCGGTTGACCGCGAAGCCGCGCATGAGCTCGGCCTGTTGCATCTTCAACAACCGCCCATGCTCGCCAAGCTGAATCAACTGGTCGGAGACCTCGTGGCCAACTCGCCTGACCATCTCTTGGCGTTGTACCACCAGCGCCACATCGCGGGCGGTCACCAAGTCATCGATCTCTAGAGACGTCAAAGTCGAGGAGACTTCGTTGAGACGATTCCGGTATTTTTCGAGGGTTGAAATCGCAAGATTGGCGCGCGACAGAAGCGTTTCAGGGTCTTCCAAAACATAGCGTTTATTGTCCAGGTAAAGCGAAATAGCCCTAAGGGAGTGGGACACGGCGATAACGGGGTTTCCGGTTTGCACCGCGACCCGGTGAGCCGTACGGTGACGCATTCCGGATTCGGTAGTGGGGATGGAGGGGTCGGGCAGAAGCTGGACATTGGCGCGGCGAATCCGCCATTTATCGGGGTCAACAATGACCGCTCCATCCATCTTGCACAGTTCGCGCAGTCGCGTCGCGGAAAATTCCACATCTATCTCGAAGCCATCCGAGCACAGCCGCTTGATGTGGTCTTCGTATCCCAACACGACCAAAGCGCCCGCATGGGCTTTGATGACGCGATCCAAGCCGTCGCGCAATTCCGTCCCGGGGGCTAGCATAGTGATAACTTCCCGAAATCTTTGCGCGTCACTCATGGTCTAATCCTATATTTACCCGGGAATTTTTGCAGGGTTTTCACGAAACTAGAAGACGTTTCTTCCGAAGTCACGCGCGCTCTCATACCCCTTTCACGCTCCCACACTCTCCACACGCTTTCATGAGCTCGGGGTTGGGGTCGCGGTCTCGGAGGTGGCAGGAGCGGAAGGAGCGGGAGCGTCTTGCACCACGAAAACCGTTTCTTCCGGCATCAGCGTCCCGTTCCAGATGGCCTGGAACCGGTAGGTTCCGGCTTTTGCGGCCTGATTCGAAGGCGAACAGTCGGCGTTTTGCACCTTCCCATCCCAGCTCAGAGGGTATTTCCAGCTCATGTTTACGTCGAGGAGGAGCTGCTTTTGAGGGGTCTTGTCGCCTTGGCAGGCCGTGGAGTTGTAAATAATCTGGTTTCCGGAAACAACCTGAACCCCGATTTTGGCTGGATCCACTGTCACCGTGCAGGCGACTTTTCCGGTGTTTTGCATAGTGAGTTCCAGTTGGTCTCCGGCGCCAACATAAACTACCGGAGAGGCGTGAGTCAGCGAAGTCTGCAAAGCCTCCTTCTCGCAGGGTTTCGGGGGATCGAAAGTGCGCTGCTCCATCCGGAGCTGATAGGCCTTTGCTTCCGCAGCTTGGGCTTGTTGCCAGCGCCCTACCGCCGCGATTCCGGCACGTACCGCCATCACCAGCGCCACCACGATGATTGCTATGGCTAGCAGGGCTCCCACAGCGATAATTCGGTTACGCCGAATTTCCTCCGGAGTGTATTTTGGGCGTGCCGAGGTCTTAGCCGAGCGCGTTGGAGTTTTCGGCGGCGCCGACTTTCGGGGCTGAGGTTTTTTCACAGGCACACTTCTAAGTTACGGCTTGGCCTCCATTTTTACCCCGTTCCACGCCGCACTTTGTTAGAATTTCTTTTGAACAAAGGAGTTTCCATGAGCGCCGACAAGACCTCAAAACCATTGCAATTCCGTTTTCGTCCCACCCCGCGGCAATGGCTACTGACCGCAGCCGGTTCCCTAGCGACCATCTTCTGGTACGCCTGCCCAGATTTCGTCACCACCGCTAAGGCACGCTTCTTTACTCGGCTCGGAACCTTGGCCGGTATCGGCAGTCTAACCGCGATTGTGGCTTCCGATACGGTAAATGAGGTTCGCCACGAATACACCAGAGAGAGCCCGGACGAGGAAGCCTGGGAAATGACCTCGGACAATGTCAATTTCGACAAGAAGAATCTCAACTTGCCGCAACTCATTTTGCTGTTCGTCTTGGGTGGCGGTTTCATCGCTCTGGGGATTTGGTTCGAATTTTGGCTGTTCCGGCGCGGAGAGCGTCGCCGCCTTGCCGGAGTGAAACTCGCCCACACCCGCCAAGCCATCCCCCTCGGTCTGCTCTTTGCCGCGGGCTATCTCATCGATGACTCGATGACGAACTGACTTTACCAGCCATTTTCCGCGTAGTAACTGGTAAAAGTGTCCCTTCGCGATATGCGAAATCTCGCCCGGCACCCTTCCGTTAGACTGTTTAAGAGTTTTTATGGAGGTGCATCTGATGACAATCGCTGAACCGGTAGTAAAGTGGGCGGGCGGAAAACGCCAGCTTTTGGAACCGATTAGGGAACGCGCTCCGCGCCGATACAACAGGTATTTCGAGCCGTTTTTTGGCGGTGGCGCAGTTTTTTTCAATCTCCAGCCGAAAAAAGTAACGGTAAACGACATCAACTCAGCCTTGATGAGTCTCTATCAGAGGATTAAGGAAGACCCTGAAGGTATCATCTGCGCGGTTAACGAGGTAGATCAAGGGCTGCCATCTGAAAAGAAATCCGCGGGCGAGTATTTTTACGAGCGCCGCGACCGCTACAACGAGCTTATCGGTAGAGGAAATTTTAGCCTGGAATCTGACGCCTTGATGCTCTTTTTGAATAAACATTGCTTCAACGGATTGTACCGAGTGAATTCTAAAGGGATGTTCAACGTCCCCTTTAATGGTTCCACGCGCCGCTCTATTGATGAAGACAACATCCGTGCCGTTTCCAAAGCCTTGCAAGATGCCACCTTGCTCAACACCGATTTCGAAGCCGCCTGCGAAGCAGCCTCTGCGGGAGATTTCCTTTTCTTGGATAGTCCCTACGCACCCGTGAAGGCAGACACTTTTCAAGACTATACGAAAGAGGGTTTTTCAAAAGAAGACCACGAGCGGCTTGCCACACTGTTTAAGAACCTGGATTCCCGCGGCTGCTTTGTCATGCTTACGAACCATGACACGCCCCTAATCCGCTCCCTTTACGAGGGATATCATACAGATGTGGTCCCCGTTCGTCGCGCTATCAACTCCGATGCCACGAAACGGACCGGAACGGAAGTCATCATCACAAACTTCAAAGAGGAATAGGTTATGGATTCTTGGCCCGTAGAACCTACAGTTCCCTTATTTTTCCAAAATTCACAAACAACACTGTTTCTTGACGATGCCATCGCGGCTCTCGGCAAAGTTCACGATGAAAGTGTAGACATGATTTTTGCTGACCCGCCCTATTTCCTTTCAAATGGGGGAATTTCGTGTTCCGGAGGAAAACAGGTCTCTGTCAACAAAGGAAGTTGGGATGAGGGCGTAGGTACCGAAGAAAAGCATGACTTTAACCGCAAGTGGATTCGTGAATGCAAACGCGTGTTGACTGTCAGCGGCACCATTTGGATTTCAGGAACTTTCCATAACATCTATTCCATAGGCTTCGCTCTGGAACAGGAGGGATTCAAGATTCTCAACAACATCACCTGGCAGAAGCTAAATCCGCCTCCAAATCTGGGGTGCCGTTGCTTTACTCATTCCACTGAAACTATCCTGTGGGCTAAGAAAGACGCCAAATCCTCTCGTCATTTTTTTGATTATGCTCTCATGAAAGAGCTAAACGGAGGGAAACAAATGAAGGATGTTTGGGCGGGCCCGCTGACACCAAAAAGAGAAAAAATATTCGGTAAACACCCCACTCAGAAACCCGAATATCTCCTTGAACGAATCATTTTAGCTTCCAGCCAAGCCGGAGATCTACTTCTTGATCCTTTCGTAGGTTCAGGGACAACAGCGGTGGTGGCAAACCGACTCCACCGCCGTTGCCTTGGTATCGACAATTCCTCGGAATACTTAGAGATAGCTAAACAGAGACTCGAGAATTCAGGGAAGCTACAGACCAGCTCGGTTGAGATGTTGAAAGGAAGGGAACATGCGTGACTTTGATACCTGGTTTCAAAATTTCAAGACGTCCATCGCTACCTACGCCTACTACGCTGATTGGGAAAAGATTTTCAGGAATGCAGATTCTGTGAAAATAGAGCTCAATATCATGAACTCGCTAGTGGGATCTAAGAATATTAAAGTAGATTTCCTCGCTCTTATTGCCAGATACCCAGAGATTAGGAAAGCAATTCCGATACTCCTCGCGAAAAGAGAACTGGGTATTTCGGTACTGGATCC
The DNA here is from genome assembly GCF_009695935.1 of Mobiluncus porci. Lineage (GTDB taxonomy): Bacteria > Actinomycetota > Actinomycetes > Actinomycetales > Actinomycetaceae > Mobiluncus > Mobiluncus porci. The sequence goes on from NZ_VUMY01000007.1 coordinate 114,209, forward strand.
CCAGGATGGCTACAAGGTTTATGATTTTTCCAGTCACGGCATAACTGATGCTGAATGCGCCGAGTTTATGGAGAAAACCGGTCTTTTTATGCTCATTAGTCAGCGCATTGTGGATAATCTTTATGACTACGTCACCGGAATTGAGACCGGACTCGATTCAAATGCGAGAAAAAACCGTGGCGGTCACCTCATGGAAAGCGTCGTACAAAGTTATCTCGTGGAAGCCGGATTGGTTCTTGGCTCGCCTAGTGCCCCAACACCAGTTGCGGGAACTTACTATCCCGAATTTTATGCCAGTAGGCTACAGTCTTGGGGTCTGGATATGTCTCCCCTAACGAACCGAGGAAAATCCAGCAAGCGTTTCGATTTCGTTGTCTGCACACCACGTGCAATCTACGGAATTGAAACCAATTTTTATGGCTCGGGAGGTTCCAAGCTCAACGAAACCGCTCGTTCCTATAAGCAACTTGCGGAGGAAGCCTCTCAAATCCCAGGATTCGAATTTGTGTGGTTCACGGACGGCAAGGGGTGGGCTACTGCCAGGGGCAATCTTCGGGAGACCTTCGAAACCATGGAGCATCTCTATTCCATAGCAGATCTCGAAGCGGGAATTTGTTCCCAGCTCTTCTGCGCTTAGTTCACGCCGTAGCGGCGGCAGCGTTTTGTGGAGGCGGATCTTTGGGGTCGATGGTACAGATTTTTTCGACTGCGATCCCGCCGGCGACCATGAGGCTCGCTCCGATCAGGCCAGCGATTTTAGTTCCCAACAGGGCCAGCAAAGACTCATTGCCGAAATTCAGCAAGAGGAACAGGATTTGACCGCCAAAATACCCCGCCGAGATGGCTCCCACGTGGGATAACGCTAGGCTCAAAGCGGCTACTCTCGCGGCTCCCACTGCGGACATCCAGGTCGGTTTGCGCTCTTTGAACCGGTGGACATGCCACCCCAGCCATCCGGTGAATCCTGTCACCGCCGCCGCACCCAGCCCGAATTCGTAGCCGCTGGCGGGCAGGTTCGATCCACGGTTCAACAAACCGCTGAAAAATGCCACGGTGAGGGCGCCCACCAAGAGGGCCATCCCGAGAAGCACCAGCGGTTTCGAATGCATTAGCTCGCCTCGTGTTTCCGCACGCGGCGCCACCCCGGTTTTGTGACTTGCTCCGTTGACTCGCTCTTGACCGATTCCCCGCCGTTACCGGAGGAGGAACTTGAGCGTTCTAGGAAAATTTCGCCGGTCACATCATCAACCACGCGGTGTTCCCCGCCGGTTCCCAGCGCGGCCTGCCAAGACGGCAGCCCATAGTTTCCGTCCAGCGTTTCCGAAGCCCTCCGCGGGGTTCCGAGAACGCTCGTTTCCGTGCCCTCCTCAACGGAATTCTCGGATGTTGCGCTGTCTGGAGCTTCCACGGACTCCCCCCAAGGATTCGCGCGCTCCGTGTCGGGCGCTACCTCCAGCCAGTCGGGCCACAGGTTGACGATTCCGTCGCGGTCTTCGGCTTTAGTAGCAAGTTCAGTCACTAGCTCTCCGCCCAGCTTCGCGGTAGCATCCAATTTCGCCCAGGGCACCAACACGAAAGCCCGCGAGGCCGCGTGGGGATGCGGCAAGGTCAGTCGCGGGTCGCTAGATTCCACCCCTTCGACCGCAATCACATCCACATCGAGTGTTCGCGCTGCCCAATGTGAGGGCCGCTCCCGATGGTGGACCTGTTCAAAGTGATGGGCTAAATCGAGAAGCTCAGAGGCAGAAAGACGGGACACGAGACGGACCACTGCGTTGTAATAATCCGGTTGTGGGGCCTGACCCGAGGCCAACACGGGACGAGTCCGCGCGAGTGGAGACACCGCAACCTCATCGAATTCGGGGGCGGACTGTAGCGCTGACACCACTTCTCGCAGGGTTTTTACCGGATCCCCCAGGTTCGCCCCCAACGCTAAGACGGCAGCGCGGGGTTTTTCGGGTCGAACTGTCAAAGCCACCGCCAGACGGGCGGTTTCTTTCTCAAAGTCCTCCCGAGTTCGATAAATCTCAATCGAGACATCACCAAATTCGACTTTCAAGGGCGCTTGCGGTTTGTGAACCGTGACTTCCACGGCATCGATACGTTCGTCTTCCAGGACTTTCATGGCGATACGCTGGGCCAGGCGCTCAATCAGGGCCACGCTTTTTCCGCGCACCACCGAAAGAATCTTGTCCGTGACCGCCGCGTAGTCGATGGTCAAAGCTAGGTCATCCACTCTCGCGGCAGCGCGTGAGTCAAACCACAAAGAAATATCGACCACAAAATTCTGGGGTTGATGGTGTTCTGCTTCTAAAACCCCGTGGACTCCAGAGGCATGGATGCCCCTCAAAGTGATGCAATCAGCGGGTTTCCCCGATAGTTGACGAGTTCTCCTGGTCACGCTTTCCCTCTCACTGTACCTTTTACAAATGCTGGCTCACGACGCGGCTTCTAGACGCCTTAGAGGACGGTCCTCGGCTCGTGGAATTCCTTCAGCTTTTCCAAAGCCCTGATCCCCACGACCACCGGTTCTACCTGGTGGACCCGCACGGCCCAAGCTCCTTTCAGGGCACAGAAGAACGCTAGCGAAGCCGTCACGTCATCTCGCGCGTGCCTTTCCACTGCGTGAGTTTCGTAATCCGCGAGGAATCGCTTGCGGGAAGGGCCGACTAAGACGGGGAAGCCTCTCCCGAGATAGGTGTCAAGATTGGCTAGCACGTCCCAGTCCTGGTCACCCTGTTTGGAAAAGCCCAGACCGGGGTCAATAATCACGCGCCGCAAATCTATGTCCCCCCGCTCGCGCATTACCTCCAAACGTTCGCGCAGTTCTTGCCACACTTCAAGATGAGGATTTTCATAGACCGCCAGCCGGTTCGCGTCTTTCAGATGACCGCGCCAATGTTGACATAGGTAACTGACCTCGGGGTTTTCTCCCATGATTTCCGCGACGACGGAAAACATCTCGGAATCGACCATCCCACCGGAGACATCGTTGATGATTTTGGCTCCGGCTTTCCAGGCGGCCCGCGCCGTCTCAGCATGCATGGTGTCACAAGAAATCAGTGCGCCTTGACCTGCCAGCGCGCTGATGACCGGCGCTACCCGATCGATTTCTTCGGCCACGCTCACCGCATCGTTACCGGGCGCGGTAGATTCCCCGCCCACATCTATCAAGTCTGCCCCCGAGGAAAGCATCGACTGCCCATGAGCGATGGCAGCATCGGTGTCAAACCACCGTCCCCCGTCCGAAAACGAGTTCGGCGTGACGTTCAACACGCCCATCACCAGAGTCCTAGGAGGTCGCAAATACGCTGGAATCTCGGTATCGTAGGTGGTTTCACTCATGATTTACTCCTTCTTTCTCAACCTCTCGAAAGAATCAGGCTCATAGCCTCAGACCTGGTCGCTTGGGAGGTCTGCATCACCCCGCGCACCGCCGAAGTTGTAGTATGGGCTCCGGGCTTCTTCACCCCGCGAACTGTCATGCACATGTGTTCGGCCTGGAGCACCACGATGACTCCCTGCGGCTGCAACACTTCCCAAACCGCGTCGGAAATCTGTTCGGTCAGGCGTTCTTGCACCTGGAGACGGTGTGCATATCCGTCAACCAGCCGCGCCAACTTCGACAACCCCGTAATCCGCTTGTCCTTCGGTATATAGCCCACATGGGCTCGTCCGAAGAACGGTAGGAGGTGGTGTTCACAAGTGGAGTTGAAGGGGATGTCCTTGACGAGAACCAAGTCATTGTGTTCGACAGGGAAAAGACGCTTTAGATGCTCTCTCGGGTCGATGCGGTATCCCTCCAGGAGTTCCGCAAACGACCTCCCCAACCGAGCCGGAGTTTCGAGCAGTCCTTCCCGATCGGGGTCTTCTCCCACGGCAATAAGCAGGTCGCGGATCGCTTTTTCCACTCCGGCTTGGTTGTATTCGCCAGCGGTCATTGGTCTTTCTCCTCTCCCTGGTTCGGAACATAGGGTTCTTCCTCGTCCAAAATCCGGATCTCTCCCGTGGCGGGAGGGGGTACCTGGTTGGAACCTGGGGCAGGCGCGCTGGCGGGTGTGGGGGCGGTTGCGGGCTCACCGGTATCCTCCGGTTTAGTCTCGCCGTCTCCCGTTGGAGCTCCCTTCTCGGGTTGCCCAGTCTCCGGTTTCACCTCATCTGGCTGGTAGGGAACCGTCCCGCCCAATCCGGCATCCGCCAGGGGGCGATCCGCCGCATCCAAGGCGAACTGGCCGGTGGTGGATTCCAAGGCTTTGGCGGAGCGGATCCGAACCGACTCCGGAATCTCTATCGGCCCGCGGCCGGAGGACTCCAGCCCGGGATAGGAACGCCACGGGCTACGATCGGAGACCTTTTTCACTCCGGCAAAAATCCCCTCGAGCGCCTTTTCATCCAGGGTTTCCTCCTCCAAGAGGCGGCGCGCCAGATTGTCGAGGATGTCGCGATTATTCTCAATAATCCACCAGGCTTCACGGGTGGCGGCTTCCATCAACTGTTGGATTTCTTCATCGATACTCGCCGCGGTCGCGTCCGAATAGCCCTGAGATTTTCCGTAATCCATCCCTACAAAGGGTTCATCGTGAGACGTGCCGTATTTCACCGCGCCGAGTTCTTTCGAAAGTCCCCAACGGGTCACCATTTTGCGGGCGATTTCGGTGGCTTTCTCGATATCGGAGGCCGCACCGGTGGAGGGATCCTTGAACACAATCTCTTCCACGACGCGCCCGCCCATGGCATAGACCAGCTGGTCAAGAAGCTGGTTGCGAGTTTCGGAGTATCTGTCTTCCGTGGGCATCACCATCGTGTAGCCCAGCGCGCGTCCGCGGGGAAGAATCGTGACCTTCGTGACCGGATCGGAATAGTTTGAAGCCGCCGCACACAGGGCGTGGCCGCCTTCGTGATAGGCCGTCACCAGTTTGTCGTGGTCATTCATAATCCGCGAATGCTTCTGGGGTCCAGCGATTACGCGATCCACGGCTTCATCCAAGTCTCTCTCATTGATGACCTCGCGGGTGTGACGCGCCGCCAACAGCGCCGCTTCGTTCAAAACATTGGCCAAATCCGCGCCGGTGAATCCGGGGGTTCGCTTCGCCAGCGAGCTCAAATCCGCGTCCGTTCCCAGCGGCTTGTTCTTGGCGTGAACCGCCAAAATGGCTTCTCGCCCCTTGAGGTCGGGGGCCTCGACCGCGACCTGACGGTCGAAACGCCCCGGGCGGAGCAAAGCCGGATCCAAAACATCGGGCCGGTTCGTCGCGGCAATCATAATGACATTCGTACGCTCATCAAAACCGTCCATCTCCACCAGTAACTGGTTCAGGGTTTGTTCGCGCTCGTCGTGGCCTCCGCCCATGCCGGTGCCGCGGTGGCGTCCCACTGCGTCAATCTCATCGACGAAAATAATCGCCGGAGCGGCTGCGCGCGCTTGCTCAAACAGGTCACGCACCCGCGAGGCACCCATCCCGACAAACATCTCCACAAATTCCGAGCCAGACATGGAGAAGAAGGGCACTCCGGCTTCGCCAGCCACCGCCTTGGCGAGCAGGGTCTTGCCGGTTCCGGGAGGCCCGTAGAGCAGCACACCCTTCGGGATTTTCGCCCCGACCTTGTGGAATTTTTCCGGTTCGGCCAAAAATTCTTTAATCTCTTGGAGCTCTTCGACTGCCTCGTTGACTCCCGCCACGTCAGCAAAAGTCACCTTGGTTTCATCCTCTTTGTTGAACTGTCTCGCGCGAGCCCGACCGAATCCAAAGGCACCCAGGCCCCCGCTCATCCGAGAGGCGAACCAGAAGAACACGGCGAACAACAAGACCATCGGAATCATCAAAGTCAGCATCGACTCCCACCAGGTCGAAACCGGATAGATGGAGTCGTATCCCTTCTTCGGGTCAGCCTTCGCGACCGCCGTTGCCACCGTTTCCGCCTGGGGGCGAACATAGGAAAACGCGACTTTCTTCCCCAGGTTAGAATCCGGTTTCATCCCGAAAAGGCCCTCTTTCGGGAGAAACTCTTTCGGACGCTTATAGTCCTTGGTGAGTTCCATCGACACGGTCTGGGTTCCGTCGTTGATGACCACCTTCTCAACCGTATTGCCATCGAGGAGATTCACCCCCTCCACGGTGGTGATACGTTTAGGCCCACCTTGGCTGGAAAAAAACACGAAGGCAGCAATAATCGCCACCACGACGAGAGCCCCGATCCAGCCGCTGAGCTGTTTTTTCTTGTCGACTTTTGAGCTTTGTTCCATCTTTCCGATTTCTCTTCGATCTATTGAACCCCCTAAGCCTATCAAGGCCCACAAACCGAAAATAACGCTAAGTTCCTCCTCGAGAAGGAACCGGCACTTTTTCATAAGTAATTACTGGCTTAACCGACTAGCTTCGCTGGTAGGGGCTAAACTGAAGTTACCCCCATAAAAGACGGCTTTCAATCCTCGCCTCAAAGAATCCGCGGAAAGGAAACGCTATGAAGATTGTGATTGCTGGTGACACCTATCCCCCCGACATCAGCGGAGCCTCCACTTTCACTTCCAATCTTGCTAACGGTTTGCTGGCCCGAGGCCATACCGTCCACGTCATTGCGCCGTCCCCCATCGGTCGACCCTATCGCGAGAGGAAAGACGGGGTTTTCGAACATCGGATGCGTTCCCATGAGTACCTGACATTCCGCGGTTTCTACCTCTGTTTCCCGTGGGAGACGGAGGCGACGGTTCGAAAGATTCTCAAGACCTTACAGCCCGATGTGGTTCACATTCAATCGCCTTTCACCGTGGGTCGCGTTGCCGCAAAGTGGGCGAACCGCCTGGAGATTCCCCTGGTCGCCACGAATCACTTTATGCCCGACAACGTGATGGACCATCTTCCGTTGCGTCTCCCGAAGCTCCTTTTGAAAGGGATTGCCAATTTTGCTTGGGAAGATTTGGGGTCGGTCTTCAAACGCGCCGACCGTTTGACTGCGCCCAGCCCTTCCGCAGCCGAACTGATGCGTAATCGGGCGAAGCTCGGGGGAATTCTTCCGGTCAGCTGCGGGGTTGATATCGAGAAGTATCAACAAGCTGCCAAAAAAGCTACGCCTCACCACGTCCCGCACCTGCTGTTTGTGGGACGCTTGGAAAAAGAAAAAAGTGTCAACGAGATTCTAGAAGCCCTGGCTTTACTCCAACCGTCTACCCCGCTGCATTTCGATATCGTGGGGGACGGCTCCATGCTTGACGAATGGCAGAGCCTGGCGGCAAATCTTCGAGTGGCCGACCGCGTTAGTTTCCACGGTTTTCTCAGCCAAAAAGAGCTCCTAGAAATGTTTGGTCAGGCCGATATTTTCGTCAACGCCAGTATTGCCGAGCTGCAGTCCATCGTCACCCTGGAGGCTATGAGCGCCGGAAAGCCCGTGATTCTAGCCAATGCGGTATCGCTGCCGCATCTGGTGAACCACGGCGTCAACGGGTATCTTTTCCAGCCGGGAGATGTGGAACAACTTGCGACCTATCTTGAGGAGCTCGCACTGAATCCCCAGCGGCGGAAATTCATGGGGAAGATGAGTCGGGAACTTGTCCAGGCTCATTCTTTCGAGAAAACCCTTGACACCTACGAGGGGCTTTATCAAGGAGCTATCGAGGACCTACAAACGAGCCGGTTCACTTTGCAGTCCCTCAGCCCGCGGTTTTCGTCTTTCCACCAGGCCTAGTGTTTTTCGTAAACGTGGGGCGCCAACAAACCCACGAACGGCAAGTTCCGGTATTTCTCGGCATAGTCGAGCCCATAACCGACCACGAACTCATTGGGGATATCGAAGCCGACGTAGCGAGGCGTGATATTCGTTTTTGCCGCGTCCGGTTTCCGGAGCAGAGTAGCGATATTGAGTGAGGCGCAGCCGCGAGTGCGCAGGTTCGCTTCGAGCCACGACAGTGTCAAACCGGAATCAATGATGTCTTCCACGATGAGAACGTGGCGATCTTTGATGTCCGTGTCGAGGTCTTTGAGGATCCTCACCACGCCGGAGGACTTGGTTCCAGAACCGTAGGAGGAAACCGCCATCCAGTCCATCTGGACGGGGGTGTGGAGTTTTCGCGCCAAATCGGCCATGACCATGACGGCTCCTCGCAACACTCCCACCAGGAGAATCTCGTGACCTGCATAGTCTTTGTCGATAACTTCGGCCATTTGAGCCAGTCGGTCCTGGATTTGCTGCTCGGTCAAAAGCACTTTTTTGAGGTCATTTCCCATGTCATTGGCGTCCATACGTTTCCTTTCGAGTCCACCACCAATCCTAGTGCGTCTCGAGAGTTTTCGGGCAACGTTTGCCTCAGGTGCTTGTACGGACAAATAGCATTGGAAGACTTGCTAATTCCTCGTAAAGCCAAGTTCAGGCAGGGGCGATAAAAACTACCCTAAAACTTGGGTCGGATTTAATAGCAAGATTTTCTCTCCGCAGCTTTACCTGACTTGCACAACTTTAGTGTGTTTTTAGCTGGGCAATGATTCTTTCGATTTTGGGTTCAATCTTAGGGTTGGCGGAGATTTGCTGTCCTCCGGGCATCTTGATGGTGACTTCTCTCAATGGTCACAGGAGTTTGACGAGTTTTTTTGTTGTGATTCTGAAGCGTCCTGGGTTTTGTTCCGCTTCTTATACGGGGGTCAGTTCGCTGACCCGGGTCTGATTATACATGTCAATGATCTCGGCTGGTGTTCGGTATTCGAGTGCTTCGTGGAGGCGCTCGTTGTTCCACCAGTGGACCCAGTTCAACGTCGCGAACTCGACCTCGGTCA
>NZ_VUMY01000008.1 GCF_009695935.1 Mobiluncus porci
CCAGCTCTATACAATCGGACAGCTTCCGCACGGAACTGTAATGGATACACTCTTGACACTTTCAAATCCTTTCCCGTAAGAGCAAAATACCCACACCAAAAGCGTCAACACAACCGAGGCAATTCCACCGACCACAAGCTGATCGCTGACCAAATCAACGACAGGCAAACCCGACGCCGCGCCTACGAGCACTACCAACAGCAACTCGCCAAACTAGGCGACGATCACAACGTCCAGTACAGCCCGTTCCGCTGGCACACCCTCCTCGACCATGCCGAGGTCAACGAGGGCGGAACGATCAAATTCATGTTCAGGGATGCGACCGCCGCTATCGTAACGGCATACTAATCGCGGGTGAAGGCGCTACGCACCGGGCTAATTTTCCTGAAAATCGTTAGGTTCAGCCATGACCTTCAAATATTTGAGCCCACTTTGATTAATAAAATCTCTAGCGAGATCGTTCGCGACAGGTAGTATCTCGTCAAATGACGCGAGGGGATCCAGTCCGACTGTCAAGGGTTGGAATCTGATAATAGGTTCACTGTACTCAACGTCTAGGAGAAGGTTTGTGCGCCCCTCGGTCGTTCTGATGTAGATAGGTTCATCAGCAATCCCGACGAGACCCGCGCGGATCCTGTAACCACCATTCGTATGTCGCTCGGCAGCATATAGACGGAGCAGACTGAGGAAATCAATGATCGCAGATTCAATATGGGCTGACATGCAGTGATTTGGTTTTCCGAAAGGGAAATAATGGCTCTGCTCCTCACGCTCGGTCGCGATCCCCAGGCGATAGGTGCCTGCCACAGACCCATCATCAGATAGAAACCTGCGGCTTGGGAACCGTGTGGCGTCATCTCGGACGATCCATTGTCTGAGGCCTTTTCGAAGAGTACCGTGCTCCCACTTAAGTAGCGAGCTTGCGTTGGGGTAGATGAGTTCGGTGCAGAGCTCTGGCGAAGTAAAGCGGTGCGCTTCTGTTTCAGAAAGCCCTGGACTGGCAGAGGCAGGTTCTTGTGGAATTGCGACAACGACAATACAGACGCCTTCTCTGGGATCGAGCACTCTGCCGGTTTGTTCGTAGAGAAACTGAAGCCGCCGTTCGTCATCGTCGCGTTGCTGGAACCGCTCTCGGAAACCCCGCTCGATCTCTCGGTCGCTCATGAAAGCTGTGTGGGGACCATTCCTACGAGGGGCAACGAACGCATCGTTTCCTTTACGAGCAAAGTGCGGAGCTTCACGCGAGTCGGGAACTCGCATCATCACAATGTGACCATCGTCCTTGGGAAAGTCGAAAAACTCGAGCCCCAGAACGGATGGGCCAATGTGTGAGTAGGCAGTACGAAGGATCCGCTGATGCTCCTTGGCATTCCAATGAATCGGTCTAAGCTCCGAGGCAGCGCTCGTTTCCTTGTCCTCGTCAACGCCGAACACAATCCATCCGCCACCGCTGTTTGCCATCGCAGCGATGTCTTTTGCCGCTTCGTCATTCCAAGCCGGATCGCGAGAGTCGTAGAAGTCTCTCTTCCAATCAAGCGACGCAGTTTCCTGGACTCCCGCCTCAACGGCGCGTTCGATCAGTTCGATGGAAAGCTCACCAGGTTCGAGTCCTAGTGCCTGATGGATCGGCGTGAACACGAATACCCCCTCAATCTGAAAACTACCCCCTACGCCGCGACCGCGTAGGTTCCGCCAATTTGTATCCAATCCGTGCTGGAAGTTTCAAGATAACGCTGGCTTGCGAGCTTGTCTTGGAAGGCTGTCAGTCGGTTCGTTTTCTGACGCGGGGTAAGCGTCGTGTCATTGAGGATTGCTTCGAGTTCTGCTTTGAGGCCATCCAAGAACAGCGGGTCAATCACCTTGTGGATATTCACCGGATCCGTGTAGTGCATCCCGCCCGAACGGCGCGTTTCCGGGTTCAAAGTGCTCTCGAAAATCCCGCCGAAAATCGTCGGGCTGATCCTTGACCAGTCCGTGTCCCGCGCCGTGCGCTCAACAAGTAAGGTCTTTAACTCCGCCGTGAACTGCGGGATTTGAAACTCACCGGCAAACAACCCGCCATTCACATACGGGAAAGCCTTCAAGGTGTCAGACAGATACGGGTCACGCGCCTCTGGTGGCGTATCCAACACCTTGAACAAATCCAATAAGGCCGGGCGCATTTGCCCCGCCTCAAAACCCGAGAGATACCCCAGAAATGTGTCTTTACCGAACAGTCCCGCGTCCTCGGCATAGAGACAGAACACCAGCCGGACACACAACACATTCAACGCATGAGACTCCTCCACAGAATCCGGATCAAGATACTGGCGGCTCAAAGCTGCATGGAGCTCCCCAATAAGCTCGCCGGCCTTGATGGAAACCTCTTGCTCCAGGGTCTCCCGCGCAAGCGACGCGTCCAGCAGGAAATCCAACAAATGCGGCTTCTGGCGCAAATCCGCCAAACCAAACTCAAGGACGCCCTTCTCGGGATGTTCTTTGTTGAGGTCATGCACCCGAAACGTCAAGAAGTTTGAGACGATAATCCAATCCGGTTTCTCCCGATTTGGCAAAGCATCCACATAGCGCTTCGCCTGTTCAAAAGGCGTCACCAACGAGCCTTGCCGAGGTTCCGGACGATCCAAATCCACCCCGCCAGCCTTTTGTTCCACCAAAACCGAAGCCGCCGGAATCCGCACATCAATCAGACCATTACCCGCAGTCCTCTGCTCAAAACGACACTCCTGAGTAGCATTGCGAACCCCCAACACCCGCGACATCAGGTCCAGCCAAAAATTCTGTGTCTCCTGATCCTCCGAGACCCGCCCCGGCCCGCCACTGTCCGGCCCGTCCGCAAGCGCCTGCCAATAATCCACAAACGCACCCACATCTGCCCCCACCTCAGCCGGAGACCACAAAGAAACCTCAAAAGCCATAAGACAATCCTAGGGAATTCGCTACGCCGTTGGGTCGCACACTTTTGGCTACGTTCCCTTCAGTCTCGACGCCAAAGAGGGGCGACCCGCCGGCTAGGCTGACCCCCCAGCTCTGCTATCGACCGGTGTTGACGGAGGCGCCGGAGGTGCCGGGGGTGACGTCGCGGGCCTCGCGGACAAGAGCGTCAGCAGGAGAGACATATTCGAGGCCAATCAACGTACTGCCATCAAAATGGAAACTTGTCAGCGAGGCTAGCGCACACTCTCGGTTCCGAGGGTCATGCACCAAAGGTTTTCCCTCCACGAAGCGCCGTAAAGTCCAGATTGGCAACTGGTGTGAGACCGCTAAAGCCTCGCGTCCCGGTTCAGTGAGCGCCCGAACGTGAGCCACGGCGCGAAACATCCGACGCGCAATATCGGTGTAGTGTTCCCCCCAAGACGGCAGCCACGGCGCGAAATAGAGCGGCCAAAACTTCGGGTTTGCCAAAGACAAAGGCGATTGATGGATCTTGCGTCCCCGAAGTTTATTCCCCGCCTCGGTAAGCCTCGCATCAGTTTGTACCGGAAGGTCAAAAATTTTGGCGGCGGGAGCGGCCGACTCCTGGGCACGTTGCAGGGGCGAGGCCATAATCAAAGCAATATCCCGCCCGGACTCAGCCAGCCACTGCGCGGTCATCGCAGTCATCTCTCGTCCGCGCGAGGTTAATCCAAAACCAGGCAACCTCTCGTAGAGCACTCCCTCGGGATTGTCGACCTCCCCGTGGCGCATGACGTGAACTGTGGTGATGGGCATGAATACTCCTCCTCAAAATCCAACCGAAAAGCGTCTCTAGTGGCCAAACAACTTGCGCAAGAGCCGCACTGGAAGTTTGAACAGGCGGCGTAAAACGTGGCGCCACAAAACCTTTGCAGTCCACACCCCGCCCACGATCGTGGCCGGTAAGAGCGTGGTTCGCGCCGCCAAAGCGACCGAGGGGCGGCGGAAAGCAAAGTCGTAAATCGGCCAGTTACGCTGCTTGGCGATGCGGCGCAACTTCCACTCGGGATTCACCGCACAAGGATGTCCCACCAGGTTGAACATCTTTTCGTCCGACAAGGAATCCGAATAGGCGAAACAGGTAGAGAGATCCAAGCCGCGTTCCTCAGCGAGTTCCAAAACTGCCTTGGCTTTCATCGTGCCGTGAAGCAAGGACTGGGGCATTCTTCCGGTGTAGCGGCCATTATCATCGACCTCCACAATGGTTCCGAGCCCCCCAGTGAGGTTTAGGCGATGGGCCATTTGTTTGGAAATCTCTTGGGGAGTTGCCGAGACGAGCCAGACTTCGTGTCCAGCTTTTTGGTGCTTCTCTATAATTCTTAAGGTGCCGGGGAAGAGGCGTTCCTGGAGGAAGTGATCGTAGAGTTCCTCACCAATGAGCGCCAGGTCGGATTCGAGTTTGCCTTTCAAAATCCGCAGGGAGCGCTGTTTGATGCGTTCGATCCGCTTCTTGTTCTCTCCAAAAACCACGTAGAGCAACGACTGCCAAGCAGCGAAGAAGAAAAAATCCAGCCCAAAATACCCGCGTTGATAGAGGTCGCGAGCTAGGTACCAAGTTGAGGCGCCCCTAATCAGGGTGCCGTCGATGTCGAAGAAAGCTGCGGTTTTAGCCACGGGTTAATCCTAAATGGTCAAGTGATTTTTTCTCTGTCCCATAAATTCATTTTGGCAAAAAAGCAACGAGCCAGGTTGAAAACCTGGCTCGCAACTGCTTTATTTCTTGTTACGACGCTGGTGGCGAGTCTTACGAAGCAATTTGCGGTGCTTCTTCTTTGCCATCCGCTTGCGGCGTTTCTTGATAACAGAACCCACGCCGACCTCCTCATTAATACGACTACATTACGGCTGTATCAGCCGAATAAGTCTAACGGTTTTTCAAAAGGGCACCAAATGAAAGCGCCTTTACTGAGCTACAGCTTCGGAATCCTCGCCGACAATCCAACTATCCAAATTCGACTTGGAGAGTTCTTCGACCGCCTTCAAAGGAACACGGAATGACCGCTTGACCCGCACTGCGGGGAGATCCCCGGCATGCACCATGCGGTAAACCGTCATTTTCGAAACGCGAAGAAAATCCGCCACTTCGGCTACGGTGAGAAACCGTGGTGCTTGGTTCTGCGTCATCCCTGTCATCCTGCTCTTGCTCCGTAGTACGTAACTGTGACCACTTTGGCCACAGAGAAAACATTCGTACCATATGAAATATAGCCGGTTTTTCCCTAAAAGTGTTAGTTCTCGCCTCCTGAAATCCATTTTTGGGCCAAATTTGCCAGTTGTTAGCCCCAGTTTTCCTGCTCCAGACGCTAGATTAGGTAACGTTAAAGGCGCCACAAAAGATTCTCCACGGTACTTTTTGCCGCGTAACGGAGAGCGTCCGAAATAAACTACGTTTGTGAGAGCGAGGTGACGATGAAGGCCTGGGAAAATCTTCGGATTAGAAGCCAAAAATGGTTCGACGAGTTAGCAAGGCGAGCTCCGGCTAGGCTCACTCTCGCCATCTTCCTCGGCATTATTGCCATCGCGACCCTGCTCCTGAGCCTCCCCATTGCCACCCGCAGCCGAGTCCCCGCCACATTTGTTGATGCCCTCTTCACGGGCACTTCCGCAGTCTGCGTCACCGGACTTACCGTTGTTCCCACGGAAACCTACTGGTCAACTTTCGGGCTCATAGTCATCCTCCTGGGGATGAAAATTGGTGGCCTCGGCGTAATGACGCTGGCCTCCATGCTGTCCTTGGCGGTATCGCGCCACATCGGGCTCACCGCCCGTCTGTTGGCCGCGGGAGAAAAGAATTCCCACCTTGGTGAAGTTGGATCCTTGGTCAAGATGGCACTCCTGGTATCCCTCTCGGTGGAAGGAATGTTGGCGCTCTTGTTCTTCCCGCACTTCCTGCGACTGGATTACGGGATTCTCCGTTCCTTTTGGTACGCCATCTTCATGGCAGTGAGCGTGTTCAACAATGCTGGATTCGTCATCCTTCCGGGAGGAATGGGCCAGTTTGCCTCCGATTTTGCCTTCCTGATCCCCGTCATTGTGGGCATGATTATTGGTGCGCTGGGTTTTCCCGTGGCTCTAGACCTGGCGAGAAACTGGCGGAATTTGCGCTTGCTGAGTCTCAACTCGAAACTCACAATCACGACCTATCTTTCTTTGGTTCTAGTGGGCGGGTCGATTAACGCGGTAATCGAATGGAATAATCCTCGAACTTTCGGAGAGTTGGATTTAGCGGGGAAGCTTCTGGCGGCTTTCCTGGGCGGGGCAAATACGCGCTCCCTCGGGATTTCCACGGTTGACGTGGGTCAGATGCACCAGTCATCCTGGTTCGTTTCTGACATCATGATGTTTATCGGAGGCGGCTCCGCTTCAACTGCCGGTGGCATCAAAGTGACGACATTTGCGGTGATGGTTCTCGCCATTGTCGCGGAGATTCGAGGCAATCGCGATATTGAAGCCTTCGGAAGGCGGATTGGGCCCTCCACGGTGCGTCTCGCAGTGGCGGTGGTCGCAATGGGGGCGCTTATCGTCGGGGTCTCCACGACGTTGATGTTGATTCTTACGGACCTGCCGTTGGCGCAAGTGCTTTTCGAAGTCATTAGTGCCTTCGGGACGGTGGGACTATCCACGGGGATAACGGCCACCCTACCGGCCTCGGCGAAAGTGTTGCTGTCGGTTTTGATGTTTACGGGACGTGTGGGGACGATGACTTTCGGGGCGGCTTTGGCCATGAGGACTCGCCGGAGGGTGATACGATTTCCGGAGGAAGCTCCGAGTATTGGCTAGAGTGTTGAAGCTTTCGATCTCAAAGGAACACGAGGAACGATGGCGGTCCAAAGTTGGATTTTCCCTCATTTAGAGGCAAAAGTGGGGGCGTGGCGTCGCTACTGGGTGCTCTTGGTGGCCTTCCCGAAACTCTATGAGGATATTTTCAGCGGCACTACACTCGAGCAATTCTGTCTGCGTCTTGGTGACAAGTCCATGAAGAGCCTCATGCTGGACGCCTATACTCGCGCCCAAGCCAAG
The DNA here is from genome assembly GCF_009695935.1 of Mobiluncus porci. GTDB lineage: Bacteria > Actinomycetota > Actinomycetes > Actinomycetales > Actinomycetaceae > Mobiluncus > Mobiluncus porci. Next base: position 6,973 of record NZ_VUMY01000008.1, read on the forward strand.
AAGGAACGCCACGCGTTGAAGGCTCTACAAAATGGGACAGACATTCGCGATATTCCCGGTTCCGACGTGGCGATTAGCTCCCTGAAGTTGCGTTACCGCGAGGTTATGGATGGCACCCAAGCCGGTCTTCATCTCGAAAGATTCCCCTACCTGGTGGAACAACTTTCAGTTGCCACCGTGACCTACACTTTCTTCCCCGACCTCCAGCCTCGCATTGGGGACCGCCTCCTCGGTTCCAAGGGACGCGCTTATGCGGATGAAATTTCCGCAATCTGGCTTAGCCTGCCACCGTTTCAGTACCTAAACCAAGATTTTCATCCCCTCGCCCAGCATTACCGCATCGGCTATTTGGATGAAAAAACTCAAAAAACCGTGTCCACCGTGGACTCGATAGAGAGGCCCACCGGCGAGATTCCCCGCTACGGGGATCCCCACGCCGGAACTCATCCCACGAACTTCCCCTGCATAGTGAGCTACGTGGGGCCGCTACCTCCGGTTCCCGATTGGTCAACCGGTTTGAGTTTTCCCGAGGCGCCGCTGGTGCAGTTCCCCTGCACCGTGGACCTTTTCGATGTGGACTGGACCGGAAGCGAGCTCCAGGCTGAGCACCCTGCCACGCGTTTTGAGAACCCGCCGCTGGTGCCTTTCGAGCGAGCCTACAACGTGAACTCCGTGGAGGCTTGGACTAGTTTGGTGGCGCGTTATCCTCTCGAATTCACCAACCGGCTGGTGAAAACCGAGTTCGAACGGCTCTCCGGCAAGGATGCCATTTTCCTTGGCTTGGACTGGGAGCGAGTGCGAAAAGATTACGATGTGGTGCATTTTGGATTCAATGCCGTCTTGGAATGCGCGGATGTGGGCGTGGACATAGAGCCCAGTTTGTTGACGCCCAATTTCTCATCGGTGGAGCAGCTCGCAGCCTCCGGCAAGCGCTTTGTGGCGATGATGTACCAGGTGGTCCCGGGGTCAACTGTCTGGTTGAGCCTGTGAGGGTTATGGGCGGTTGGCGAAGTCTTCCAAGAGCTTGCCGTCTCCGGAGACGATGATGAGGTCATTCGCGGCCACGACCGTGTCCGGACCGGCATATTCGAAATGTTGACCGGGGGAGATAACTCCAAGAATATTGACCCCATAGCGACGCCTCACGTCGGACTCCATCAAGGTGAATCCCTGAATCTCCGCAGGAGGACGCATCTTCACGATGGAGAAACCTTCGCGATCCATTTCCACATAATCAAGCATCCGCCCGTCCACCAGGTGAGCAGTACGGCGTCCCGCATCGAATTCGGGGTAGATGACGTGGTGAGCCCCGATTCGGCGGAGAATTTTGCCCTGTTCACGGCTGACAGCCTTGGCCCAGATTTGCTCCATCCCCAGGTCAACCAGGTTCGCGGTAATCAAGACGGAGGCCTCCAAGGCGCCCACTCCCACAACCGCGGCGGAAAACTCGGTGGCGCCGAGCTGCTCCATGGCATCGAGACGAGTGGCATCGGCTTCCACTACGGGAAACATCGGGGAGAATTGCTCCACAATCGCGGGGTCGTTTTCGACCGCCAGAATTTCTCGCTCGAGGGAATTCAACGTCATCGAAACAGCGGAACCGAATCGTCCCAAACCAATCACGAGTGTCCCGGAGGACTTTTCCTTTTCTGCCACTCTCAAAGTCTACCCATTGCTGAAGAATTCGAAAACACGTTTTTGTCAGGACAAATTTCGCGGTTCTGCTTTGAAAAACTGTGAGAAATTGCGCACTTGTAGGACTTAAGCTCCTAAAACCCTAATCAAGGGAGGAAACGAGCCGAAGTATCTTTGTGTAGCAAGAAGCTATCAGTTAGTGAAACCAAGGATGGAAAAATGAGCGACCAGAGCACTGCGACCCAGCGGAAGTCTAGTAAGACGTTTGCTATCGCCTCTGCGATGACGGCAGGGCGGAACGTCTACGACAATGCCCCGGTTTTTCCCAAGGTCGTGACTCCGGTGGATCTTTCCAAGACGTCTTCTCCCCACGCCTTCAATTCGGGGAATCTGGCTGAAGCCGTCAACAAACTTGTCGGACGTCCGTCTTTCAACGTTCCAGCGGCGGGAATCATGGGGATTCTCGGCACCCGCACTGTGGCGAACCAAGGATTCGCCGCCTAAATCTTTCTCCTTCATGATGTTCTCCCTAACGGGAAGGCGCCTGGCTCACAAGGTCGGGCGTTTTCCTTATGTTAAGAAAATCGAAAATAATTTTACATAGATTTAACAAAATCTGAATCTTCTGTTAACGCTCACTCCTTAGTATTGTCTTTGGGGGTTAAGGTTGCCCTCATCCGAGGAATGATCTTGAAACCTCTTTGAATACAGAGGATAATGCATGGCTACAACAGCTTTTATCATTCTTGCGATCGTGGTTGTTACCGCCCTTGCTTTCGACTTTACTAATGGTTTCCACGACACCGCCAACGCGATGGCAACCTCGATTTCTACCGGTGCCTTGAAGCCTTTTCAAGCGGTTGCCATCTCCGCAGTCCTGAACGTAGTCGGAGCGTTTCTTTCCGTGAATGTTGCCGCCACCGTCGCCTCCGGAATCGTAGACCTCAGCTCTTTTGGATTGATTGGTCAAGGGCAGGGCAACGGTATTGACCTGTTGATGGTGGTGTTTACCGCCCTTATTGGCGCCATTGTCTGGAATATGTTCACTTGGCTGCTGGGGCTTCCCTCCAGCTCTTCTCACGCTCTCTTTGGGGGCATGATTGGGGCTGCCTTCGCTTCGGTGGGAGCCGGCGGTGTGGAATGGTCGTCTATCCTCGGAAAAATCGTCATTCCGGCGGTGGCCTCGCCAGTTATTGCTGCCACGGTGTCAGCCTTCGGCACTTTCCTCGTCTACTGGATTACTTCCACGATTCCTCATGGGCGGAAAAACACCCACTTTCGTCACGGTCAGGTTATTACCGCCTGCTTGGTGTCCTTGGCTCACGGGGCGGGGGACGCTCAAAAAACCATGGGTGTGATTTTCTTAGCCCTCATTGCAGCCGGTAACGCCGATGTCAACCAGAGAATACCCTCGTGGGTCATTATCGCTTGTGCTCTAGCCATTGCTTTGGGAACGCTTTCGGGAGGGTGGCGGGTTATCCGCACCCTCGGTAAGGGGCTGGTTGATCTGGAATCTCCCCAAGGTATGTGCGCCGAGGCCACTTCTGCCGCCATCATCTTGACTTCGGCTGCGGGCGGAATGGCTCTTTCCACCACCCACGTCACCACCGGCGCTATCCTCGGAACCGGTCTGGGAAAGAAGGGTGGCGTGGTTCGCTGGGGTGTGGCGATGCGGATGGCATCAGCCTGGGTTATCACCTTGCCTTGCTCTGCGCTGGTTGGCTACTCGACCTGGTGGATTGCCCATTTCTTCGGCCAGATTCACCCTCTGGTAGGCGCCTTGGTGGACTTTGCGATTCTCATCGGGATGGTCGGGCTGATTGTAATCCGTTCTCGGAAGACTGCGGTCGATGCTTCCAATGTGAACGAAGAGTGGGATGCCAACTCGGAGAGCGTGGAATCCTCGATGGGTGGCAGCGCTACTGAGGCTATCGAAAAGACTCTCGAGCGTGATGTGGAAGAAATTCTGCAAGGTGGCATTGATGCGGCCGCGGCCGCGGCGCCGGTGACGACGAAGACTCGAGCCCAAAAGATCCAAGAGCTCCGAGAACAGCGGATGGTTTTGGTGAAACAGCTGCGCGATATTGAAAGAGAGCTGGAAGATGTTCTCTTCGCCGATGATAATCTTGTCGGCGAGGCGAATCCCGCTGACGCAGAAAACAAGATCCCCGTAGGCGCTGCCACCCCGCAAACTGCCGCTGGGAATGCTGCGGCGACTGCTAGTGGCGATGCGAAGTAAGCGGAGTGGAAAGGATATATGGCAATGACCGGAACGGAAATGATTGTGGCGATTCTTCGAGTTGCTGGTTTGGCGGTAGTTTTCGGGGCAGGGATTCCGATGCTCTACGCTTTGGGAATGCGCGCACAGGCTGGGGAGCCGGTTCGCGATGAAAACGGTGTGGTGATTGACGACACCGACCCCACCCCTCATATGCGCGCCCTGGGCTACGCCACCTATGCGGTTTTGGCAGTCATTATTGTGGCCGCTATCTTGTGGATTGCCAAGGATTCTTTGGCGTATTACCTGAACTGGAAACCTTTCGGGAGTCTCTGAATCTTAAAGGGGGTTCATCAAGAGCCGGCCGCATAATCGCCTAAATTCACATTTTCTCGCTCGAGGACGGACTAACTCGGTTCGTCCTCCAACGTTTTTTACCCGCAGGAATAAACCCCCAGTTTCAAATGTTGAGTTAGGTAGACTCAAGTTTGGGAGTTTCAAGTGGACAAGCTATCCCCTAGACGGTAAACTTGAGTCGTAAGAACTCAAGATTTGCCCAAGAAGCAGTGTGAGTGTTTAGTGACCGGCTAAAACTCATTCTTGAGCCCCAAAACTAAACAAGGAGTTAGGAACAACAATGGCAAAAGCAGTAGGTATTGACCTCGGAACTACGAACTCTGCCCTGGCAGTGCTGGAAGGCGGGGAACCCACAATTATCGCAAACGCGGAAGGAATTCGTACCACCCCTTCAGTGGTGGCTTTCTCGAAGACGGGGGAGGTTCTCGTCGGTGAGGTGGCGAAGCGTCAGGCAGTCACCAACGTGGATCGCACGATTTCTTCGGTAAAGCGACACATGGGCACTGATTGGAAAGTCAAGATTGATGACAAAGAATACACGCCCCAGGAAATCTCGGCGCGCGTCCTTGGAAAATTGAAGCAAGACGCGGAAGCCTACCTCGGCGACAAGGTAACCGATGCGGTTATCACCGTGCCGGCGTACTTCAACGATGCTCAGCGTACCGCTACGAAAGAAGCCGGCCAGATTGCGGGATTGAACGTTTTGCGTATTGTGAATGAGCCGACTGCCGCGGCGCTGGCTTACGGCTTGGAAAAAGGCAAAGAAGATGAGCTCATCTTGGTCTTTGACCTCGGTGGCGGCACCTTCGACGTGTCTTTGCTGGAAGTAGGTAAAGATGAAGACGGCTTTTCCACGATTCAGGTTCGCGCCACGAACGGTGACAACAAGCTCGGCGGCGATGACTGGGACCAGCGCATTGTTGACTGGCTGGTGGAACAGGTGAAGAACAAGGACGGTGTGGATCTTTCGAAGGACAAGATTGCGCTGCAGCGTCTGCGTGATGCCGCGGAACAGGCGAAGAAGGAACTGTCCTCCGCGATGTCTACCAACATCAACTTGCAGTACCTATCGATGAGCGAAAACGGCCCGATTCACTTGGACGAAAAGCTCACGCGGGCGAAGTTCGAGGAAATGACCGAGGACTTGCTGGAGCGGACTAAGACTCCGTTCAACAACGTCATCAAGGATGCGGGCATTAAGCTCGACGAGATTGACCACGTGGTGATGGTTGGCGGTTCGACCCGTATGCCGGCAGTGACCGAGGTGGTCAAGGAACTGACTGGTGGCAAAGAACCGAACAAAGGCGTGAACCCCGACGAGGTCGTGGCCGTTGGCGCTGCGCTCCAAGCGGGTGTTATCGAAGGCGACCGCAAGGACGTTCTCTTGATTGATGTGACCCCGCTGTCGCTCGGCATTGAAACCAAGGGCGGAATCATGACCCCGCTCATCGAGCGCAACACGGCCATTCCGACCAAGCGTTCCGAAGTGTTCTCGACCGCAGAAGACAACCAGCCTTCCGTATTGATTCAGGTTTACCAGGGTGAACGCCAGTTTGCGCGCGACAACAAGCCGCTCGGAACCTTCGAACTGACTGGAATCGCGCCGGCTCCGCGAGGGCTCCCGCAGATTGAGGTCACTTTCGACATCGATGCCAACGGTATCGTTCACGTCTCGGCTAAGGACCGCGGCACCGGCAAGGAACAGTCCATGACCATCACCGGCGGATCTTCGCTTCCGAAGGATGAGATTGACCGAATGGTGAAGGAAGCAGAAGCTCACGCCGCCGAAGACAAACAGCGCCGCGAAGATGCCGAGGTGCGTAACGGGGCTGAACAGGCTGTGTACCGCATCGAGAAGCTCCTGAAGGACAACGCGGACAAGTTGCCGGAAGATACGGTGGCTCCGGTGAAGGAAGCTTTGGAAAACCTGAAGAAGGCTAATGAGGGCGAGGACATCGAGGCCATCAAGACCGCCATGAGTGAGCTCGAGGAGAAGTCTCAAGCCATTGGTCAGGCTTTGTACGCGAATGCCCAGGCTGAAGCGGAGGCCGGCGAGTCTAACTCGGGCGCCAGCGCCGATAGCACTTCCGAAAACAAGGAAGATGACGACGTTATCGATGCGGAAGTTATCGACGAAGAGGAAGACAAGTGAGTGAAGACAAACTGAACCAAGCGGCTCGGAAAGCCTACGCTGAGGTGCAAAAAGAGTCTGATGAGGCTCGCGAGCACAAAGAGCAGGCCGACCAGTCGAAGAAAGGCAAGAAAGACAAGGGTAAAGCCGGGAAGAGCGATGCGGAGTTGAAACCGGAAACTTCTGTCGAAGATTCTTCCGAGACTTCCTCCGAGGGGGCGGAGGAAAACACCGAGACAACAGGTGTTTCCCAGCCCGCCTCGGAGGAGGCCTCCACGGACCAACTCGAAGACGAACTTGCTCAAGCCCAGGAAAAACGCATTGCGGAGCTGAAAGATGAACTGGCGAAAGTGAAAGATGAGCTAGCTAGAGCTCATGCCGATCTTTACAACCTGCAGCAGGAATACAACGCCTACGCCCGTAGGACGAAGGCGGAAGTTCCGCTCCAGCAGGAGGCCGGAGTTGCGAGTGTGGTCAATGCGCTGATGGGCGTGCTTGATGACATTGAACTCGCGCGAGTCCACGATGACCTCAAAGGGTCTTTCGGAGCGGTGGCGACGAAACTCGAGCAAACTCTGGAGACCAACTTCAAGGTGAAGCGCTACGGAGCCAAAGGCGATACCTTTGACCCGAACCTGCACCAGGCCATTCAGATGTCGGAGGGAGCCGAAGGCGATAAGCACGTGATTGATCAGGTGGCTCAGCCCGGTTATCTCGTCGGGGAACGCGTCCTGCGTCCCGCGATGGTGATAGTGGGAACCGCGACTTCGGCTGAAAAAGGCTCGGCAGAAGCCAAGTCTGGAGAGGCGGCCTCGGAAGGGGACTCGTCAACTCCAGATGAGAGCGACAACCAGTGACGATAAGCCAGCGGCAGCAAACGCTATCCAATAGAGAAAGGGGTGAAAGCGATGGGCTCTAATGATTGGCTTGATAAGGATTATTATTCGATCCTCGGGGTCACCAAGGGCGTATCTGATAAGGATCTCAAGAAGGCATATCGGAAACTTGCGCGGAAATATCATCCGGACCAGAATCCGGGCGATAAGGGTGCGGAAGAAAAGTTCAAGACTATCGGCGAAGCGTATGCGGTGCTCTCCGATCCGGAACAACGCAAGAAATATGATGCGCTGCGGGCGATGGCTTCGGGCGGTCCGCGGTTCCGCGCCGGCACCTCGCGTCACGGAACCCCAGACGATTTCGAAGACGCATTTTCCGCCATGTTCTCTTCGGGATACGGCGGAGCTACGGGCTCGGCTCGGTATTCGGGAGTGAATCCGGATCTGAGCGACATCTTAAACATGTTCACCACTGCTGCCGACGCTGCGGAGCGCGGGGGCCGAGCTGGAGGTCCGGGAACATCCTACCCCGGGTTCGGTGCCACGTTTCCCGGAGCGGGAACCCAGTTTTACGGCAATACCGCGCGTCATCCGGGCGGCACTGGTGGGAGTAGCGGCCCTAGTGGTGCTGAGTCTGGTACGGGCAACCGATGGTTCTCGTTCCGCGCGCAAAATGGCGCGGATGTCTCGGCGTCCACCAAACTGACCTTCAAGCAGGCCTATAACGGCGCGACGGTGCGGTTGAAGTTGCGCGGGGAAACGATAACCGTTCGGATACCCGCTGGGGTCCGTGACGGCCAAAAGATTCGGTTGAAGGGCAAGGGACAGCCGGGTTCCAACGGCGGAGAGCCGGGGAACCTGGTGGTGACTTGCCACGTGGAACCCCACCCGTATCTGAGCCTGGACGGCCACGACCTGCGCTTCACTTTGCCGGTAACTTTCGCGGAAGCCGTGGAAGGCAGCCAGGTCATCGTGCCGCTGCCAGACGGCAGTACCGTGAAGGTAAATGTGGCTCCAGGTACCCAGTCTGGGGAAGAAATCCGGATCCCCGGTTTTGGCTTGAAAACGAAAACTGGACGCGGAGATCTTCGCTTGACGGTTCAGGTCGCGGTTCCGCAGAAGCTATCGAAGGCGGCAAAACAGGCCGTGGACGACTTTGCGGCGGCTACGAAGGATGCCAATCCTCGCGCCGAGTTAGACAAGCTGGTGACGCTATGAGCCTCTTTGATGAATTGGCTTCCTGTCTGGCCATGCTTCGCGAGGCCAACATTCGCCTCGAAGCCAAGCTCTACGACGAGGAACTCAGTGAAGTTGAGGCGCAACAAGCCTGGTCGCAGCCGAGATTTAGGGTGGGTGATGCGGCCCGCCTCACGGGGATGCACCCCCAGACTCTGCGCCAATATGATCGGCTCGGCCTGGTAGTGCCCGGTCGAACTGGCGGGGGCGGGCGTCGCTATTCCCTGCGCGATTTGGCGCATCTCCACGAGGTTCAGACTCTGTCTCAAGAAGCCGGGGTAAACCTCGAGGGGATTCGCCGGATCATGGAACTGCAACGGCGCGTGGACGAGTTGGAGGCGGAAAACGCCCAACTCTCCTTAGCGGCCGGGGCCTCCAATCGAGTTTTTGCCGCCAACTCGACAGGAGAAGTCACGTCTTTGACACGCGGAGAGAGACCGGAAAAAACCCGCTCGGTGGGATTTCCGGTGTCTCGGTCCTCTGCCCTAGTGCTGTGGAGGCGGTAGCGAAGCGCCGATTTGGGGGTGCTTTACCAAAGGGAAATTTCCAGGGGTAAATGGAGAAAGGAACTAAACAATGGATCACAAATTAACTACGAAGTCCCAGGAGGCGATTGCTTCCGGACTACAAACGGCTGCTGCAGCGGGAAATGCGATGCTGGAGCCAATCCACATTTTGGCAGCACTGTTGGAGGATCGAGAAGGCATTGCCTTCCAGATTCTGCAAAAGATTGCCGACGCTGATGCAATCGGGGGAGAGGTGCGCCGCGCCCTGGTGGCTTTGCCGGGGGCGTCCGGAGAATCCGTGGCGCAACCCCAGCCTTCCCAGGCCGCGCTGAAGGTGGTAAGTACCGCCGGCACCTTCGCCCAAGAACACGGGGATGACTATGTCTCTACGGAGCATTTGCTGTTGGCTTTGTCAAAGAATGACGGCAAAGCCGGAAAGATTCTCCGTGACGCGGGAGCGAGCGATAAGAAGATTCTCAAAGCCATTGATGACATTCGCGGAGACACCAAAGTGACTTCCCCGAATCCGGAGGCCACCTTCAAGGCCCTGGAGAAATATGGCGATGACCTCACGCAGCGGGCGATGGACGGCAAACTCGATCCGGTTATCGGTCGTGACGCCGAGATTCGCCGCGTCATCCAGGTTTTGTCTCGCCGGACAAAGAACAATCCGGTTCTGATTGGTGAACCCGGCGTCGGTAAAACCGCGGTGGTGGAAGGTCTGGCGCAGCGTATTGTCGCGGGGGATGTGCCGGATTCTTTGAAACATAAGCATTTGATTGCCCTGGATTTGGCGGCCATGGTCGCGGGAGCCCAGTATCGCGGCCAGTTCGAGGAACGTCTGAAGGCGGTTTTGGAAGAAATCAAGAACGCTGAAGGCGAAGTCGTGACCTTCATTGATGAGCTCCATACCGTGGTGGGAGCCGGAGCCTCGCAAGGCTCGATGGATGCTTCCAATATGTTGAAGCCCATGCTGGCTCGCGGGGAGCTTCGCCTGGTGGGTGCGACGACCCTTGATGAATATCGGGAACACATCGAGAAAGACCCCGCTTTGGAACGACGGTTCCAAACTGTGTTTGTGGGAGAGCCCTCGGTGGAAGACACGATTGCGATTCTGCGTGGAATTGCCCCGAAATATGAGGCCCACCACAAGGTGACGATTGCTGACGGCGCTTTGGTAGCGGCCGCCCAATTGTCGAATCGGTACATCTCGGGGCGCCAACTTCCGGATAAGGCTATTGACCTGATTGATGAGGCGGCTTCGCGGCTTCGGATGGAGCTTGATTCTTCTCCGGAGGAAATCGACCAGTTGCGCCGCGAGGTGGAACGCTTGAAGATGGAACTTTCCTATCTGGAATCCTCCGACCCGAATCGGGAAGACCCCGCCACGGCAGGCCGTCTGGAAACTCTGCAAGCCAATTTGTCGGATAAACAAGAGGCTTTGGATCGCCTAAACCTGCGTTGGGAAGCTGAAAAGGCCGGCCACAACAAAGTCGGCGAGCTGCGCGTGAAGCTCGATGAGCTGAACACTGCCCTAGAACAGGCCATGCGCGAGGGTCGGTGGGAAGACGCCGGTCGTCTCCAAAACGGGGAAATTCCGGAGGTACAACGCCAGATTGAGGCCGCGGAAACTGGCGAAACCAATGCCGCTGACTCCGACAATTCTGGAACGAGCGGTACAAGTTCGGACGCTCCGATGATCGCCGAAAAGGTTGATGCCTCTGAAATCGCCGAGGTAGTCGCTTCCTGGACGGGAATTCCGGTGGGCAAGCTCCTTACCGGTGAGTCAGAGAAACTTCTCCACATGGAGGAATACATCGGGAAACGCCTCATCGGCCAGAAGAACGCCGTGCGGGCGGTGGCAAACGCGGTGCGACGCGCGCGGGCCGGAGTATCTGACCCGAATCGGCCCACCGGATCTTTCTTGTTCCTCGGACCCACGGGTGTCGGAAAGACAGAGCTGGCGAAAGCGCTGGCGGAATTCCTCTTTGATGACGAAAGAGCCCTCACTCGCATCGACATGAGCGAATACGGGGAAAAACATTCCGTAGCGCGCCTTATTGGAGCCCCTCCGGGCTATGTCGGCTACGAAGAGGGAGGCCAACTCACCGAAGCGGTGCGGCGCCGTCCTTACGGGGTGGTATTGCTCGATGAAGTGGAAAAAGCGCATCCGGATGTGTTCGACATTTTGCTGCAGGTGCTGGATGATGGACGTTTGACTGACGGTCAAGGGCGCACGGTTGACTTCCGCAATGTCATTCTCGTGTTGACATCTAACCTCGGTTCTCAATTCTTGATGGAACCGGGTGGGAGTCCGGCGGAGAAACAGAAGCAGGTACTTGAGTTGGTGAGAGCCTCGTTCAAACCAGAGTTCTTAAACCGTTTGGACGAGACGATACTCTTTGACTCCCTGTCTACTGAGGATCTGGAAAAGATTGTTGACATCCAGATTACTCAACTGACTAATCGGCTGCAGGACAACCAATTGACCCTGGAAGTGACGGATTCGGCGCGGGGCTGGCTGGCGATGACCGGATACGATCCGACCTACGGGGCGCGCCCGTTGCGGCGCCTCATTCAACGTGAGATCGGAGACCAGCTAGCCGAAAAATTGCTTTCCGGTGAAATCGGCCGTGGCGATACGGTTGAGGTAGATATTCCTGATTTCAGCCCGACAGATTTGATTGAAAGTGGGGATTTGAGCGAATTGACAGGACCAATGTCCGACCAATACCGACTGAATTTGCGTGTAAAATTTAACTGACAGGCGTTTCCTGGGAAAATCTAACCAGCGAAACGTGGAACTTTACCAGTCGGTAAGTTATATTTAGATTAAGGGTTCATGAATGTTACCTGGATTTTTTCAGGGAATAAGCGTGAGAGCCTGAAAGTCTAACTATGGAGATGAGATGTCCTCTTTCGAAAGACGTGAGCGTGGCCCCTATGCTTCTGGTCTGGCTCGGCGCGAGGCGATTCTGGATGCCGCCGTTGATCTGCTAGCAGAGGTTGGTTATCACGGCATGTCTCTGCGCGACGTCGCTAGAAATGTGGGCATCTCTCATCCCGGGGTTATCTACCACTTCCCTTCAAAGGAAGTTCTCCTGATGAGCGTCGTGGATCGATATGAAAAAGAGATGGGTTTTGACCTCAAAGAATTAGCGAAGCTTAATCCCTTGTCCCTGCTGGATGCAGTGCTGGAAGTTCTTTCCAATATGGGGAAGAACGCCATGATTATCGAGGTGGAATGTATGCTTTTGGTGGAAGCCTCTTCCAACCTTCATCCGGCTCACGACCACTACGAGGAAAGAAACCGACTGTTCCGTTCCATTCTGACTACCGCCTGGGCGCAGTTGCAATCCGAGGGGCGAGCCGAGGTGACGTCTAATCCGGAAGATATCGCGAATATTCAGATGTCGCTTTTCGACGGGATTATGAGTCAGTGGCTCTATTCTCACGATTTGAAGGCCCCGAGTCAGATGGCGCGTTTCTATCTCCACATGTTCACCCCGGAGACCAGTGCGGAATGCTTGGTACATTACCGCGAAGCCGGATGGCTGCATTGAGCGGATCGGTTTTACGGCGCCACGTAGTGAAGAGAGGATAGTGTGGTGGGGACTGTTGCTATTGGTCAGTTAACACCGGAACACCTCCCCACCCGCCGCGAATTTGGCTTTCCCTATGCGCTAGCGGTGCTGTCGCGGCAACCTTCAGGGGATGTCTATGTTTGGACTGGATCCGCAACGCCGAAAGATTTGGAACGACCGTTCAAATGGATGTCGGTGACGAAGTTCTTGGTCGCGACTGCTTTTTGGGTGCAGTCTCTTCCCTCTGCCGGTTCAACAGTGATGCCCCTGGATCTAGCTGTAGGCCCACCGGCGCCACCAGGGGTGCGGCTCGTGGATTTACTGGCGCACTGTTCGGGTCTCCCCTTTGATGCGCCCGCGGATAATATGGGTATCCGTTTCGGCATCGCCAATCCCGACGAGCGTGCTATCGAGCCCTTCACCAAGCGAGTCTATTCAAACTATAACTTCGAACTTGCGGGAGCCTTTGCTGAATCCCGACTCGGAGTCCCCTGGAACGATTGGGTGGGACGGGTCATCACGGGACCTCTTGGAATGAATGGTACAAAATTGTCGGATTCTCCCGCCTGGGGAGCGGTGGGCCCAATTGTCGATTTGGCGAGGCTCGCGGCCGAAATGCTGTCTCCATCACTAACTGGTCTCACCGCTGCTGACATAGACCGATTTTCAGCGCCAGTTCACCCCGGCCTGCGCGGAGTTCTCCCCGGATACGGTCATCAAAAGGACAATCTCTGGGGGACGGGAGTGGAAGTCCACGGGGCGAAAACGCCACACTATCTTCCCGAGTCCTTCCCGTCCGAAGTCATTGGACACTTTGGCCAGTCGGGATCTTTTATCTGGGTGGATCGCGCGGCGGGCGCGGCGGGCGTTTTTCTTGGCGCGGAGAAGTTTGGCCCCGTCCACAAGGCGCTGTGGCCTCGTTTGAACGCGGAAATTCGCCAACTCGCCCTCCTCGCGCGCTAAACCCTTACTCCTGAATCTTAGGCGTCGAATCGGCATCGTCTTTCTTGAAGACGAGTTCCAGGGCGATCAACAAGATTGCGAAAAGTATTGGGGCCACAGGCCAGATGATCCAGGATCTTTCCCAATTCATAGTCAGGAAACTGTAGCTGAGATAGATAGCTACGATGCTGCGCCAATTAATCCCAGCGTTTCCGGCCATCTCGGATTTGAAATACTTGTTGGTAACAGTGAAATCGCCTTCTTGTAAAAGTTTCTTTTGCGCTCCATGAGGCATTGCCACCGTAATGATGAGGTACACCCCGATGCCTGTCAAAACCAGGCTCAGGGACAAGAAAGTCTGAACTCTCTCGTCGAGGATTTCAGACAGGAAATCCCAGGCTGCAGCATTTGTCAGGCCGAGAATAAACAAACCACCCGTACTTGGAACTTTCAATCGAGTGTGCAACCAGCGGTTGCATCTGCGACAAACCCCAGTTTAACGGGGTTTGAAAGCGGTGACACGAAGATGAAAGACACGAATTATTGGGGTCTGCGAGGTTGATTTTGGAATACCCAGGCCCACATCGAAATCGCGGCGGCGTGACCAACGTTGAGGGAACGAGTGGAGCCGTATTGAGTAATTTGTATCAATCGTTCCAAAATGTCTTGCATATCGTCGGTAAGGCCTTGAGATTCTTCTCCGAAAATCATCAAGCAGCGTTGGGGGAGCTCACAATCTTCCAAGGGCTTAGCACCGGGGAGATTATCCATTCCGATGATGGTGAGCCCGCGAGAACGCGCATAGGCGGCCAAAGCGGGGGCGTCTTGATGAAAGTGCACATGCAAATACCGATCCGTCACCATCGCCCCGCGACGGTTGAAACGCCGACGCCCCACAATATGAACGTGGCGTACCCCGAGTCCATTGGCGGTTCGGATGATGGAACCGATGTTGAAGTCGTGGCCAATGTTTTCAATCGCAATCTCCAAAACCGGCACGCTCAAATCGCTCGGGTCGGGCTCAAGCTCGCGGTCTAGCTGGGCGGTGATAGCCTCGTTAGTCCAATAGCGGAAGCGGTCAGGAACATTGCGCCGGTCGCCTTCCGCTAGGAGCGTGGGGTCGTATTCTTCACCGATAGGACGGGGTCTGTCAGCCGGCCACGGGCCCACCCCGACGACTGGTGTCAGCTCGCCATTCGGAAAGTTTTCCGCGTCATTTTTCGTCTCTTCCACAAAACTCACTCTATGCTAGGAGTGTGAAAAACAACGACCCGCAATTGTCTAAACTCGCCGAACTCGTCAAAAAGCTTTCCGTGGTTCATGGCAAAGTGACGCTCGCGTCCGGAAAAGAGTCGAATTTCTATGTTGATATGCGCCGCGCTACCCTGCATCACGAGGCGGCGCCGCTCATTGGTCACGTTATGATTGACCTTCTGGAAGAAAATGGTTTCCCCATTTCGGAGATTGATGCGGTGGGCGGCCTCACGATGGGCGCCGATCCGGTTGCTGCTGCCATGCTCCACGCTGCGGCTTCTCGCGGGCTTGAACTTGATGCCTTCGTAGTCCGCAAGGAAGCCAAAGACCACGGCATGAAGCGCCAGATTGAAGGTCCTGACGTGAGTGGAAAACGGGTTGTGGTCTTAGAAGATACCTCCACCACCGGAGGCTCGCCCTTGCAGGCCGCTGAGGCTTTGCAGGCTGCGGGGGCGGAGATCGTTGCGGTCGCCGTGGTCGTGGACCGAGCCACCGGGGCTAAAGAGAAAATCGAAGCTGCGGGATTCCCGTATTTTGCCGCCCTCCACCTGGAAGACCTCGGTCTTGCCTGAATCAGCGAGACTGATTCTTCATGGTTTCATCCAAATTTCTAGATGCGAATGGGCGGTGAATCCCGTCCAAAAGTGAAAGAATAGAGTCGTCAATCTGACAACAGAAAGAAGGAGTTTACTGTGCCTATCGCAACCCCAGATGTTTACACCGAAATGTTGAAGCGCGCCAAGGATGGCAAATTTGCCTATCCCGCTATCAACGTGACATCTTCTCAAACTTTGACCGCAGCCTTGCAGGGCTTTGCGGATGCAGAATCCGACGGCATCATCCAAGTCTCCGTCGGTGGCGCGGAATACTGGTCCGGATCGACTATCAAGGATCGTGTAGCCGGCTCTCTCGCGATGGCCGCTTACGCCCGTGAAGTCGCTAAGAACTATCCCGTGACGGTGGCTCTCCACACCGACCACTGCACCGAGGACAAGTTGGCTTCTTGGACCGAAGCCCTCATTGACCTGGAGATTGAAGAGGTCAAAGCGGGGCGTCTCCCGTTCTTCCAGTCCCACATGTTCGACGGTTCCTCGATTCCTCTCGACAAGAACCTCGAAGTAGCCAAGCGTCTCTTGCCGAAAGCGGCTGCTGCCAAGACAATTCTTGAGGTAGAAATCGGCGTTGTAGGCGGTGAAGAAGACGGCGTCGTTGGTGAAATCAACGAAAAGCTCTACACCACCACCGAAGACGGCATTAAGACCGTGGAAGCCTTGGGCCTTGGCGAAAACGGGCACTATCTGACCGCCTTAACTTTCGGGAATGTTCACGGCGTTTACAAGCCTGGACACGTGAAGTTGCGTCCGGAAATCCTCGGCACCATTCAGGAAGAAGTCGGCGCTCACTTCAACGCTGGAAGCCGTCCGTTTGACCTCGTGATGCACGGTGGTTCCGGTTCGACTGCCGATGAGATTGCGCTTGCGGTGGCTAACGGTGTCATCAAGATGAACGTCGACACCGACACCCAGTATGCCTTTACCCGTCCGGTCGCCGACTGGATGATGAAGAACTACGAAGGCGTTTTGAAGGTTGATGGCGAAGTCGGTATCAAGAAGCAATACGATCCTCGCGCTTGGGGCAAAGCCGCTGAAGCCGGCATGGCCGCTCGGGTGGTCGAAGCCTGCCAGCGTCTCGGATCTGACGGCACCAAGATGAAGTAGTCGCTTGGCTTATCTTTAGTGGGGATGTCCGGTTTTGGGCATCCCCACTTGGTTTCGCGATGGCGAAAAATACTTAACCATATTTGGTCAAGATGGGTAGTAATAAGTCATGGAGACCGTAAACATCTATGAGGCCAAAACTGAACTCAGCCGGCTTGTGGCGCGGGCTCAGACCGGTGAAACCATAATGTTCGCCCGTCGGTGGTGCCGGCTGCCGTGTTGGGGTCGATTGTTCCGTCACAAAATCCCGTCGTTTTCGATGACCTCACAGGCCACGTGGCTATCCGCGAAGATTTCGATGAGTGGACCGATGCGGACGAACGAATGTGGTTCGGCGAATGAATCTTTTGCTTGACACTCATATTTACCTCTGGATGCGCTCGAACTCGGCGCGTCTCCCGCAGTCTTTTCGGTCGGTGATTCAAGACGGGCGAAATCTCAAGTTTGTTTCTTCGATTTCTCTGGCTGAGATTGCCGCAAAAAAGCCATTGGTAAATTGGACTATGACACGCCGCTCCTGGATAACCTCGCAGCGGTCGGGTTCCAAGAGCTTTCCTTCACTCCCGACCATGCCCGCGAGCTTGAACGCCTGCCGCTGTTGCACCGCAATCTCTTTGACCGGATGTTGATTGCGCAGGCGCGAGTGGAGGAGATGGTTTTCCTAAGCGTAGACAGTCAAACTAAGCAATATAAAGTCAGACAGCTTGCTTCGTAAGGGCCTTTTATTGCCTAAGCGCGCGGGTGAAAAGCTTTGAGCCGAAAAGGACTCGCATGAGCCAGCGAGGCGAGAGGCGTGCCCCCGCCATGAGAATCTTGTACCGGATGGTCGGAGTTACGAGGACTTGGCGGCGGCGGGCGGCCTCAATCGCTTCGGAAACCACTGTTGCTGGTTCCACAAAACCAATCTGGGGCCACACCCCGGCATTCATCCGCGCGGATTCATGGAACTCGGTTTTCATCAGTCCCGGAGCCACCGTCGTCACGGACACACCAGTGCCTTTTAGCTCGGTTGATAGGGATTCCGAGAAGAACCGCACCCAGGTTTTCACGGCCGCATAGGAACCCATCGCGGTATAGGCGGTTGCTGAAGAAACATTCAAGATAACTCCCTTGCCGCGACGAAGCATAGCACGGGCTCCGGCGTGACTCAGACGCGCCAAGGCTCGTCCCATCACCTCTAAGGCCTCGTCCTCACGTTTCCACTCGCCGCTTACAAAGCCTTGTCCGAGACCGAATCCCGCATTGTTGACCAAAACCGCTACCGGACGGGAATCATCCTCCAACCGGCGGATAACCGCATATTGACCGGCTCTGGTGGCGAGGTCTGCGGTCAAAACTTCCGCTTCCACCCCGAGAGTGGTTCGGATTTCCTCTGCGATTCCCTCGAGTTTCTTCTCGCGACGAGCCACCAAAACCACGTTGAGCGGTTCGGCTGCAAACTGCCAAGCGAATTCTTCTCCCAAGCCACTGGAGGCTCCGGTAATTAATGCCCACTTCATTGCTACATCCTTTGTGTTTTCCAGTTTTCTCCCTTAACCTTAAAGGGAAACGCATCATAAGCCAATGTCGGCCTCGTCGGCTGCGCCGGCTGAGTTCGGCGCGTTGGGAGTGCCCCAACGATTAACAGGGGGAAATCAAAATGAAAACAACAATCGCCGACCAGCTTGAAGCCATGATGGATGCCACATTCGGCACCAAAGAACAGCGCGAAAAGGAAATCAACCCACCCAAGAAGGGAATCAAGTACTGGCTCACCGATATGGATGGGGTCTTGGTTCATGAACAGCAGGCCATCCCCGGAGCCGCCGAGTTCCTCCAGGCCCTGCGGGACAACGGGCGTGAGTACCTAGTCTTGACCAATAACTCGATTTTTACACCTCGCGATTTGTCGGCTCGCCTATCCGCCTCCGGCCTCGAGGTTCCCGAGGAGCGTATCTGGACCTCCGCTTTGGCGACAGCCTCTTTCTTGAAAACTCAGTCTCCGAAATCTACCGCCTACGTGGTTGGCGAGGCTGGTCTCACCACGGCCCTTTACCAGGCGGGATATGTGATGACCTCGACCGATCCGGAATATGTGGTTCTGGGGGAGACCCGCTCGTATTCCTTTGATCAAATTGCTACCGCGGTGCAACTCATCATTAAAGGCGCGAAATTCATCGCCACGAATCCGGATATGACCGGCCCCACCAAGGACGGCCCCATTCCAGCTACCGGCGCAATCGCGGCTATGATAACCGCGGCGACCGGTAAGAATCCGTACTTCATTGGAAAACCGAATCCTGTCATGTTCCGCACGGGCTTGAACAAGATCGGCGCGCACTCGGAGGAAACCGCCATGATTGGCGACCGAATGGATACCGATATGCTTGCCGGAGTTGAATCAGGCCTCCACACCTTCCTCGTGTTGACAGGATCGACTCAGTATGAGGATATTGCAAACTTCTCCTACCGTCCCAACGAAGTCATGGAATCCATCGCCGACATCGTAGCGCGAGTTTGAATCTGGGACGACAAAGCACGCCCCCATCGTCCCAAGCGCGTGTTCTCAGGTTTCGCAGTAGCATGAGATAAACTGTGAAAAGCTAAATTTTGTTAAAAGGGAGGCTCGGTGCGTATCGCAACTTGGAATGTGAACTCGATTCGCACGCGTCTCGGGCGTGTCCTGGCTTTTCTGGAACGCCATGACATTGATGTTTTAGCAATGCAAGAAATAAAATGCCGCGTGGATCAGTTTCCCGCTGATGCCTTTAAAACCGCAGGCTATGAGGTGTTCGTAAACGGCAAGAACCAGTGGAACGGCGTGGCTATTGCGGTTCGAACCGGAATCAAGGCGCATCTTCTCGGAATGCAGTTCACGGGAGAGATCCCGCAACCCGAATTTGGTGAACCACCCGCCTTGGAACCTCGAGTTATCGGCGTGAGAGCCGATGGCATCGAATGTTGGTCTCTGTATGTTCCCAACGGCCGAGAGCTGGACGACCCGCATTTCCGCTACAAGCTCGACTGGCTTGATTCCCTGCGCTCCCACGTGGTGTCTCTCCTGGAGACAGACCCGAAAGCGCTGGGGCTGTTTATGGGAGACTTCAATGTGGCTCCGCGAGATGAAGACGTGTGGGATATGGTCGAATTTGAAGGCGCGACCCATGTTTCGGTTCCCGAACGTGAGGCTTTTGCGCGCCTCTTGGCTCCGGGAACACTCCCGGAAGCGGTGACGCTCAGTTTGGAACAATTGAACGAGATTGGAACGGGCAGTACAAAACCGGCGGGCTTGTTTGAAGTAACCCGCGCGAGCGCGCCAGGTTGGACCTATTGGGATTATCAAAAGGCGCGCTGGCGGCGTGACCAGGGGATGAAGATTGATTTTGCCCTCGCCACCCCCGCACTCGCTCCGAAAATCCAGAAAGCCCTTATTGACAAGGAAGAACGCGACGGAGAGAAACCGTCGGATCATGCGCCGGTGATTTTGGATTTTTAATTTGTTGGGCCTGTACCGATTGGTACAGACCCAGCTATTTGGGATACGCCGTTGCGGTCATGCTGCACCACACTGGGGTCAGACCCTTCTGGCTACATTCGCTGTGTTCATTGCGCCAGAGAGGTCTGACCCGGTGGCTTCATCTGACCCGCCGACTACGCCCTACGCCACGTCGTTGGCGTAAACCTGCAAGGTCAAGAAGGTCGGGAAGGTATCGGAAAGCGAGATTTCCCCGAAGAGCTCGGTCGCCCTCTTCAAGCGAGCCAAGCGCGCCTCGTCCCCACTGAGTTCCGCAGCGAACTTGTCGGATTCTTCCTTCAAGAGAGCCTCAACGAACTCGCGGGTGACTTCGCGACCGTCATCGAGCTTCGACTTGTTGTGGACCCACTGCCAAATCTGGGCGCGGGAAATCTCCGCGGTCGCGGCATCTTCCATCAAACCAAAGATACCCACCGCACCGTTTCCGCCGAGCCAGGCCTCGAGGTAACGCAAGGACACGGAAATATTCGTCCGCACGCCTCCTTCGGTGATTTTGCCCGGGGTGGCGGCGACGTTCAACAAATCCTCCGCCTTCACGTCCACCTCAGGACGCTGCTTGGAAATCTGGTTCGGATTCGTGCCGAGCACCTTGTCGAACTCGTCGCGGATGTAGGGAACCATGCCCGGGTGGGCGCACCAAGAACCGTCAAAACCGTCTCCGGCTTCGCGGGCCTTGTCGCCGCGAACCTTCTTCTCAATCTCGGCGTTTTCCGCCGCGTCACGCGACGGAATAAACGCGGACATACCGCCAATCGCGGAAGCCCCACGCTTGTGGCAGGTCTTGACCAGGAGCTCGGTGTAGGCGCGCATCATCGGGGCAGTCATGCCCACATCGGCACGGTCCGGCAAAACGTACTTGGCGCCGGAATCACGGAACTTCTTGATAATCGAGAAGATGTAGTCCCAGCGCCCCGCGTTCAAACCGGCCGAGTAATCGCGCAATTCGTAGAGAAATTCCTCCATCTCGAAAGCGGCCATGATGGTCTCAATCAAGCAAGTCGCGCGAATCGTGCCGTGAGGGATTCCCACGTATTCCTCGGCGTAGGTGAACACGTCAGCCCACAAGCGCGCCTCGCGGTGAGACTCCATCTTCGGAAGATAGAAGTAAGGCCCGCGGCCCTTCTCAATCAAAGTCTTCGCATTGTGGAAGAAGTAAAGACCGAAGTCCACCAAGGCGCCGACCATATTCTCATTGCCGGCCTTGATGTGCTTCTCCACCAGGTGCCAGCCGCGCGGGCGCACCAGCAGCGTCGGCAACTCCTTGATGTCGGAGCTCTTTAGCTCGTAGTGCTTGCCTTCCAGGGAATCGAAAGTAATCGTCCCGGCAATGGCGTCTTTCAGGTTCACCTGGCCACCGATGACGTTCTCCCAGTGCGGGGTGTTGGCGTCCTCGAAGTCTGCCATCCACGCCGCGGCGCCGGAGTTCAACGCGTTAATCGTCATTTTGCGGTCGGTCGGGCCGGTCATCTCCACGCGACGATCCTCGAGGCCGGGGCCGAGCGGTGCGACCTTCCAGGAGTCGTCCTCGCGAATGTCCTTGGTCTCGACCAAGAACTGGGGGAGGCGACCGTTGACCAACTGTTGGCGACGATCGTGGCGGTCACGCAGTAACTCCGCACGACGGCCGGAAAAATTCTCATGCAGTTTCTTCAAAAACTCCAACGCTTCTGGGGTGAGGATTTCATCCTCGCGATCCACAATAACTTCCTTGCCATCCACAATGGGGTGGACGATGTTTACGGGACGTAATTCCATGTTCTCTCTCTTCTCTTTGATAGTGGGAGGCCTCAACGATGAGGTCAAGCCTGATTGGTGTCTAAAAACCCGAGCGGCACCTTGACGGGTTCGCCAGTAGTGCCGCCCGGGTCGTTACGGTTTCATCCTAGACCGGATTGGTTTAGAACTGAGCCTCTTCGGTGGAACCCTTCAACGCCAGGGTGGAGGATTCGGGGTTCACGGTGGTGGAAACCAAGTCGAAGTAGCCGGCGCCAACTTCACGCTGGTGCTTGGTGGCGGTGTAGCCGCGAGACTCGGAGTCGAATTCGGCCTGCTGCAGGCGGACGTAGGCGGTCATGCCTTCGCGAGCGTATCCGTAGGCGAGGTCGAACATGCCGTAGTTGATCTGGTGGAAGCCAGCCAGCGTGATGAACTGGAAGGCGTAACCCATCGCGCCGAGTTCCTTCTGGAACTTCGCAATCTCGTCGTCGGAGAGGTTGGCGCGCCAGTTGAAGGACGGGGAGCAGTTGTACGCGAGCATCTTGTCCGGGTATTCCTTCTTGACGGCTTCGGCAACCTGGCGAGCCAAGGCCGGATCCGGGGTGTTGGTTTCGACCCAGAGCAAGTCCGCGTAAGGAGCAAAAGCCAGCAAGCGGGCGATAACCACGTCGGCGCCCGGAGTGGTGTAGTAGTGACCTTCGGAGGAACGCTCGCCGGTCAAGAAGGGCTTGTCGATCTCATCCACATCGGAGGTGATCAAGTTGGCTCCGAGGGAGTCGGTGCGGGCCACCAACAGGGTCGGCACGCCCTCCACGTCAGCGGCGAGACGAGCGGCTTCGAGGTTGATGATGTGCTGCTGGGTCGGAATCAACACCTTGCCACCCAGGTGACCACACTTCTTCGCGGAGGAGAGCTGGTCCTCGTAGTGCATGCCGGCAGCGCCAGCCTCGATGAGGTGCTTGGCCAGTTCGTAGGCATTCAACGGGCCACCGAAACCGGCTTCAGCGTCGGCGACGATGGGGAGGAAGTAATCCACATCGTTCTTGCCTTCGGAGTAATCGACCTGGTCGGCGCGGACCAGAGCGTTGTTGATGCGCTTGACCATCTTCGGCACGGAGTCGTAGGGGTAGAGGGACTGATCCGGGTAGGTCTCGGAGGCGGAGTTACCGTCGCCAGCAACCTGCCAGCCGGACAGATAGATGGCCTTCAAGCCAGCCTTAGCCATTTCCACCGCCTGGTTACCGGTGATGGCACCAAGAGCGTGGATGTAGTCGTTGTCGTGTAAGCCCTGCCAGAGTTTCTCAGCGCCCATGCGAGCCAAGGTGTGCTCCTGGGTAACCGAACCCTGCAAACGGGCTACCTTGTCGGCGGTATAAGTGCGTTTGACACCCTTCCAACGCGGGTTGGTCTTCCAGTCATTTTCGATTTCCTGGGCGACACGGGAGATACGAGCTTCAGCGGTTTCGGTCATGAGGGGGTTCCTTACTAATCGGTCACTCAACTTCGGGGGGCGGGTTGCAGCTCGTCGTCGAGTGAAAACTTTTGTTATTAAAAGTTTTCAACTTTTCGCGCCTAAAAACAAGGCGAAATCATGTGAAAAAAAAGAAATTTTCACATATAAGAAAAAAATGGTAGCGTAGAAACTAAAATCTTTACTAAAGAAACAAAAATATTCTGTTTTATCGAGATTGAACCGAAATCGACATGAATGAACCAGAGGAGGCGAACTGTGGCTGCTAGTAAGGATACTGATTCAGCTGCACCAACTGCGAAACCATCGCGATCCACCAAGGCGGCTCGTGATGAGATTCCTGCTCCTGTTGAGTCCCCACCCGCGGCGGACGCGGGCATAGATCTCGCCACTTTAGGGGCGCGGATTCGCCATGCTCGCACTACGCGAGGGATGACTTTGACGCAACTTGGTGAAAAGGTTAATCGTGCTACTTCGCTGTTGAGCCAGATTGAAAACGGGAAGCGCGAGCCGCGCCTAAACCTTCTGAACGCGATTGCAACTGCTTTGGGAGTAACTGTAGAGGGGTTGATGAAACCGACTCCACCAACCCAGAGAGCCGCCCTTGAACTGGAACTATCCAGTCGCCAAGACTCTCCGACCGCGCTGAAGCTGGGGATTCCGACAGTGCATATCGGGCCGCGGCTTCCCACCGATGCTCTGAAATCCTTGGTGGCGACACATCGAAAGCTCCAGCAGCTCGTTGAGATTGGGCACGATTCTCCAGAGGCCGCGCGCAAAGCGAATCAGCTACTCCACATTGAAATGCACAACCTGGATAACTATCTTCCTGAGATTGAATCCCTCGCTACGGAAGTGACAGAGGCTACCGGATTCACCGGAGGCCCCCTGGTGCAGTCGGGGGTGGAGGAAATAGCCAACTATCTCGGGTTTTCCATTGTGAAACTCCCTGACCTGCCACGGGGGGCGCGTTCCATTACCGACTTGAAACATCACCGCATCTATCTGTCCAGTTCCGAGGTGCGGGGGCGCGACCAGAGGAACATCGTGTTGCGGGCGCTGGGGGATCAGGCACTCAACCATCCCAAACCGACTTCTTACTACGAATTTTTGCGCCAACGGGTAGAAGCCAATTATTTCGCATCCGCCGTGTTGATGCCCCAGAGCTCTACGGTAAAACAACTGCAAGAAGATAAAAAGCAAAAAGACATCTCCGTATTGGATCTGGCTGATCGGGTGGCGGTGTCTTACGAGACTGCCGTGCACCGGTTCACGAATCTTGCCACCAAACATTTGGGAATTTCGGTTCATTTCCTGCGCGTTGGAACGGACGGTACAATCTACAAGGCGTATGCCAATGATGGCGTGGTTTTTCCGACTCACACTGATGGCTCCATCGAGGGTCAGCTTGCGTGTCGAAAGTTTGGAGCTCGGCAAGTGTTTGAACAACTCGATCCCGCGGCTCCCTATTACCAGTACACCGACACTCCGACCGGAACCTACTGGTCTGTCTCGAAGCAGGAACCCTACCGGGCGGGAGATTTCTCTATCTCCTTAGGGGTTCCTTTCGAACAAGCACAATTTTTCCGCGGTCGTGATACGAATCTTCGGCTGAGTTCGAACTGCCCGGATCCGAATTGCTGCCGCGAACCTTCTTCCGAATTGGCCGCAAAATGGGCTCGGTACGCCTGGCCGAGCGTGAAAGTTCACTCACACATGCTCGCCGCGACCCCGCCGGGAACCTTCCCGGGAGTCGATGACCGTGAAGTGTATGAGTTCTTGGAGAAGCACTCGGCGGATTGAGCAGTTGCTTTTCTGCGGGTTGGAGTGCTCAGTATGCACGGGTTGGAGCGCTGATTATGCGCCGAGAAGAGCCATCTCATCCGGCTTCTCGGGGAGAACCTTGCGGATATAGGACTCGATAGCCTTGTTCAAGGGCACTTCCTGATGCTGGTTCTCGGATAAGAACCAGCGGTGATCGAGCACCTCGTGGAAAATCTGGGCGGGTTCCAGTTTGGCCCGAAGCTCCGGCGGGAGGGCGTCTACAATCGGCTCAAAAACCTCGGTTAGCCACCGGTGCGCCACCAACTCGAGGGGGGCGTCATCCAGATGATTCAAAGCCCGGAAAGCCTGCATATTGTTGATCATGCGCCGCCCCTGATTTTCTTGGACATCGAGGCCAGTCAGGCGCATGACTTGGCGGTGATAGTGGCCGGAATCCACCACTTTGGGTTTCAAAATAATTCGTGTCTTGCCGTCTTTCTCGTCGGTGCGCATCTTGATTTCCCCGACGTCAAAACCGAGATTGTTCAGCCGGTGAATGCGATCCTCCACCCGCCAGCGTTCCGAGGCGGAAATGGTCTCTTCCGAGGTCAGTTCGTTCCACAAGGCGTCGTAGCGTTCCTGAATGAGATTACCGATCTCGATGGCATCGATGGATTCGTCGAGAATGCCACCGGCCTCCAAATCCATGAATTCACCGATGATGTTGGTGCGGGCGATATCGAGGTCATAGGAGCGCTGTCCAAAAGTAAGGCCCTCGGGGTGGAGCTCACCGGTCTCAGCGTCCACAAGGTAGCCGGCAAAAGCCCCAGCATCGCGGCGAAACAGAGTATTGGAAAGGGAAACATCGCCCCAATAAAAACCGGCAAGGTGGAGTCTCACCAGGAGAACTGCGAGCGAATCGATGAGACGGGTAGCGGTTTCGGGGCGCATATTGGTGGAAAACAGGGCTCGATAGGGGAGAGAAAAAGGGAGGTGTTCGGTCACCAAGGCGCTGTTGAGCTCCTCGCCGTTTTGATCCGTTCTTCCCGTGACCACCGCGAGGGGATGCACGGTGGGTTCGCCCAAACGTACCAAGTTGCGGAGCAGCTCATATTCGCGCCGTGCCACTTCCGCGGAAATTTCCTTTACGGCCAAAATACGGTCCTCCAAATTCACGAAACGCACAATATGCCGTGAAATACCATGAGGGAGGGAAGCAATATAGTGTTCCGGCCAGTTTTCCAAGGGAAGATTCCAAGGTAAATCCAGTAAAGACGGTTCGGGAGTTACTGCGGTAAACGAAAGTGTCACAGGGCAATTTTAGTCGAGAAGTAAAGGGAGCTGAAACTGAGTGAGGACAAATAAAACCGGGCGACTCAGAAGCTGGGTCGCCCGGTTTTTCAACCGGCAGGCGGTTGGGTTTGGTGGTGTTGATACCTGCCGATTGAAGGGGTGTTATTGAAAAAGTATGCAGTTTTCGCCAGCCGCGGGGTAGTGAAAACTTACTCCGGGAGGCGCTTGCCATCGGAAACGCTGAACACGTGCTGGCGGCCCGGGTTAATCCTGACCTTCAAAACACTGCCGGGTTTCGGGGCGGTACGCGGCGGGACGCGCACTACCAGGTGGTCATCCGTCACCGAACCAGAGGTTCCAGCAGTATCTCCTTCGAAGTGGCCGTAAACATAGGCATCAGAGCCGAGTTCTTCGGTGACATCAACCACGATCGGCATCACCCCTTCGCCATCATCCGTCGTGATGGAGAGATCTTCGGGGCGGAAACCGATGGTGATTTCACCGTTATCAGAGTCAACCATGGCGGAGCGTTGCGCGGGAGACACTGGCAGAACCGCACCGAATAGTTTAGCGGTTTCGCCTTCTACCTTGAACTTCCTAAGGTTCATGGAGGGAGAACCGATGAAGCCAGCGACGAAGTCGTTGGACGGGTTTTGGTACATTTCGTCCGGAGTGCCGACTTGCTGCAAGATGCCATCTTTCAAAACGGCAATACGGTCGCCCATCGTCAAGGCCTCAGTTTGGTCGTGAGTCACGTAGAGGGTCGTGACACCAAGGTTCCGTTGCAGGGAAGCCACCTGGGTACGAGTCTGGACACGCAGCTTGGCATCCAGGTTTGACAGCGGTTCATCCATCAAGAACACCTGGGGCTTACGGACGATAGCACGACCCATAGCCACGCGCTGGCGCTGACCACCGGAAAGAGCTTTGGGCTTGCGATCCAGGTACTGGGTCAGATCCAGGGTCCTAGCAGCTTCTTCAACGCGCTTGTTGATTTCATCTTTCGGAGTACCCGCAATTTTCAACGCGAAACCCATGTTGTCGCGCACGGTCATGTGGGGGTAAAGCGCGTAGTTCTGGAATACCATCGCGATGTCGCGGTCTTTCGGTTGGACATCGGTGACATCTTTATCGCCAATGAGGATGCGCCCCGCATTAACTTCTTCCAAACCTGCCAGCATCCGCAGCGAGGTAGATTTACCACAACCAGAGGGTCCTACCAAGACGAGGAATTCCCCGTCCTTAATGTCTAAATCCAGGGAGTCAACTGCGGGAACAGTAGATCCTGGATAGATACGAGTGGCTTTATCAAAGGTAACAGTAGCCATGATTCAATAATCCCTTCACCGGCAGGTACGTGCCGGACGTTCCGAGTAAAAGGTTCCAGGCTTGGAGAGTTTCGGCTCCTTTG
Organism: Mobiluncus porci; assembly: GCF_009695935.1. Lineage (GTDB taxonomy): Bacteria > Actinomycetota > Actinomycetes > Actinomycetales > Actinomycetaceae > Mobiluncus > Mobiluncus porci. The sequence continues at coordinate 34,559 of NZ_VUMY01000008.1, forward strand.
CCGGACGTCGACGTTTTCGACTCAGTCCATTGTGCCAGAAACTAATGGAAAATACACAGTTTTCGGAAAAACATTTTTCTATGCCCGTTAGGTATCCTGAAGTTATGACGAATTCGCGCCATCAAGTCGGCGATGTGGTAGGGGGCTATGTTCTGGAACGCCGCCTGGGGAGCGGTGCTTCTGCCACAGTTTATTTGGCTAAAGATGGGGGCGGGGAACCGGTGGCTTTGAAACTGCTCAATCCCGGGGCTAGTTTAGGTGAGAGAGAAGACTCCGATGAAGGGCCGGGACGCAGGCGTTTACGTAGCGAGGCTTTGGCTCTCTCAAAACTTGATATTCCAGGAATCGCGCATGTTTCTGACCTGGAGGTCGATGGGGTAGAAGCCTTTTTGGTGACGGAGTATATTCCCGGACCCACCTTGGAAGAAGACGTCCATACCAGCGGTCCGTGGTTACGGGAGGATGTCTCCGAAATTGCTGGACTACTGAGTGATACCCTCACCGCCGTCCATGCCCGCGCAATCTGTCACCGAGATATCAAGCCCGCCAATGTCATCCTTGGACCGAATGGTCCAGTTTTGATTGACTTCGGAATTTCCTTCGCTTCAGGGGCTCAGCATTTGACTCAAACCGGCCTGGTGGTGGGGACACCTGGTTTTATCTCCCCAGAAGTTATCAACGGCAAGGCTTATGATTTCGCCGATGATTGGTGGGCTTTAGCTACGACATTACTGTTCTTACTCACGGGACGACCACCTTTTGGGGCTGATTCCCAAGTGATCCAGATTTCACGAGTCCTGGCTGGAAATCCCGATGTGTTGGGGTTGGATGAGGACTTGGCGGAAGTGTTTCGGGAGGTGCTTGCTCCTCAGGAAAAAGGGCGTGGAGAGTTCCCGATGCTTTTGGAGGCCTTGGAACGCGTTCCAGAAATCTCTCCGACCCGAGTTCAAGATTTTACTGATTGGTACAGCCTTGGGAGTGAGGGGTCTTCCAATGGTGAAACCGAGGTTCTACACGGCAGGTTTTTCCCCGAGACGGTTGAGGCAAATCCAGAAGCTTTTGAATCTGGCAACGAGGAAAATCTCGAAGAATCGGTAGCGCTAGAGGAGCCAAGGGCGGTGCCTTTTACTTTCTTGGCGCTGAGCTTGGCGTGGGCCTCTTGGGTGCCGCACAGTGAGATTGTGGCGGGTGTGGTCGCGGTAGCTGCGATTTGGGTGGCGGCAACAGCGGGATGGCACCGGCAAGCGCGGCGAAAGATACTCTCGATACCAGCGGTTTTTGTGAAGGGGCTGATCTCGGGTCTCCCGGGAATGGTGGGGATTTTGGTGCCTCTGGTCGCGAGTTATGGAATCGGAAATGGGGCGGAAGTGATATTCCCTGACGGGTGGCCGGGTAGTTTTGAGATTTTTGGAACGGTTGTTACACAATCGTGGCTAGCGAGAATAGTGATTGCGTGGTTTTGCGCCTGTGTGCTGTGGATTCTTCCCGCGTTCGCGCCGATTCGAACCGGAGCCCGCAGTGTGATTCGAGCGTTTTTCCCGAGAATCTGGGCTCGCGCTCTCCTGGTTCTCCTCGCCCTGGGGGCAACACTCGCCGCGCTAATCCTTTCCTGAAACGATGGGGTCGTGCTTTGCCGTTTCAAAAAGAGAACCGATGCTGCCCTATCGCTTTGGCAATAAAAGCACATCTGTGCCAAAATTGGGGAAACCGCCACTTTAGCTCAGTTGGTAGAGCACCCGCCTTGTAAGCGGACGGTCAACAGTTCGAGTCTGTTAAGTGGCTCGATGCACAATTAGATAGGGAGTTGCAGATGAACACTCGCACTGATGAGAAAACCAAAGCACTGCAGGAAAAGATTCGTGAGCTAGCCGCACGAAAAGATGCCGTGATTCTTGCCCACAACTATCAGTCTCCCGAGGTCCAAGACGTGGCTGATTTCACCGGTGACTCCTTGGCATTGTCCCGCTTGGCTGCTGATTCTTCCGCCGGAACAATCATTTTTGCGGGGGTGCATTTTATGGCGGAAACTGCGAAGATTCTCTCCCCACAGAAGCGAGTCTTGATTCCGGATGCCACGGCAGGGTGTTCCTTAGCCGATTGCATTAATGCAGACCAACTGCGAGCCTGGAAAGCGGAACATCCCGGCGCAGTGGTGGTGAGTTACGCTAACACCACTGCTGAGGTCAAGGCGGAAACTGATATTTGCTGTACTTCGGCAAACGCCGTTGACGTCGTAAACTCTATTCCCGCGGACCAGGAAGTCTTATTCTGTCCCGACCGCAACTTGGCAGCTCACGTGAAGCGGGTGACAGGTCGAGAAAACCTGGTGATTTGGGACGGAGCCTGTCACGTCCACGCCGAGATGACTCCGGAGATTCTCATGGATCGGATTCTGGCAGAACCTGAGGCTGAGGTCTATATTCACCCTGAATGCGGTGGCACCCAGGCGGCAGTGGATCTCATTGAAGAGGGGAAGCTCGACAAGGATAAGGTCAAGATTCTTTCCACAGGTGGCATGATAGTCGAAGCACGAAAGGCTCCTGCTGGAACCAGAGTTTTGATGGCTACCGAGGTTGGAATGCTGCACGCCTTGCGCAAAGCCAATCCCGATGCCACTTTCGAGCCCTTGAAAGCCGACGCCAAGTGCCCCTTCATGAACCAGACCACCCTGGATAACCTGGTGACCTGTCTGGAAACAGGAAAAGACGAAGTTTTTGTAGATCCTGAAATCATCGAAAAGGCTCGAGCCAGCGTCGAACGCATGATCAGCATCGGTAAAACTGCCCAGCCTTTGAAACACTAAACCGTTGGGGCGTGTCTCCTGACACAAGACAAATAACCGAGTCCTCATCCGAAGAAGGCGATCATGGAAGCGAAATGGACTGCAACCACCCCGGTTCTAGTGGTGGGGTCCGGTGCTGCGGGACTAACGGCAGTAATTAACCTGATTTATGCCGGTATAGATACGGTTGTGGTGACCAAATCCGATCTCACCGCCAGTTCAACTGACTGGGCGCAAGGGGGACTTGCCGCCGTGTGGGATCCTGGGGATTCCCTCGAAGCACATGTCCAGGACACGCTGGTGGCAGGCGCGGGATTGTGCGTGGAGGCATCAGTGCGCACTTTGGTTCAGGAGGCTCCGAAGGCTCTCGAATGGATGATGAGTATCGGCGCACGTTTTGATCGCGGGGACAATGGTGAAATCGATCTCCATCTTGAAGGGGGCCATTCTGCCAGGCGCATCCTGCACTCCAACGGCGATGCTTCAGGTCACGAGATTGAAATTACTTTGGCTAAGAACGTGGCTGCCATGGACGGAGCCACCTGGAATACTGGCGGTCAAGGCTCGTTGAAAGTTTACGAAGATTGCGAACTGTGCGATGTTCTTGTTGATACCAGTGGGCGGACTTGCGGAGCAACCGTATTAAGCGAAACTAGAGGCTTCGGGGTAATTTCGGCCACCGCGGTAATCCTCGCTACTGGCGGAATTGGCCAGTTGTGGAATGCCACCACGAACCCAGAGGTTGCCAACGGGTCGGGATTGGCCGCGGCTTTGCGCGCGGGGGCAACGGGGCGAGACTTGGAGTTCATGCAATTCCATCCCACCATTTTTGTACCGCCCGTTAAAGTTCCGGGCGATCGCGGTGTCCTGGTTTCCGAAGCTGTCCGCGGTGAGGGAGCTTTCCTTGTTGATGGCGCCGGAAATCGGGTGATGGAAGGCGTGCATCCCCTGAAAGATCTCGCTCCTCGAGACGTGGTTTCGGCCGCAGAACAGGAATACATGATGGCTCACGGATTGGACCACCTGTTCCTAGATGCCACTGACTTTGGGGAAAAGAAATGGAAAGAAAAATTTCCGACCATTTATGAGTTGGTGAGCGAACGCGGCGTTGACCCGATTGTTGAGCCCATTCCGGTTCGTCCCGGGGCTCATTATTATTGCGGGGGTATTGCCACTAGCATGAGCGGGGAAACGCGCGTTCCCGGGTTGTATGCCATTGGGGAAGTTGCCTGTACTGGTGTTCAAGGAGCCAACCGTCTAGCCTCGAATTCCTTGACGGAAGCACTGGTCATGGGGAATCTCGTTTCGAAGCAGCTCGCTTTGAGTGATCTTCCGAAACTGTGCCAGCATCCTGCCGGACAGCCCGCGAAGATTCCTGAACCCGTGTTTATTGAATCCGAAGTCTTATTGGCCATTCAAAAGATCATGAGTCGCGATGTGTCGGTTTTGAGAGAGCGCAAGGGCTTGGAACGGGCGGTACAAGAACTTGCTGAACTGCCAGCCGCGCAGACTATCGTTGCGCGTGCGCTGGTGAGCGCAGCGCTGACTCGGGAGGAATCCCGCGGAACTCACCGCCGCCTAGACTTCCCCGAGCGGCGAGAGGAATGGGTGAAACACTTAGATGTAAGCCTCGCTGGAAAAGATCGACTTGAAATCGAAATCACTCAAAGTGTGGCCAATTAATAAATGACATTTTTGCTCTATCCCGAAGCTCGCAAAAGAGAGGAAACCAATGAGTAAATTGACGATTCCAGGAGAAATCGTAGGCTCCATCGAGGAGGCTGGCCTCAACGTGAATAAGGTCGTGAAGGTTATCCGTCGCGCTTTGAAAGAAGACCTGGCCTATGGTCCTGACGCGACAACAGACGCGATTTTTGACCCCGCAATCATGGTGAATGCCAAGATGGTGGCACGCGCCGAGGGACGTATTGCCGGAGTTCCGGTGGCGGCTGCGGTTCCCTTCGTTTTGGCGAACCTGCAAGAAACCGTCGCGGAGATAACGGTATCGATACTGAAAACGGATGGAGAAAGGGTCGAGCGCGGAGACGTGATTCTCGACATCACCGCTCCGGCGCGCATTATGCTCACTGCCGAGAGGACCTTGCTGAATCTTGCCAGTCAGCTCTCCGGCGTGGCGACGCATACGGCGAAATTCGTGGACGCCATCGCTGCTGTACCAGGTGGTACAAAAACGCGGGTGCGAGACACCCGCAAAACCATTCCCGGATTGCGGGTGTTGCAAAAATACGCGGTGCGCTGTGGCGGGGGAATGAATCACCGCATGGGCCTCGGGGACGCGGCGCTCATTAAAGACAATCACATTGCAGCCGCTGGTTCTTTAACCGCAGCAGTTGCTGCGGTTCGGTCCGGTTTCCCGAGTCTCCCTCTCGAAGTTGAATGCGACACCTTGGAACAGGTTCGCGAAGCCGCCGACCTCGGCGTGCACCTCGTGCTACTGGACAATATGAGCCCCGACATGATGCGCGAAGCGGTCGCCATCACTGCTCCAGAAGGTGTCAAAACCGAGGCTAGCGGAGGGCTTACGCTTCAAGATGCCGCCGCGGTTGCTGCGACCGGAGTGGACTTCATCTCCATCGGAGCCCTCACACATTCTTCCCCCATCCTCGACCTCGCCCTCGATATGTAAAAGTCCGGAAATTTTGCCACTTTATCGACTTCTATTTTTCCTTTAGAAATCGTAGATGCGTAAGATGCCGCGTTTCAGTGGCGGTCATGAACTAAGGTGGAGGCGTGACGAGCAGTTTAGACAAAATCATGGCGCCGGATTGGGCTGAGGCGATGCGTCCGGTGGAGGCACAGATCCATGCGATGGGGGATTTCTTACGCACGGAGAACCTGGCGGGACGCGGATATTTTCCCGCCGGTAACCTGGTTTTTAATGCTTTCACGCGACCGATGGCTGAGGTGAAAGTGCTTATTGTGGGTCAAGATCCCTATCCCACGCCGGGACATGCCATGGGGCTGTCATTTTCTGTAACGCCAGGTACAAAATTTCCGAAATCTCTGGTCAATATTTTTAAAGAACTGGTTGATGATTTGGGAATCGAGCAGCCAACTTCCGGAGATCTCACTCTTTGGGCGGAACAAGGCGTCATGCTCATGAACCGCGCGCTTACCGTCCAGCCTGGCGCGCCAGCCAGCCACCGCGGCAAAGGCTGGGAGTCCATTACGGAATTCGCTATCCGTGCCTTGGCGGCGCGACCCAAGAAACCTCTGGTGGCAATCCTGTGGGGCAATGATGCCAGGCGCACGAAAGAGTTTATGCCTAACGTTCCCGCAATTGAATCGGTCCACCCCTCGCCTTTGTCGGCTTCGCGAGGATTTTTCGGGTCGCGTCCGTTTAGTCGGGCGAATGCGCTGCTGGCTGAGCAAGGGGCGGATCCGGTGGATTGGCGGTTGCCTTAGGGGCTACGCGATTTAGAGGCGTCGGGCGTGGCAAACAGCGGGGAGGCGCGGTTCTCGGCTAGTTTTAATATGTGAGTGAAGCGCAGTATCCAGAGGATGAATTCGACCGGATCGGGAAGAGGTTGCCCCGCGGGGCGCACCGTCCCGGGCAGCCCTGGTGGTACGGTTTCTTGCCGTTTGTGATAGCCATTATTGCAGCGCCACTGCTAGCTTGGGCTCTCCTGCTGCTATTGGGATCCCATCCGGCGAGCACCAACACCGGCGCTGAACCATCCAATCCGGCCCCCACCACGAGCGATACTGCGAGGCCGAATGAATCAGTCGGCCCCGGCGAAACTGTGGCAGGCAATGAAAACTCGGTAGGAACTGGCGATACCGCCACTCCCAGTGAAACCGCTACTTCTCCAAGCGCCACAGCTTCTCCCGCAGAAACACCTGCCGCTGACAAAGTTGATAAGGCCACGTCCGTTTCCGTTTTGAATGCTTCGGGAATAAACGGCTTAGCCGCTAAGACTAAAGATAAAATCGCCGCCAAGGGCTATTCGCAGGTGGTTGCCGAGAACTTTACCGGCACAAAACCGAAACAAAACACTATCTATTATCCGGCTGCCTCCGAGGCTGAAGCGAAGGAAATCCAGCAAGTTCTCGGTATCGACATGATTGTTCCTCGCGAGGATGTTACCGGTGTGAGGGTTGTGCTGGTAGGGAGCCTCTAAACTTCGTAAAACTTGCACTCTAGGGGTGAGAGTGCCAAGATTGAGTTAGCACTCGAACTAGTCGAGTGACAAAACTGATGGTGAACGAGGTTAAGATTCCGCCGGAGAAAGGAACCGGTAGGTCGAAACCGTCCGTCGCGGGCGTTTCCATCACCGCAATACTTACTCAAGCGGAGGTTGAACTAAATGGCAAAGATGATTGCCTTTCAAGAAGAGGCTCGTCGCGGCATGGAACGCGGCTTGAACCTGTTGGCTGACACCGTGAAGGTCACCTTGGGGCCCAAGGGCCGTAACGTGGTGTTGGAAAAGAAGTGGGGCGCTCCCACAATCACGAACGATGGCGTGTCCATCGCGAAAGAAATCGATCTCGCCGATCCTTACGAAAAGATTGGTGCTGAACTGGTTAAAGAGGTCGCCAAGAAGACTGACGACGTGGCTGGTGACGGCACGACGACCGCTACGGTTTTGGCTCAGGCTATCGTCAAAGAAGGCCTGCGCAACGTGGCAGCCGGCGCGAACCCGATTGCTTTGCGCCACGGCATTGAGAAGGCCGTTGATACAGTAGTGAAGCGCCTTCTGGATGATGCCGTCGAGGTGAAAACCAAGGACCAGATCGCTGCTACCGCTTCTATTTCTGCTGGCGATGAGCAAATCGGTGAGATGATTGCCGAGGCTATGGAGAAAGTCGGCGATGAGGGCGTTATCACCGTTGAAGAATCCAACACTTTCGGTTTGAACCTGGAAGTTACCGAAGGTATGCGCTTTGACCGCGGCTACATTTCCCCCTACTTCGTGACCGACACGGATCGTCAGGAATCCGTCCTGGAGGATGCCTATGTCCTCTTGGTGGATCACAAGATCACCACGATCAAGGACCTGGTTCCGCTGTTGGAAAAGATTATGCAAGCCGGTAAGCCTCTTGCAATCGTGGCTGAAGACGTCGAAGGTGAAGCCCTGGCAACCCTCGTCGTGAACCGGATTCGTGGCGCTCTGAAGACTGTCGCTGTCAAGGCTCCGGGCTTTGGCGATCGTCGTAAGGCCACCTTGCAGGATATGGCGATTCTGACCGGAGGTCAGGTCATTTCCGAAGATGTTGGTCTCAAACTCGAAAACGTCGGCATTGAGATGTTGGGTACCGCCCGCAAGGTGGTCGTGACCAAGGACGATACCACCATTGTTGACGGCGGTGGCGATAAGGACGCTTTGGCTGCTCGCATCAAGCAACTGCGTCAGGAAATCGAGAAGACCGATTCTGATTATGACCGTGAGAAGCTTCAAGAGCGTCTCGCTAAGCTCGCCGGCGGCGTGGCTGTCATCAAGTCTGGTGCGGCAACCGAAGTGGAGCTGAAAGAACGTAAGCACCGCATCGAAGACGCGGTTCGCAACGCCAAGGCTGCCAAGGAAGAGGGACTCGTCCCCGGTGGCGGTGTGGCGCTGATTCAGGCCGCTAAAGAAGCCTTCCAGGATTTGAACCTCCAGGGTGATGAGGCTACTGGCGCCAAGATTGTTGAGGTGGCTGTGGAAGCTCCGCTGAAGCAAATCGCTATCAACGCAGGTCTCGAGGGTGGAGTTGTGGCTGAGAAGGTTCGCAACCTCCCCAAGGGTGAGGGTCTGAATGCCCAGACTGGCGAATACGAAGACCTGCTGGCCGCTAAGGTGGCTGATCCGGTCAAGGTGACGCGCTCGGCTCTGCAGAACGCCGCTTCGATTGCGGCGTTGTTCTTGACGACCGAGGCCGTGGTGGCCGATAAGCCCGAGCCTCCGGCTCCGGCTCCGGCAGCAGGCGCTGGCGACGAAATGGGCGGCATGTACTAAACCGCTTAGATAACTCCATACTTTCGGGGCGACTCAGAATTGTCTGGGTCGCCCCGAATTGTTAGGACAAAGCGCTGGATGTTTGCCGCGCTAAACCTTGAAATTACCGAAAAAAATCATCAAAAAAGCCTAATGTAATCTGAGTGCTTACCGATAGATATGGTTGCGGGTACAATGGAAACCGTAAGGAAAATGAAGTTTTTCTTCAAAATACGCGAAAAAAGGGATTTCTGAGCCTGGAAAACGCTGAAGGGAAACTCAAAGAACTAAGGCAGGATGCGATGAGGCGGTTAGTGATTGCAGCGGTGGCGCTGGCGCTGGGATTTTTCTTCACTCCGCTGGCGGGTGCCGCCACGGTATCCCCGTCCCCCGAGGCCACTCAGGGGGAAGCCGGTTCAGCCATGGAATATGTTCAACTTGACACCCTAGCGGGCGGTCCCAAAACCGATGCCTCTCCAACTCCCGCGGTTCCCTCAAATCCTCAGTCAGAGACACCGCCGAATGCCAATCTCGGATCTGATTTGTCTGTGCCTGCCGGTCCTGAGGTCATCAATCCGGCTCAGCCAAAGATTGATTCCGGAATCGTGCCCCAGTCTCCGCAGAGCGCCGCTAAAGGAGCCGTCTCTCAAATCGACCCCAACGCGCCTCGCGCCTTTGTGGCTTCTCCAATTGACTCCATTCCCGGGGTGGTTTCTTTCGTGCTTATCCTGGCGCTTTGCGTGGGTTCTGGCGTGGGAGCGGCCCTGGTCATCTCCTGGATTACTGGAAAGAAAATCGACCTGGGATTGGCGCGGTAACACTGCCAAGATTCCAAATAAAACGCTTCACGGAAGGCATCAGCCTTCCGTTTGGCGTTTTATAGACCCTTTGTTGAGTCCCAAAACCACCTAAGCCGTAGCAAACAAAGAGGCGGCGGTAGTTTCAGCCTGAGCGTAGGTCTGGGAAGCCGTGTCGAGCTGGAGCCCAATCTGTCGGAGGTTATCCTCGACCGTGGCCTGAGTGGCCCGCCATTGCTGCGCTAAAGACTCAAAAGCGCCCGAGGCATTGCCCGTCCAGGTGGATTGCAGATTGACGAGATTCGCCATCATGGCTGAGACTTGAGCGCTGACTTCCTCGGCGCAGGCACGAGTTTGGCTGGCGGCGAGCGCAACGGCTTCGCTGTCTACTTGAAATTGCATGAGTGTTCTCCTTTGGTTGTAACAAATGGAAGCCGACGTGACTCCCTGGAATCCAACCTAGGGACTGTCTCCCCCCGCGCCTAACGGAGAAAAGTTTCCCTGTGAATTGAGGCCTTAATTTGCAATTGTGGAAAACTCACTGTGCATTGTCAGACATGGGTTTAATCGTCATTTCATCTGACTTTAAAGCTTTCATAACCAGGGTATCCATAACCTCTTCCACATTCTCCAAGGTGGATCCCAAGTCCGCCTCATCGGTGGGGGCATAGGGATTGATATCGCCCGCAATCTTCGAATCTTCCGCCTCATCCGTCTCCGAGATAACTTCGAAGGAACCTGAGTCCAGTCCAGGTGCGGGCAAAGTGGAGGCACTCGGCTCGGGAGGCGGAGGTAGCTCAGAGACATTTACCTTGTGGAGCCGAGACTGCTCCGCGAGAAGGTTCTCTCTGGCCTGTTCCTCCCAGGTGGCTGCCGTGTGAGTATAGAACAGCTGGGGGCGCGCTAGCAGGCTCTCCACAATCTCCAGACGGGTTTCCACAAAACGCTCGTTGGAGTATGCCCGATATTCTTCACGTATTGCCTGCAGGTAGTCAAGATATTCTTCCGGATCCGCAGACAAGATTGCCAAATCGGCATCGCAGAGGACCTGGGAATCAATGTCTTCGGTGGCCTTATGTCGGTACAAGCTCTCGATGAGAGCCACAATGATGTCTACTTTTTCAGGAGGCAACCCTAGGAAAGTCAATCGGTTCTGGGCCAGTTTGGCGGATTCCATGATGTTGATCCCGCCCTCGCTGCGTTCCACTGCCGCCTCGGAAACATCAAAAACCGCCCCGTGAAACCACACTGCCAAGTGTAAGGCGTCGATATCGCGAGCCTGCTCAGCCAGGAAATCGACGTTTTCGAGGGTGTCCTTCAGGTGGGTGAGATTATGGAAACAGCGCTCGGGAGCCGACCAGACTGTCGCCAAATCTCGAGCCTGTTGTTCTTCTGCTTCGCGCGACGCGCTGGCACCCAAATTGGCGCAGGCACGGGCAAAACCTGAAATCAGCCAAGCCGGAATCGTTTCGGCCATACTCACATCATTCCTTCGGGAGCCTCTTGTGAATGTCCGCTTCCGGTCATTCAGGCAACCCCGTAAGTATATATCGGATAGGGAATTCTTAGGAATTCGATGGCGAAAATCCACTGGGAGCATTTTGAAGTCAAGAAACGATCCCTCTGTGGAAAACGTTTCCTCCATCGGGAAGCCGACTAGAAAGATTAGGAGCGGGGCGGTGGGGGAGGCGGGGGCATTACTTTAGTTTTCTTCCCGCTGTTTCCGCTTTCGGCCACCACGTGCGCCGCTTGGCAGGGCACCTTGATCCGCACGGTGGCACCGCCTCCCGGAGTGGTCAACATGGCCACGGTTCCGTTGTGGGCGGAGACGATACCGGAGACAATGGCGAGGCCGAGGCCGGTGCCGCCGGTGGTGCGAACCCGTGAGGCATCGGCGCGGAAGAAACGCTCGAAGACCTTTTCCGCATTTTCGGGATCAACCCCGGGCCCATGGTCGCGCACCTCAATAACCGCGCAACGCTGGTAGGCCGGGATTTTCGAGGCTTCCGCCACGCGGAGATTTCTTCCGGTTTCATCCGGCCACATCCGATATCCCACCGCGATTTCAATGGCGGTTCCCGGCGGAGTATGTTGGCGTACATTGGATAGCAAGTTGGCAATGACCTGGGAAATCTTTTCGGAATCAACCACGGCATAAACCGAAAAAACATCCTCCAGCTCCTCGTTTTCCAAGTTGAGAAGCGCGACGGGACGATCCGGATCGATGACGGCCTGATCGGAAAGGGAATTGCGGGCAAGGGCGGTGATATCGGTACGTTCAAACACCATCGGGCGGTGCTCGTCCAAACGCGCCAAGGTTAGCAAATCCTGGACCATATTCCCCATGCGGGTGGCCTCGGATTCGATTCGGGCCATCACCTCGGCTTGCCGCTCCGGCCCGACCCCTCCCATGCGGGAGAGCTCGGCATAGCCGCGGATGGCGGCGGTCGGGGTGCGCAATTCGTGGGAGGCATCAGAAACGAAACGACGCATTTTCCGCTCCGAGAGCTCCACCGCGGAAAAGGCCTGTTCCAAGTGGGAAAGCATGACGTTCAACGAGTTGGAAAGCGAACCCACCTCGGTTGTTGTCGGCGCGGGCGGAATACGTCTCGTGAGATCGCCCGCCGCAATCTTGTTGGCGACGTTTTCAATCTGGTGTAGAGGTCTAAAGGCGCGTCCCACCAGGTAGTTTGTTAGTAAAGTACCCACCAAAGCGATAATCAGAGTCGAAATCGTTACGGTAAAAGTCACTGCTTGGAGCATGTTCTTTTGCGGAGCCATCGACAGACCCACCGTTACTGCCCCTGCCACCTCTTTGTTCTGAGTCAGCATGATGGAAAGAATGCGCCAGTTTTGTCCCTCTTTCGTGGATGGAACCGTAGTCCCGGGCATGACTAGGGAAGACGCGGTAGCGATGGAAGGAATCTCTTCCTCTGTCGGAAGGGAATCAAAAGTGGGAACTCCGGCCTCGCGTTTGGTGGTGTCCGTAACGAACTCGCGGTCTTTGCGGTTCACATTCTTCATGTAGTGCACATAGACGTAGTAGTCATTAGGCAGCATCTTATAGAGCTGGGTGTAGTCCTCGAGGTTCGCAGCATTCGGGCCGAGAACCCGAGCGGCCGCGGAAAGCTGGGCGTCTTGCTGATTCGTGAGGTAGGTACTTAGTGACACCACCGTAACCACCCCACCCGTTGCCAAAGCAAACAGGATAGAGAGCGCAAACAGAACCGTCAACCTGGTCGTTAAGGCCAGGGAGTTCCACATCTTTGCCGGCGCACGCACGAGCCGTCTCCCTAAAGTGTTCGGACTATGAAAACGTGATTGAGTTCACGCGTGAGACTGTGACCCTTACTCGTTAGGGTCACGAAGCAGATAACCCACCCCGCGACGGGTCTGAATCAATGACGGAGGAATATTGCCGTTTTCGTCCGGAGCATCGAGCTTGCGGCGCAGATAGGAGATGTAAGACTCCACGATGGCTGCGTCGCCTTCCCAGTCATATTCCCACACGTGGTCGAGAATTTGGGCCTTCGAAACCACGCGGCCTTCGTTCACCATCAGGTAACGCAGCAACTTGAACTCGGTGGGGGAAAGGTCAATCAAACGCCCGCCGCGGTGGACTTCGTAGAGATTGTCATCCAGCTCCAGGTCAGCTACGCGCAACAAGGGTTGTTCTGAAGAACCGCGCTTGGTGCGGCGCAAGATGGCATTGATGCGAGCCACTACCTCCTCGAGACCGAAAGGCTTAGTGACATAGTCATCGCCACCGGCTTGAAGACCTTCAACCTTGTCCCGCATATCGTCCTTGGCTGTCAGGAACAAAATCGGCATATCAATTCCAGCCGCCCGAAGTTTCCGCGTCACGGTGAAGCCATCCATGTCCGGCAACATGACATCAAGAATCACCAAGTCGGGCTTCTCTGTCGTTGCGAGTCGCAAGGCCTCGGTGCCATCCCCGGCGCTCAGTACGTCGTAGCCGGCAAAACGCAAGGACGATGCCAAAAGATCGCGAATATTGGGTTCGTCATCGACGACGAGAAGACGGGCTTCACTCACTGCAGGTTCCATAACCATCCCTTTAACACATTGTTGTTGCTTCGGTGTCCGCCCGCGAAACCGCCAGGAGAACCCGGACACTCGCGAAGCGAAAAAAAGCTCTTAGAACTATCTTAATGGTAAAAGTCCGCTGATGGTTGAATCTGGAAAGACAATTCTTAGGGTCGGCAGTTTCCGGTAGCGGTAAATCAATCCCCAGATGGTGAGTTTCCGCGGTGCATTAGCATAGAACTATGGACGCAGACCTCAGCTCATTTAATGATTTTCCCGCTCCACCTCTCGGGGCTGCTAGCCCAGAATCGTCAAGGCCTCACCCTGCGGTTTCGCTGCGTTTCGGAGTTATCGGCATGGGCTCGGTTGGTCCGGTTTTAGCCGCCGCGTGGCGGGCCGCGGGGCATACCTTGGTGGGGGTAACGGCCCGTTCCCAGGAGTCGCGAGAGCGAGCCGATGCGATGGTGCCGGGAGTGGATTTCTTGGCGGCCGCTGATCTAGCGGCTCGAGTTGATCTGCTGGTGCTGACGGTGTCGGATTCGGGATTGCCGGGCCTGGTTTCACAGTTGGCAGAGTCTGGGGCGTTTAGAGCGGGGCAATTGGTGGCGCATACGGCCGGGGCTTTTGGCTTAGAAATTCTGGCTCCCGCCCAGGCCGCGGGGGCCATTCCCTTGGCCTTGCATCCGGCCCAAACATTTTCGGGGACCTCTTTGGATTTGGACCGGTTATATGGAACGCACTGGGCGGTCAATGCCCCCTTGGCTCTCCTCCCTGTCGCGCAAGCTCTCGTGATGGATATTGGGGGAATTCCGGCAGTCTTGCCCGACGCGGCGCGTCCGCTCTATCACGCGGCGCTCGCTCATGGAGCCAACCACTTGGTGACTTTGGTGACGCAGTCCCTGCGCGCCTTGCGAGTGGCGGGAATCGAGAATCCGGCTGCTTTTATTGAGCCACTGTTGAAAGCCGCTTTGGAACGAGCGTTCCATGAAGGGGAGGCGGGTCTCTCCGGCCCAATTCGGCGGGGAGACGCGCTGACTGTCCAGGGACACCTCGAGGCTTTGTCTCGTGGAGGGTGGCGACACCCCGATGATTCGGATCCGTCTCTTCCTCTTGATGATTTGAGCGATTTGCCGGGGGCTTACCGAGCCATGGCTGCGGCAACCGCCTCGCGGGTTTACGCTCGCAGGGGCTTGAGCGAGACTCAGTACCGTGAGCTCGTTGCTGTCCTCGAGGAAAAGTGATTTTGCACTCGTTCTCAACAACTCACTTTGTTGGGGCAATTAGGCTGTGAGCGAGTAGGATTGAAACATGAGTGGAGATTTATTTAGCCCTGCTGGGGTGACCTTCAAACCGATTTCAAGGAAATACATCAATTCCCAGTTCGTAGTATTGTTCATCTGGGTTGCAATCATGCTTATCGGTTGTGCGGTGGCGCCCTTGGCTTCCGGAAATCCCTGGCTGTGGCTCCTAGAAATTGGCCCTCTCGTTCTCCTGGTGTGGCAGATGTGGCTCATTCCCCGCCAGGTCAAGTCCTGGGGCTATGCCGAAGGGGAAAAAAATCTCTATATTCGTCGCGGGATTATGTTCAAGAAAATGTGGGCCGTTCCTTACGGACGGATGCAGTTTGTTGACGTGCAACAAGGGCCACTTGACCGAGCGTTCGGGCTGGCTAGGGTCAGTCTCAAAACGGCCTCAATGGAGTCCAACGCCGATATTCCGGGATTGCCCCGCGATGAGGCCGATCGAATCCGCACCGTCTTGACCGAGCGTGGGGAAGCATTGCGGGCGGGACTATGAGCGAAAACATGGTTAATCCCGAGCCTGCTGAGCTTCCTGAGCCTTCTGTGGCTTCACCGCAACCTGATTCGGTGCCGACTCCGCAGTCACAGCCACCCGCGGGAGCCTCAGCGAACAACCTGACTGAGAATGTAACGAACGGTACAGTTTCTGAGGTTTCGGAACAGGACCTCGCAAAAGGTGCGAACTGGAAGCGGGTCCATCCCCTGACCCCCTTAGCAAACTCCTGGGCAGCCATCTTGGTTCTGTTCGCGATTATTTTAAGCCAAATCACCAATGAGGGTGCCCTTGAGGCCATCGATTTCCTCAACCACATTGGCCAGGCTTGGATTGCTTGGGTGGTTGCCATTGCCATAGTAGTAGTGGTACTGCTTTTCATCTTGGTCATCAACTATCTAGAGTGGAGGGTGACCAAATATGCCCTGACAGACCAGGCAATTTTCTTCCGCAAAGGCTTGATTTTCAAGTCCGAGCGGCACATGCGACTGAATCGGATTCAAGCCGTTGATGTGGTGGCGCCCTTGGTTCCGCGGCTTCTCGGTCTGGCGAAACTGCATGTGGATTCGGCGGGGGCCGCCGGTTCTGAAGTTGACGTGGCGTATCTGAAGGTGTCTGAATGCCAGGAACTTCGAGCCGAAGTCTTAGCCAAAGCTGCGGGTATGAAGTCGAATCAGACATTGCCAGCAAGCGCGGGGATCTCAAAATTTTTGGAGGTCGGTGAATCGGGAATCATGGGAGATTTACCGGCGGCCTCCCTCCAGGCTCCGGAAGTGCCACTGTATGAGATTCCGGTGGGGATGCTCTTGGGATCCATGTTGCGCTCCCTGAGTTTGTGGTTCACCGTGGCCTTGATCCCATTTCTGTTTGCGGCCGGTTTGGTTCCGGTGATTCTTGCGGTAATGGACGGTACGGAGGAGGCATTTATTGCAGCTCTTCTAGCCACTCCCTCGGCTCTCATTGGTGCGTTCGGCGGTATCGTGGCGGCTGGCTCTGCGGTATTCCAACAGTTGAACCGCGGGTGGAACTTTACTGCCGCATTTTCTCCCGATGGGATCCGGTTGCGTCATGGGCTCACCACTCATGCCTCGCAGACTATTCCTCCCGGGCGGGTTCACGCCGTGGTTTTGAAACAACCTTTCTTGTGGAGAGGTAAAGATTGGTGGCAAGTACAACTGACTTTGGCCGGCTATCAAGGCGCTTCGTCCGGGGATAAAAAAACCCAGACCTCGACAGTTCTCCTGCCGGTAGGAACTCGCGAACAAGCGCTGCAAGCCCTGTGGATGGTCCAACGCGACCTGGGAGCAGTGACCGACTTGGAAGGCCAAGAAATTGGAACAGCCGGTACAGACCTGTTGCAAGTTCTCATGTACGGCTCCGGTTCGGCCCCCGGACTGTTCGTCCCCCCGCGCCGCGACCGCTGGCTGGATTGGATTACGTGGAACCGGAAAGCCGCTGTTCTGACTACAACCATGGTGATGATTCGAGACGGTCGTGTCACTCACCGAGTCTCGTTTGTGCCACACTCTCGGATGCAGTCGGTGGCGATCGATCAAGGGCCTTTGGAACGTAAGTTGAACCTGGCGAATGTGAGCTTGCACCTGGTGCCCGGTGTCGTGCCGACAGTCGTTCACCACCTTGAAGCGCCCCTTGCTGAGCGCCTGTGGGAACTGCAAGTGCGTCACGCCGACATTGCCCGCGACCAAGAGCCTCCCGAGGAATGGATGGCGCGCGTAGTGGCTTCGATAAGTGGCTAGGATTGAAATATGAAAATCCTACAAACTCGTGAAGAACTGAAAACTTGGCGCGAAAACGTTTCTGGAACGCTCGGACTCGTGATGACAATGGGTGCCTTGCATGAGGGGCACCTTGATCTGGTGCGAGCCGCGAAAGCAGCCGCGGACACTGTCTTGGTGACGGTGTTTGTGAACCCCACCCAGTTTGCTCCGGGAGAGGATTTTGATAAATATCCGCGCGACCTGGAGGGGGATGCTGCGAAACTGCGAGCGGTAGGGGTCGACGCGCTGTTTGCTCCCACTCCGGAAGTTATGTATCCGCAGGGGGAGGCTCTGGTTAGTTTTAATCCTGGACCCGCCGCGAAGATTTTAGAGGGAAAGACCAGGCCAACGCACTTTGCGGGGGTGCTTTTGGTGGTGGGTAAGATGTTCCACCTGACCCGCCCGGACGTGGCCTGCTTTGGGAAGAAAGATGCCCAGCAGCTCGCTATCGTCACCCAGATGGTTCGAGATTTGGATTTCCCCCTCGAGATTCTGCCTGTAGAGATTCGTCGCGAGGAGGATGGTCTGGCGATGAGCTCTCGCAACCGGTATCTCTCGGAAGCGGAACGCGGGAGCGCATTGAACCTGTCGCAATCCTTGCAATGGGGCCTAGAACACGCCTCGGAACTCGGCTCCGATAGAATCGCGGCGGCGGTTAGGGGGCGCTTGGAAGAAATTCCTGGAATCGAAGTCGATTATGTCGCCTTGGTGAATCCTCGCGGATTCGTGCCGATTACTGAGGTAGGTTTCCGCGGCCCCGCCACCCTGGCTTTGGCCGCGAAAGTCGGTGCGACCCGCCTTATTGACAACATGGATCTGGTGTTTTAGCTTTTATGCAGAATGCGGCTTCTGGCTTAATATTTAAAACGAACAAGGGGGAAATATGCGGATGCGAACCATGATGAGCGGAAAAATTCACCGCGCAACTGTTACAGATGCCGATATCAACTATGTTGGTTCGATTACTGTCGATGAGGAGCTTCTCGAACGGGCCGACATCCTTCCCGGAGAGCGAGTCGATGTCGTGGACATCAACAATGGCGCGCGCCTCACGACCTACACGATTGCCGGTGAACGCGGTTCGGGAACCATTCAGATGAACGGCGCAGCGGCTCGCTTGGTCGCCCCCGGAGACCTCGTTATTATCATTGCCTACGCGACAGTTGACGAAGAATCAGCGCGGACTCTCGAACCAAAAATCGTTCACGTCGATGGGAACAATCAACCGGTTTGAACGTTCGGGAATTCCACGCCCCGAGAACCGAAAACGCCTTAGTCGATGTGGAGGAAAAGCTGCTCCAAGTGCCTGATATTGGCGGCCTTTTCATCCTCGGACGCACCCGCGGTTCCCTGAAGGCTCGAAACCATCAGCGCGAAACTGGCGCGATCCAGCATTTTGGAACAATCGTTCAATTTTGAAATCAACAAGCCCGCATCCGGATTCGCCTCTATCATTGCAAAAACTTCGTCCAAGCCCTGTTTGGCTTCTTGCAATCGCGCCGTGATGGTGGCCCGGTCATTG
This sequence comes from Mobiluncus porci, assembly GCF_009695935.1. GTDB lineage: Bacteria > Actinomycetota > Actinomycetes > Actinomycetales > Actinomycetaceae > Mobiluncus > Mobiluncus porci. The sequence goes on from NZ_VUMY01000008.1 coordinate 53,215, forward strand.
TCATTGAGCTGCATAGTTTCCCCTCGAACATCGTTGTTTGGCACCTCTAAGAGAAACTTTACCCGTCTCAAACCCGTCTCGCGGGGATTACAGGCTATGCGCGAAAACTTGGTGCCCCATTAAGAATTCTTTGAAGCACATTTAAATCTTCGGCATCGAATGTCATGCCGTGCTTAATCTCGAGAATTTGTCGTACTGCACTGAAGAGTTTTGGAAACGAAGATTTGTCACCTGTAGACAGTTCATAAACCTTGGCCGCGCTGATTAGTCTTATATTCTCTTGCTTTCCGCGTTGAGAGATGACCCAGGGTACATCATCATGAACTGATTTTTGTATGACTTGGACAAGATAGCAGGTGTAGTGCTTATACTCGGGGATGCTAAGGTACTTTTGAAACCTGGTAAAAACATCTGCCGCGCTACCGGAGTTCATTGTGTTGTATTTATTCTTCACCTCCGCAAGAACAGGTGTTTGTCTAGTACCGAAGGGTTGCTCATGCTTGAGATCAATCAGACCGCCACTTGAACCAGTGCTTTCCCATCCCGGCAGATTACCCAGCAAAGTCTGATGAAAATCGCCAATTGCATTTGTGAGACGCTTGTTTTCCTGGCGCGAAAGTTCAAGGTCAACCCAGCTCGTAAGCTCGGTGTTTAGAGCAGCTGCTTCTAATAAAGCTGCGTAAGGGTCAATCACGTTTTTGTAGGGGTTTGGCTCACTCTTGCCCCTAGCCTTAATCAGAACCTTCTGCACCTCAGTTTCAAGTAGTTCATCGCTGAAAAAATCAATACCGTAGCTGTAGGAACTCATGAAACGAAGTTTACCCAACTACTGCCTTATATGGCGGCATTTGTATAATTTACAGTAATCAACTCACAACACTCCTCTGTAACCATTGCATAGGCAAGGGTTATGTGATTAACTAGAGCTTATGAAGAGTGTATCTATTTCAGAAGCGTCATTCCTGGTGGGAGTGTCAATCGACACGCTACGTCGTTGGGACAAAAGGGGGATTATTCGCGCAACGCGAGACAACCGCGGGGTGCGCTATTTTAATTTAGACGAGATTGAACGGGTTAAATCGAAGAGGGACTGTCGCACTTCCGGGCATTCACAAGGAACTCGAAACTACCAGGTTTTAAAGGACGAAAGCCCTAATGGCTATAAATCTTTAGATCTCTTTGCAGGTGCGGGAGGCACAGCGTTGGGGCTTGAGAATGCCGGTTTTCAGCATGTGCTCCTTTCCGAGATAGACAAAGACGCGGCAGATACCCTTAGGGTAAACAGGCCTGAGTGGAATGTTATCGAGGGGGATGTCGCTAACCTAGATTTTAAAGAATTTACAGATGAAATTGATCTTTTAGAAGGTGGTTTCCCTTGTCAAGCATTTAGTTATGCAGGAAATTCCCGAGGTTTTGAAGACACTCGCGGGACGATGTTCTTCCAGTTTGCCCGAGCCATTAGTGAATCCATGCCTAAAATGTTTATTGGTGAGAACGTGAGGGGGCTATTGCGTCATGACGGCGGAAAAACTCTTGAAACCATGATGAATACGCTGAAGTCTATTCGCGGCAAGAACAATGAAACTTATAGGGTCGCATATCGGCTGGTAAAGGCTCAGTACCATGACGTCCCTCAAAAGCGCGAGCGACTATTGGTCATGGGCATCCGCTCTGATATTGGGGACAAGCTATACTTTCCACGAGAGCGGGATTACATAGTCTCCCTTTGGGATGCAATTGGTGACTATCCCAAGTCTGAAGGCCAAAGCTATCCATTGAAGAAAAAGGCTGTGCTGGAACAGGTTCCTGAAGGTGGCTACTGGAAGGATCTTCCAGAGGATGTAGCTAAAAGCTATATGGGGAGTTCTTACTACCTTGGAGGCGGTAAAACGGGAATGGCTAGGAGGCTGTCTTGGGACGAGCCATCTTTAACATTGACGTGTTCACCTGCGCAAAAACAGACGGAACGTTGCCATCCGGAGGAGACGAGACCCCTTAACGTAAGGGAATATGCGAGAATTCAAACTTTCCCAGATGAGTGGCAATTTAAGGGTGGTACGAGCGCGGCTTACAAGCAAATCGGCAATGCTGTACCGGTCAACCTAGGTTATTACATAGGTAAGTGTGCTTATGCGGCTCTTCAAGGAAGCGAAAAAGGCGTAGAAAAATTCGTTGTGCCTGCGAACGAGACGGATTATGTAATTTAGGCGGCTCTTTCCTGGCTGAACTGACTTCCTTTAGACCTGACGTTGTAATGCACTAGACTGGGACGGTGGCAAAGAATGAAACTGAAAACCAGAATCCGACCGTAGAGACTCCCAACCCGGAGGCTATTGATGACGCCCCAGAACAAATCCGAGTGCGTGCCGAGAAGCGGGCGCGGCTGCTCGGGGCCGGAAAAACTCCCTATCCGGTGCATGTCGATATCACGACAACGATTACAAAAGTTCGCGAAAAGTATGGGGAACTCGAAGCCGGGGAGGAGACTGAAGACGAGGTTGGCCTAGCGGGGCGGGTGCGCTTGATGCGCTCCAGCGGCAAACTGGCCTTCGCCACCCTCCAAGAGGGCAACGGCAACACCATCCAAATCATGATTTCCGAACGCGAGGTGGGAAAGGACTCTCTGTCTGCCTATAAAACCGACGTTGACCTCGGAGATCACCTCTTCGTACACGGGCGGGTTATTAGCTCCAAACGCGGAGAACTCTCGATTTTCGTTGACCTTTGGCAGCTCACCTGTAAGGCGTTGCGACCTTTGCCGAAGACGTACACGAACGAAGCTGGCGAGGAAGTCACGCTCTCAGAGGATACTCGGGTGCGTCAGCGTTACCTCGACATGATTATGCGTCCGGCAGCCCGCGAGATGGTGCGTAACCGCTCCAAGGTGGTCCAGACTCTGCGTCACTACCTCGATGAAGAAGGCTATATAGAGGTGGAGACCCCGATGCTGCAGGTGCTCCACGGGGGAGCGGCGGCTCGTCCTTTCGTAACCCATATGAATGCCTACGACATGGATCTTTACCTGCGGATTGCTCCGGAGCTCTTTTTGAAGCGCTGTCTCGTCGGGGGGATCGACAAGGTTTTCGAAATCAACCGCAACTTCCGAAACGAGGGCGCCGATTCTTCCCACTCTCCGGAATTCACCATGATGGAAGCCTATTGCGCCTATGGTGACTACCACCAGATTGCCAACCTGACCCAGGAAATGATTCAGCGTTGTGCCCGCGATGTCTACGGCTCCGAGGTCGTGACCCTGAACGATGGCACCGAGTTCAATCTTGGTGGGGAATGGAAGTGGATGGATTTGTACGGGTCGCTTTCCGAGGCGCTCGGTCAACAAGTAGATGTGAACACTCCGCGCGAGGCGCTGGTGAAAATCGCCGAAGCACGCGAGATTGAACTTGAGCCCTACTATGTTCCCGGAAAGATTGTGGAAACGCTGTGGGAGGAGCTAGTTGGCGACAAGATTTGGGAGCCGACCTTTGTTTGCGACTTCCCCGAAGACACTTCTCCTCTCGTCAAAACCCACCCTGACAAGCCCGGACAGGTACAGAAATGGGATCTCATCATCCGCGGTTTTGAAGTGGCAACTGGATACTCCGAGTTGAACGATCCGGTTATCCAGCGAGCCCGTTTCGAAGCCCAGTCCTTGGAAGCTGCCAACGGGGATCCCGAAGCGATGCAGGTGGATGAGGACTTCTTGGCGGCAATGGAACAAGGGATGCCTCCGGCGGGTGGCATGGGCATGGGTCTCGATCGCCTCTTGATGACGCTGACCGGCCTGGGGATTCGCGAAACGATTACCTTCCCGCTGGTGAAACCGATTTCTCAATGACGCAACAATGACAAGCACCGGACGATTTGCTCCGAGCCCTTCCGGGCGGATGCATTTTGGGAATCTACGAACCGCAGTCGCGGCGTACCTGTTTGCAAAAACCACCGCGCGAGATTTCCTGGTGCGAATTGAGGATATTGACACCGGTCGGTCTCGCCCGGAGTTTGCCGTGGCAAGCCTGGAGGATTTGGCTGCACTCGGGATGGTCTCAGATAAACCTGTGGTCTACCAGTCCCAGCGCCATAAGTTGTACGAAGATGCTTTGGAACAATTGGTACAAAAAGGTCTCGTGTATGAATGCTACTGTTCCCGAGCAGACATTGCGGCCGCGGCCAGTGCCCCGCACGGAAAGCCTGGGATTTATCCCGGAACCTGCCGGAATTTGAGTACGACACAGCGTCAGCAAAAGCGGGCTGAACTCGTGGCGCAAGGACGAAAACCAGCGTTGCGCTTGCGGGCTCCGGAAAATTTGGAATACACGGTACACGATGCCATTTTGGGGGACGTGACCGGAATGCTGCATGACTTTGTGTTGCGACGCACCGATGGTGATTGGGCTTATCAGCTCGTGGTGGTGGTTGATGATCTGGAACAGGGGATTGACCAAGTGGTTCGCGGAACCGATTTGGCTTCTTCTGCGCCGGTGCAGGCCTGGTTGACCGAGACTCTGGGAGGTACTCCACCCGAGTATGCCCATATTCCCTTGGTCATCAATACCCAGGGGCAACGGCTTGCGAAACGAGACAAGTCGGTCACGCGACCGGAGCTGAAGGCCCTCGGCTGGACGGATCAGAAGATTCTCCTTAAAGCCCTGGAAACGCTGGGATGGAGCGAGGGGAAAGATTCGGGGCTTCTTGAGTTAGACACGAAAGCAATTCTTGAACGGGCGGTACAAAACTGGGAGTTCGGTATGTTGCCGAAAGAACCTGTGATTTTTCATGGTTAGTGGCTATGTTTAACGGCTGCGTCTAGATGAAGATAATTTGGGCGCCCTCGGATTTACGAACAAATTCCGGTGCGGTAATAACGGCTTCCACCTCTCTAAACAGCATGTTCTTCCGTAGCCCCATCAAATCCATACTCATTTGGCAGGCGTAGAGATGCCCACCCATCTCGTTAATCTGTTCCAGGAGATCCCGTACCGGAGGAATTCCGTTCTTGTCCATCTCTTTCATCAGATAGCGGGTCGCGAAGTGAGTCATCCCGGGAATATTACCTAACGACGGGGAAAGATAGCGTTTCCCCCACCCGGGGCGGAGTTTTTCCAAGAAGGGCATGTGCATCGCAGTGTTGCCCTGCATGGTGAATTTGAGATGATCCATGGTGCGCTTGGTGATGATGTCTAGACCCCAGAAAGTGAAGAAAAGATTGACATCGACCTTTTCAGACAAAGCAGCAATGCCCATAACTAAAGCCGGATAGGCCATATCGAGATTTCCCTTGGAGCAAACGAAGGCCATTTTGCGAGTTTGTACCCCAATCTGCTGATTGGCTACTTGCCAAAATTTAGCGTCCATAAAGTCTGGTGCCATCATCTGCCTCCAATCTCACTTCCAATTTAGTCCCTTATCAGCATGTTTATCTCAGATACAACCGACCGGTTTGGGAAGACCGGAAATAAAGGCGATAACTTTAGCGGGTTTGAACTGGAATAAATCGAAAAGCTCGGCGATGCTGATTCCTCCGGCTAGTTCGAACTGGCGCAAAGAGGGGCTAATGTGGTGGTTTTCGAAGTATTTTTTCCTCGCAAAGTTAATCACGTCCCAATGACGTTCGGTAAGCTCCATCCCCATTGCTTTCGCTAAATCCACGCTAACCTCCGGAGTCCACTGTTCCGGTTTGGTCATGAAGCCTTCCCTGTCCACATCAATCGGAATCCCGCCAGCCTCTTGGAGAATCGGTATCTGTAGAACCTTGGCTTTGGGTGAAGCCGCTAAGCAAGCATTGGGGCGCCGCTTATAGGTGGGAGCAAGGAGCTGGGAGAAGGAATCCTTTGACCTCGGTTTGGCTACGTGGGTTTTTCCGTCACTGCGAAGACCCCAACGCGTGTACTCCTTTCCAATCATCTGGAGTTTGGAGATATTCAGGCCCGGAGGCGCCGCCATCAAGACGCTGTAGAACGGGAACATGAGGCGCTTCACGAGATGATTGAGTCGGGTCTCTTTCAACAACGAGAGCGGACCGAGCTTTGGAATAAAGAGTTTTCCGGTCAAAGCCGGAGTCTTGTAGTTCAGATCAATTACCGTGGATTTACGGAATCCCGTGTCAACAATGCAGGTCGCGTGGCCGTCATAGCGTTTGGTCATCGGCTTGCCCTCAACATAGTTTAGGAAATTCGGAACGAAAATTCGCGATTGGTAGACGGCTGCCGATCCCGCTTTAGAAGTCGGTAAATCCGCGGCGTCACCAAGGGCAAAAACGTCAGGGAATTCTCGGTGCTGGAAGGTTTCAATGTCGCAGGGCACGAAACCCAGCTCATCTGCGAGTCCCGAATCTATCAGGAATTGTTGGCCGCGCATTGGTGGGACCGTTACGAGAAGGTCGTAGTCGATAATCTTTCCATCGTAGGAATACAGGCGTTTTTCTTTGGCGTCGATATGGCGCACCACGAAATCCGGTTCCACTTGGATATCTCGCAATCTCAGGATATTGGACAGGGATTTCGCTGTGATTTCCTGTTGAAAAACTTCGGATTGGGGAGTGACGAATTTAATCTCAATGTCATCGCGGCGCCGTTTTTGGAAGAAAAACCAATCAGCCTGGAGGGCAAATTCGAGAGGTGCCACTGGACAGCGGATGGGAAATTCGGAGATATGAACGATGAGCTTACCGCTTTCCATCTCTTGTAAAACGGAGCGAAGCTTCTTCGCCCACCGTAGGGTATAGAAAGAATAAATGCCTTCAGCGAGGGCGTTTCCGTTGGACATGCCTTCGACTAATTCGGGGTGGCATTGGCAACCGGTAGCGATGATGAGATAGTCATACGGAATTTCGCGAGTGGGAGTGATTACCTGCTTCGAATGGGGATCCACCTTGGTGACGCGCTCTTGGAGAAGATGGATTCCCGGAAGTAGCGTCTGGCGACGCCACCGCCACAAAGCGGGATTCGGAATTTTACCGATGGTGATGCCGACGAAACCGGGCTGGTAGTAGTGGCGCGCCTGAAAATCAATCACGGTAACGCGGAATTCACTCTTGTCGAGAGAGCGAATCAGAGCGTTAGCGGTACAAGTACCGGCGGTTCCGCCGCCAATGATGACAACGTGTTTCATAATCAGCCTCGATTTCCAATACGGAAATTTTACCAAGGCTAGCCTGATTTATTTGTCTTTTAACTTCTTCTGAAACGATTGAACAGTCTCGCGATACTCCAAGGAAGGTGGGGTCGGGTCGGATCCCACTCTGGGCTCCAGGAACCTTGGTGTTCTTTCACGGGAATTTCGGCCGGATATGCCGGTAACGCGGCACTAACTAGTACGGTGCGAATATCGACTTCGCCTGCGACCGCAGCAGCAACGGCCTGCATCAAGGGAAGCTCATCTAAAAGCTCTGTGGCGCGCTGTTCGACGATTTTTAAAGCCAGCGGCGTGGTGGGGACCCCCTCAACGGTGTGGCCGGCAGCTCGCATTTGAGCCTCGGCTTCTCGAGGATTTTCGCCACGCCCCAAGCGCATCCCGAAGAATTTATTGCGCCCGGAAATGCCAGTGACCTCGAGATCGCCGACTCCGGCAAGCCCGATAGCGGTTTCTTTGCGCCCGCCAAGAGCTTCGCAAACCAGTGACATTTCGCGGATGGCTTGGGCAAAGACAGCGGCACGGAGGTTGGATTGGGGGGCGCCGGTGGCTTCCTGGATGCCTTCGGTTACTCCCAGAGCAATGGCGTAGACGTTTTTCAACGGCGCCAACACTTCCACGCCGATGACATCGTCGGTCGGGAAGGCGCGGTAGTAATCGGTTCGTAGCGCGCGCGCGTAGTGAATGGCGGCTCCGAGCTCTCCGCTGGCAAAGACGGTCGCCGTGGGCTCGGAGAGGGCGCATTGGCGGGCAATAACGGGGCCGCCTATTGAGACCACGGGCGGGAGTTTAACGCCTTGGCGAGCCGCAATCTCAGCCATGGCTTCAGCCAGGAGCTTTACCTGGCCGTCCTCGTTTTCAACGAAACCTTTGGTGGTGAGCCATACTGCTCTGACTCGATCGAAATAGGGAGCGAGTCGTTCCGTGATGGAAGGTAATCCCACCGAGGCCACGCAAATGGCGAGAACTTCCGCTCCTTTGACCGCTTGTTCCAATTGTCGGGAACGGAAGAGTTTTACGTGAGGAGCCAGCGGAGCCTGGGTGGCGGGATGGGGTTTGCCGGCGGCGTAGGCGTCCAAGACGGCGTCATCGAACTCGGTTCCCCACAGCGACACGTCCCAGCCGGTATCGATAAGGGGACGGCACAGGGCTGAGCCCATCGCGGAGGCTCCGATAACAGCAACTTTTGGCATAAGGCAACTCTACCTCTTGGGGGGCGCTACGCAATCTGGGGACGGTTCCACTTTGCTCCAACTTTGTTTACGCAAAGACAAGACCGTCCCCGTTTGCTCCGTGAAGCTGTGATGTACGGTTCTACTTTGCTTCGCTCGCTTCGCTTACTGCGCAGAGACAGAACCGTCCCTGCTCCACTAGATGAAGACGATTTGGGCGCCCTCGGAGAGCTCAATGAAGGTTCCCGCATCGATGATGCCCTTGACCGATTTATGAAGCATCCGCGGAGTGATATGCATCATGTCGGCCGTCAACTTGCAGGCCCACATATCCGCGCCCATCTCCGAGACCTGCTCCAAGAGGTCGCGAACTGGCGGAATCTCGAGTTTTTCGAGTTCCTGGTTCATGAAGCGGGTCGCGAATGCGGTCATCCCGGGGAGTACCCCTAGGGAAGGCGGCAGATAACCGGTTCCCCAGCCGGGGTGAATGTCCTCGAGAGCCGGCATATGCATTGCAGTATTGGCTTGCATTGTGAACTTGAGATTATCCATCGTGCGCTTATTGACAATGTCGAGACCCCAGAATGTGAAGAAAATGTCCACGTGAATGCCTTGGTTCAAGGCGGCGTGGGACATAATCAACGCGGGATAGGCCATGTCGAGGTTCCCCTTAGAACAGATAAACGCCATCTTGCGATTGACGTAGGTCGCTTCTTCTTCGGGGGCTGTTTGGGTTTCCGTAGTAGGGGCTTCTTTGGTTTCAGCCATAATTATTTCTCCTTGTAGATCCAAAATAAAAGTGTTGTCATTGTGAGGCGCTTCGCGCCTTAGCGGAGTTCCGCCTAAAACAGTCCATCGGGACTGTTTTCACGGCTCCACACTGCGACTGTGTGTTCAACGGCGCCGCTTCGCGTCGCCACTACACGCAGCCCACTGGTTTCGGGGCTCCGGCAATGTAGGCCAGCTTCTTGGCGGGTTTGGTTCCGAAAATCGAGAACAAAGTCTTCACATCAAAACCGCCCGCCTTAGAGATCCGACCCAAGGTTGGGGACACTGAGCGTTCCTCGAAATCTTGGCGCACGAAACGAATGACAGACCAGGCCACGTCATCAAGCTCAATGTGGAGGGCCTTCGCGAGGCCCTCTGCGACCTCATCGTTCCACTGTTCTTTATTCGTCATGAAGCCTTCATCGGTCACATCAATAGGTTTGCCATTAATCTCGCGGATAACCGGAATATTGTCTCCCTTGGTGGTATTCGTGGGTTTGTCCCCGGGCTTGGCCATAGTCTCCGAAACCAGCGGCGCGGAACCGGCGACGCGAACAATCGGAATCTTGATGTCCGGTTCGGGAGGCGGCGGGGGAGTTTTTTCCTTGGGAAGGGGATTAACCCCATCCGGCATGAAACCCCACTTCCGGAAGTCTTTTCCGGCCTTGGACATGTCTCGCGGGAAAGGCAAGGGCAGTCCGCGCGCGAGGAACCCCCAGTACATGAGGTAAAACGCGAGTTTCCCGAGATGGTTCATGCGGGACTCTCCCAGTAGCTTCAGCGGACCGACTACGGGGAAGGGGAATTTACCCGTCACAGGCTGGACATCGTAGTTGAAGTCCAAGAGCAGTGCCTTGTGGAAACCGGATTCGATAAAGCAGTTCGCGTGTCCATCAAAGGATTCCGTCATTGGACGTCCATTGATGTAGTTGATGAAGTTCGGAACAAAGGACTCTGACTGGAAGTGAACCACTGCTCCCGCTTTGGAAGTCGGGAAGTTGCCCGCATCCCCGAGGACAAAAATATCGGGGTATTCGGTGGACTGCATGGTGTGTTTATCAGCAGGAACATAGTTCATTTCATCGCCGATTCCCGAATCGGCCACGTATTGCTGACCCATCACCGGCGGGACCGTGACCAGCAGGTCGAAGGGGATTTCGCGCCCGTCATAGCCCACCAGCATCTGGTTATCCGGATCAATGCGTTCCACATTGAAGTCGGTTTCGATCTCGATGTCACGCTTCCGCAACAGGTCACCAAGCTCCGCCTTCGCCACTGGCTTGGTGAACGCGCCATCCAGCGGGGTCACGAAGGTGATGTCAATATCGAGGCGGCGCCGACGCATGAAGAAATACCAGTCAGCGAGTAGCACGAATTCCAGTGGTGCCACGGGGCACTTGATGGGCATTTCTGAAATATGAACCACGAGGTGCCCGCGTTCAAAATTTTTCAAAGCCTTGTGGAGGCGCCCCGAACCGGACAGCGTATAGAAATCGAAGACGCTCTTACGCCACACTTTCGGATCGCTCATCCCGGGGACCTGGTCGGGGCGAATCGTGCAGCCGGTGGCAATAATGAGGTAATGGTAGGGCAGGGTCTCGTGTTCAAGCTCTACGGTTTTCGCCACCGGATCAACTTTCTTAATGCCGTCCATAACGAAGCGCACCCCGCGGGGGAAAAATTGCGAACGTTTCTTGACGACCGTGCGGGGGCGGTACATCCCAAAGGGAACAAACAGGTACCCGGGCTGATAGTGGTGGTGGTCGTCACGGTCAACCACGGTTATCTGGTATTCGCTCTTTGGCAGTTCTCGGTAGAGTCGGTTCGAAACAATCGAACCGGCGGTACCCCCACCAAGGATAACAATTTGCTTCATCGCAATCTCCTTAAATACGGTTAGGCAGGTGTCAAGATAATTTTATTACCTAGCACGGGTATTTGGGTGAAATTCGTATAATTTTCATGTTACTGTTTGTTGTTTTCTAGGTTCGTCTTGTCTTGGACGAAGCGCTTGTGGGTAGGATGCTTGTTGTGTCAGGAAAAACAGGTGCATTGAGCTGGCGAGACCGCTGGGGACTTTTCGCCGGACGCGGAGCTTCGTGGGCTTCGCGGATAGCAGGTCGCGGCAGCGGAGGGATGATTGGGGGTAAGGTTGCGCTCAAGATTTCCCCAAATTTGCTGGAGCACCTGGCCACAGGCAAGAAGATTGCCCTTGTTACCGGCACGAACGGGAAAACCACCACGACAAGGATGCTTTCCGAAGCGATGACGGCTTTGGGAAGGCCGGTGGCTTCGAATCGTGGCGGGGACAATATGACTGCCGGAGTACTTTCGGCATTGATGCAAAGCCCCGACGCGCCCGTGGCGGTTTTGGAAGTCGATGAAATGCATCTCGAGGCGATTGCGAACGCCACGCATCCCGCAGTGATAGTGCTCCTCAACCTGTCTCGCGACCAACTGGATCGGGTTGGCGAGATTTCGGTTATCGAAAGGCGAATCAGGGCCGCGGTGGATGAGAATCCCCAAGCCACAGTGGTGGCGAACGTGGATGATCCCTTGGTGACTTCCGCCGCCTGGGATGCGGCCCGTCCGCTGTGGGTGGCTGCTGGTAAGGGCTGGAGCGGGGATTCCTTGACTTCACCAAGAACGCAGGGGGCCATTATCTACGGTGGGAAAACGGCTAGTAGCTCAGGCCCTGAAACTGTAACGAGCGATACAAATGTACTAACTGGTCAAAAAGTGTGGGCTTCCGGTCAAGATACCGACGCCTATTGGCAATCTGTTCCGGTGGACGAATTGTTGGCTTTAGACGTGCCTTGGGAGAGACCTCCCAGCCAGGTGGAATTCGCTCGCCCCGAGCCGGCGTGGATATGGCAGGCTTCGAGTTTCCAGGAGGGAGAACCGATGCGAGCCGTGGAAACCGCGAACGGACGCGAGCATGAGATTGTGGTAAATCTCCCCGGACGAGCCAATCGCGGCAATGCCTTGCAGGCTTTTGTGGCGGCGCTCGCTCTCGGGGCAGATCCCGAACCCGCTGCTCGCTCAATCCGTGAAGTGAGAAACGTGGCGGGAAGATACGCGCACCTCGAAGTCAAAGGGCGCAAAATTCGAATGCTGCTCGCCAAGAATCCCGCTGGCTGGATGGAATCCTTGACGATGCTGAACCCCGAGGCTCAGCTCGTTGTGGGGGTGAACGGACAGCGGGCCGACGGTACGGATCTATCTTGGTTGTGGGACGTGAACTTCGAGGCTTTGCGGGGGAAAACCGTGGTCGCAACCGGAGAGCGCGGAGCCGACCTTCAGGTACGTCTGAACTATGCGGGAATCATCACGCTGTGGGCTCCCGAGGTAGAGTCGGCACTCGAGCAGGTTCCCTCCGGAGAGGTCGATATGCTCTTGAACTACACAGCTTTTCGCGATGCCCGCGCGGAATTTATCGCCAAAGGTTGGTTGCAATGAAAGAATCGGAACACTCAAAACTATCCACCTTGAGAATCGGGGTGCTTCTCCCCGAAGTGTTGGGAACCTACGGGGACGGCGGAAATGCGGTGGTTCTCGCCAAGCGGGCCGAACTGCGGGGGATTAAAGCGGAGGTGGTTCAGGTCGGCGTCACCGAGAAAATTCCCGAAACCCTTGATATTTATACCCTTGGCGGGGGAGAGGATGTGGCTCAAACCATCGCCTCGAGGAGGCTCCGCACCGATCGAGGATTGTACCAGGCGGTCCAAAAACGTGTGCCGGTGCTGGCCATCTGCGCTGCCTTCCAAGTTCTCGGAGAGTGGTATACGGACTCTCAGGGGAACCAAACTGAGGGAGCCGGTTTGCTCAATGTCGTGACCCTACCGCAGGGGGCGCGGGCGATTGGAGAACTGGTCACCACCGCTGCCGGACTTCCGCTGGAAGCGCAGCTCACCGAGTCCCTTACCGGCTTTGAAAATCACGGTGGAGCAACTCTCTTGGGTGCTGAGGCGCGTCCCCTCGGATTTGTCCAAGCCGGTGTCGGCAACGGACGCCCCGGAGTTGCTCCGGAACTGGAGGCGGGGATTAGTTCTGAGGCTGGCGTCCACGACGACCGAGAGATTTCCACCGAAATCCCTTCCGGATATCGCGCCGAGGAAGATGGCAAACCCTTTGAGGGCGCCGTCCAGGGCAGTATCATCGCAACCTATATGCACGGACCTTGCTTGGCGCGAAACCCGCAACTAGCGGATTTGCTGCTCGCGCGCGCTCTTGGAATAACCGTTCCAGAATTGCCGGAAATGGAGGAAATCCCCGGGGTGGCGCGCCTCCGCGAGGAACGCCTTGCTGCGGCGAAACGGGTCGATTAAATATAGGTGTCCGGGTTGTAGGTTTGGAGATCGATGACGCGGATGCGTGGCAGGGGAGTGTTGAAAGCGTGAATTTCGCGCTCTAAATCGATGACTTTCAAGCCGTGGTCCTCCAAGGAACGCAACTCTCCGCTCAAAAACTCCTCGAAGCCTACGACCGCTACGTGGTGTCCGTTTTGGAGCAAAGTCCGCAACTGTGGCTCGAAATCACCGTCGTGGGAGACGAGAACCACGTGGCCCTCCCCCCGCTGGGAAATAGCCTCCAAGGTGCGCTGAATGCCCACGTCCACGACCTTTTCATCCCCCTCTGAGGCCAAAGGGATGGGCTGGTAATCCATGGCGAGCAGTGCTTGCACAAAAGTCATCGGCATGTGCGCGGTGGCATTCAGGAAGAATAAGCCTTTGGTTTGCCCCGGATTGTTCTCCGCCACATAGTCGCGAACCCGATCCCAGCGGGGACGCTCATCGGGTTCGGGTCGCCGCTGCAACACGCTTAAACCCAGCGTGGCATCGATATTTTCACCGTCGACCAGTAAATAGGTAGTCTCTTCTTCCGGTATTTGCAGTTTCATATTCAACTTTTTTCTAAATCAGGAAAATCTTTTTGCCTCTGCTAGTGGCCCTGTCGGCCTCGACATGGAGTTTTCGACAGCCAAACCAGTTTACTTCGTATTTACTTGAAAATGTAATCGGGGCTGTGAAAAACACAGCCCCGAGTGCCTCGAATCCGTCTTAGGATTGGGCGGAACTAAAGCCCACCGGTAGTTCGCGGTCGATTTGAATCAACATCTCCGCGCAAGTATTCAACATGGAAACTGCCGCCACCGGATCGGTGTGCATCTTGCGCTTGGTTTGTTCCAGCAACTGGTCGCAGCGAGCCAAATCCATCAGCATCTGTGAGTCAAGGGCTTTGCGGCGAAGCGCCAAATTTGTCCCTACGATAGCGCGCAGTTGTTCAGTTTGTTCCAAACGCCGATTGAGTTCGGTGGGAGCCTCATTCATTTTCGCGGCGATTTCTTCTTGACCGGAGAAAGCGCGGTACAGGTTGACCTGCACGCTGCGCAATTTCGCCAAAGCCTCTACCGGATCGGATCTTCCTGCCAAAGCCTGCGTTGAACTCTCGAGCGCCCGCTCAGCCATAGCGATTTCGGAACCGGACGCGTAAGAATCATTGTCACGAATCGTATCCAAATCGGAGCTGATTTGGACTTTCAAAGCGCTCAATTCGTCGCTGATTCTGCCGAGGAAACTCTCCAGGTTGGTGACGTGCTTCGAGGCCAAACTCGCCTGGGTTATGGCCCGCTCAGCTCCCCGAGCGTAGCGGGAGGCCAGTTTCTTGTCTCCGGCCTTCGCCTTTTCTTGGCCAGTGAGCACACCTTTATAGGAGGCTTTCAAAAGCCTGGTGGCCTGGGTCAGATTTTCTTGGGAGTGGCCTAGCGGAGCCGCAGAGTAGCTTTCGTGAATCTTCTTCACGGCTGCTTGAGCGCTGGCTAGTTCCTGTCGAGTGTCATTCCACTGGGTAGCAATCCGGTTGAGAGTCTTGGTGGCTTCCGCAGGGTTATGACGTTCCTTAGTGAAAACGGAAACCTCTTTCGAGAGCTGGTCTTTGGATTCGGCAATTTTGGAAGTCATCTCGCTGGCGCGAGCTTCTGTCAGCAGTCCGTCGGCTCCGGCAAGTTCAGCCAACAAAACTGCGGCACGGGATTGTGCACTGTTAACGGCATTCGCAAAGGGAGCCACTGCGGTGGCACCCAGCAGCAATTCCGAGGAACGGAGATCCTCGGTGGAGTTGAATACCAAAGAAGTGAGGTCGGTGAGCTCGTGAAGAACCTTGTCGTAGTTGGCTTCATTTTGCGCGGTGGCAGGGGTGGTAGAAACCTCTTCGGCCTGTACAGCGGGGGCGGATGGAGTGGGTTCAGGCTGTGGCGCCTCAAGTTCAGGTTCAGGTGCGGGTTCAGGTGCGGGATAGTCGTCAGTTAGCTGCAACAAAGACTCATCAGTATCCAGCTCATTGTTTCGATCGGCTCGCTCCACGGCATCGAAATCCACCTGAGGATTCTTAGACGAGACCCCGACAGTATTGCGCCGGTAGACCGCCACTGCCAAAACCACGGTCACAATCATAGCCGCCACCAGCATGACAATCAGCCAGCGGTTGGTGGCGCTCTGGGCGGCATTTGCGGCGGGTGCTTGGGCATCGGCGCTAGCGGTAGACATGGACATTTGCAATAGCTGCTGGGCAAAAGAACTGATGCCCGAGGCAAACTCGCCCGCCGAGAATTGCGAGGCACCCACCTGCATGGCGAGGTCATTAACCTGGGCGCTGTTGAGAACGGAGCCCGTGGTGGAGGTGGCGGAGAACTGTTTGTCGGAAACATTTAGCGAAATCAGGTAGGAATTCGGTCCCATATTGGTGAGTTTCATGGTTCGGGAATTCCACTCCGCGGGATCGAAACCCGAGTAGTTGTCCACAATGGCCACGTAGAGCTTCATGTCTCGGGACTCAGCGGATTGGACCGATGACTTCACCTGATACAGTCCGGTTCCCAGCACATTTCCGGGATCGTAAATCTGGGAGCCCGATAGATCCAAGGGGTCTGCGGCTGGTACTAAGGCCTGGGGGAGTCCTAGCGTTTGAACGGACACCGCTGACATCCCGCCAGAATAGGGGGATGCCTCGGCAGTGGGAATGGTCACAAAACCCAAAACACCTAGAGTTAAACCGGCTGCCAAGGCGCATATTTTCTTCAACACAGTTTCTCCATTACATCTCAATCTGGAAAATCTCTATCTGTAAGGTTAACTTTATCTTAGTCACGCCTAGATATTAGACTAGTTGGGCTAGTTATTTTGCTTCTGCAAGCCCAGGCTGCGTTAGCTCCGGTTTGTCCGAAGAGAGAAAACTTAAACCCATGGTCAATAAGGAGTAACAAGTGCCCAACGGGAAAGTGAAATGGTATGACGCCGTTAAAGGCTTCGGGTTCATCGCGGAAACCGGTGGAGATGAGGTGTTTTTGCACGCCTCAGCGCTCCCGCCCAGTGTGGTTGATATTAAACCGGGAACCAAGGTTGAGTATTCCATTGTTGAAGGCAAACGTGGGCCGCAAGCCATGAACGTGACCATTGTGGAACAACCTCCGTCAGTCGCCAAGTCGCAGCGAAAGAACACTGAAGATATGGTGGTCATCGTAGAGGATCTCATCCGGCTATTGGAAGAATCCTCCGGAGACCTCCGTCGCGGGCACTACCCTGACAACGGAAAACAGATTGCAAAAATACTGAAAGTGGTCGCTCAATCTTTTGAGGCTTGAGACCGCCGTAACTAGCGAAGACAGAAGGGCTACTGTGGCACGGAAAAAAGCGTTGGACGAGGAAACACCGCAACCGGACGGAATTCTCGCCAAACAGGTTGATTTTGCGAAATCCGCACTTACGGACATGGCAAAGGCGGAGGAAATTGGTGAACACCTCACGGTGCAGTTTGCCGGTGAAAGGGTCGTCACCCACTTCTTCGAGTGCCTCAAGCCTGGATATAAGGGCTGGGTCTGGGCAGTGACCTTGGCCCGCGTCCCCCACGCTCGCACCGGAACTATTTCGGAGACAGATTTACTGCCCTCCGAAGGCGCTTTGCTGGCTCCTCCGTGGATACCGTGGGCGCAGCGCCTCGAACCGGGCGATCTCAGCCGCCGAGATGCCACCCCCTACGACCCCGACGACCCAAACCTGGACCAAGGATACGAGGCCACTGGCGAGGACGCGGACGAGATCGCGCTGTGGGAATTGGGTTTAGGGCGGAAACGGGTGTTGAACCATGCCGGACGAGATGCCGCGGTCAAACGCTGGCTCCATGACCAGCATTCCCGAACTGAACTGGATCGTCACGGGAACCCTCCGGATAATCCTTGCTCGACCTGCGGATACTTGTGGAAGATAGACGGATCTTTGCGGCTCCAATTCGGGCTGTGCACCAATGCCTGGAGCCCCGATGACGGGCATGTGGTGGCGATGAACCACACTTGCGGGGCCCATTCGGAAACTGATGCCGACTTGACTCCGTCTTCACTTCCGGTGGGAGAAACCTACTTGGATGATCAGTCTCTGAGAACCGAAGAGATCTAGGCTATTTGCCTCGGAGTTTGCGAATTCACGGCAAAAACCGTTAGCTTATTAGGCGTGAGTAAGAAAACAGCAACGGCTCCCGCCCCGAACACATTTGGCGGAAAACTCGACCATTTCTTCGAAATCTCCAAGCGTGGCTCCACCATCGGGCGCGAGATTCGCGGCGGATTCGTAACTTTCTTTGCGATGGCTTATATCCTCGTGTTGAACCCTATTATTCTGTCAGCAGCTCTGCCTAAAGACGGTTCCATCACCATGCCGGATATTGCTGCGGGCACCGCCCTCGTCGCTGGGGTTATGACCATCCTCATGGGAGTTGTCGCGAACTATCCGATGGCACTGGCCGCCGGTTTGGGACTCAACGCGATGGTGGCTTTCACCCTAGTTTTGGGTTCGGGATTGACTTTCCAAGAGGCTATGGGGCTCATTTTCTGGGAAGGTGTGGTGATTACGATCCTGGTTCTGACCGGTTTCCGCGAGGCTGTGTTCCGCGCGGTGCCTCGCCAGATGAAGACCGCGATTTCGGTTGGAATCGGCCTCTTCATTGCGTTTATCGGGCTCATCAACGGGGGAATCATCCGCGCTCAAGACGGCACCATTGTTGGTCTCGGGGTCAACGGTTCGCTCATGGGTTGGCCTGCGGTAGTTTTCGTCTTTGGTTTCTTCTTGACGGTGGTGCTTTATGCGGCTCGCGTCAAGGGTTCCATCCTCATCGGAATTCTTAGCTCCACAGTTCTCGCCGTTATCATCCAGTTCTTCGCGAAGCTAGAGCCGAAATCGGATAAGAATCCGGTGGGATGGGGACAAACGGTTCCGGCTTTCAATGCGGAATCGTGGCATCTTCCGAGTTTCGGGTCTCTCGGGCAAATCGACTTCTTTGGTGGATTCGCCAAGATGGGTGTGGTTGCGGCCATTCTCGTTATTTTCTCGCTGATGCTCGCGGACTTCTTCGACACCATGGGAACCATGGTGGCTATCGGTGAAGAGGGCGGTTTGCTCGACAAAGAGGGCAATCCTCCGCGAACCAAGTCCATCTTGATTATTGACTCCCTCGCTGCGGTAGCCGGCGGTCTGGGCGGGGTCTCTTCCAACACTTCCTATGTGGAATCCTCCGCTGGCGTGGGTGAGGGCGCGCGCACCGGCTTCGCCTCCTTGGTGACCGGTATTTTGTTCTTGCTCTCGATTTTCTTGGCGCCGCTGGTGGAGATTATCCCCTCCGAGGCCGCCTCCACCGCGCTCGTGTTCGTGGGCTTCTTGATGATGGTGCAAGTGACCGACATCGATTGGAAGAATCTTGAAGTCGCTATCCCTGCGTTCATGACCATCATCTTCATGCCCTTCGCCTACTCGATTTCGGTCGGCATCGGCGTCGGATTCGTGACTTTCCTCGTGGTGAAACTGGCGCGGGGGAAGGCGAAGGAGATTTCAGTCCTCATGTGGATTGTGTCGATTCTGTTCGTCATCTACTTCTGCCTCGGACCGATTCAGGCGCTATTTGCCTAGAAGACGTTCTGCGACGTAGTCCAGGGAGGCGAGGAGGGCTTTTGTATCGGCCGGATCCGTTGAGGGGAACGTGCCGATACGAAGCTGGTTGCGTCCCAAGGAACGGTACGGGTTGATGTCCACGATGCCGTTTTGACGAAGCACCTGGAGAAGTATCGCCACATCAATAGTGTCTGCGAGATCGATTGTGGACACGACCGGGGAACGCTTTTCGGGGTTGGTGACAAAGGACGAGGCGAAGTCCCGAGAGTAAGCCCAGGCGTGAATCGCGTCGGAGGACTCCCGCACGCGTTTCTCCGCTCCCGCCAGACCCCCGAGTTCCTCTTCGATCCACACCAGTTGGGAATGCAGGAGCTCCAGGGTGGCGATTGCGGGGGTGTTGAGGGTTTGGTTTTTGCGCGAGTTATTAACAGCCGTGGTGAGATTCAAGATGGACGGAATCCACCGGCCAGAGCTGGGTTGGCTGGAGAGTTTCTCGGCGCGCGCGATGGCCCTTGGTGACAGGAATGCGAACCACAAACCGCCATCGGAACCGAGAGCCTTTTGCAAAGAGAAATAGTAGGCATCGGTTTGGGAGAGATCTACCGGAACCGATCCGGCAATCGAAGTGGCATCTACCAAAACGAGCTGGTCGGGAGTCCCAATCCGCGTCACCGGAGCAATAGCGCCGGTGGAAGTCTCTTGATGAGGCCAGGCGTAGACGTCGACGTCATCGGAAAGCTCAGGAAGTGTGGAGTCTCCCATTTCTGCCTTGGTGAGGCGAGAATCCTCCAAGAAAGGAGCACCTTGGGTCTCTTGAGCAAACTTGTTGCCGAATTCACCAAAGACGCCGTGGGCGGCGCGACGCTCCACTAAGGAGCACGTGGCGAGAGCCCAGAACGTGGTGGCTCCACCGTTTCCGAGAACCACCTCGTAATCCGTCGGCATCCCGAACAGGGCCGCGAGGCGTTGTTGACAATCCTTCACCAGGTCCTTGACCGGAGCCTGGCGGTGGGAGGTTCCCATCAGCTTGGAGTGGGCAAGAGCATCAAGCTGGCTTTGGCGAATCAAGGTGGGTCCGTTTCCGAACCGGCCATCGCGGGGAAGGATGTCTGACGGGATTTTCAAGTTTTCAATATCGCTCACGCCCTTGATTATGCCACGTTTAGGGCGGGTGGATTTTGAGCCACCGCTAACAGGTCAAGCATAAAAGGGACATCTGGGCATTATTTGATAAATTGAAGCTAGTTGTTTCAGGAAAAATGGAGCGGAGCATGAGCGAGCTGGTCGACACCACCGAAATGTATTTAAAATCTATCTACGAGATGATGGAAGACGGAGTGACTCCGCTGAGAGCTCGCATTGTGGAACGTCTGGGACATTCCGGACCAACCGTATCTCAAACCATTGCGAGAATGGGGCGCGATGGTTTGTTGGAACTGGAAGACGACCGCAAGATTGTCCTCACAAAGAAAGGCGTGGCGGCAGCCACAGAGGTGATTCGCAAACATCGCCTCGCGGAACGTTTACTCACCGATGTCATCGGGCTGAGCTGGGTAGAGGCGCACGATGAAGCCTGCCGGTGGGAGCATGTCATGAGCGACAAGGTTGAGAATCTTTTGCAACCTTTGCTGAAAAAACCCACGTCAGACCCCTACGGGAACCCTATTCCAGGACAGTCCCGCACTCCGAAGGCGATAAAACCAGTGGAAGAAGGGGTCTCTCTGTCCGCCTTTTTCCGGAAAAATCCGCAGGGTGGAGAGGCCGTAATCCTTCGTATCGGAGAGCCGGTGCAGGCGGTTCCCGGACTATTGGACGAACTCAGCGCAGCCAAAATGTTACCTGGCTCCAAGGTAAATCTCAGGTACGATAGCGCGGATAAAGACCGCAAGTTTGCCACTATAATGCCAGGTGAAACGGATATTGAGGGCGAGAATAGTGTCACAGTAGACGAGAGTCTCTTCAAGCATTTTTTCGTAAAGTTCTAGCAAATTATTTCAGATTGCCCGAAAATTGTTATCCAAATGTGACATTTGGTTTTTCATGTAGTAGGCTAGGACTACTTTCGTAGGAACGAATGCAATCGCAAGGGTTTCTATGTCATGAAAATAAAGGAGACTTAGTTGGCAAACGCTACTTCTCGGGCTCGCCACCGCGCCGCTACGAAGCCCGCTACACCTTTTGATTCTTTAAAAGACACCATGTCCCACATCGATAGCCGAAAAGGCATGGTTGCGGCTGCCACCACTGGTTTGGCGTTGGGAACCGTCTGGGCCGGCACTGCCATGGCGGCGCCGGAAGCGGGCGAAAATTCTCCGCAGGCAGCCGCTCCGGTTGCGGCCCAGGTTGGAGATGCAGTAGCGAAGGCGCATCTTACGGTAGCAGCGAATCCAGAGATTACCGCTCCGGAAAATGTGGGCTGGACTGAAGGCCAGGTGCAGGTTCCGGCTCAGCAGCAGGCGCAAGCCGCCGCTGGTAATACCGCAGCCAAGAAATCCAGCGTTCGTACCTCCGGTGGGGCAGCGAGTGGAGCCTGGGCTGGTCAAAGTGGCGTAGCCGCTTCCATTCCCGCGAATATCGCTGGCGGTTCTATTGCTGATATTGCCTTGCGTTACCAGGGCGTGCCCTATGTTTATGGCGGCACAACTCCTGGTGGATTCGATTGTTCGGGTTTTGTCGGCTACGTATATAACCAGGCTGGCATTCATCTGCCCCGTACCTCCTGGGCCCAGGGCGCTTCTGGAACCAAGGTCTCTGCTGGACAGGCTGAGGCCGGCGATATCGTCTACTACGGCGGTCACGTTGGCGTTTACCTTGGTGAGGGCAAGATGGTTCACGCCCCGCGCCCCGGTGAATCCGTCAAGGTGGTTGATGTCTACGGTTCCCCGAGCTACGTTCGCGTGGCGCAACAGTAACCGCTAACTTTGCAAAAGAGCCGACCTCTGTGTCGGCTCTTTCACTTTAATGAGTCAAGGGGGTGCGCATTACCGACTCGTTTTCGCCCCGTCGTGCAAAACCACGTAGACTTGGCTTAGGCCCTCGTAGCTCAGTGGATAGAGCAACCGCCTCCTAAGCGGTAGGTCGTCCGTTCAAATCGGATCGGGGGCACTTCCTAACCATGGTTTCTCAGAGGTGGGCCAGATGTCTGAGTTAATAAACAAGCGGACCTTCGGGGGACGACCGTTCCCGAATCCGGTAGCGAAACGCCACCAAGTCGGGGTGTTCCTTGCGGTATTGGCGGTTATTGGGGTTGTCGTGGCCTGGGTGAGGATTCGTGCCCTGTTGCCCGATTCTATTCCGATGCATTGGAACGCGGCAGGAGAGATTGACCGCTATGGAAATCCCGATGAGATGTGGATTATGGTCATTATTTTTGCGGTTCTGGCGCTCGCTGTCTTGATTTTGGTGCGTTTCCCGCAGGCAACAAATACGCTGTTTTCCCCGAAGACCGATGCGGGATGGCAGGAATACTACGGATCGGTGCGCGATTTCTCGATTGGGCTGAGTCTGGTGATAACGGCGCTAAACCTGGTCATGATTTTGACTGCCAATCCGGAGTGGAACCTCCCGATATTCTGGGTTTGCATGCCCTTAGCTCTGGCTGTTGCTCTCATCGCGGTTCATCTGAGGCGCACCCACCAGCTCTCGAAGAAGAAGTAGGGCGGCGCATTTATCCAGACTAAGCGCAGTTGGCAAGATTAGCTAGTTGCGAGAGGGAAGCGACGGCATTCCGAGCGCGACCGGTTCGGGGCTAGCGTTCGCGCCTCCCGCAACGCCACAAGCGGAGGCGGAGCCAGTTTCGGTCAAGTCTGGCATGTCCTCGCCAAGCCTGGCGAAATCGAGGTCGCGCCCTTCATTGATTTTCGCGGTGGAAATCATCAACTTGATGCGGTTCAACTGGTTCACCGCCGAGGCCCCCGGATCGTAGTCGATGCCGACGATGTTGGCCTGGGGGTAGCGATTACGCAGCGGCCTAAACATGCCCTTGCCGACAATATGATTCGGAAGGCACGCGAAGGGCTGGACGCAGATAATGTTCGGGCAGCCCTCCTCAATCATGTCAACCATCTCGGAGACGAGGTACCAGCCTTCGCCGGCCTGATTGCCCATCGAGGCGATATCCTTGGACTTCTCGTACATGTCCATGATGTTAGTTGCGGGGGAGAACTTGCCGTTGGTCGCCTCAAAGGCCTTGTTCACGGCCTTGTTGTATTGTCGCAACACCCACAGCCCAAACGGCTTCGTGAACCGCGCCTTCGGGTTCATGCCAAGGTTTTCCCAATCCCACTTTCCGTCAGCCATCGAATATTCGAAGAACTGCAAGAGTCCCGGCAAAACTGCTTCGCAGCCCTCGTCTTCAATAACCTTTACGGCGTGATTATTCGCGTAGGGGTGGAACTTCACGAGAATCTCGCCCACAATCCCGACCCGCGGTTTACGGGCAATGTTACGCAAGGGCAGTTCATCGAACTCGCGGACACACATCTTGGTGAGCTTCTTGTAGCTCACCCGCCCCAAACCGCGCACGTGTTTCCCGCCAGATTCAAACCATTCGCGCCACAGCGTGTTCCAGCGTTCATAGAGCGCCTGGGCCGAACCGGGCGCCGCCTCGTAGGGGCGCACCCGCAAGAGCATCTTCTGAATCGCATCCCCAATCACGAGCGCTTGGATGATGCGGTGGTAGATCGGGAGGGTGAACTTGAATCCCGGGTTTTCCTCGAGCCCCTGGATCGAAATCGCGATGACTGGAACCTGGGGATAGCCCGCGTCGCGCAAGCCCTTGCGGAGCAGTGACGCGTAGTTCGTCGCGCGGCACATCCCGCCAGTCTGGCTCATGGCGACTGCGGACTTATTCGGATCCGCCCGACCCGATACGAATTCATCAATGAGCTGGCCGATTACGACGAGGGAGGGATAACAGGCGTCGTTGTTCACGTATTTCAGGCCGGTTTCCATCGTCTCGGCATCCACGGTTTCCAGCAGGCGAATGTTGTAGCCGGCATGGCGCAAAATCGGCTCCGCAATCCGGAACTGGATGGTGGCCATTTGCGGAATCAGAATCGTGTAGCCCTCATCACGCATCTTTTCGGTGAAAGGCGTTGGGGCGTAGAGGTGGCCGGCCGCGGTCGTGCAAGTTGTGGGGGATGGCAAACCATCGGGGCGCGCGGCGGTAGCCGGGTAGGTTTCGACCGTGGCGGAGGTAAGTTCGCGGTCGGGGTGCTTTTTATTAGTGGTCGAAGTGGAGTTTCCGAGGAAGTTTACGTTGATGGTGCCGTCCGCGGAGATGGTTGTGGTGGGGTGCGCTA
The DNA here is from genome assembly GCF_009695935.1 of Mobiluncus porci. GTDB lineage: Bacteria > Actinomycetota > Actinomycetes > Actinomycetales > Actinomycetaceae > Mobiluncus > Mobiluncus porci. The sequence goes on from NZ_VUMY01000008.1 coordinate 77,518, forward strand.
CGCCAGTTGGGGGCAAACCCTTTTGGCTACGCTCTTCGCGTTCGGTGGCGGCCGCGGCCAAGGAGCGCAAGCGAATCGTTGCCGCGCCCAGGTTTGAGACCTCATCAATCTTCAACTGGGTGAAAATGTCACCGGCACCCTCGAGAATCTCTTGCACTTGCTCGGCAGTTACCGCATCAAGCCCACAGCCAAAAGAGGTGAGCTGGACGAGCTCCAGGTCTGGCTCGGCGGCGACCCGCGCGGCTGCTTCATAGAGGCGCGAATGATAAGTCCACTGGTCACGCACGCGAATCGGGCGCTCCAAACGACCATCGGCAATGGAATCCTCGGTCAAAACCGCCATCCCGAGCTGGACAATCGCGTCTGGAATCCCGTGGTTGATTTCCGGATCCAAGTGATACGGGCGACCGGCCAAAACCACACCGCGCTTGCCGTGCTCGCGCATCCACTCCAAGGTCAAGCGACCCTGCTCGCGGGTTTCCTCCTTCACCCGGGCGTCCTCTTCGTAACCGGCATAGACGGCAGCGGTGGCTTCTTCCAGGGTCACGTTCCAGTCAGCAAACGTTTCCACGAGGCGTTTTGCGACAAAATCCGGGTCGGCCATATTGAGGAAGGGGGAAATAAATCGCACCCCGGGCTCGGCCAGAGACTCCATATTGTGACGCAGCGCCTCGGGATAGGTTGCAACCACGGGACAATTGAAATTATTGTCCAGCTTTGGGTTGCGCGGCATGTTGTAGTTCACGCAAGGATAGAAAATCGTCTTGACGCCCTTGGCCAGCAGCTGCTCGATATGCCCGTGGGCGAGTTTGGCGGGATAACAAATGTTTTCAGAAGGGATCGACTCCATACCCTGCTCAAAGAGATCGTGAGAGGAACGCCCCGAAATCATGACCCGGAAACCGAGGTGGGTCAAAATCGTGAACCACAGCGGGTAGTCCTCATACATTCCGAGTACGCGTGGAATCCCGATATCGCCCCTGGTGGCGTTCTTTTCGGTAAGGCGACGGTAAGAGAAAAGCCGCTGGTACTTCCAGTCAAATAGGTTTGGAATTTCCGATTTCTTCGGGTGCTTTTCCAGCGAGGCCCCGCGCTCACAGCGGTTGCCGGTCACGTGGCGGGTACCATTGGCGAAGGTTGAAATCGAGACATTGCAGTGGTTTTGACAGAAACTACAGGTTTTGTGGGTGGTTTCCACGTCGAAGTCATCAAGGGCTTCGAGGCTCGCGAGACTTGAGGCCTCGGCACTGTCGTCGTGCATTTTCGCAGTCAGCGCCGCCCCATAAGCACCCATCAAGCCGGCAATATTGGGGCGAATAACCTCGCGCTTGGTCAAGAGCTCGAAGGCGCGCAAGACGGCATCATTCAAGAACGTGCCACCTTGAACCACGACTTTATCGCCCAAGTCCGAAGGATCTTTCAACTTGATGACCTTGTAAAGGGCGTTCCTAACGACCGAATAAGACAAGCCTGCGGCAATCGCTCCCGTGTCGGCGCCTTCCTTTTGGGCCTGTTTCACCGAGGAGTTCATGAAGACCGTACAGCGCGTTCCGAGGTCAATCGGGTCGGGGGATTTCACGGCCGCGGCGGCGAAATCCTGTACCGTAGTTTCCATCGTGGCTGCGAAAGTCTGAAGGAAAGAACCGCAACCCGAGGAGCAGGCTTCGTTGACAGAAATCGAATCAACCGTGCCGTCCTTGATCTTGATGAACTTCATGTCCTGGCCGCCGATGTCCACCACCGAAGTCACCCCGGGCGCCAGGTAGTTAGCGGCGCGGTAGTGGGCCATCGTCTCGACTACGCCTTCATCAAGGGTCAATCCAGCCTTGACCAAGCCCTCGCCGTAACCGGTCGAGCAGGAACGCCCGATAACCGTGCCTTCGGGAAGTTCAGAGCGAATCCGGCGTACGATTTCAATCGCGGCGCTCAACGGATCGCCCTCATTAGAAGCGTAGTGGGTGAAGACAATCCGGTCGTTTTCATCAATAACCACGGCCTTGATGGTTGTCGAACCGGCATCAATCCCCAGCCAGCAACGTCCCGTCGCCTCGCTGGTCGGGATGGAATCGATATGGTCGCGGTCATGACGCTCCTTGAACTCGCGGTATTCCGCATCATTCAGGAACAAAGGGCGCATCCGGGTGGATTCGTGGGTGACCTCGGCTTGCTTCAAGCGGGTAATCAGCACTTCCAGTTTTTCTGGCGCGGCGGCGTTGGCGCCGGCCTCACCGCCATCGGCTAAAAGCGCTGAACCGAGCGCGACATAGAGCTGGGCGTCATCCGGAGTCGTGAAGTGCTCGACTTTCGGGAGAAGCTGGCGATAGGCCTCGCGCAGCTGCGGCATGAAGTGGAGTGGCCCGCCCAAAAACATCACATTGCCGCGAATCGGACGCCCATTGGCAAGCCCTGCGATGGTTTGGGTGGCTACGGCAGTGAAAACGGAGGCAGCCACGTCTTCGTGGGCCGCGCCCTGGTTTAGGAGCGGCTGAATGTCAGACTTTGCAAACACGCCACAGCGTGAGGCAATTGGATAAGTCGTCGTAGCGTGCTCGGCCAAGGTGTTCATGCCCGCGGCATCGGTCTCGAGCAAGGTCGCCATCTGGTCAATAAAAGCGCCGGTCCCACCCGCACAAGACCCATTCATGCGCTGTTCGGGAGTGGGGTGGAGGTAGGTCAGCTTCGCGTCTTCGCCACCGAGTTCAATAATGACATCAGTCTCGGGGTTGAAGCGTCGCACCGCTTCGGTTTCAGCAATAACTTCCTGGACAAAGGGAACTTTCATGGAGTTAGCAACCTGCAGGCCACCCGATCCGGTCACGGCAGCTTGCACGGTGACATCCCCGAGATCGGTGGCGACATCTTCCAGGAGCCTGGTCAACTCGCGGCGGACATCGGCTTTGTGGCGGCGGTAGTCAGCGAAAACGTGCTTGCCTTCGGAGTTAAGCGCCACGGCCTTCACAGTGGTGGAACCAACATCGACTCCTAGACGGATTACCTGGTTTTTTGAAACCGACATGACAAGCCTCCCTTGTTTTCCTCAAAGTGAGTTTTTGGGACGTGAGTTTTGAGGGTGAGAAAAAACTCATTTTCCAATTGGGAGACTAGACGGAAAAGCCAGAAATTTTAACGTGTTGAAATTAGAATGTTGGTAAATGTGATTTCCTACGAGGATAAGGGAAAACTCTACAGTGAAGGAGAGAAATGTTATTGAAACTTAATCCAATATTTATACAACAAGAGAGTTGTGAAAATGGCTGATGGCTCCAAAGTGTCCAAAAACCAGCGCGGCCCCGCAGGGAAACGCGGCGAAACTCGTCAGCGGATCCTCGAAGCCGCCCACGCAGCCTTTACCGAAATGGACTACCAGCACGCGACTTTCCGAGAAATCGCGTCTCGAGCGGAGGTTGACCCCGCGCTGATTGCTTACTATTTCAAGTCCAAAGCCCAACTGTTGCGAGAATCTTTGGCTCTTCCCGAAGATCCTAAAAAGCTGATTGCTGCCGCGTTGGTGGAAGGACCTGCTGAAGAAACGGGGCACCGGCTGGCTGCGGTCATCCTCAACACTTGGGAGCAGGCGGCCACAGCGGGAACGCTTTCCACCCTGTTCACTCTCCTGCTGGAAGATGCCTCCACTCAACAGGTCTTTGCCTGTTATATCGAAAATGAAGTCCTGGCAACGGTAAAACAGGACCTCGGTATCGACCTGGTTTTGCCCATTGAACTGATGATGAGCGCCGTGCTGGGAATGCTGCTGTCTCGATATGTCGTCAAGTTGGAACCACTCGCCTCCATGAGTCGAGAAGACCTTATTGATGTCCTTGGTTCCATCATTCAACGCCTGCTGGGTCAACTCGAAACCGTGCAATAACTCACGAATTTGGCGTGGTAACGCGACTTAATGCCTTTGGGAAAGTATCGTGGAGCTGTGGAATCAGAACCGAAAGAAGTCGATGTAGTGACCGAAGCCCTGGAGCCCGTGCGGCTTGATCCGGTGGCTTCGCGAATCGAACAATGGGCAACCGAGGCCAATCAAGCCCCCGGGGGGAATGCCCTGCGAGATATTGACGCGCTGGAATACCTGCTGGATTTGACCGGCTCTCACCCTGCCGGTATGGCCCAGCTTTACGGCGGAAGAGTGACGAAACTCTCGGCTCTGATACGGGACACTGCTGCTTTTGCTTCGGCACGGTCAGTGCTTTCGAAAATCGACCAGGAAAAACAGACTTCCCTAGCGCGCTTCGGCCTCTACCCCACATACCTGGTGATGGGAGTGGCTTCCTGGACCCAGCTCCCGCCGTTTCGAGAGGAAGAACGCGGCACGAGGCCGGATCTGTCCCACTTTAAACTTCAACATTTCAATCTTCCTGTCCTGTTGCGGCCCTTGGAGCTGGAAGCCAATGGGAACGATTTCACCTTGAAAATGGGCGGGGCTCTTATGCTCAACCCCGTTTTGGAACATGTGTTCCAGCAACGTGAGGTTGATTTTGAACCCCAAAAACTGTGGGAGACATCGGGAGGGGAAACTGGATTCGATTTCCAACCGGCTTTGCAAATGCTTAGAGACCTGGGGCAAAGCCATATCCCTGGTTTCGATTTGAAAGAAAATCTTTTGGTGGCAAACCTGGGGGTGTCCGGAGCGGTTCTCGCGGCGGATTGGCACCAGGTGTCAGCCATGGCTTTGGAAAACCCGCTGGTGAGAGCGTTTGCGGGCGACAAGACGGCATCAGCCAAGTTGTTGGAGCCACTTCCGGAGACGCCACCCTTCGATCGCGATCCCGATGTGGAGCGGGGCATCGGAGATTTGGACGTGTCTCAAGCGAGGGTTATTGAACTGGTGGCGAGCGGTCGCTCCATTTTTGTAGAGGTTCCTCCGGGCGCCCCCGGTTCTGCCACTATTGAAGCCATCTTGGCTGATGGAGCCGCCTCGGGGAAACAGATTTGCTATGTTCCCGGCGTGCGACGCCTCGGAAAAGCGGTGTTGGGTGGGTTGAAGCGATCCCGATTGTCTGATTACGTTTTGGATTTGACGGGATCCAGCGAGTGGCGCAGTAGCCTGCGTGACCAGCTCCTGTCCGCTCCGGCGAACTCCCAGGTGAACTCGCCGGTTCCCGTGGAGGAACTCGCCAGGGCACACGCGAAACTGCGCGCGATTCGGGAAAAATTGTACGGCTACACCGAGCGGCTGCATCGGGTGCGGCAACCTTGGGGAGTTTCGGCCTATACCGCCCTGCAGGCTCTCGCCGACCTCACGAGTGCGAAACCTGGCCCGAGGACCAAGGTGAAGCTTTCGCTTTCGAACGATGAACAGTTCACTCCGGCTGGACGCGAACGCATCAAGAAGCTGCTTGATAAAGCGAAACAGGCGGGGATGCTCGACCCGAGCCTGGAAACGTCGCCGTGGCGATCGGTGGTGCTTTCCACAGAAGTGGACGCCACGGACGCGGTCTCTCGGGTTCATGACCTGGCGGAGGGCAAACTCGCGAAACTGCGTAGAGAACTGGACACGGTTTCAGACCAGACGGGCTTGGTTTTCCCGGAAACCCTCAATGCTTGGAAAGAACAGTTGGGGATGCTCGATGGGGTGGCGGAGATTCTGGAGACTTTCCAGCCCGAGGTTTTTGAAAAATCCGCAGCCGACATGGTTATCGCGACTGCTACTTCGCGGTGGCGTCAAGCGCGCTCCCTTCCGATGAAAGGCAAAGACCGTCGTGCTCTCGTGAAACAGGCCCGTGACCTGCTTCGTCCCGGGGCTACCAGCCGGAATCTCCACGAAGATTTGGTGAACGTACAAAGCTATCGAGACCTGTGGCGGCGCCATGCCGTGCCGGGGGCGTGGCCACGGGTGCCGGAGAACCTGGCGGAAATCAAGGAGCTTTCGGAAGAGATTTTTGTACAAATCAAAGCCATAGAGCCGATAATCGCGCAAGCGGATGGATCGAAGGGCCAAGAACCGGAGGCGATGGCGCTGTCTGAGCTCGATACCTTGTTGAATCGACTTGATTCCACGAGTGACCAGACGAGACAAATGCCGGCGCAGGTGCAACTCCTGAAGGAGATTCAGGAGGAGGGGCTGGAGCCACTGCTGGAGGACCTGCGAGAGAGGAAGGTTGATCCGGACTTAGTTCCGGCAGAACTGGATCTTGCCTGGTGGTCGACAGTTTTGACTGCCATCTTCAAGAGTGACCAAAACTTGGCGGGAACCGACGGCGCCGCTGTGCGCGAGATGGTGACGAGTCTGCGTGCCCTGGAACTGGCTCATATCGAGTCACTGCCTTATCCCGTAGCCCAAGCCATCAGCCTGCGAGCAAACCAAACTCTGGCTTCCAATCCGGAGATAGCCGGATTGCTGCAAGAAGTGCTGGTTTCCTCCGAAGCAAGCGAGCTCGGTAACTTTAGCCGCCTGGTTCCGCTAGTGAAGATTTTGCGTCCAATTTGGGCGCTGTCTCCTTTCGTAGCGGGTCAGCTTTATGGATCTGAACCCATTGACCTGCTGGTTTTGGATCATCTCGATCATTTGAGCCTCTCTCAAGTCATGCCCTTGGTGGCGCGTGCGAAACAGCTTGTCGTGTCGGGAGACTCGCACCGCGGTTGGGGTGGATTCACCAAGGCGGCTGCCGGAACTCTCCCGGCGGTGTCTTTACGTTCCGACCTGGGGGAGCTCCCCGAACAGGTCGCGGCTTTCCTGGCGGGACACGGGTACGAGGATACGGTGGTGCCGGTGCCATCTCCGCGTCCAGCGTCTTTAGTCAATCTGCATCTTGTTCCCGAGGCGCAAGCTCCCCTCTCTCGAGATCAATCCATGGTGATGTCCCGCTCGGAAATTCATCAAGTAGTGGAGTTGTGTCTGAACCACGCGCTCAATCGACCCAGCCAGAGTTTGGCAGTTGTCTGTTTCAATGCTGCGGCGGTACCGCGGATTCGGAAGGCCTTGGCAGATGCGCGCGTGAAGATTCCCCAGGCCCAGTCATTCTTCTCCCATCCGAGTGGAAGACCGGCGGTGGAACCGTTCGTGGTCGTGGATTCGACCCAGGTCGCCGGCCTCAGACGTGATGTCATCATCCTGTCTTTGGGAATGTCAAAAACGCCGCAGGGGAGGGTTCAGTTACACTTCGGGCCGATTTCGGGTCCTTCCGGAGTGGCGCATGTGGTGGGAAGTCTCGAGGCGGTGCGGCAAAGGCTGGAGATTGTTTCCGCGTTTAAAGCCGAGGAAGTTGACCTCAAGAAAGTCGACAGCGCGGGCGGGAAAATGCTCGTTGAGCTTCTGGAATCTGCCGGAGAACCGGAGGGGATGGCTCGCGCACTGACAACGCCGGAGTCCTTTGAATCAGAGCCGGATCGTCTCTTGGTGGATTTGGCGGAACGCCTGTGGCGACAGGGGCTCACGGTAGTGCCGCGTTTCGGGTTACCCGACGGAATCCAGATTCCTTTGGCAATCGGACATGCCGATTTGCCCTCTGAGCTTTTGGTGGCGGTCTTGACAGATGACGAGAACTACGTTTCCGAGCCTTCCTTGCGGCGCCGTGAAAGGCTGTGGCCGGCGCGTCTGGAAGCGGCGGGGTGGAAAGTCATCACCTGTTACACCAACGAGGTTTTTGCAGATCCCCAAGCGCAAGCCCAGCGGGTTTTCCATGGCCTATCTAATGCTTTGAACGCGAGAAAATCCCAGCTTTCGATACCGATTATCGCTACCCCGCACTTTGAAACCGATCCGGAGGAGGGAGCGGATTCTTTCGCGGATGTCTTTGGAACCGGTGAAAAACAGAAAGACGTAGCGCGGGAGGACAAATCCAAGGAAAATCTGGAATCATCCGGTGGCTTGCCAGTTGATGAAAAACCCCAAAGTGGAACGTTTGGTAAAGAAAATTCGGGGTCGGAGGGTTTGGAAGAGTCGGAGGAGTTGGATAGCGATTCCTCGGGGCCGGCTCGCCTGCACTTGGTCAAGAAAGAGCGCGGCCCCAGGCCGCCGATAGCCAAGGGACTGCCATTGGCAGCCTACGGAGATGACCAATTGGATGAGTTGTTGGAGTGGATTTGTTCCGACGACGTGGAGCGTAGCGAGGACGAACAAGTGGAAGAACTCCGCCGCGAGCTCGAGGTTTCCAAGCGCGGCGCCCAAGTTGATGCGGTGCTGCGCCACGTGGTGCAGCGACGAAACGCGGCCTTATAAAATGGAACAATCGTCACAAAATTCTTCGCAACGTCGCCACCGGAAAGCGACCTATATTGCCCCGCAGGATAGCGACAAGACGGATCCCTTCGCGCCTGTTGGCGAGTCGGGGCCGTCGGATTTTCCCGTTCCGGAAACTCCCGCGGAGTTGGATGGGTCGATTGAGAGGCAGATTATAGAGAATATACCGCCGCACTTTGGGAGTCTTTAGGCGCTACGCTAACCTCGCAGGACAAAGGACAGGGAATGTTCGTCTTTAGCGGCGACAACTTTTCGCGCGGATTCTTCGTTGGCCGCTAGGTAAACAATGGCTTTCGACTGGGAGGTTCCGAGGAGGCTATCCTTTGAGGCCTCCACCCCCAAGACGCGGACCCCAGTAGCAAGAAGCTGGTTTTCTGTCTGGGGCTCGGAGCTCCAGATCTCAACTGTTTGACCGGTCTGAGAAAAACCCGCTACTGCCGGATCATCAATGGAAAGCGCGAAGGCAACTTCGCCCTCTCGGAGATCGCCCATGGAATTTTCCAGCAGCAAACTCGGCTGGAGGATAGTTCCCGCCTCCAAGGCCACCGCGGCTTTTCTACCTTCCACATCTTGAGGCGAGGCGAGATATTTTTCCGGCACAGCCCTCGGGTCTAGACCTCTCACCTGCACTTCCCGGGCCGTAATCTCACAGCCGGCGCAAATCTCCGAGCGCGCTACCAGCGCCGCAGTGTGACTTTTCTGGGGTAAAAATATGGTCACCCCTACCGCTAGAGCCAGAGCCGCCAAGGCTCCGGCCAGAGGAAAACGCCAATTCCAAAATCGTTTGAACTTCATGCCCCCACGCTACGACGAGGAGAAAAAGCGCCCTAGCGGAAAATTATTACCCTGTGAATTCGGGCCTTAATTTGCAATTGTGGAAAACCCTTGCTGAACCCAAAACTACCATGCCAGAGCGTATTTGGTGACGTTTAGAGCGGTAAAATACCCTGAGTTTTAAACTCTGAATCTTCCAAAGCGAAGGCGCAATCGGGAGTGACAACCCCCGTCACTGGAAAATCATATTTATCGGTGGGGAGAATCGTGTGGGTCAACAGTTCGTTGGTGTAAAGCAAAGCGTAAATCGGCGTTTGCGGCTTCACATAAGGCAAAGCTCGGTCATACCAGCCACCGCCCTGCCCGAGACGGTTTCCCTGCCGATCCACCGCGAGGGCAGGCGTGAAGACGAAATCCACCGCGGCCAGCGCGGAAGAATCCAAAGCATCTCCGGTCGGTTCCTTAGGTCGGTTGGGAGATAAATCGGCCAAATCGTCGGCGCCCTGGTAGTAACCCCAGTTCCGCTTCAGTTTCGGACCAAGTTTCGGGATAAAAATGGTTTTTCCCTCCTGGTAGAGGGCTTCGATAAGTTCCAAGGTGGGGGGCTCGTTCTGCACGGAAACGTAGCAGGCAATATTGTGAAAATCTTTCGCCAGCTCCAAGGCTCTAGCGGTAATCGCTTTACCGGCTTCTTCGACTTGCGAGGGTCCGAGACGATTCCGAGATACCCGAATAATCTCTCTTAACTGCTGTTTTGCGTCCTCTGGTTCTTGGCCACGTAGGTCTGGCAGATTGAGCTCCGTTGCATGCACCTTCCTATTGTGCCTTAATTCCGGTCTGTTTTCCGGCATTTACTCGCGAAAAGCATTTAGGCTGGAGTCATGCAAAAAAAAGTTACCTCCGCTGTCATCCCGGCTGCGGGCCGTGGCAACCGTATGTATCCCCTGACAAAGTCAGTTCCTAAAGAACTGCTGCCGCTGGTAGATAGGCCGGTTATTCTCACTGTGATTGAAGAGGGTAGCCGTGCTGGAATCGAGACTTTCCACATCGTGACTTCACCGAAGAAGCCGGCGCTGCGGGAGTTTTTCACCCCGAAAGTGGAGGATGACCCCCGCAATCCGCGAGGTTTCTCGATGCCGCCGGTGAACTTCGTGACCCAGGATGAAGCCAAAGGTTTGGGGCACGCGGTTTTGCAGGCCCGAGAAGTAGTGGGGGACAACCCTTTCGTGGTGCAGCTTCCCGACGACGTCTTCCATGAAGAAGATCCGCTGCTCCAGACCATGCTGAAGGTGCACGAGAAAACCGGAGGCTGCGTGGTTGGTCTCCTGGAGGTGAGTCCCAAAGAGATTGGAGCCTATTCCACCACCGCCATTGAACGCGAGGTGCTCCCCTCGGAAATAACCGGCGGACACTCCGTGTACCGGTTGTCACAAATTGTGGAGAAGCCCACTCCAGAACAGGTGCATTCCCCCTACGCCATCATGGGACGTTACGTCTTGACCTCCCAGATTTTCCAGGTGCTGGCCGAAACCAAGCCCGGTCGAAATGGGGAGATTCAACTCACTGATGCCTTGGCCACTTTGGCGGATTTGCCGGTTGAAGACGGCGGGGGAGTTTGGGGAGTGGTCTCGCGCGGACGCCACTTCGACACCGGAAATCTCGCGGGATACTTGGCTGCCCAAGCCGAGCTCGCTTTGGAACACCCGTTCCTTGGCAATCCCCTGCGGGAGCATCTGCGCGGGGTTATCTGCGAGGAGAACAGTGGCGGTAAGCGAGCGGGAGGCGAAGCCTGATGCGCTCAGTGGGGGAGCATCTGAATCTGTGCCTGCTGGCCGCGGAGCCACTACCCGAACTGGCAGTCCCTCTTGAAGATGCGGTTGACTGTGTTTTAGCGGTTGATATTGTGGCTCAGGTTGCCTTACCGGAGACCAACCGTGCCGGAGTGGATGGCTATGCGGTGGCGGCTGCGGCTATTGCTCAAACCCCGACGAAGCTACCGGTGACGGCCGAAATGGTGGCCGGAGATACTCCGTGGGCCGCTCTCGTTGCCGGAACCGCCATTCGTATCGCCTCGGGGGCACCCCTCCCTCCTGGAGCTGATACGGTGGTCCCCCTGGAGGCTACCGATATGGGGATTTCAACGGTGGAAATCTCCCAAACATTTCCTCGCGGAGCCCTGGTGATTCCGGAGGGGATAGATGCTCAGCCGGGGGAGATTTTGCTTCCGGCGGGAGAACGTTTGGATGCGAAAAAGATTGCGCTTTTATCTGCTCTGGGTCTCAGCAGGGTCACGGTTCATCCGCGGGTGCGAGTCGTGGTTATCTCTATTGGTGATGAGCTCGTTGAACCTGGCGCTCACCGCGAGGAGGGCCAGATTTGTGACGCGAATGGGCACTCTTTGGCTGCGGCCTGCCAGGAAAGTGACGCGAAAACTTTTCGGGTTTTGGTCGGTGACGATCGCGCGAAGCTCCGTGAAACCATTGAAGACCAGTTGGTGCGCGCCGATTTGATTCTGACAACCGGCGGGTTGTCCTATGGCTCTGCTGACACGGTGAAGGAGGTTCTCGCTCCTTTAGGTCAGATGCGTTTTGACAATGTGGCGATCGCGCCGGGACGCCAACTTGGCGTGGGGAAAATCGGGGAGGTACCGGTGTACTGTCTTCCCGGGAATCCGCTGGCCGCGCAGGTCGCCTTTGAGACGTTCATCCGTCCGGTTCTGCGGAAAATGGCCGGTCGCTCGGGTCTCTATCGCGCCTCTGTTCCAGCGGCAATGTCCCAAGGGTGGAATTCACCAAGGGGGCGGCGCGAGTTTGTGCCGGTGTTGCTGACCGGCAACCCCGGCCACTATCGTGGGGAGGTGCTCGGTCGCCACCCTCAAGCGCGCCTAGCTGCGCTGGCGAGGGCGAACGCTTTCGCGGTGGTTCCAGAAGATGTCACGACCGTGGCGCCGGAAGCGATGCTGCACTGCATGGTTTTGGAATGAATGGTACAAGATTGTTTAGTGAATGGATAGGCGAATCATTGCGTAGAACGCGCGGTCAAATCATTTATCCAGGAGGACGCCGTCGCGTCATTTTGCAGCAACCGGATCTGCGAGCTCGTGGCTTATCCTCCGACTGGGATTGGATGGAACTGCGCCAACTCAAAGGCCAGGACTTCTATGCCGTTGAAAAATTGCGGCGTGGCGAGGCAGCCTGGTTGGCGCCGTGGGAATCAGGCGCCCCTCCCGGGATGACCCGACCCATCACCATGGAACAATACGTGGCGGCGATGTCTAAAAGTGCCCGCGAGGGCTTGGGCATGTGCTTTGCGATTCTTCCCGAAGGGCGGCTGGCGGGCCAGGTTTCCATCAGCAGTGTCCAGCGAGCTGCTTCCCAAAACGCCGCAGTGGGCTACTGGGTCTCCTCTCGCTTTGCCGGACACGGCCTCGCTCCGCTGGCGGTAGCGACGGTGTTGGATTGGTGTTTTGCCGAATACGGACTCCACCGGATTGAGATAAATATTCGTCCTGAAAACCAGCCCTCCTTGAGGGTTGTTGAGAAACTGGGGCTGCGAGAAGAGGGACTGCGCGAGCGTTTTCTCTACATCAATGGCGCTTGGTCGGATCATCGCGCTTTCGCGGTAACTTTGGAGGAATGGGAGCCGGACTATTTCGTATCCCAATTGTTACCAAAGTGAAAATTGTGGCCTTTGAGAATTTTGATAATTGGTTGAAATTTCAAAGCAAACCTCTCTTCGGAGTGGCAGCTCTCTTTTGGACTGTTCGGTCTGTATTTTGGAGATGTGAGTATCGCTGCCTGGATTTTATTAAGCCTGACCCTCATCGTTACGGTCGTATTGCTGCCGCAGGTGGCAAAATCGCGTCGGATGATGGGCCAAGCCCGTAATGATGACCGTTTTTCGCAGGGGATGCGCGTGTTGGAACTGGCCGAAGCGCCCAGTCTAGCCCACAGCGTGGAAGTGGCTATACACCGGAAAACTGACCGAACCATGCAACAATCTGTGACCCGACCCATCAAGATGGCCCAAGATTTAAGGACCTATACGGACTTGAAATCCCGTCGCGCTGCCGCTTCTTCCTCGCGGTCTTCGGCCGCTCGCCGGAGGTTGGCTTTCCTAGGGGGACTTGCGATAGCGGCCGTTGTGGTCTCTGGTTTTGCGGCCGCGGGGATGCTGGCCTGGTGGGTTTTGGCGGCCCCCGGGGCGGGCATTTTGCTGACTTTGGGATGGGGATCGGTTGCGGCTCGCAAAGGACGTCGAGAAGATCTGCGCTATTTGGAAGATATCCGTGCTGTGGAGCGTCGTCTCGAAAAGAGCCCGGCAGGCCGAGCGGCACTTCACGCCGGTAAACTCCGCAGCAATAGCCATTGGGCTAAGGTCGCTCAGGAGTCCTTGAACGCCGAGGCGCGCGAGGGGACCTTGAGTGAGGCATTGCAAAAGGCAAATGAGGTTCTCGAGGCTCAAATCGAAGAAGCTCCCGAAACGATGACAGCATCCGAGGTGGAACAAACGGTACAAAATGGCGAGACGTCGGCGGCAACTGGAGACGGAATTGACCAGACGGTACAAAATGACGCGAAGCAAAAGTCTACCGAGCAAAGCGCGACTGAAACTCTTGTCGATTCCTCCGAGAAGCACAAGTGGAATCCGACCGCGATTCCGGCGCCTTCCTACACGCTACGCTCGGATCTGGTTCGTCGAGACGTTGCTATCGCGGCGGAAGTGACCGGACAAGACTGGGAAGACACGCCGGTACCGATGCGACCGAAGATCGCCCAGATAATGCCGGCCGGAGAAGCGCTGACGAGCGAAGAAATCCAATCCTCGGCTCCTGTCGATTTGGAAACCATTCTGGAACGCCGCCGCGCCTAGAAAATACATGCCCGTTACGACCTCTTGTCGGGGCAAGGCACCCTGCAAGGTCGTGTCTGCGCAAACCGCCGATGGCAAGTCGCCGATCTTTCCACTAAAGTTTTCAACGAAGGAGGAGACGGATGACGCGCCGATTGAAACTAGCCAGTGTCCTCGTATTGGCGGTGGCGCTAGCGGTTACTGGATTCATTCTCACGAGAGCCACACAGAATCAACCCACCATACAGATTATTCTCACTCCGCATCCAGATGATGAGGTACAAGCCTGGTCAGCCCTGAGCGCGAGTCCCAATATCTACAATGTTTTCATTACTGCCACCAATGGTGAGGCCACGGGGTTTTGTAAGCCAGAGATCGTCCAAAGCACCCTTGCGAAGGCTAATAGTGATTTTTATCCTTCGACCTTACAGACAATTGTTAACAGCTCAGACCAGGCCGCGGTGGCGGCGGCATGTCGAGAGGCTAGGGCGGAATCATGGAATCATTTCCTTGACCGTGCCTCCACTCTCAACCGGTCAACTGCGCTTGGGGATGACGTTGCTGCTGAGACCCTGCAAGCCGGAGGAACCAAGACTCGAGCCTGGGTTGGATCCAATTCGGCTCGTTTCATGGCTGATTTGGGAGATGGGAAAGTCACTTCCAAGGGCGTCGAAAACGTTGTGAAAGATGTCTTGCAGGAGAGGGGAAAAATGCTCCCCGACCTCAAGCTTTCCAATATTGTCATCGCGGCGTATTACAACGACCCTTTGCTGAAGTCATCGGATGGCTCCCACAGTTCAGCTGCTGCCTATGACTACCCGCATCCTGACCACAAGGCGGTGCAGGACGCGGCCGTGAACCTAGCATCCTTCACCAGTGAGGGAGTGTGGGTCACTACGCATCCTTTTGATGACAGAGCTACCTTGATGTCCACTATTCCGAAGTCAGAATTCGATGCTCTGATGGAAAATACTGCCGCTGACGGAACCAGGTGGGACGGATGGAAAAAGGCCTTTGCGCCGTTTCGATTTGAGGTCGGCTCCAAACCTCCCGTGAAGCTTCCCGCTTTCTCCTATGCGGACGGGACAACTGCCGAATTTGAAGAGCTGAAAACGCTCAAGCACACCGGAATTCACCAAGAGGCTTACGGCTGGTTGGCGGCGGCAACTTGGATTCCGGGAGAATATAACCTGGCCGGATCTGGGGCTTTATTCGCACGCCACCAATTTTTCATCCAGATCGAGGGCGGAGGCGAAGCCGAATGAACCCCAAGATAGATTCCCACTCCAGTCCGCAGCCGCTTCCGTGCCCTGAGCCGCATTCGCTAGCGCAGCCGCAGGCAGAGGCTCAACTGCAGCCGCAACTTGAGACCCGACCCGAGTCGCGACCGGAGGCGCAAACTTCTGCCAGCCAGCAAGCAAATCCCGAGAACTACGTTCGGAAAAAAACCAAGCCGGGACGCATCACTGGCCTGGATGCGGCTCGCGGAGTGATGCTCATCACTTCCGTTACTTCCGCCTCAGTATTGGCTCCGCGCCCGGAGTGGCTGGTTCACGCCTCCTGGATGGGCTTGACTCTCTATGACCTGATTTTCCCTCTGTTTGTGACCCTGTCCGGAGTGGGGATGGCTTTTGCTTACCGCAATAGGGTCTCGAGATGGGTGAGTTTGCGGCGAATCACCGTGCTGCTAGTGGTAGGAGTGATTTACGGGGCGGTCGCCACGGGTGACTATACGCTTTCAACCTTACGGCTCACGGGGACGCTGCAGCTCTATGCGGGGCTGGTGGCTTTACTGGTCCTGGGGCATTTGCTCGGTCGTACCTGGCCAATCTGGGCGGGGATCACTCTCGTTACAGCGACCGTGGAAGCGGTGTGGCTGCATTTCTATGCCAGCGGCTGCATCGGGGGAGAACTCACTCCGACATGCAATCCCTCGCGCGTGATTGACGGGGCAATTCTGGGGGTTCACATGTACGCGCAGGGTTCCCTGGGGCATGATCCGGAGGGCGTTATTGCAATCTTGGGGGCTTTCGTAACTGCCGCTGCGGGGACAACCGCGGGACATATGGCTTTGGCCTCGCGTGGCACCTTGGCGCATTTGGGAGCCTTGCGGCTTGGTGCGTGGGCTGGGGTTGTAGCGCTCTACGGCTGGGGGCTCACGCTGCTGGTTCCCGCATTCAAGCGTTTGTGGACTCCATCCTTCGGATTGGCGACGGCAGCTCTCGGCATCATTCTTTTTGCAGTGTGTTTCTGGATTTTTGATGCCCCTGCGGGTCAGGCGTGGTCAACAAAGCGCCCGCGGTTTGCCGAACCCCTGGTGGCTTTGGGAAGAAATTCCCTGCTGGTCTATTTCGGCTCACACCTCTTAGTTGATGTGCTTGACCGTCTTGGGACCAATGGAGGTACGGAGCCTTCTCTCGCCGCTCGTCTTGCTGGAGCAGTGTCGCTGGGGCTACCGGCAGGTTGGGACGCCTGGGGCTTCGTGCTGTTGAATCTCGCTTTTTGGTGGATTCTTTCGATAATCCTGCGGCATTTCAAAATCTATATCCATGCTTGATGGCAGGCTAAAACTGGGGTTTTGTCGAAGAATCACCTAGATAGCTAAAGATTGTCGCGCCCTGAGGGCTTACGCCTCGGGGGAGACCAGCTTCAGGCCCGCAATGGCGGCAATAATCACGATGATGAGAGCAACCTTGATGGGGGTGGCGCTCTCCGTGCCCGCGAGGAAGGCATAAATCACGGTGAGACACGCTCCGATGCCGACCCAGACGACGTAGGCAATGGCAGGTGAAATCGTGCGGACGGAGTAAGCCAGTCCGGCCATTGATAGCGCCAAGGCCACGAAAAATACTAGGGAAGGAATGAGCTTGCGGAAACCGTCAGCGTACCCCAAGGCCGTAGCCCACACTGCTTCCAACATTCCAGAGACGATTAACACGAACCACGCCATGGCGAACCTTTCCTGGCCGTCTTGTCGCGTCGCCGGTACAGCTCCCTCGTCGGCGTAGTGGGCAAAATTGCCGACTACGCTATCCAGTATAAGCCGAAACGTGAGCGAGGCTGAGAGTAATTGCTGCAATAGGAACTTAATTTTATAGCATAATTGTGTCCAATTGCCGAGTCGGAAGGATAGTTTCTCGAACAAATCTGTTACAGACAGTTTTGTCTCTCCTCGGAGGGGAAATGTTCAGCAATGACTTGTCTGTTACCATAAGCGGGTGGTATTGGACGAAACGCATTGATGCAGAGCCAAGTCTGTACAACAAAGGTTCTAAGTAATGAGACACACCGAATGCCGGCACCGTACCAAGCTTCACTTAGATACAATCGGACTGTTCAAAGGGTAGGGTTTAATGCAAGGTGTTCCATGTTTACTGGCGTAACGTCAAGCAAAGAACGGGTTCTTGCCCAGATTATTCATGACGGACCGCTGTATAGAGCCGATTTAGCGCGAGTTCTGGGTGTCTCGCGCACCACCATCACAAATGCCACCCAGGCGCTTGTGCTTGCGGGATTGCTTGCTGAAGAAAAACCGCATGGGCTGAAAGCTAAGCTCTATGTGCCGCAAAGCGTTGGTGTGATGGTATCTGTGACATTCACGATCCGTAGCACTGCCGTTTTTATTTCGACGCTTGACGGCGCAGTAGTATCTAGCCAGGTATACGCCACTGAACCTAGCGAACTTGGGATCAAGAGATTCGAAACTGCTGAGGTCGTACTGTGCGATGTGTTGGGCGATGTTGGCAACCCACCTATTGCGGCAATGCATATCGCGGTCAATACGCAAGTGGATACACAGAGCGGGGAAGTGCTGGGTGGGGAAGCGTCGAGAATGTGGCAAGGAGTTAACCTCTTGAAAGGTTTTTCACGCCTTGCTCCGCAAGCGTCAATTATTATCGAAAACACCGCCCGTCTCATCGGATTAATGCAAGCGCAATCGTATTCCTGCGAGCGAAGAAACTTGGCGTATGTTCATGTGTCGTTTGGAGTGACTCTTGGTCATATTCTCGATGGGCACATTGTACATGGCAGCCGCGGAGGGGCGGGCGAACTTGGTCACGTAAGTATTGATCCTCATGGGTTGCCCTGTGAGTGTGGTAACCGTGGGTGTCTTATGCAATACATAGGTGAGGAAGCGGTTATGGAGCGGGCGCGAGTCTTGAGTAGTGCGCCAGGTTCCGTTGATGAGCTCGTTGGTAACTCGTCTAAATCAGACGCCGCATTCTACGATCACGGTGCGGTGGCTTTGCTTGACGATCTCGGTGAATGCCTCGGTCGGGCACTCGTTACGGTATGCCACATTCTCGATCCCGATGTCATTGTCATTGGTGGGAAACTTGCTTTTTCCGACATTTTTGTTGATGCTGTGAAGCGTGTTGTGCTACAACGAGCGTTGCCGCTAACGACTTCGAATCTCGAGATCAGTGCCGTGCATGTACCTTTCGATGTGAGAAGTATTGCTGAGGCCGGGATAGATGTACTGCGAAGGCGGGACGACATAATACGTAGGTGCGTGGAGCTAATCAGCAGTAACTACGAGTTATGAGCTCAGTATTACCTAAAAGTGTAAAAGAACTTGACACTATTTCTTCTAGGGTGCATACTGAGAATGATTTGGGTGAACTCAATCCAGAGGCTATTTCTCGCGAGCGCTCACCAATGAGCCGTCGCTTTACTTCAAAGGAGAAGAAATCGTGAATAACAAGCGTTTTAAGAAGATTCTAGCTGCGGGTGTGGCGTTAGTCACTTCGCTTTCACTTGTCGCATGTTCCTCAGGTAATTCAGCAAAGCCAGCGTCTTCTCGCGATGTGGGCGAGATTAACGGCGAAACCTTGCGTGTGTGGCTTATGGAGGGGAGTTTCACCGACGGAACAGTGAAGTATTTAGAAGACCAATTCGCGAAAAAGTACCCAGGTAATAAACTGAAAGTGGAGCTTCAGCCATGGGATGGTATCGTGCAAAAGCTTCAGACATCGCTGGCCTCCGATTCTGAAAGCCCGGATTTGGTGGAAACCGGCAATACTCAAACATCCACGTTCTCCAGCGTGGGAGCATTCGCTCCGCTCACTGACCTTTATGACGAAGTTGGCGGAAAAGATTTGATCCCCAGTTTCATTGAAGCGGGTTCGTGGAACGATACTCTCTATTCACTCCCGCTATATGCGGGTGCCCGTGGAGTGTTCTATCGCTCAGACTTATTCGAAAAAGCTGGAATTGACAAGCCAACGACGCTTGATGATCTCGCCCAAGCAGCGATTGACCTCGGTGCGGCGAATCCCGATGGGGTTGGCGGATTCTCCGGTATGTACCTAGCAGCAGTTGATATTCACGCTCCAGAATCGATCTTCTTCGCCGGAGGCGGTGAGTGGGCTGTTCAAGAGGGAGACAAATGGGTGCAAAAGCTTAGCGAGCCACAAAGTGTTGAGGCTCTCAAACGCGTGAAAAAAATCTTTTCTGATGGTACTGCCTATGCGCTTGATTCCCAGGCCTCGCAGAAAGCGTTCGAGAAATACTTCAACGAAGAGAAAGTCGGCATGTTACTTGGCACTGGTAACATTGGTGCCAAGATCGATCAAAAGCTTTGGGATGAAGGCAAGGTTGCTGTGATGCCGATTCCAGGAGTGAAAGACGGCGAGCTAGGAGCCACCTTTGCAGGCGGTTCACATATCTCACTGTCGGCCAATGCAAAAAATCCTGAATTAGCGAAAGAAGCTCTCAAGCTCATTTTCTCTGAGGATTTCCAAAATCAGATTGCTAAGGAGGGCTGGGTTCCGGGAAACACTACGTATTCGGGCGCAGCTACCGGTCCATTTGCTGAGATTGCTGCACAAATCGTAGACGTCTCCAAGCTTACTCCGAATACGCCTCAGTGGGGTGTGGCATCGGGCAATAACGTAGTGCGCGATTTCTGGACGGCTCTAGCGCAGGAAGACGACGTACAAGCTGTTGCTGATCGCTATGGTCAGCGGCTCGAAGACATCTTGAACAGCAAGTAGCTTTCTCCCGTCGTAGATATAGTCTCTATGATCCAAGATAGTAAGGAGGCCTCGTGATGGTAAGGGGATCTGCCCATACCGCCGAGGAGTGTCACGCCGCGCCACGCAGACGCGGAGCGCGGCTATCGCATTATGTGCCCTATCTTCTGCTGATACCGGCAGCGGCATTCGTACTTCTCGTGCTTGGCTACCCGATGCTGCGTCAGTTTGTAATGTCATTCCAAGAATTTGGTTTGGCGCAGCAATTCGGGCAACCGGCAAAGTTTGTTGGGCTTGAGAACTACATATCGATTCTCACTGATGCGTATTTTTGGACAGTGCTGGTCAAATCACTGCTGTTCTGTGCATGGACGGCCGGGCTGACGATGATACTCGCTATTGGGTTTTCACTCTTGATGCGCTCAGCACATCCGAGCATCAGAACCTTAATGAACATCGTTCTTGTGGTTGTCTGGGCGATGCCGCTTATAGCCAGTCTCACGGTGTGGCAGTGGCTAGTCGATCCGAACTATGGTCTGGTGAATTTCTTGTTGTCAAGCCTTGGTCTGAAACAGTTCGAGGGGTTCTCGTGGCTTGCAAGCTCCCCGTGGACTTTCTATCTGGTGGCCTCAGCCGTCATCATCTGGGCGTCTATCCCCCTCGCGACTATCTCTATTTATGCTGCTTTAACACAGGTGGATAATTCGCTTATTGAAGCGGCACAAATAGATGGAGCGGATTATTGGAAACGCTTTCACCACGTTATATTTCCAGCTATCAGCCCGGTGGTTAGCCTGCTGAGCGTGCTGCAAATCATTTGGGATCTCAAAGTGTTTACACACATATATGTTCTACAGCAATCAGGCGGAATCTCCTCCCAGACAAACCTGCTTGGCACCTACGTGTACCAGGTGGGTATCTCTCAAGGAGACTACGGCTCGGCTTCGGCAGTGGCAATGGTAATCCTGCTTGTCACCCTCGTAATCACTGGCAAGTACATTAGGATGCTTTTCAAGCAAGGGGGGCAACTATGAAACGGCTCAAGCCATCCAAACTATTAGTGAACCTTGCATTGCTGATTGCTGCATTGTTGTGGCTTCTTCCGGTGTACTGGATGGTGAACTCGGCTTTCCAGGAGGAGCGTAATTTACTCGCCTCACCACCTAATTTACTTCCATCGCCTCCCACGCTAGCGAACTTCCGTGGGGTGCTGCACGATGGTTCTTTCTGGCAGGCGATGGGAATGTCGCTTACGGTTGCGGTGATCACAGTTGTGGTGACAACTGTGGCGGCGCTCTTGGCGGCTGTAGCTTTAGTGCGTTTCAATTTCCTCGGGCGTCGGACGCTCGTTGTATTGGTTCTTGTAATACAGATGATCCCCGCCGAGGCATTGTTTATTTCCCAGTATCGAATGCTCGATTCATGGGCGCTGCTCAACTCGATCGCCGGACTGTCCCTACTCTATATCGGTGGAGTATTGCCTTTCGTTATTTGGATGATGCGCGGTTTTATAGTGGGAGTTCCCCAGGAGCTAGAACAAGCGGCGATGGTTGATGGATGCACACATACTCAGGCGTTTATTCGTATTACCTTGCCACTGCTTGCACCGGGACTTGTCTCCACTTCAGTCTTTGCGTTCCTTCATTCATGGAATGAATACACTCTAGCGTTGATTGTGCTCAGTCGCGACTCGGCCTACACGCTTCCCCTATGGCTGCAGTCTTTCCAACAGGGCTTGCGCGGAGCCGATTGGGGTGGTGTGATGGCTGGTTCAACTCTGATTGCTCTCCCCGTGATGCTGATTTTTGCCTTTGTGCAAACTCGCATGACTGCAGGGCTTGTTGACGGAGCGGTCAAAGGTTGAAACGAAACCGTATTGCCTCAGGAGCTTGGTGGCGGTCAATAGGGGCATCGTGATAGTTTCGCTCCACAGGATCGAATACTCTGTAGGTGTGCGCATCTAGCGGTCGTGTGTTAATACCGTGACCTGCAAGCCAGTCAAGCTCTTTTTCGAGGAGTGGATAAAAATCCCTCCACGATAGATGCGCATCACTCCATGCGATTTGCGCTACCGCAAACAGGCGTGGAAAAAGCTGATAATACAGCGCGTCACGGTTCGGTACGAATTCGCACCAGATTGCTGCCTGCACGCCGAGAAGATGCTTACTCTTTGGAATAGACAGATTGAGGATGTCCCCCGTGGAGATTGCGCCGTACATCCCTGCCGGCTCGCTATCCACAGGTCCGGCTACTCGGTTGAGGTAGAGTGCGGCAGAGTCAGCAAATATCCAATCGTGGCCACTCTTACCGGCACGTTCTGCAGCGCCGTTTTCCTGCCATGCGGTTATCACTTCGTCGCCACCCAGAGCATTCGCCTGAGCTTGCAAAGCATCGTCCCATACGGCAAGCCTGCGTCCGCGGCGGGCAAGATACTCGCGGGCATCACGGATAAAACCGCCTTGAATTTGAGCGCCGCAATAGACACCACGTTTAGCGGCGCGCGCCAGAAGGGAAGCATCCGCTTCCCAGGCCGCAAAGTTAACTTCATCAGCACCAATATGTACAAGATTGCTAGGAAAGATATCCATCACTTTATCGAGGGCAGCATGAATGAAGTCTAGTGCCTGTTGGGATGGCCACAGTACGTCGTTGCGGTGGGTCCACTGAACCGCAGGGAGCTCACTGAGCAATGGATCTCCAAGATGCGGGTATGCCCGAATTGCAGCGCCCATATGCCCTGGAAGATCCACCTCCGGTATCACGTCGATGCCAAGCGAGGCCGCGTATTTCACCACAAATCGAAGTTCCTCATCTGTGTAGTATCCGCAGGTAGAATCGTTAGGAGCCAGCCGATAAGCTTGTGCTGCTTTTGCTGGATCTACGTTCGTATACCACGCAAATGGTTCGCGTTCCAAAGATGCGCCTACTGTGGTCAAATCCGGATAGCCGTCCACCTTGAACCGCCATCCGGCGTCGTCGCACAGATGCCAATGCAGTTTGTTCAAACGATAGCGAGCCATGAGAGCCAGCAGCTCACACACAGTACCCACAGGCCAAAACGTTCTTGCTGAATCGAGCAGGACACCGCGCCACGTATAGCGTGGAATGGTCTCGTTCCCTCCTAGGGGAATGCAATCCGAAACGCCAAAGCCGCCCAGGCGCGCCAGTTGTTCATCTGAAATGGCGGGTATGGGGGAATCAGATATAGATGAGCTGCGATCCGATTTACTATCTGTGGGTTGTGGCGTCACTGCTACTCCTTTGCTTTGCTGACTATCGTGATGGCACGTGTGTGAGGCGTGTTGCGTCACCAGGTTATTGAACAGGCGTTTGAGGTGAGTGAATATGCGAATCTGTTCATAAACTATCATCCTCATCACCATAATCTGTAACGAAGACTAACACTTTGGGGTTCGTCAAACTGGTGAATGCGAACATAATCATTTTGTTGCAGCAATAAAGACGGTGCATAGAGTCTCTGCTGCGTTGATGAAGGTGGCCATGAGTTCTTCAGAAAGCAGATGCACCACGTGGCTGCTATCCCAAGCCCTACCTGCCATCGACGCATCCACTTCCTACAGTAAAATAGATACCGAAGACCCCGGAACGATCACCAGCTTCGGCTGAATCGCCTGGGTTACGTCTATCTGATTCTACTGTTGTACCGTACGAGCGGCTAGCTCACTTTCAGAGATTCACTTGCTATGACGCCGGTACGCCTCGGCTATCTTATGCGTTCAGCTAGGTAAAATTGGGGCAGTTATTGTTTTGTACATGGTTCTCCGCCACCTAGCTAAATGATAAGAGGGAGAAGAGATGGTCAAGCGCGAAATCCAGTCTGTTGAGCCGAATGTTGCTGACAAGGTTAATGGTTGGCTGCGCTCCTATGGCGTTGACTATAGGCTCGAACAAGAATCTCTTAACACTGAGATAGATACTGCTCTTAACGAGTATTTCTCCAAGCAAGGCGGCGTAGGCGGGAACCGCCCGGATGCTAAAGCACTCCTGCAAGATGAGCATGGTGATTTCTGGCCAGTACTGATTGAACATAAGGGCTATAAGGATAAGCTCGAAAAACTTGATGCCGACGGGCATGTTGATAACCATAAGAAGAACCATGAGCCAAACTTTGCCAATATCAATGCTTATGCTGTAAACGGCGCAGTGCATTACGCAAATGCCCTGCTGCACTACACCGCCTACACGAACGTGATTGCTATCGGGGCGACGGGGTATCGAGATGCCAGCGGCGAGCTGCAGCTACAGATCGGTGTCTATTTCGTCTCGAAATCAAACTTTGGTGTTGGGCAGAAAATCGGGGAGTTCAGCGATTTGTCTTTTTTACGACCCGATAATTTCAATGCTTTTGTTCAGCGAGTGTTGACGCTCCAGCTGTCTGCTGAAGAGATTGAGGCGTTGAAGGCGCAGCGTGAACGTGAAATCGATGCCAGCTTAGTAAAGCTGAATAATGATATTTACCAAAACGAAAAAGGCTTAGGTGAGAATGACCGCGTCTATCTGGTGGCAGCCACCATTATTGCCACGCTCGGTGTGCCAGGCAAGTTGCCTCCGCTAGAAAAATCAGATCTGCGGTCTTCGAGTGTACCTGGCGATACCGATGGCGAAATTGTGCTGCGCAGAGTGCGGAATTTCCTTGATTTGAAGCAGCTGCCGAAAGAAAAACGCGACATGATCGCGCGCACTTTGCAAAACACTCTCACTGCCGAGAACGTGAACAAGGTGGAAAACGGGGAAACACAGCTCAAGCGCGTGTTTTCTAAGATTGTGGACGATTTGGGCATCTACTACAAGATTGGTCTTACCACTGATTTCACCGGCAAGCTCTTCAACGAAATGTATAGCTGGCTGGGCTTTACCCAAGACAAACTCAACGATGTGGTGCTCACCCCTTCTTATGTTGCAAAACTACTGGTGAAGCTCGCCCGCGTTAATAAAGACTCTTATGTTTGGGATTTCGCTACCGGTTCGGCAGGCCTGCTGGTGGCAGCCATGAACGAGATGATGAATGACGCGAAAGAAACCATCACCTCAGCAGATGAGCTGCAAGCAAAATATGCCCGCATCAAAGCCGAGCAACTGCTGGGCTTGGAAATTCTACCAAGCGTTTACATGCTGGCTGTGCTCAACATGATTTTGATGGGTGACGGCTCCTCGAACATTATTAACGACGACTCGCTGAAAAACTTTACTGGCAACTACGAATACGGCAACAAGGACGCTAAATTCCCTGCTACCGCTTTCGTGCTGAACCCTCCATATTCTGCGCCTGGTAACGGTATGGTATTCGTTGAGCGCGCACTTTCAATGATGAACAGCGGATACGCTGCCATTATTATTCAAAACTCAGCAGGCACGGGGAAAGCTAGCGAATATAACAAACGCATTTTGAAGCACTCCACGCTGCTCGCCAGCATCAAAATGCCAATTGACTTGTTTATCGGAAAATCGAGTGTGCAAACCCAAATCTATGTTTTCCGAGTAGGTGAATCCCACAAATCAGATGACGTCGTGAGATTCATTGATTTTTCTGAAGATGGCTATAAGCGTGCGAACCGCAAGAAAGCTAAGAGCGGCGTGAACCTGCGCAACGTAGATCACGCGCTCGAACGCTACCAAGAAGTAGCAGACCTCGTACGTTTCGGAGCGAAGAAACTACACTATCTCAGCGAATCAGACTATTACGAGGGCACAATCGATCCGACCAGTGGTAATGACTGGAACCAATCCGC
The DNA here is from genome assembly GCF_009695935.1 of Mobiluncus porci. Lineage (GTDB taxonomy): Bacteria > Actinomycetota > Actinomycetes > Actinomycetales > Actinomycetaceae > Mobiluncus > Mobiluncus porci. The sequence continues at coordinate 103,056 of NZ_VUMY01000008.1, forward strand.
GCCAATCGACACCACCCCAACCCTCGATGACTTCAAGAAAACCGTGAGTGACTATCTTGCCTGGGAAGTCTCCAACATCTTGAAACAGCAAAACCGCCAGGACGAGCGCCTGGGAAAATAAACGCCTCACTCAACGCAAAACTAGCCACAGTTGAGTGGGGCGAATACCGGCTCGGAGACCTGTTTGAAATCAACCCAACAAAATATTACAAACTCCGTAACGAGCAGATTTTATCCGATGAAGGAAGCGTTCCTCTAGTCTCCAATTCATCCACCGAGAATGGCGTGATGGGGTATTCTCTGTTGCCTGCACTTAATGACGGTAATAGTCTCTCATGTTCTGATACCACCCTTGGTGCAGAAACAATGTTTTATCAGAAACAAAGTTTCATTGGATATCAGCATATTCAACATCTTGTGCCAAAACTTGAACGCTTTAATCGTTCAATCGCTTTCATGCTCATCTCAGCATCACATATTGCCACAGAAAAGGCTGGGTACAGTTATGGTCAAAAATTCAATCGTGATGCTATGAGGAATACTAAAATCAAGCTCCCCGTGCGGGATGGTGAGATTGATTTTGCTTTCATTGAGGAATTTGTAGCGGAGCTAGAAGCTACGCGTCTAGCGGAGCTAGAAGCGTACCTCGAAGCCACTGGTCTGCGCGACTACACGCTGACCCCCCCGAGATCGAGGCGCTAAACAAGTTTGACTCCCTCACCTGGCGTCAGTATCGAATTGGGGATCTCTTCAAGAAACTTGACGGAAAGAAAGCAACCAAGAAGAACGTTCGCAAATACCGTGACCAGGAATTCAGCACTCCAGTTGTCTATTGCAAGTTTGGGGATAACGGCATCATGTACTGGGGACGTAAAGGCGAGTTTGCTACTCATGAAAACGCAATATCAGTCATCTACAACGGTGCAATTGCAGCCGGAAAAGTCTACGCACAGAAAGAACCAACTGGCATCCTTGCAGAAAGCTACTTCATCGCGCCCCGGAGTGACAATAGAGATCACGATCTCAATCTTTTCTTCTCTACCGCGATGGAAAAGGTGTTGTATCCGAAGTACTCGCGAGACTTTTTAGCTACGTGGGCAGGGAAAGTTGAAAACGATCTGATTTTCCTTCCCACTGCCAACAACGGTGGAATCGATTATGAATTCATTCCACCGTTTATCTCGGGACTCAAGAAACTTGCAATTAAAGATGTGGTGGATTTTGCCGACCGTCGGATTGCCGCTACTGAGCAAGTCATCTCTTCGTAATTTTCAACCTGCCCCCCCCTAGGGGGTCGTGTATCTCTACGGTCTTTGTGGTGTGACCGCGGGCTCGGCCTTGCGTGTGCGAGTTTTTGGAATAAACGGGGTATTAACCCCTCGCCGCTGGTGTGCGGATTCTAGGCGGGGTGACTAACACTTAACGAATCGCTGTTTTTTCCTGGTTTTGTGCGGTTTTTGACTGGATATTGGCGCGGTTTTATGGCTGCATATACCTAACCGAAACGTTATGCCATGAGCGGGAGGATTCGGCGATGGCTACGGTGTTGCGGGCGCAGGATTTGGTGCGTGAGTGCAAGGTGTTGGGTAAGACGCTGGTGTTTGGCCGGTGGTTGATTGCGTTGAAGAGGCTTGGAGCGGCGAAGAGAGTGGGTATGAACATCACCATTAACTAGCGGCCAGCTTTCTCAATGACCTACCCAACCCTGTCCTCCACGGCTGGCTATCTTCGTATCCCCCAGAGCTTGTTCAACCGCGATATACACGCAAATCAGCCCAACTTTTACGCGCCAACGCCAACCTTTTCGCATAACCCCAAAAACCATATATAAAACCCCAGCTCAAGGCAGCAATTTCGCGTAACCCTGTTTTGATACACCTAAAAGTGAAAACGCCTGCTGGCGCGAAATTGAATCAACACCAGCAGGCAGCTAGTGGAGCATAGGGGATTCGAACCCCTGACCTCAACATTGCGAACGTTGCGCGCTACCAACTGCGCCAATGCCCCGAGCAAATAAGATTCTAACTCAATTTTGGCAGCGAGCGCTAATTAATGGGTATCCGTGTAAAAGGGTATGTAATTGGGTTCGTTGCGCCACTGGTGACGGGTCTTGCTGGCTGCACTTCGTTACGCCATCAATACCCGTCTCCATTGGTTATGCTTAGATATCTTGATCCGCGAGCTCGCCGACCAGGGTGTAGAGTTCCGCATCGGTCATGGAGGCCTTCTGCGAAGCATTGAAGTCGTGGACAATCTCGCCGTGGTTCATCACGAGCATCCGGTTGCCAAAGTTCAGTGCGTCTTTCAGATGGTGGGTGATCATCAAAGCGGTGAGCCCATTATCGGCGATGACCTTTGCGGTGTAGTCGAGCACCTTGCGCGCGGTTTTCGGATCGAGAGCGGCCGTGTGTTCGTCCAGCAAAAGCAGCCGCGGGGTCTTCAAGGTTGCCATAATCAGCGCTACTGATTGTCTCTGGCCGCCGGAAAGAACGCCTATCTCGGTGTCGAGACGGTCTTCCAAGCCGAGCTTGAGCGGGGCGAGGACACGACGAAACTCCTCGCGCTTCGCCTCGTTCATGGAAATCTTGAAGCCGCGACCCTCCCCGCGTTTCGAGGACAGCAACAGGTTCTCCGCCACCGTCATTCGCGGGGCTGTTCCGAGTTTGGGGTCTTGAAAAATCCGTCCAATGAGCCCCGCGCGTTCCTCTTCCGGAAGCCTCGTGACCTCGGTTTCATCAATGACCACCCGCCCGGAATCAACCAGAATCGATCCGGCGATGACATTCAGTAGGGTCGATTTTCCGGCACCATTCCCGCCGACAATGGTGATGAAATCCCCCTCGGGAACCTCCAGGTTCACCCCGCGCAAAGCGCGATAAGCATCGGCTGTCCTTTGATGAAAAGACTTCTCGATCTTCTCCAAATGCAAAACCGTTTTTGTACCTGACGTTCCAGTTGTACCGTTTGTTCCATTTTTGACCCGGCCGGTCGGGGTATGAGTTTCGCTCATGATGCTAAAGCCACCTCCTTCAGGGCTGCTTGACGGGCTCTCCGCGCCGCGAAATACCTCTGCAAGGTCGGGATGGAGAGACACAGGCCGAGAATAATCGCGGAAAACAGTTTGAAATTGTTGGTGTCGAAGTTGAAACGCAGCACGAGGGCGAGTAAGAGTCGGTAGATGACTGAACCCACAAAAATCGCCAGCAGACGTATCGGCAAGGGGACATCTCGAATGACAACCTCGCCGATGATGATGGCAGCCAGGCCGATAACTAGAGAGCCGATGCCCATCGAGATGTCTGAATAGCCGTTGTCGGTCGCTACCAAGTAGCCCGAGAGCGCAATGAGGCCGTTGCCGAGCATGTAGCCCAAAAGCATCATCTCGCTCGTGGAAATCCCGAGAGACTTCGCCATCACCGGATTGTCTCCCGTGGCGATCAGAGCCTGGCCCATGTCCGTTCGGAAAAAGAAACTCAAGGCCGCGACTGCCACGAGAACGACGATAATCCCGAGAACCAAGGTGTCAACATTGCGGGGGAGTCCAAGAGCGCCGAGCTGGGTTTTCAGAGTCGTTTCTGTTGCGATCGAAAGATTGGCCTTTCCCATGAAACCGAGGTTAATCGAGTACAGTCCGGTCATCGTGATGATCCCCGCGAGAAGCGAGTTGATGTGGGCCTTTGTAATCATCAAAGCGGTAATCGCGCCCGCGGCGGCTCCTATAAAGAAGACCACAAACAGTGTCATCAGTGGATTCATCCCGAGAACCAGCAACTGCGCTCCAATCGCCGCCCCCAGAGTGAAGGAGGCCTCGGTCGTGAGGTCGGCCTCGTTCAGGACGCGGAAGGTGATGTAGACACCAATCCCCATGACGGTCCAGATGGCGCCCTGCGACAAAGCGCTCAACAAGATTTCCACAGTGTTGCCCTTTCCTCTTTTGAGTTTTTGAGTTTTCTATTCTTTCCCAAAACTCATTCGGCTAGTTGGTGTTTGCGGCGTCCTTGGCGGTGGCGGTCACGTCGGCGGGTAAGGTGATGCCGAGGCGTGTGGCCTGCTTCGAGTTGATAATGGTGTCAACTTTCTTCGTGAAGACGATGGGGTAGTCCTTCGCCTGGTTCCCCTCAATAAGGTCTGCCAAAACATTCGCCGTGTCCACGCCGATTTGGTGTTGGTTGATGCCGACTGTCGCGAGGCCACCGTCGGCCACCATCTTGTCCACCACGGGAAAAACCGGCACGTTATGGGCAGTCGTCGCCGTAATCAGGGTCGGCATGGCTGCCGCAATCGTGTTGTCGTTGGGAACAAAAATCATGTCCACATCCGCGGCAAGTTGCTCCGCGACCTGGGCGAGATCATTTGTTGTCGTGATGGTCGCCTCTTTCGCGCTCCATCCGTATTCCGGAGCAAGTTTCTTTGCTTCCGCCACGGCTTCGCCAACATTTTGCGAGGAGCTGGAATAAAGAATCCCGAGGCGGGTGGCCTGCGGCATAATCTTTTTCACCAAGTCGAGTTGAGCCTTCACCGGTGTTTGGTCAGAGACCCCGGTCACATTCACCCCGGGCTTGGCATTGTCCTTCACTAAGCCGACGCCGAGCGGATCGGAAACAGCGGAAAGAACGACCGGCACAGAATTATGTGAGGAGTTGGCAAGCGCCTGGGCCGCAGGAGTGGCAATCCCGACAAGATAGTCTTTCTTATCGGCCATGAACTGGTCAGCAATGGTTTTCAAGAGCGTTTGGTCGCCCTGGCCGTTTTGATAATCAATCTTGATATTTTCCCCGTCTGTGTAGCCGCGTTCTTTCAGGCCGTCGTAGACGCCTTGGCGGATGTCATCAAGGGAGGGGTGGCTCATCATCTGCAACAAGCCAATATTGACGACTTTTGCGGGTTTAGAATTCGTTGCCACCGGAGCCGCTCCGGCGGGGGAAGTCGGAGCCGAGCAGTTTTGAGTAGACGTCATAAAAGGCATGCACACAAACAGAGTGAACAGGCAGCCAACCAGGAAGGCGCCGAGTCCGGCGATCTTTTTCATCTTCGTCTCCGATTCGTCATGATTAGTTACGAATGGCTACCTTACCTGGGGTATTGGTCAGTTGTCCACCACCTCGTCGATATTTGAGACAAATAGTCTCGAAATCCGAGACGGAAGGCGAGAAGGTGTTTCATTTCGGGTTTAAACATGATTGTCCCCACAAACTCAGGTGTGTCTTGATTTCGTTCTAAAATCTCGAGAAATCGACCGTTATAACCTACCAGAATCCTGAGCTAGGGCTCAGCGGTAAAAGGGCGTAGCCTCTCATTTTCAAAGGATTATTACTTGCCTGAAATTTGTCGAGGAAATAGCGTATTTTTGCCTCTCAACAAGCGTGGCTGCATTTCGGCGTTTATTGGTGGGTTCAGTCTCATCGTCGCAGGTGGCGGTGTGTTTTACCCCCTTGGCGCTCGGCGAAACCAGTGCTGTTGACGGGGCTGTAGTCGAAAATCAAACGGTGGAATCCCCCAGCCACAGACGCAATCTTCGTTGGACGCGGGATAAACTCTGTCAGCAGAAACCCAGCCGGTAGGTACTCAGACGGAGCAGGTCCAGTCAGTGGGAACTCAGTCGGCGGGAACCCAAGCCTCTGTTGAAACTAATACTTCCACACACAACGAACTGGAGAACTATCTCTGGAAGTGTCGGCAACGGCGGAGTGGAATACTCTTTGACTGTCATGGCAAACGGCGAGACCTGCACAGTTACTGGAGAAACCTACACTTGCAGGGTTTTCGCCTGGACTGGAGACAAGGTTTATGTTGTGGCCGAGAATAAAGGCGGGGAGACTCTCACCCAGTCAGTGACAATTCCCGAGAAATTCGACCTTATGAAGAAACAACTGGCGACCGCGAAGTTCGTCTTTGGGGAAAACGATGTGATTTCCTTTACAGAAGATGACGTGAACTGCGTCGAAGGAGTTTGTTCGCTAAGCGCCGTGACACGCCAGGTCAATATCCCCGCAGAAGTCATAGGATATGCTCCCGAAGTTTACTTTGACGGGAAGAAAGCTGATGTAGATACCTCGTTATTCGTCGGGAAAGACGAACAGTGTTTAGAGGTGCCGCCCACGACCCCGGGAGGCGGGAATGCCGATGTGCCACCGCCTGCGGTTCCGCCGCCTCCGCCAGCTCCTCCAGTAGCTCCGGCGCCGCCTAGCGCTAATCCCTCCACGGGAGGCGGCAACCTCCCCGGTGGATTTATCCCGACGTTCCCGACCGGTCCTATCGGTGGCGTGGTAGAGACTCCCTCAACTCCGATTTTGTCGCTTCCGCCGGTTGCAGGAACGAACACTCCGGCAAAGCCGACTCCGCCAGTGGCGGGTCTGCATACGACTCCGGCGGCTCCGGAAGTGAACGCGGCGCCTGTTGCCCCGCAATCGCCGGCGGCTCCCGTGGCGGTGGCCAAGCCGACGGCTCCCCGGGAGGCTTTGGCTCGGACCGGTGTGGAGTCCGGGGCACTGGCTCCGGTGGCGTTGGCGGTGTTTGCCGGCGGTTTGGCGCTTCTGGTTTTGGCGCGCAGGCGTGAAGAAAAGGCTCGCGGCAAGCACGTGGCTTAAACGCGGAGCAAAGGGGACGGTTTCTTTTTCGCATAGTGGAACGGAGCGAAGAGAAACCGTCCCCGACGGCTGTTCCTCGACTCGCGGGATTCGCGGCTTGGAAAAAAATGAAAAAACCACCCGAAATCCTACAGTCCTCCCGGGGGGGGCGATGTTGTGTTATAGAGTCGCAATTGGGAGGCAAACATGAAGGTGAACACTGTCCGGAAGTTTACGGCCACGATGATTCCTGCGCTCGCGGCAACGTGTGCTTTGGCTTTGGTCGGACCCGGGACGGTCTGGGCTGATACTGGCGACTCGGGCTCTAACGAGGCAAGCATCCAGGAGCAAACAGAGATTCTCGCTGCTGGCCAATTCGCGAAGGTGCAAATCCAGGCCTTGCCACGCGTGGGCGGCGCTAATCGCTTTGAAACGGCGTCTTTGATAAGCAAGACGGTGTCCGAGGCTACCGGCGGAAACGTTATTGTAACGAGCGGTACAAACTTTCCAGATGGACTCGTGTCCGGATCCGTGGCAGGTAAGATTGGTGCCCCAATCCTGCTGACTGCTCAAGATTCGATTCCGAGCGAAACCGTTGCAGAACTCAAGAGGCTTCAACCCGGGAAAGTCATTGTTGCGGGCGGTTCGGGGGCTGTCTCTGATGATGTTCTTGATGAAATCTCGGAGCTCGTCCCCGACGCTAATGTGGAGCGCATTGCCGGGGTGGATCGTTACGAAACGGCGGCGAAAATCTCGCAAGCTTTTTTCCCTGACCAGGTTTCTCATGTCAGCCTTACTACCGGCGCCGATTTTCCTGACGCCATCGTCGGTTCTGCGGGCGCAGCTCACGGTAATACACCGCTGTTGCTGTCTTCTCCTAGCGGTCTTCCGGAATCAACTAAGGCTGAGCTGTTGCGCCTAAAACCGCAGTGGATTTTGGTTATCGGTTCGGCCCTCTCTCAAAATGTCCTTGACGAGATTAAGGCGATTCTTCCGCAGTCGCAAACAGCGGTTTTTGGTGGAAAGAACCGCTATGAAACCGCCCTCAATGTGGCGCGCTTCTTTTGGGGAAACAATTTTTCGGAAGCTCTGATTGCTTCCGGAAGCAACTTCCCTGATGCCCTGACCGGCGCCACCCTTTCTGAGGCGACCGGTGCGCCGATTCTGTTAAGTCGCACGAACTGTAATACTCGGGCGATTGTGGACGTTTTTAATGCGATTCCCGGTCGAACCTTGCTTGGCGGTCCGGGGGCAATGCCGGATGCTGCTTTAAGCGTAGTTTGCCCGACTTACACGATTCCTCCGCAATATCTCCAACCGGTTGACCACATCACCCCAGTGCAAGGTACGAATGTTTTGACTCCCGGATGGAATGGGGTCAAGGTCGGCATTGTTCAGCAAAAACTTGGGCTGGGCTGGCGCTTCCAGACAATGAATTCCACAACGATTAGAGCTGTGCGGAACTTCCAGGCCAGAGCCGGATTGCCCGTGACTGGGATTGTCGACGAAGCCACTTGGAATGCCTTGGGGACTGGTTATCCCTGGAACGTTGACACTTACCAGGAGCAGCCGCGTCTTGGGCTAGAAGCCACCCGCGAGCAACGCGTTGAAACCATGATTGGCTACGCATACGAACAGCTCGGCACGCGTTACGTCTGGGGCGGAGCGGGGCCGCGGGAACAGGGATTTGACTGTTCCGGATTGGTTTTACAGTCACTGTATGCCGCTGGAATTGATCCGCAGCCGATAAACGTTCTGCATCACGCGGAGCCGCTTTATCGCACGAGCCAGCAGCTTTACTGGCACAACGGATTGATGAGTGTGCCCTTCTCACAGCGGCAACGCGGGGATTTGGTCTTTATGGGAAGCGGCAACACCCCTTACCATGTTGCGCTTTACCTCGGCAACAACCAGATTTTGGAAACCTGGAGCGTCGGGGCAAGGGCGTCGGTGACGAATATGTGGCGCTGGGGCAGGAAGTTGCTTCCGATTGTGAAGCGGCCTTTCCCGTAATCTAAAACGTTGCGGTGTCGATGACGTAGCGGTAGCGGACTTTCGCGTCCACCACGTTATCCCAAGCCTCGTTGATCTTGTCTCCGGAAATAACTTCAATCTGTGGGGCAATATTATGCTCCGCGCAGAAATCCAGAACCTCTTGGGTTTTCGCGATGCCACCAATATTCGACCCTGCCAGAATCTTTTGTTGCTGGACGATGCTGGACATGGCGAAGTCCTGGCGCTGCTCCGGCAAGCCCACGACTGCGACCACCCCTTGTGGCTTCACACAGGCCAGCAAATCATCGAGCTCGACCCCGTCAGAAAGCGTCGAGACAATCAAGTCGAACTCGCCGCGCATTGAATCCCAAGTACCGTTCTCACTGGTGGGATGGAGCTCAACCGCGCCAAACCGCAAAGCATCGGCTTCCTTCGACCGAGTCCGTGAAATCACGTGAGTTTCCGCGCCCAGAGCCGCGGCAATCTGGACCCCCATATGGCCGAGTCCGCCCATTCCGACGATGGCAACTTTCTTCCCCGGCCCCGCGCCCCAGCGCGTCAACGGTGAGTACAACGTTATGCCCGCGCACATGATCGGCGCGGCCACATCGAGCCCAAGCGAATCAGGAATCCGACAGACATAGTCCTGCTCCACGGTAATCCCTTGAGAATATCCCCCGGCAGTCGGGAGGCCGTCACGACCGAGGTTGTTGTAGGTCCAGATTGTCCCACCATCAGTCTGGCAAAACTGTTCGAAACCGGCTTGACAAGTCTCACAATGCCCGCAAGAATCCACGAAACAGCCGACTCCGACACGGTCACCCACCGCGAACTTTGTAACGTCCGTTCCAATCTTGGTGACAATGCCGGCAATCTCGTGGCCGGGGGTGAGGGGATAAATCGCTGGCCCCCATTCCCCGCGACCGGTGTGGATATCGGAATGACAGATTCCGGCGTACTTGATTTCAAAATATATCTCGGTTGGTCCGGGCTCCCGCCGTTCCAGGGTTACGGGGTGAAAGGACGAAGTCGGCCCGTCCATTGCGTAGGCTTTTACTGTAGTCATCATCGGCTCCTTCGTTGATGTAGGGGTACAAGCAATTGAACCACATAGATGAGAGAGTTCTGAACTGTATATCGGATCAAACTCGTGAAGATTTCGCCACCAACTCGGCTATAGAGGCTTTCGTGACGAAATCATCACGAGTTTGTTTCCCAAGTTCGGAAAACCGGGTTTCGACGTCAAAGGGTTTTGGCGACTTCTTGAACCACGTTCATGACTCCGGAAATCATGAGTTGGATGGCAATGGCAGCAAGCATCATGCCTGACAAGCGAGTCAGGACAGCGATGCCGGAGTTGCCTAAGAAGCGCATAATCGGGGTGGCGAAAAACATCGTGAGCCAGGAAAACGCTAAGACGAGCAGCGTGGCGAGGACTACGGCGATAATCGAGAGTACCCCGTGGCCGCTACTGTCCATCTGAACCATGAGTGCCACGATGGCACCAGGCCCTGCCAGCAGAGGGGTTCCGAGAGGAACCGCCGCAATGTTGAGTTCCCCGCCTTCGTTCCCCGGCTTCGATTCTTCGCCGGTCAGGAGCTGCAAGGCCACGATGAGGAGCAGCAGCCCTCCCGAAATCTGGAGCGAGGCGGGGGTGATTCCCAGCAGTCCGAAGAGTTTGAAGCCGAAAAACCCGAAAACCAGCAAAATCACGAAGGCTAGAGCGTTGGCTTGCCAAGCTACCAAGCGTCGCTTTGCGGGCGCGTAATGCGCGGTCAGGGACATGAAGACCGGAAGGTTCCCGAAGGGGTCAACAATGACGAACATGATGGCGAAGGTGGAAACGAAGACGCCAATCTCGGCGGTCATTGCGGTTTTCTCCTTTCTTCCGGTGGGTGGTTGGCTTAGTTCAGCAGTTTTCGCGGTCTCGCTAGACTGCGGGGATGGTTCCACTCAGCAAGAGCACAGCGATAACGCCGCCGACGAGGAGTCGGTAGATGATGAAAGCATTAAAAGAATGCTTGGAAACGAAGCGAAGCAGCCACGCAATCGAAGCGTAGCCAACGACAAAGGAGACTGCGAGGCCGATAAGGGTTGGCCCCCAGCCGACAGTGGAGCCTATTTTGTCGAAATTGGTGATGCCTTGGAGAGTGCCGGCCGCGACCAGGGCGGGGATGCCGAGGAAGAAAGACAGCCGCGTTGCGAGAACGCGGTCAAAACCGAGGAAGAGTCCCGCGGAGATGGTAGCGCCCGAGCGAGAGACGCCGGGGATTAGGGAGAAGCATTGAACCAAGCCGATGATGAGGGCTTGGGGGATAGTCGTGGAGGCATCGGCGGAGTAATCGGGGACGGTTCCACCTTGCTCCGCTACGGCGCGAGCGCCGTTAGCGGAGCTCCGGCTAAACTGCTGCGCAGTTTTTGACGCCTCCGCGCTGTTACACGCTGGCTCATACTCGTTTTGCTCGTTGCCAGCGCGCTCTGCCGAAACCGTCCCCGTTTGCTTTGCGGAAAAGCGGTCGGCGGTGAAGAGAACCGCGGACCAAAGCACGAGCCCGCCGGCAACGAACCACATGGAACGAAGACCGGTTTCGATGAAGTCTTTGAACAACAGCCCAACCACGGCAATCGGAATCGAGCCGACGATGATGGCCCAACCGAAACGGTAATACGGGTCTCGCCTCGCCTCGCGTCGGAAAAGTCCCGTAACCCAGGCCTTCGCAATCCGCCAAATATCGCCCCAGAAATAGATGACTGCCGCTGCAATCGCGCCGATTTGGATGACGGCAGTGAAAGCCACCATCCCAACATCGGCAATGTTCTTTCCGAGCAAGTATTCGGTTATTGTGAGGTGACCCGTGGAAGAAACCGGCAAATATTCGGTCAAACCTTCCACGATTCCCAAGAGCAACGCTTCCCACCATGACATGGTGACCATCCTATCCACATCGTGACCCGAGAAACGAAAATCATTCTCGCCATGCCCGCGCTTTTCGCGTGGCTCCCAATCCCGTTTTGCCTATAGTGTTTAGAGAGCAATAACTGTGGAACTAGGGAAGGTCGAAAATCCGTGGAAACACCTGACGGTAAGTCGCTACTGGTTACAGACCTCTATAAGTCATTCGGGGAACGTCAAGTCCTGAAGGGTGTCAATCTCCAGATTGACCCGGGCGTTTTGATGGGATTTGTGGGGGCAAACGGCGCGGGAAAAACCACCACCATGCGGATTGTTATGGGCATTTCGGGAGCAGACCGCGGGACGGTCACTTTTGGAGGAAGCCACATAGGCGACGAGGCCCGCGCCAATATCGGCTATATGCCCGAGGAGCGCGGCCTGTATCCGAAGATGAAGGTTGAAGAACAGCTCATTTATTTCGCGAGGCTGCACGGGTTGGACAAAAAGGCTGCGAAACACTCGGCGGAGACGTGGATGGAACGCCTGGGAGTTATTGAGAGGCGAAACGACGTGCTCGAAAAACTGTCTCTGGGAAACCAACAGCGCGTCCAACTCGCAGCCGCCTTGGTGCACGACCCGCAGATGCTGATTCTCGATGAGCCTTTTTCTGGCCTGGATCCGATTGCTGTCGATGTTATGAGCGGGGTGTTGCGCGAGTATGCGGCGCGAGGAATTCCAGTGATGTTTTCCTCTCACCAACTGGCTTTGGTGGAGGAACTGTGCTCTCATGTGGCCATCATTTCGGAAGGGTCTATCGTGGCCTCCGGAGAGGTGGAACAGTTGCGTTCGGAGCACTCTACCCCGCGGGTTCAGCTTTGCGGGGACCAGCGAGCCGTAGCTGCAGTAACCGCCAGAGCGAAAGAAATGGGATGCTCGGTACAAAGTGTTCCCAACGGGATAGTGATGGAAGCCGGTATCGCAAACCAATGTACCCGTCAGATGCTGCGAATTGCGGTTGATGCCGGGGTTGTGACCAGGTTCTCGCAGGTTCGTCCCACTCTGCAAGAGATTTTCCGTTCCGTGGTTGAGCCTGAGCACGATGAGTCGCAGCGCGAGGAGCCGGAGAAGGACGAGGCCAAGGAGGACGCAAAATGAGCAAAATTTTTCTTATCGCCGGACGCGAGTTTTCCGTTAGAATGCGGGCCAAATCCACGATTGCCACCATTGTCGTCACGATGGTCATCATTCTTGGCGCCGGTATCCTCGCCCGCGTTTTTGTACCGACCAGTATAGAACCCGAAAATGTGGGGGTAACCGCGGAGACGCGGGATTATGCCATTGCCTTTAATGGGCAAGACCTGATTACCGGCCAAATCGATGGCGGCCTCCCCAGTGACTTTACACAGAGATACCAGGTAGAGACCTTTCCCGATGATGCCGCACTGGAACAAGCGGTCAAAAATGGGGAGATTTCCATGGGGATAGCGGGGACATTGGACCAACCGGTCTTGGTCAGTGACGGTCCCGTTTCCTTCACCTCACAGATGATGGTTGACCTGGTCTACAAGAGCGTGAAAATCAACCAATATCTCGTAACAGCGGGGGTGGATCTCAAAGAACTCGGAAATGAAGTCTCTGGTCTGAAGTTACAAGTCAAAGATGTGTCGGGTCAAGATAAAGCCGAGTCGCAAGATGCGTTCAATTTTGGCGCCTACCTCGTCATCATCGTCATGATTATGGTGCTCTTTGCAATAGTGATGAGCGCCGGCCAGCTCGTAGCTAGCGGAATTGTGGAAGAAAAAGTCTCTCGGGTGGTGGAAGTCCTCATCTCCACGGTGAGCCCGAGCCAACTTTTGATTGGAAAGATTATCGGCATCACCGCTGTCGGAATAATCTCGATGATTTGTATCGGCGGATCCGGTATCGCGGCTCTGCTCATTTCCGGTCTCGCCGGTTCCATTCGCATCAGTGTGGCAAGTTTTTCGGGTTGGTATGTGGTGTGGTTCCTCCTCGGACTCGCGACCTACATGGTTCTCTATGCCGGAGCGGGAGCCATGGTTTCGCGACAGGAAGAAATCGGTCAGGCCATCATTCCGCTGGTTTTGGTGCAAATGGCCGGCTTCTACACGGCTGTTCTGACGGTATTTTTCCCCAACCACATTCTCATCAAGGTGGCGTCGATGTTGCCGTTCTTGAACTGCTATGCGATGCCGGCGCGCCAAATCGCATCTTCAACTGTGGCGTGGTGGGAGCCGGTTTTGTCGGTGGCTATCAACCTGGCAATCCTCCCGTTTCTCATCTGGATCGGGTCGCGACTCTACCGGCGTGGAGTGTTGGCAACAAGCGGAAAAATCAAGTTCCGCGAGGCAATCCGCCCGCTCGATTTGACAAGTCGAAAATAACCTACTAAGTTATTTACCTGTTGCCGCTGCGACAGACTAAGTCGATGTGGTAGCAATCAGGCCTGATGGCGAAACCGGAATGAACCGAGAGGGGCATACTGCGCTCAAAAGAGGGTCGTCCCCGGCGGGGTATCTCGCGAGTGGGTTTGTTGGTTTTGATCTCGATAGTGTTTTTGTTTTTTTGTTTACGCGTTTTTTTTGTTTTTGCCTTGCCTTGCTTTTTTGTGGGGTGGGGTTTGTTAGTGTTTTTGTCTGGTTTTCTGTTTTATGAAAATTGGGTTTTGTCAGGTTTTTTCTGACTGAATTTGTTCCCCTGTTTT
>NZ_VUMY01000009.1 GCF_009695935.1 Mobiluncus porci
CGACAATTTAAGCCGCTGGCGCGGCTTTCAAGGTGCTTCGCCTAAAACGTTCCACTGGAACGTTTTTTAACGGCTTCGCGCTGTGACGCGGCGCTGGTGCGGCTTTGCCGCGGCGCCGCGCCCGTCAAGTCTAGATCCGCCTCGCTGGCTAACTGAGAACGGTTACTGAGCGCGACTGGGACAATTTTCATGCAACGTAGCCGGCCTGGTCGGCGGCGAGGTCGCCGGTGAGACCGAGGGCCTTTGCGCGGCGCCCCCACACTACTACCCATGCCGCTAGCAGCGCATAGACCACCACTGCGATAAACACTTTCACTGCCGGTAGCAAAGGCGAGGGCGTCAAGAAAGCTTCTTCCACTCCGGAGATGGCGAGGAGAATGATGAGCCCAATAGCCACCGGCAAAATCTCCCGTCCTAGAGCCGCGAAGGCCTCCACGCGAGTCCGGGGTCCCGGAACCAAAATCCCCCAAAACATGCGCACCGCTACGGCAGTAGCAAAAATAATGCAGGACAACTCCAGAATTCCATGCGGCGTAATCAGCCCAAAAAACACCCCAATATCCCCGTATTTAGCCATCACTGCCCCCGCGAAGCCAACCATGGCGAAGTTTTGAACCAGCAGGTAAATCGGATAGACGCCGGTGAAGAAAGTCGCCACCATAATCACTGCAATGGTGGCGTTATGCGTCCAGACCTGGGCCATAAAGTCCGGCGCAGGATAGTTTGAATAGTAGGCAGCAAAGGCTTCTTGGGCATATTGCTGTAACTCGAGATCGCTGCCTTGGGCGGACATAATCTCGGGATGGTTATAGACCCAAAACCCCACGAAAACCGCAATGAAAAGCGAAAACAACATGGTGGCGAGAAAGACCGGCCCGAGACGATAAATCGCGAGGGGCAAAGTGACGGTGAAAAAATATCCCACGGACTTTACTGCTCCGCCCCGCGTCCCGTTGATGCGCCCCCGCGCGTTTTGCACGATATGGGTAAGCTCTATGACCAAGTCGGGGTCGGCGGCTGTCGAAGTCAAGGTTGCTAAATCCGAGCTAGTTCTCTGGTAAAGCCCCACCAGCTCGTCGACTTCTTCGCCACTCAGCCGCCGTTTACGGTTTAAAGTTTCGAGCCGATCCCACTGGGAGCGGTGTCTTGCACTGTACGCATCAATGTCCATAATGATAATTTATCCTTATATGGAAAATTTTCGCGGGGAGAAGATACGTCCGGATGTCGTTGTTACCGGAGAGGCTATCGCCTTGCTGGTACAGCCGGCATCCCTATTTTTGCGCGTCATTTCAGGAACAATCGATGCTCTCACGGCCCTGGTTGGTGGCGTTTTTACTGCAGAAATTGTGATTTTATTTTTCACTTTTGGTCCCGCAGATTCCCTGCCCCTGAAAAACGAGGCCCAAGTCAGTACCTTCATCTCGGTACTCTTCGCATTTTGGGCCTTTTTCTTCCCGATGCTTATCGAAACCCTCACGAAAGGGCGCACGCTCGGAAAATTCGTGGCCGGAACTCGAGTGGTTCGCGATGACGGCGGCCCCATCACTTTCCGCCACGCCTTTATTCGGGCTCTCCTCGGGGTGGCCGAACTGTGGATCACCCTGGGATCGGTGGCGATTCTGACCGCTTTCTTTAGCCGCCGCTCCAAGAGGCTCGGTGACCTTTTCGCCGGCACCTACGTCATCACGGAGCCCAGCATCAACTCCCGCCAGCCCTTGCTGCTGGCACCGGAACTGTCCGCTTGGGCGAGCGGGGCGCGAGTGGGAGAAATCGACGCCTCCCTTTCCATCATGGCGCGACGTTTCCTCCAGGCCGCGGGCCGGATGGAAGCCGTGGCCAGGCGAGACGCCGCCTTGAAGATTGCCTCCCAGCTCGAGCTCGCGGTTTATCCTCCGCCGCCACCTCGAACCGATCCGGAGCGTTTCATCGCGGCCGTTTTGGTCCTGCGTCGCGACCTCGAGTTCAACAATGAGGCCTCGAGGGAAGCGAATATCTCCCAAAAGTTGGCTGCGGTTTCAGCTCCTAAATACGGGATTTGACCGGCTCACTTTGCCCCGTGGCAATGCGCCTGTCACGAAAAGCGCGACGAGCCGAGATATCCCTTGTTGAACCCTAGAGGTGACTCACAACCGTCGTCCCGTTTTCAACCCAGTCATAAAAAGTCTTTGCCACGTCAACAGGAAGATTCACGCAACCGTGGGAGCCACGGTTGGGGTCATAGACGAAACTGGTTCTCGAGGGAGCCCCGTGGAGGGCGTAGTTGCCATCGAAATACGCGATCCAGGGAACATCCTCAGCGTAGTCTCCATCCCAGCCCACGCCACGCATCACCTGGTGCGGGACTTTGGCGTAGACCTTAAAGACGCCCTGAACTGTGGGGTTGAGCGTGTGTCCGTCAACCATGGCCACCGGCCCAATCACTTTCTTGGTGCCCTCGTAGCCGGTAGCTGTGTGGTTCGTGAGGTTGACATCCACCCACTTCTCCGTGCTTTGCGGCTGGTAGGAAAGCGCAGGAGCCGTGACTACGGTGTCCTTGAAAGTGGCGTTGGCGGGGGAAGTTTCCAAAGTGGCTTCGACATTGCGAGGGTCTGCGGAAGCGGGGCCAACAGTGGCATCAGGGGAGCCCTTGGCGGTGGTCTTAGATTTAGCGAAGACAGTGCTGTCGGTACCAGCGGTGGCGCCCTGAGGGGCTTCCAGGTCGCGTTTAATGTCAGCAATGGCCACCTCGGCATCCGCCACTTCCACCCCCGGAACCGGATCGGACACGAGTTTCACCAAGGCGCCGGTATTGTCAACCTCGCGATTGCCCGTCACCGGCGCCTTCTCAACCATTTTCACGCCATCTTGAACCCAGCGAGAAATCTTAGCCGAATCGAATTTCGGGGTAGGAATCTCCCCGGGAAAAGGCTTGGCAGGAGCCGGAACCGGCTTCAACCAGGAACACACGAGCCGAGGCTCCGCCACGAAAGCCGCGTCCGCCCCGATCCGCAGGGTTACCTTTTGATTACAGGCCTCCAACCTGGAGTTCTGGATTTGGGCCGCCGCCTCCTTAGACCACTGGGGTTCGTAGCCGAAGGCATACCAACTACCGCCCACAACCAGCATTAACGCTCCCAGCACGGCAACCATCGCCCCCCAAGCGGAGGTCGAGTTTTTCCCATGTTGAACCGGTAAGTGTGTGGGGCGGTAGGACATTTCAGAGCTTTCCGCCGCGGTGAATAACTACGGTGGTTCCCACTTCCACGAGCTGGTAGAGCTCAGCGGCCTCCGCAGGTTTCATGTTGACGCAACCGTGGGAGCCTCCGTAGTTGGTTTGCACCCAATTTGCACGAGAAGCGGCGCCGTGAATCGCATAGGAACCGGAGTAATACATGGTCCAAGGTGACCACACGTCGTATTCTCCGTCCCAGCCTTCACCGCGCATCCGGTTCGTCTCCCACTTGGACTGAATATGGAAAATCCCGGGATAAGTGGGAGAGGGGATAGAACCGTGCACTACCGCTACCGGTCCCCAAATCACTTGGTTCCCTTTCCAAGCAGTCGTAGTATGGTTGGTGAGGTCCACGCTGACCCACACTTCCTGCGCCTTGGGGGAGTACGGGGGCGTGGGAAGGTCGGTGTCGAGTCTTTGGTCGTTATAGGAGCCCTCTTTAGTTTCCATGGTAAACACGCCGCGGAAACTCTTTCCGGAGTTCAGCGACTCTGTGATTCCCTGGGCGATCTCGGCGTTATTGGAAACCAGTTTGGAGTTCCAAGCCATTTTGGTCATAGTGAGGAGCTTGCCGTCCTTAGTGAACTGGCGTTCCCCCGCGTCCGCTTTGACATCCACAAACTCGTCGGTAAAAGTCTTCAACCAAGATAGCACCTGTGCTTGGTTGATGGTCGGCCCATTTTCGGTTATCTCTATCCACTGGGCTTTTTCAGTGGGTTCAATAACGTGGCCAATCCCGCGCCCGATAAGGTATACCCGCGGGGAGATGAGCCCATTCGCGGTCTCAGCCCACTGGCCGAGTTCCGGAGCGGGAGCAAGCGGCTGGACTTCAGTGAACTCAACCTTAGTGGAGCCGTCTTGCTGTTGTTTCCAAGTTTCTACCGCAGCCGCGCTGACTTGCTTCGGGTCAATTCCTTGTCCGGGAGCGCCGGCGGTGACAGTGAATTGTCCAGTGGCGCCGTCAAAGGTCAAACTGGGGTCGGAAACGGAACCGGGAGTGCCGGCACTGAGTTTCCTCGCGGCCGCGGTGGCTTTCGATTCATCAAGGGTGAATTTGGCCTCAACCCGCCGTTCCACCAACGTGGAGGCCAACACACCCCGGAGATTGTCGTTCGCTGTCATCACCGCGGCGGTGGTGGCTGGGACGTCACAGTTTAATCCCAACTCCGCCAAGGAGAAACTGCCGGTGGCTGCGCCGCTAAACTTGACTTTCAAATTTTCACAATTGTCTTGCAGCTTTTTGCTGACTTCCTGCGGGGTCAGCCCCCCAACTTTAGTCCCTCCGATAACCGTATTGGGTAGGGCCAGATTCTGATAGTGGGTGGCGTAGGCGAATCCGCCCGTGGTCAGACCTCCGGCTAAAACTACAGCTGATACGGCTAGCACTGCTGGCCAGCGCCGTTTCGGCTTGACGATACCGCGGATTTCCAATTGCGGGGTTAGGTTTTCAGACATTTCTCCCTCACTCTTCCTGGATTTATCATAACTAAATTTTCAGATTTAGACCGATTCGGCTCTCCGAGAACCTGTAGTGAAAAATTCGCTAAAAGTAAGCGGCTATGGCATAATAGTTTCTCGGTTTTCTGGTTCACCTGCGAGATTGGCTCAATGGACCCAGAGCCCTTTGAAACCCTAGGAGAAAAAATGAAGAAGGATATCCATCCTGACTACGTGTTGACCGAGGTGACCTGCACTTGCGGCAACAGCTTTACCACCCATTCGACCATCCCATCCGGCCAGATGCGCGTGGACGTGTGCTCGGCTTGCCACCCGTTCTACACCGGCAAGCAGAAGATTCTTGATACCGGCGGTCGCGTCGCTCGTTTCGAGCAGCGCTACGCGAAATTCAACGAGGCCAAGAAGAAGGCCGCGAAGGCTTCCGCAAAATAGCTTGATTTAAGGTGCCGACTGGGGTTCCCAGTCGGCACCTTTGTATTTATTTAGTAAAAAATAGAGGAGCAACAAATGACCGACTTCCCAGAAGAATTCTCAGGTGTTGAAGCCCTGCTTGAGGAATACAAGTCTGTGGAAAAGGAGATGAGCGATCCCAACCTGCATTCCAACCAGGCACGCGCCCGCAAAGTGGGACGTCGTTACGCGGAGCTCGGGCGGGTGAACGCCGCGGCGAAGGCATACTTGCAGGCTGTGGAAGACCTCGAGGCCGGCAAAGAAATGGCTGCGGAAGACGAGGATTTCGCCGCGGAGCTTCCGGCGATGGAAGAGACTTACGAGGCCGCTCACGCGGCATTAATCGAGGTCTTGACTCCGCGCGACCCCGATGATGCCCGCGACGTGATTATGGAAATCAAGGCCGGAGAGGGCGGGGAGGAATCCGCTTTGTTCGCTGGTGACCTCATGCGTATGTACGAGCACTACGCGGAAAAAATGGGCTGGAACGTCCAAGTTCTGGGTTTGACCGAGTCCGATCTCGGTGGGGTGAAGGATGCTTCGATTGCGTTCAAGGCGAAGGGGAACCCCTCTCCGGAGGAAGGCGTGTGGGCGCACCTCAAATACGAGGGTGGCGTGCATCGCGTGCAGCGTGTGCCGGTCACCGAGTCCCAGGGCCGCATCCACACTTCGGCTGCCGGTGTTTTGGTGATGCCGGAGGCCGAAGAAACCGGGGACATTGAGATTGACCCGAACGACTTGCGAATCGACGTCTACCGTTCATCTGGGCCGGGTGGACAATCCGTGAACACGACCGACTCGGCGGTGCGCATCACTCACATTCCCACCGGTATGGTGGTTTCGATGCAAAACGAGAAGTCTCAGTTACAGAACAAAGAGGCGGGTATGCGCGTGTTGCGTTCGCGCTTGATGCAGTTGGAGCAGGAAAAACGCGACGCGGAAGCGGCGGAGGCACGCGCCTCCCAAGTCAGAACCGTGGACCGTTCGGAGCGCATTCGCACTTATAACTTCCCGGAAAATCGCATTGCGGATCACCGCACGGGTTATAAAGCCTACAATCTCGATGCGGTTCTGAATGGGGATCTCGCGCCCGTTATCCAGTCCTGCATCGACGCCGACGAGGCAGCCCGCCTCGCCTCCATCGGTGAGAAATAGCGGAGAGTTGGGGACGGTTTTGCTAATGAGTAACCAGCGCGTGTCAGAGCTCTGGGGCAAGGCTTCGCTGGTGGGTTAGACCTCTTGGCGTAGTTGCGTGAGCACCGAAGCCAAAGGGTTCGACCCCCGGCAAAGCCGTTTGTAGTCAAAAGGTTTGACCCATTGGAGTGTAGTGAGATACCAACGGCGTAGCGACTAGGAATCACATGAAAATCCCAGAAAATGCCGCGGTTCGCACCGCGATTAACGATGCCGCCTTCGTGCTTAGCGAGGCGGGGATTGGCAATGCCCGCGGCGAGGCGACCCTGCTCGCCGAGCACGTGCTGGGCCACCGCCCCGGCTCTAGCGAGCGGATGGATTCCGAGAAATGGCAGGAGTTCTTTTCCCTTGTCGGCCAGCGGGCGCGGCGCGTGCCGCTCCAGCACGTTATGGGCATCATGTACTTCCGGCACTTGACCCTGCATGCTCGCTCTGGAGTTTTCGTAGCGCGCCCAGAAACCGAGATGGTCGCCGAAGCGGCGATAGACGCTGCCCGCGAATGGGTGGCTCGCGGAGTTTCGCCTCGGGTTTTGGATCTTGGTTGTGGGTCAGGAGCGTTGGGACTCTCGGTGGTTTCCGAAGTGCCGCAGACCCTGTTGACTGCGGTGGATATTTCCCCAGCAGCGGTGGAATTAACGGAAGAAAACGCGAAATTCGTGGGAGTTCCGGCGAGAGTCATTTTGGCGGATGCCACCCAGCCGGAAGCACTGCGCGAGGCTTTGAGATCCGAGATGTCCCTTGCTGCATTCCATGTCTTTGCGACTAACCCGCCTTACGTGATTGAGGCCGTTACCCAGCCGGAGGCGAGCGCCGACCCGCCCGCGGCGCTTTACGGGGGAGGACCGGATGGCCTAGAGATCCCGCGCCGGTTCCTGGTCTCTGCCGTTGCTCTTGCCACCCCCGGCGCCACCATCGTGATGGAACACGGCGAAACCCAAGGTGAAGCGCTGGTTGAAGCCGCTCGTGAACTTGGTCTCGAAAACCCCGTCACCCGTCCGGATCTTGCGGGATGTCCTAGGTTCCTAGTGGCGAAGACTCCGGAGTCTTTGACGAGAATTGAGTCCTGAGCTCCATCTTCTGTCGGACTGCTCCGCCTCCAAACTACGATTTTTGAATTTATTGCCTAATAAGGCAATAAATTCAAAAATCGTAAGAGTTAGGCGCCCAACCGGAGACCGTAGCGATGCCGACGACTTTTTAGCCGCTCGGACAACCGCAGTTGAGTGTCCTCCCATTGATACCAGATTTGGGCGAAACTGAGCCTAATCACGTCATAACCAAAATAATCGGCTTCCAAATCTCGCTTCCTGTCTTCGTGGTAGTTATAGTCCGATGTGTGATAAGCCTGGGAATCACACTCGACAACCAAGGAATTTCCTGCAATCATGTCGACCCATCCTACTCCACGGATAAACTGCTGGGTTTTTACTGGAACTTTGCGCCTTTGGAAGAACAACCGTGTCCGGGTTTCACTTCCGGATTGAGCCCCGCAATCGAAAAATTTGAGCGGAAGTTGCTTATACCTGGGTAACTCCCGGATGAGGGACCAACCAAAATCGTAGGTAATTTTCTTCTTAGCCACCGCAGATTCCAAAAGAATCAGTGCCGTTTCCGGGTCGTGATGGGCAAGAACCTGACGGAGGCTGTCCTCAATCGGAAAGCAAATGCCATCGGGGAGTGCGGACGAACGATGAAAGCAGGCATCTGCTTGGGGAAGCGAAAAATGTTCGGGAAGAATAACATGAAGCCGGTGCTTTTCCGTGGGCGGAATGAACAGCCCCGCGGCATTACCTGCGGAGATGCATCCTAGCCTCCCGCCAAGTTTGAGAGCATGCAACGCTTCGGGGTTCGGATTCGGCGTGACATACCATCCGCGTTTGGCTCGGGTGAGTCTTTCGACGCTGACAAGTTTATCCAAGGCGCGACGGTCATAACCCGCCTCGTGCAGTTGTTTGACACTATAAATTCCCAAGTCTTGTTCCATGAGCTGATTTTTCTCAAGTCGGCAAACGAGGCGAAATCAAATTTTCTCAAATTGTGGATAACTTTTTTAAAGTCTGTAAACGCATTGCTTCCCCCTACTTACTAGGTATATACTTACTGAGTAAGTAAACTGTACGGAGGTCAAAGATGTCTGTCAAACATGCCCTGCTGGCTCTGTTGAATCTGGGTCCCAATACTGCCTATCAGTTGCGGGTGGGATTCGAAGAAGCCACAGACCATTCTTGGCCGCTAAATGACGGACAGGTTTCGCAAACATTGGCTCGCCTTGAACGAGACGGACTGGTGGAACACGACGATACCTGGTCAATCACGAGTATGGGTAGAGAAGAACTCAACGGTTGGTGGGCTGCGCCAGTTTCACGCACCCATCCGGCTCGCGATGAGCTTGTGATTAAGCTTGCGATGGCGGCGCTCACGAATCCAGGGAGATTGGTGAGCATTATCAGCAGGCAGCGAAGCGCCACTATGTCGACCCTGCACGACATTACGATGCTGAAACGCGACGAATCCGCAGAAACACCAGTGGAAAGGGATATCGCCTGGTCTCTCACCTTGGATTTTCGGATTTTCCAAATCGAAGCGGAACTGCGCTGGCTTGACCACGTTGAGGGACGGTTGAGTTCCCTTGACCAATCCGATATTGCTGGGATTCTTTCCCGGGTCGGAGCTCGCGGGCCTAGAGCCATCTTTGTGCCGGCCAAGGCAAGCGCTAAAAAGGGAAGTGAAGCTTGAAGATGGAAACTCCGCCGGTACTCATCCTTGAAAACGTAAGCAAAATCTATGGCTCCGGGGTAAACGCTGTTCATGCCTTGGATAACGTGAGTCTCACCGTAAATCCCGGGGAATTCATTGCCATTATGGGGCCCTCGGGTTGCGGCAAATCCACCCTGTTGAATCTCGCCGGGGCTCTCGATTTGCCGACCAAAGGCACGGTGATTATTGGCGGGACAAACCTTGGGGGAATGAACCGCAATAAGCGCGCAGACTTACGACGAGTCTTTCTCGGTTTTGTGTTTCAGGATTACAACCTTTTGCCTGGGATCGACGTGAGTACGAATGTGAGTCTTCCTTTGGAACTTGGTGGGATGCGACCGGGCGTGGCTCGCCGAGAGGCTCTTAAAGCGCTTGAAGACCTCGGAGTCGCTGACTTGGAAGGTCGCTACCCGACCGAATTATCCGGTGGACAAGCTCAGCGGGTCGCGATTGCCCGGGCCGTAGTAGGAGAAAGACAGTTCCTGCTTGCTGATGAGCCAACGGGCGCCTTGGATTCGACTACCGGGGAAGCAACCATCCGTGCACTTCGCGCCCGCGCTGATCGGGGAACCGCAGTGCTGATGGTCACTCACGAATCACGTTTCGCTGCTTGGGCTGACCGTACCGTGTTCTTGCGTGATGGGCGGATTATCGATGGAGTCGCCTCAACTTTTTATGACTTGGATCGCCTCGAATCCGAAGAAATAGCTGCGAGTGAGAACCATGAATGAGCATAGAGGAATTCCCAGGCGTCTTGGCGAATCGACTAGCGATCTCGCTCCCTTTGCGCTTGACCGCTCCATCCGTGCCTGTGCGAGCAGACCCATGCTCAGTCTCGCGAGAGGCGTTACTCGCTGGCTTGGCTCGTGGCGTGCGGCGCGTCGGCTCGCCCATGGTGACATGGCTCGACATCGTTTGCGCACCATCGCTGCTTTGGTTCTGATTGCAGGAGCCACCGCAGGATTGGTTATTGCCCAAAGCGCATTGTTTGCTACTCCTGACGGGGTAAACGCTGCCTTGAGAAAACTCCCGCCTGGGGTGCAAGCCGATATCACCACCTTGGCCATTGATGCCACCGTGCCGCTCGCTCAAGACCTTACTGGATACGGTGGAATGCCCTTCGTAAGTGGCGAAAAAGGTGCGGCCACGGCGCCGGAAATCCGCAAAGTAATCCAAACCAACCAACCAATTTACCCCTACTATGTTTCTGACAAGCTGCTGGCAGTGGCGGGAGGAAACCCTGGCAACCTCGGAACTGATTCCCTGGGAAACCTTGCTAACACGCATCTTTACGAAGCACCAAGCGCAATCCTGCCTCTGGTGATGAACCGAGAACTTGAAGCGGGAAGATTGCCGAAATCGAATCAAGAAATCGTCGTCGGGACGGAACTGGCGAAAACCATCGGCGTTGATGTTGGGGATATCCTCACTCTCAACGCCCCGCCAGACCTCGGCTGGATGAGCGAGGAGGGGATGATCAGTAAGGTTGCGGCGGGAACTTCGGCAGCATTTCGGGTCGTCGGGCTTACTCCTGGCGCGGATACTTGGAGCCTTGACGGCTGGTTCGCCGCGGCTTTCGAGAAACAAAACCTTGGACTCAACCGACATTTTTTGATGCTCGGTGATGACACCTTGACGTGGAATGAGGTTAAGAAACTCAACGCTATTCAAAGCTGGGCTATCTCTCGGGCGGTGTTGGAAAACCCGCCCGCTGCCTCCGAGCGTTATCCCTTGGCTCTGAATTGGACGGGAATGATGCGTGAGTTCATCGTCTTTGCGGGATTCTTTGTCAGCGGTGGGCTTCTTTTGCTCGCGACCCTTACCCCGGCGATTGCCACCAGTGCCTTGGAACAACGTCGTTTTCTCGCCATATTCGCCGCCGGTGGCGCGCGTGAGCGCGACTTGTACCGTGTCGTGAGTTTTCAAGGTGTAGCGCTTGGTCTTGCAGGGGGACTCATTGGTGCGGTAATCGGAACCGGGGCATCTTTGTTCTTGCTTGCAAAGAAGTTCCCAGACCCACCTCAGGAAGTCTTCAACTGGCAAGTCCCTGCGTTGGCTCTTTTGGTGTGCATCTTGGCGTGCTTTCTTGCCGCACTCCCACCTGCCCGCACGGTCTCTAAGCTGAGCCCCGTGGCAGCACTGCGTCCTGCTGCTACGTCACCTCGGGTTAGAGCTTCGCGGATAGTGGTCGGTTTCGGCTTGTTGCTCGGCGCGGCAGCTTTGGGTTTTGCCTCCCTTGTTGGGGTTAAACCGTCAGGTTCTGGGGAATTTCCGCCGCAGGCTCTGTTGCTGTTCCCCGCGGTCGGTTTGTTCCTCGCCGGCCTGGTGATTTTGGTACGTCCCCTGGTTGCGCTTGCCGCCCGCCGAGGTTCCCGTCTTCCGCTTCCGGCTCGGCTCGGTTTTGGTGATGTCGCGAGCTTCCCGGAACGATCCACCCCGGGAGCAATTGCCGTGATGCTTTGCGTACTGGCGCTCGTGGCGGTGCCAGTGTTTGTAGCGTCCATGCGAAGCTCCAGTAGGGATGCCTATTATCCCTTGGTGGAGGGCAAGGCAGCCTCGGTTACGATGCGAAATCCCTTCAGTAACACCCTCGATGCATTGGCCTTTGACAAGGCGGCTGCCGCGGTCGGCCTGGGTAGGTCAGACCGTTTTCGGATTTACGGTTTCGATTGGCCTAGTGGGAAAGAACCTGGCGAAGGGGAGGGCGAGATTGTCGGAGAAAACCACGCTGTCAGTAGCGTTGAAACGAATGAAACGTATCCAGGATCGGAATCCCAACGCTCGCCCACCCCTCAGCCCAAACCCGGCTATGTTTCGGCAAATCCGAACTATGTTTATCCCAAGATGGTGCATACTTGCCCGGAAAACCAAGCGCCTACTATAGAATCCACCATCAAAGCTTCCGCTCCTTTCGAATGTTCGGAGCAGTCTCAAATTCCGGGTCTGAGCGGCGGAGGCTGGATTGACGTCCAGATTTCGTTGGTTGAACCCGGGGGAGTGAACGCCGCCGGTAAAGACCCCGTAGCGGCAGCGCGCGCCGAAAAAATTCTGGCTCACGGTGGGGTTGTGGTTAACGCAGCGTGGCTGCTAGATGATGGCAAAGTGACTCTGGCCTATGGTGGCAAAGAGTGGAGTTTTCCCGGTGCCTTGGTGCCTTATTGGACTTCTCAAGTCACTGTCTCCGAGTCGGCGGCAAAGATGATGGGGCTTCCTGAACGGCGTCTTGCCGGGGAGATCTGGGAGAACAACGCCAAGAATCCTCTCGCCGCCGATTTGAACGAGCGACAAGTGGACAGCGCCGTGAACGAGTTGGTGCTCTACAATCACGGGCAGATGTCGCTTACTCAAATCGGGGCGTACCTCGTGCTTATAGCTGCGGCCTGGGTGATTGTGATGGTGTCCTTGGTTCTAGCCAAAGCCTCGACCCGCGGTGAGCTCGCAACCCTCGAAGCAGTCGGCGCTCGCCCGCGGTTCTTGCGAAATTTCAGTATGTATCGGGCTGTGGTGGTTCTCAGCGCTAGCGGATTGGGGCTTGCCGGAATTCCTGCGGCGTATTATCTCGTTTCCTGGATGCGGGTGGTTTCCACCGAACAGTGGCGTCGTCTTGTCATTCCCTCCGAGATTTTGGCATGGCTGGGCGGTTTTGCGCTGTTAATGTTGGGCGGCGCCTGGGTGGTGGGTCTCACTCGGGAGAGACTCGTCACTCGCCGTGAGTGATGAGCCGCCTGCCTTCGAACTACGATTTTTGAATTTATTGCCTAATAAGGCAATAAATTCAAAAATCGTAAGAGTTAGGCGCTCGCCAGGCGGAGACAAGGTTTCCGTCCCGCGGATTTCACTAGGATTTGTCAAACCCGGATACTGAAAAACTTTAGTAAGGGTAAAAATCAGGGGTTTCCCCGATAGCGACGCCGAACCGGCTCCTTTATTCTGAATATGAATGAAAGGATTCCCCTTGAGCGATGAAGTGAAAATTACACCGGTGACGCCCCCTGCCACACCGGTGACGCCCGATTCCAAGCCTGGCGCGGACAGCGTTCAGCCGGATGCGAACCCCCAGACTTCGCCCGTTGACCCCAAGCCAGATACCCAGGTTTTCCGGGTTCCAGTTACCCCAGCGGGAACGAATCAGACCAAGGCGGGTCTATTCAAGAAGAAGACGAATCTCAAGGGCAAAAATAAAAAGCGCAGGAAGAAAATCATCATTGCGGTCATAATCATCGCCATCATTATTGGCCTCATTCTCTGGGGCGTCGGCAAGCTGCAGGCCATGGCGCAGCCGCCGGTGGATCCCGAGGCGATCTATCGCGGAGACGTGACGCAGGTCATGAAAGACGATGTCATCAAGTCGGTCACTCTCAAAGGCACGCTGCAAAGCGCCCAATCCGTGACGCTGTTCTCCACCGTGAGTTCAAAAGTCCAGGCCTTGGACGTGAAAGCGGGGGATCGGGTTCAAACTGGCCAGCGGATTGCCCAGCTCGATACCTCTGAACTGCAACAGAATCTGGCTTCGCAACAGGCCAGCGCCCAAGATGCCCAGGTTACGAAACAAAACGCGATTGCGGAAGCGCAAGAAACTTACCAAAACTTCAACAATGCCCTCATAAACGGGATGAATCCCGAGATTATTGCCGCTCAAAACGCGGTGAAAAACGCTGAATCCGAATATCAAAAAGCGGTGGTAAACCTCAACTCGATGGCTCAACAAAAGCGTGACGGCACTTTGCAATCTGTCTTGGAGCAAGACCAGGCTTTGCGTCAGGCCTACCAAGAGCTGGAAAACACCAAGCTGGATAAAGCCCGTATCGATGCTGCCCTGAAAGATGCCGACAAACTGCGTTCTACGGAGGCGATGAAACTGGAGGGCGACCGCGCCGATCTGGCCTCAACTCAGCGTTCTTTGGCTCAAAAAGTTGAGCTACTAAAAAGCACTACCGACCCGGATGCGAAGGCTGCCCTGGAAGAGGAAATCGCTGCCTTGAACGGAGAAGTCATCAGTTTGCAAGCCGCTGTGGAGCAAGGTGAGGCCAGCGTGGGCGCGGCTAAAGATAGCTACGATGGAACCTATTCTGAATCCAAGGCCGCTAATCTGAAACTTCAGCAGGTCAAAGAGAATCTTGGTCTCGCGCGTCGGCAAGCTCGCCAAGCGCTGAAAGCAATCGACAAGCAGCTCGCTGAGGCACGTGATGCGGTCAACAAGGCTCAAGACGGTATTGCCGAGGCGAAAGTGAGTCTTCAACAGGCTCAAATAGCCGCCAATACACAAAATAATGCCAACATTCGGGCGCTTCGCGCCGCCCAACAAGCCGGGGGAACCGCGGAGACCGGACAGGCCATTTCGAAACTGCGCACCGAAATCAACTCCGCCACGGTCACTTCCCCCATTAACGGCATTGTGACTTCGGTCGGTGTCAAGGTCGGAGCCGCTGCGGAAGGCGCGATTGCGGTAGTGGAAGATGACAACAACTTGGTGATCTCCACTGCGGTCAAAGAAAAGGACGTCGCGAAACTGAAGCTCGGCAATGAGGTTCATTTCACGACTCCGGCTACTGGCGACAAAGAATTTACCGGGGTGATTGCCTTTGTGTCTCCCGCCGCCACCGTCGCCGCGCCAGTCTCGGACGCTAACGCCGGTCCGAGCGGGGGCGACTCCTCTGGAGGAGGGGTGACGTTCCCCGTCGAAATCAAGGTTACGGGAGACTTGGACGGGCTACGGCTCGGGTCTTCCGTAAAAGCCAAGGCAGTTACCGAGGGACAGCGCGGAGTTCTCACGGTTCCTTCCAGCGCTTTGGTGGATTCCCCGAGCTTCGTGCCTGATGAGAAAGCCGGAGACAACGTTGAGTGGCCAAAGTCGATTCTCGTCGTGGACGGGGTTGAGGAGAATAAACCGAAAATCCGTGAAATCCAGGTGAAGGTTTTGGTGGAGGCCTCCGGAACGGCTGCTATCAGCGGAGACGGCCTGGAAGAGGGACTGAATGTCCTCAACAATGCGACTGACTATATTCAACTCGTAGGTGAAGGCAGCCCGCATTTTGTTGATACCCCGATTCACGGAGAAATGGAGATGCCCGGTGGGACCCTCGGCTACTAATCTCCAAACATCCGCGCCGGTTCATTCCCCAGGGGAGGCCACCAAGAGCCAACCGGTCATCAATATGCAAGGAATCGTGAAGCGCTTCTTTGAGGGAACCGACCATGAACTCACGGTTTTGAAGGGCTTTGACCTCGCGATCTACCCGGGGGAATTCGTCTCTATCGTGGGATCTTCCGGTTCGGGTAAATCCACTTTGATGAACATTATCGGCTTGCTGGATCGCCCCACGGAGGGGCAGTATTATCTTGCCGGACAGGATATGGGCGAAGCCGATGACGATGATATGGCCTTGTTGCGCTCGCTATCTATCGGATTCGTGTTCCAGAATTTCAACCTCGTGGGCCGCACGGATGCCCAGAAAAACGTGGAACTGCCGATGATGTATGCCGGGGTGGGACGCACGGAACGGCGGGCTAGAGCCGCGGAGCTTCTCGAGCTTGTCGGGGTGGCAGACCGCGCCCACCACCAGCCCAATGAGCTCTCCGGTGGGCAAAAGCAGCGTGTCGCGATTGCGCGGGCGATGGCTAATGATCCGGATATTATCTTGGCTGATGAGCCTACCGGTGCGCTTGACACGGAGACGGGGCTGCTCGTGATGGGTCTGTTTCACAAGTTGCACCGCGAACAGGGGAAAACCATTGTTCTCATCACTCACAACCCCGAGTTGGCGGAGCAAACTGAGCGGATTCTCCATATGCGCGATGGCCTCATCGCGGCGACAGATAGGGGAGACACACAATGACGCTTGGTGAAAACCTGCGCCTAGCCTTGACCGGCCTGTGGGCGAACAAGATGCGGGCTCTTTTGACTTTGCTCGGCATCATTATCGGGATCGCGGCAGTCGTGACGATTCTGGCGCTGTCTTCGGGAATCACTAACTCGGTCACCAAGTCGCTGTCCGGCTTGGGCGGACAAGATCTTTATCTCATGGTTGACAGTAAACAGAACATTCAACAGATGCAGGCCTCCACCTCAGGAGCCCAAGTTTCTGACTCTAGTGACACTTCAGACGGAGACGATGAGGCAGACGAGGAAGACTCCGCGAATCAGTGGGCGGAAATGACTGACAGCGACTACATCACGATGGATTTTGTCAATCAGATGCGTGCCGATTTTCCCGATGAAATCGAGGGAGTCTCGATCCAAACCTCTGGGACTTCGGGAACAGCTACCGCCAAAGGGAAAGACACCAATGCCGACTCAACCGGCGCTAACCAGGATTTCCTGGTCGGTTCCAACAAGGAAATGATTGCGGGAAGATCTTTCAGCGCCGAAGAAGCCGATGGAGGAGAAGCCGTTGCCGTCATCTCTGAAAAGATGGCTAAAGACCTGTTCCCAGGAGGGCCCGAGACGGCGGTGGGTCAAAGTTTTGAATACTCCACTGACGCTAATGACATGAGTTTTCAGATTGTGGGAGTTTACAAGGAGGTTCAGGCACAGGGGGCTGCAGGTGCTCTGTTGGGCAATATGGGGGCAGGCAACGAAGACTCCTTTTTTTTCCCTTATCCTTTAGGCGAAGACGTTACAGGCTATGCCGACGAAAATAATATGTATGCTATTGTGCGTCCTCAGCCTGGAACTGATATGGACAAGTTTCAATCGAAACTCCAACGATACATGGATTCGCATTGGGAACAAAGTCAATACGGGGTAATGATTCAATCCATGGAGCAATCCATGGAAAGCATCAAACAGGTTTTCGGAGCAATCTCTATAGGTTTATCAATTATTGCTGGTTTGAGCTTGCTGGTTGGCGGCATCGGAGTGATGAACATTATGCTAGTCTCCGTAACTGAGAGAACCCGCGAGATCGGGATTCGTAAAGCTCTCGGAGCCACCCGCAGAAACATTAAAACCCAGTTCCTTATTGAGGCAATGATGGTGTGTCTTCTCGGTGGTCTTCTTGGCGTGCTGTTTGGTGGTTTGGCGGGATTCCTGGGAGGCAAAGCCATGAGCGTGGACGCGATTCCGCCGCTCGGCGCGGTGATCTTCGCCCTGGCGTTCTCCGTCGGGATTGGGGTTTTCTTCGGCTACTATCCGGCCTCGAAAGCGGCGAAACTCGACCCCATCGAAGCCCTGCGCTTCGAGTGAGCCTAGTTGACGCGGTCCGGGTGGGAGCCGGTGCGTCCGGCTTCGCCGCGGTCGAGTGAATCTAGGGCAGCGCGAGCCTCTTCATCAAGGCAGAGACTCAAAACCGCGAAGTTTTCTTCCATACGCGAGCGGTGATTCGACTTCGGGATAACCACGTCGCCGCGATCCAGAGCCCAGCGCAGCACAACCTGGGCCGGGGTGCTGCCCAAGCGCTCGGCAGTCTCCAGCAACTGCGGAGAATCGAAGAATCTCCCGCGAGCCAGCGGCGACCAGGCCTCGATGACCGCGCCATGCGCTTTGCTGAACTCCCTGACGGCATCGTTAGTGAACCAGGGGTGAACCTCTACCTGGTTCACCGCGGGAAACTCGCCAACCTCATCAAGAAGCCGTTCCAGGTGCGACACCTGGAAATTCGACACTCCAACGTGACGGGCGAGCCCAGCGTCGCGAAACTCCAACATTAAGCGCCACAAATTCGGAAAACTCCCGCCATAGGACTCCGGCATCGGCCAGTGGATCAAAAACAAATCCACATAGTCAACGCGGAGCCGCTCCAGGGACTCCGCGAAGGTCCTCCTCGCATCGGCTTCCGCGTGGTTCGGATTATTGAGCTTTGTCGTCAAAAACAGTTCCCCGCGAGGAATCCCGCTGGCTGAAAGCGCCGCTCCAACTTCCGCCTCGTTGCCGTACATCTGAGCGGTATCGATATGGCGATACCCCACTTCGAGCGCGGTTTCGACGATTTCTTGAGCCGAGGCGGGCGCGACCTTGTAGGTTCCGAAACCGAGCTGGGGGATGGTTCCTCCCGCGCGGTCTTGGAGGGGGAGGGTGGGAACAAGGGGATTCAGAGCCATGGTCTGTCCTATTTCACTGATTTCACTCTGAGAATGGCGACAGCGCCAAGAACAAACCAAGCCGCGCAAACCCCGAAAAGAATCGAATAACCGGTGTCGTGGTTGCTCACTAAACCGAGACTCGTCATCGCCAAAATTGGGGAAATCACTTGGGGGAGTGCGGCGGCGGTATTGAAAATTCCCAGGTCTCGACCGGTGTCATCCGAGGGCGGCAAAACCTGGGTCGTCAGGGCGAAGTGGACGGGAATGAAACAGCCGTGACCCACCCCGAGGAAAATCGAGGACACCAGTGCGGCTTCCCAACTGTGAAAGAATGCCAGAATCAGGGCAGACACGGCCATGAGGATACCGGAGACAATGATGAGGGGTTTGCGCTTGCCTTGATAGTCGGAGATGAGTCCAGCCATGACCGAAATCACCACGGTCAAGCCGGTAAAAATCCCCGAAAGAATCAATACGCCGTATTGCGGATTCGGGTGGTGAACCACATCCATGAGGTAATACAGCAGGTAGAGGGTGATAATTCCAAATGGGGTAAGCACCATGAGTCGCACAAACCAAGCCCAGAAGAAATCCGGATAGTTCCGCGGAGAAATCCAAAACCGAGAAAGGAATTTCGTCATGCGGTAGGACTCGTCTCGGTGAGAGACGTAGCGGTCGCGGGAGCGCCACAGGTAAGGAATGACCGACACGCAAAGCAGGGTGATACAGGCCACGTACCCTATGACGATTCCTCCCGCCGCCACCGCCACACCGGTTCCCGCGAGGGCCCCCAGATTCTGGCCAGCCGCCATCCAGCCACTCATCTCCCCGCGTCTCTCCACTACGATGCGGTCATTGAGTGTGGCTGAAAGGGCCGCGAAGGCGGCATTTACTCCTGCTTGGACGAGCGCCCAGGAGAGAACCATGGCCCAAACCGACCAAGAAGCCGCTAGGAAAACCAGGCCGAAGACCCCGATGAGGGTTCCGCCCAAAACCCAGGGGGCGCGCCTGCCGTAGCGGGAAGTAGTGTGGTCAGACAAGGCTCCGAAGAAAGGATTGGAGACCATCGACACGAAAGCGCCAAAACCGGTGACAAGGGAAAGAACCAGTTCCTTATCCGAGGGAGCGATGAAGGCTGCTTGGAGACCCAACAGGACTTGAATCGGCCCGAACCAGGCGGCATAGAAACCGATCTCTGCGAGAGTGACTGCGGCGCGCCAAGATCCCTCGGGTTTCACCAAAGGTGCATGGATGTCCTCTTTGGCTTCAAAATACCCCTTGGGGATTTGCGAAATGTAGGGCGAACCCGGTTCGTTCTCCTCTGTCCTCATGCGACACAGCTTACAGCCTCGTTTCGGGTTTTGATGGCTTTTGCTGTAAAAGGGAAGAGATTAGATTACAGCAGCCTCATTGAAGCGACTCGCAGTCACATTAATTAGGGATTATGCTGGGTGCGGTGGTATCGGCTGGTTAAGGAAACCTTTTATTCTTGATCTATTTCAGTGTATTTGCAGCCGTGAATATCGGGAGGGGGCTAATCCAGTGATACTGATATTCAGGTGCCAGACAGTTCTTGCGGAATGCTTTCCCATACTCCTTTTGGGAAACCACCTCCGACTGATCTGTTGTTGATGAATAAAAGTATCAGTAATGAGCCGCGTTACGCCAGAAACGTGACGGCTTGAAGATCATGACATAACGGACGTCTGCGTTGGCGTTGATGCTCTAAAGCGCCCGCTTTCAACTATTCATGTCCGGCTATTATTTGTTGCCTTTCGCCCGGTTGTGCGTCTTGCAGAGCATCTGACAGTTCGACTCGTCGGTGGAACCGCCGTGGCTCCATGCCGTCACATGGTCGGCGTCCATCTCGTTCAGCTTATAGATACGCTTCGCGTTGTTGCCATCGCCAAGGGCACAAAGAGGACAGTTCGACACGCCCTTCACCTCGGCCTCTCTCGTCTGCCGGTCGTAAACGCGCTGCTTGGTCTTCTGGTCGAATACGCGCACGTTGAGGAGCATCTTGTCCGTCTCGCCTCCAAGGACGTACTCGAAGATGCCTCGCTTGTTGGTGACCTGCGAGTCGTCCAGGAGGGCATTCACGCGCGCGGTGACGCTTGCCTTCGTGTACGCCTTCTGGTGGTACTTCTTGTACAGAGCCCCCCAATCCTGGCCGCACATCTCACTGCCCGTATAATCGAACACGGAATCCACCCAGTCAATGACGGTATCAAAGTGATCCGTCAGCTGCCTGATGTCCTCGTCGTTGCGGTGCTTGGCCATG
This sequence comes from Mobiluncus porci, assembly GCF_009695935.1. Lineage (GTDB taxonomy): Bacteria > Actinomycetota > Actinomycetes > Actinomycetales > Actinomycetaceae > Mobiluncus > Mobiluncus porci. The sequence goes on from NZ_VUMY01000009.1 coordinate 20,376, forward strand.
TAGTCGTCAATCTGCCCATCACTCACCCAGTCGAGCGCCGTCTCCAGCACGGCCTGACGCTTTGGGTCGCCGCTGATGTATGTCTGCCACATACTCATCTTCGAGTTGGTGCTGTTCGAGAACACCTCCTTGGCAAGGTTCACGAAGCTGCCGTGATACGCCGCGTTGCGAAGCTCCTGCTTGACGAGCGGAACACCAGCAATATTGATTGTCTCGAACCACGCCTCTATCTCAGAGGGCGTGCCCTCGCAAACATAGATAGTCAGGCGCGTGGCCGTAATCTTGTCCTGCTCGTCCTTGGCAAGGCTGTTGAAGTACTTCGGCTTGCCGTCGCGTTCCACAGCAAAGGGCCATGACTGGTTCACGAACCTCGCGAACGACGTGATGCGCTGCTGTCCGTCGAGGACCTCATACATGCCATCCGCGTTCCTCACGAAGTAGATGAGGCCGAGCGGGTATCCCTTAAGCAGGGAATCCACGACAGCGACGTCCTTCTTGCCATCACCATAGATATAGTTCCTCTGGTACTCGGGCTGTATGACGAGCTTGCCGTCAAGGCCAAACAGGCCCTTACCCTCGTTCTTATCGTATATGAATCCCTTGCATATATCACCAACCGTCCAGTCGGTCACAAGTGTCGTTTTCATAATCAATTAACTCCGTATCTTTTTCTAACCAACATCCTCACATAAGTTTTCTTTCCTTTAACTGTACAGTCGTTTATCAACCCGTTTTGTAAATTGGTGGCCAAAGGAAAGATGACCTCTACGGGAGTCTTTTGTGGATGATTGTTATTCTCGCGTAGGTAAGCCGCCCATTTATCTTTCCTTCGGCGTTCTTTATCATCCCCGGAATCGACGTTGTACAAGGATGCGAAAGTACGGTTGTACTCTCTCTCTCTCTCTCTCTCGTGAAGACTAGGTCTTTGCCGTCATCGCCCTTGCGGAACGCGACTATCTCGAACTGCTCAGGGTTGTACTTATCCATGAACGTGATGGGGACGCCCATCACCCCGTCATAGTCAGACGGTATACACTCAGTGAACGGCACTTCTATGGCATCGTAGTTGTCGTAGTGCGGGTACTCTACCTTGCCGTAGTCCTTCTCAAGTTTCTTCCTCAGCTTCTTATTAAACTTGAGATTATGCGCCATGGTATCGAGCACTAGCTTCTCATGGCGTTTTCCATGGTCAACGTTCGTAAACCAGCACGCAGAAGCCAAACGTCCCATTACTACGCCATCAATTACCTTGTAAGCAGAGCCTTCTTTCTTGTTTTCGAGAAGCCATTGCTTGTAGTCGTCCGTAACATTGAAATACATGTCTTGATTCAGAGACTTGTAACCAAGCCACATCGTATTGTCTTGTAGATACGGGAAAACCTCTTTATACGTGATGGCGTTCATGTTTCCCAGAATTACGAACTTCTTGTCTGCTTCAAGAATCCACGCCAGGAACTCCCTAAACAAGGAAAACGGCGGGTTGGTGATGATGATGTCCGCTTCATCACGCAGCTTCTTGACCTCTTTGCTTCTGAAGTCGCCGTCGCCCTCAAGATATCCGGAAAACTCGATGTCATCCGTATCCACAGTGCCATCGCCGTCTGTGTCGCTCGTCAGCGTGAACAACTTGCCATGTGTCTTGTGCTTCTCCTCGTCATAAAGCGGGGAGTTCAACTCGAAAGGGGTCATCTGCCGGTTGCCCGCCCCTTTGGCGTACGACGTTGAAATCAGCTTCTTCAGTCCCAATCGCGTGAAGTTCGCCGCAAAGTACTTCGTGAAGTTCGACCACTCCGGGTCATCGCACGGCAACAGTATCGTCTTGCCCCTGAACACGTCCGGGTCGTATTCCACGTAGGCGTTCATTTCCGCCTCTATGTCGCTGTACTGGGTGTAGAACTCGTCGTTCTTGGCCTTTCTTGCCGACCCCAAACTTGAATTATCTGCCATTACTCTTTACCTCGCTTATCGTAATATCCCTGATTTTCAAGAAAATGGGCTGGCAGCTTCCTTACCACGAGAGGTGCCCTCCATTCCTTTGTCACAAACGGGACGCAGATGTACTAGACCATTTTGCGGGATAAAAGACATACTGTCTCCACATGGCTCGATTGCTCCAGATTGATGTCAACACTCCGCCGGATTGAGCCGTTCGTTCGCGGGAATATATCAATGGCTTTTTTCGACCTCAAAATAGCCATTTTTTCGACCGCGCTCGTATGCGGAAACAGGTCGATGTGGTTGTCCCTACTTATAATATGGAACCGGGCATACTTTGCCGACCGTCTCAAGTCTATGCTCTGAGGGAACAAGTCCGAAATCCCATCGCCTCAACTTAATAACGCCTATGTTATAGCAGCTTCACACCATTCATTCATCAGTTTTGGGTACAGGGATATATACCATTTTCAGCGGGATCATCTTTCTGTATTTCTCACTTAATTCTTCATAGTACTTGAGAATAAGGTCGACCAGCTCCGTTCCGTTTATGCCTCGGATGATTGGCGTGCTATCCAGATACTTCTGGGCATTTTTCGTGTAATTGGAAAGCGTAACGAACAAACCATAATCACCCTCGCGCATTGCGCCTTTGAGGGACTGTATGGTGGTTTCTTTAATGTCACTGTCTTGGCTCTTAACCTGCACAAGAATACGAGGAGGCAGCTCATCCTTATATGCTGTGATATCAATGCCGCTGTCACCACCCTGTGGAGATACGGTTGTCCGGTACCCCATCGCCCGAAGCAGGTCAGCCACAAACGCTTCCAGATCATACCCTTTCAGCTGGCGACTCAGCTCTTTTAGAATAAAGTCCTTTGTACTTTCAACGATATCCTCTGCGGTCGCCCCGACACTTTCATCCTCTGAATCTTCAGCTGTTATTGTTTTCTTGAAGTCCTTATCAAGTGCTGATAAAAACTCGTCAGCATAATTCTTCACTGAAAAGAAAGACATCGCAGAACCGACTTCATATAACGCACCCTGCGAAAAGCTGAGACGTGGTATATGCTTGAGCCACTTTACTTTTCTACGCTGTACATACTCGCCGTCATTGTCTTCAAAGAAGTAATCACCTTCAACCGTTCCAATATTTATCTTCCTATCAGTTTTGGACGGAAATACCACATAATCGCCGATCTGCACCTCATGGATAAACCTGTAGAGCATACCGGCACCATTTGCAATTTGGCCTTTCTTAGCATCCGGGTAAGCCTCTATATAATGAGCCTTAAAAGCATCTCGGTTTGCCTCGACCTTTGAAAGATCACCAAAATCTCTCCACCCAATTGCGATTAAGTCTTTATTCAGGAAAAGGCTATCGTTCTGAGTATGAATGCCCCAGACTTTTCTTTCTTCGTTATTTCCGTCCATACCTAACCTCCAATTTAACACCAGAACTCACTGGCTTTTTATTTCATTACCTTCTCCAGTAAGGACTTGTAGCTGTCGACTACGTCGTAAACCACATTCCCATTGGAGATGGCCTTAAAGTGCTCCCTCGCGCAGTGAATCTTCGACTCCTCAATCAAACGCAGCTGCATAGAACTCATGGAGCCTTTCGTCTCTGCCACGAAATATATGTGCTTTACCTTGCCCTCATAGAAAGCAATCGCCCAGTCAGGATTATAGTGACCAACCGGAGTGGAAATATAGAATCCATCAGGCAGTTTCACGTAAACCGCAACGTCAGTGTTCGTATCAAGGTCTGTCGCAAAGTCACGCTCGTTCGATGAATCGTAAACGATATGATCGTAAAGATGCTTCTTTGCCTTCATCGCATTTACGCCCAGCTTGCCCTTGATAGTAGGATCAGTGAAAACGTCCATGCCATAATGCTCATCAAGTACATCGTAGGTTATGTGCTCGATTATTGCTGTGGCTTTCTCGTCGTTGATAAGAGCCGCGGCCTTAACGATAAACTCTTCCGGATTGTCTTTAAACTGATCAAACACGTGCGGCTGGATACCCTGAAGGATAGCAATAACTGCTTTACGGGTAAGACCTGTCTCATCTACCAATTTTCCGATGAGGTCATATTTTACATTCGAGTTTGCCGTGATGGTCACACCGTAGCTGGCCGACTCTTCTTTTACAAAGGATGCTCCGGAAATCAGTTCATCTTTCGACTTGATATTATCCATCGCGCCGGATTCGACCCGGAAGTAAATCTTTGACACACGCAGTTTGGCATCAAGTGATGCTATGGACTTTTTGATTAGCTCATCGGTATCAAAGTCTACCACGTATACCGATTTGGAATTAATCTTTGACCACAGAGCTTTGAACTCCGGCATTGCCAGCTTGTCTTCATCGACCTGAAGCTCGACATTATTGCTGCGGGCATTTTCAGGCTGCATGCTGCGGGCATCATAAATGGAATCAACAATCTCAATAACAGAGGCTGCGGAATCTGCTACTTCCTCTGCGACCTTGATTTCTCCGTTTGCCTTATCCTCGTAATATTTATCTGTCAGGACGCCTTTACGGTCGATGTAACCGTTGACGATCATGTCGTAGTGAATTGCGGAAGCAGTATCCTGATCGATAACCTGCTCGTTACCCTTATCATCTTTGATGACCTTGCCGACAAAGAGATCAACTGTAACAGCACGCGGTCTGTCAGCAACAGCGTCAGCCATTTCGGTCTGCAACCCTTTGGCAAAAGAATCGTAACTCTCACTGGCAATGACTGTCAGAACATTTATGTTGTGTACGTCGTTTCCGAGTGCATTGGTATCCATACGTTCACCATCCTGATTAACGCACAGACGCAGGCCACGACCTACTTCCTGACGCTTACGAACATCGCTGCTGGACTGCTTCAATGTGCAAATCTGAAATACGTTAGGATTGTCCCATCCTTCGCGCAGAGCAGAATGCGAGAAAATAAAACGTACCGGCGACTTTTTCGGATCTCGGTCAAGAAGCAACTCCTTATTCTTCATGATCAGTTCATAAGCGCTGACATCATCCGAGGTGGTCTCCTTACGACCGACCTTGGAGTTAATCATCTTGCCTTTACCGTCTACTGAAAAATATCCGGCATGAGTCTTGGACGCCTTAATACTGTTCAGGTATTTTATGTAGTCATCTTCACCGATTGAAAGCTGCAGGTTGCTGATGACGTCTTCATATTCTTCCTCGAACATCGTCGCGTATTTACCGTTCACCGGCTGACCGGCAGCGTCATATTCACGGTAATTTGCCACTTCATCAATGAAGAACAGCGACAATACCTTGATGCCTTTATAGAAGAGCTGACGTTCCCTCTGAATATGCGAAAGGATGGTCTCTCTAATCTGGATACGACGCAGCTGGTCTTCATCGACCGCACCCATCACATCACCGGCGTAAATCTTGATACCGTTCAGGAATTCCACTGAGTCATCACGGCCATCAATCTGCTTAACCACAAAGCCATTTTTATATTCTTCCAGCCCGCCGGAATAGTCGTAGAGATTATCGCCGATTTTTACTACGCGGCTCTTTTTCTTTGGAGTGCCGCTGGCCATCTTGACTTCAAACTGAAGCGTCGCGGTCGGATCACCCTTGGAAAGATTCAGACCTTCCAGATAGAGATAGCTGTCCGTAGCCGTGCTGCCGGTCTCTGTGATACCCTTAACGGCGATCTTCTTAACCAGACGCTTGTTGTATGCCTCCATCGCGTCCAAACGATAAATCATGTTAAAAATGCTGTCTGACTTATGCGTAGCGGAATAGCGGAGCGTCAACAACGGCTGGAACTCTTTCAAGCGTTCCTTTGTCTGCTTACCTTCAACAGACTGCGGCTCATCAATGATCAGAATCGGATTCGTCTTAGCAATAATGTCAATCGGCCTGCGGGAACGGAACTCGTCCAGCTTCATATAAATACGCCTTGCGTCTTTGCCCTTGGCATTAAACGCCTGCGAATTGATAATCATAACATTAATCGAGCTGTCGGAGGCAAAACGGTCTATCTCTGTAAGCTGCGTAGAATTGTAGATAAAGAAGCGGATCTTCTTTCCATACTCTTCCGCGAAGTGCTCCTGCGTCATCTGGAATGACTTGTACACGCCTTCACGGATAGCGATGCTCGGTACTACTATAATGAACTTGCTCCAGCCGTAGGCTCGGTTCAGCTCGTACATAGTTTTGATGTACGTATAGGTCTTGCCGACACCTGTCTCCATCTCAATGGTGAGATTAAAACCGTCGCTGCGCCCTTCCAGCTTTGACGAAGGCTGGATCTGATTTGTTCGCTGAATTTTCTGTATATGTTCCAGAATAAGATGGTCGGAAAGTTCCGGCACAATCTTCTGGTTACTCCAACCGGTATAATCCCGTTCCTCATTTATTCCAATCTGAAATGTTCCGGTTCCTCGATCCATCATATAGGAAGGCGTCAGATACGGCTGACCTGCAAATACATCGACGACGGCCTTGGCAGCATCAGCTTGGAATTTTTGATGTTTGTATTGTATCCTCATGCGGATGCTACCTCCTTAAATTACTTTTACTCTTGTATCCGGTGCCAGCATTTTGAAAATCTCGCCGACATTAATTTTTGCTGGGCTTCCATTGAAGCTGCTATCCCGAAAAACAGCACGAAGAGGCTGTCTCTTGGCTATCTCTTTAATAACAGAGTCCGGAATATTCTCATCAAAGCAGGCGATCAAATCACCTTCATTGTAGGTGTGGACTGTGCATCCTTCGATTTTCTCTGATGTATAAGGCATCGAAAGCGGAAGTCCCCATTCAAGCAAACTACCGAAAAGCAAATCGAGATCAGAGCGGTCAGATTTTACATTGGACTCCAGCATAGATAACATCCCCTGACTATAGTCACCAGCAGCATAATAGACATCGTTCATATTACTATCATCAAGCTTGAAAATACGGAATCCACCATCAAAGATTGCATCCGGGTGTTCATTTGATATCTTTTTTGCGGCTCGCCGTATACGTTCTTCTCCTATTTTCGCTATTGTCTTATAGCCATCCTGATATGCTTCAGTTGATTCATCACAAGGTTCAGGGAGCTGAATCATAATGAATTTACGATTTCCGTTTTCTTCAGCATTCAGTTCCATTACCGCTTGTGCTGTTGTTGCTGAACCAGAAAAGAAATCAAGTACTATATCTCCTTTTTTTCCAGTAAACAAAGTGATACCAGATATCATTTCTTTTATCAAAGAAACAGGCTTAGGATAGCTGAAGTATTTGTCCATATCCAATGCCTTAAGATCTTCAATACCATTCTTCGAAAGATGCTTCAGAATAGAATAGAATTTCGAAGAGTCTTCTTTAAGGTTGCGCAGTTTTCCAACGATATTCATCCCGTTTGGCTTTGGAATCAAAATATACTCTCCATTTGCCAAACCAGCATTGATTTCATCGAGCTTGGCCTGACCCTTGTATTCAAGAATTTCCTCATAGTGACAATTACCATATTTGCCAAACTCTTTTCTTAACCAGTCCTCTTGAATCCAGTATGTTTCTCCATCACGTTCAACAATCTTGCCTCTTACATCCTTTGGCTTTCCGAGCGGAATAAACTTGCTGATATTCTTTGCATATACGAACAGATAGTCATGCCCTTTAATTACCTGTTTAGCCATGCCACCGCCCTCGGCTCTAATCACGATAAACTCCGCAGCCTTATTCTCTTCACCAAAAGCCTCATCTAAAAGTTTTCTAATATTTGCCTGCTCGTTCTCATCAATCGAAACAAAAATAGCCCCATCATCAGTAAGAAGATTTCGAGCAAGCATCAATCTTGAATAAAGCATGGAACACCAGTCAGAATGATATTTCCCAGCCGAAGCAGAATTTTCTCGTTGATAATTCACATTACCATCTTCGTCGAAATACCCTGTCCCAGAATCATAATCTTCATTATCCATGATAAAGGTATCAGGATAAATAAAATCGTGACCTGTATTATATGGCGGATCAATATATATAGCCTTTATTTTGCAGAGGTAGCTTTCCTGTAACAGTTTTAGGACTTCAAGGTTGTCCCCTTCAATGTACATGTTCTCCGTAGTATCCCAATCGACACTTTCTTCTGGGCAGGGACGGAGCGTTTTGCGGATGGGCTTATTGGCTTCTACAATAGCAGCCTTCTTTCCAACCCATGTAAATTCATAGGCCTCATCACCTTCCAGCACGTCGCCGGAAAGCATCTGCTTCAGAAGCTCGAAATTCACAACTTTCTTATAAACCTTATGCTCCGGCGTGCTGTGTTCCTCGTCCAGAGCCTCGGTGATGCAGTTTGGAAACAGCTCAGCAATCCTGTCAATGTTCTGCGCTGTCATATCAACCGACTCCATCCTCATTTTATCCATTAGACTTTTCCTCCTGTTTATTTCTGTTCTTATAGGCCATTCTTATCTTTTCAAACTCAGCCTCATTAACTGAAAGTTCGTTCAGTTTCTCCTGCAGGAATTCAAGTGCGAAGTTTGAAAACTTATGTGTCTTGCTGCTCTTTGAAACTGTAATTTCCAAGTGGTACTTTTTTGATTCCTTCATCTTGAAGTACCATATAAGCGCATACAAATCCTGTGTGCTGATTCCTAATATCTCAGCCATCTGCTTCTGAATATATGGATGTGTATCATCCGGATTTCCTTCTGGAACAGGAACTTCCTCCGCTAAATCAATGTTACCCGTTACCTTGATTACCGGGATTCCATCTGTCTCGTTGAAGCTTCCTTCCTTTATGAACTTAGCTTTCTTCAAAACCTGCGTGACAAGTTTTCTATCAAACGCTACGTCAACACCATATGGCGTTGAAAACTTACCATCGCTATAATTAACAATTCCCAGATTTGCAGTTCCGCTCTTTCTTATTACCTCAAGAACTCTCAGCAAATTCTCACGTTCTCGATTGATACGGTCTGCTATTATCCGCTCCATTTCAGCAGGCTTAATTTTCCCGTTTCTCGCCCTGTAACGATAAAACACATCTCCTGCAGTAATGCTTTCGCTGCTATTATCCTTTTGTGCAATCACCGGTTTAACATCAGATTCAATGGCGTAAATCCATCCGATTTTCTTTTGTTCAGTAACAATTATGCCATTGTCATCTTCTTTTTCTTCATCCAAAACTATCATTCCCATTTCCCACTCAATTGCAGGTGAGAAAAGAGAATTAATAGCATCTGTAAACACTTCCTGCTTTAAATTTTCAAAATTATCGTTCTTCAAACCTATAATTTTTCTTGGCGAGTCCGTAACGCCGAAGATAATATACCCTCCGCTGTTATTCGCATAGGCCGCCATTGTTTTAGCGTAGGCTGCTGTACTTCCTTTATTGAAGGATTGTTTGAATTCAACGGTGTTACTTTCTCTGCTTCTTATCGTGCCAGCAGAGGTTCTTCCAGCAAGGATTTTTTTAACTTCTTGATCATGATCCACTGCTTAGCACCTCCAGTTCCTTTCTCAGCTTTTTAAGCTCTGCATTCAACTGCACCTGCTTGTTCAGCTGTTTTTCTTTTCTTACCTTAACCTGCAGCGCGGCTATTTGTTTTTCCAGCTGCTGCCGTCGCTCATCTCGCTCGACCGATTCTTTTAAGGTCTCGCCCGTGTCGGTCTGCAGCGCATCCCCGGCAATCTGCCGCACAAAGTTCTCATACACCTTGTCGATATTCAGGCCATCTATCTTTAGCGGCAATTCCGACTCCGGCAGCCAGTCGGTATGGTAATAGGTTCCGACCTTAAAGGCATTATTGCCGGACGCCGCTTCTTCCTTGTATGCCGTCCACGCCTGATACTTGCCGTCGTATTCCAGCAGGAAGATGATGTGGTACGGTATTTCCTTATCGATCTGCCGGAGAACGGATACGTCCAGTTTTGGATCGTCCAGCCGCACCTCGAAGATTTCCACCTCTGTGACGGTTTCGCCTGCGGCAAGATTCATTGTTGTCGCAGCGATTTTGTTTCTCCAGTAGATCACCTTTATCTGATCAATGAACACTCGCTTTAAGGCAGGCGTCACTGAAAGGTTCTCGTAAAACTTCTGTTTCGGAATTCTCCTGTTGAATTCCGTACTCTTGGGCAAGCCAAGCACAGACGCCACCTCCTTATTTCACTACCAAGAAGCAAATAAGCTCAAAGTCATCCAGCCCGTTGATCTCCGACATCAGGGCAGAAGTTCCGCCTGCGGAGAAGAGGCTGTCAATATCGCTTTCTTCTTTTACATCGATGATGGAGTTGATAGCATCGGAGAGCAGCTGAGATACTTCTTCCATGTTCCTTCCATCGTCAGTTTCTTTATTAAATTTCTCGCACAGCGTCAGAATCGGTTCCGACTTGCCGCGACACAGTAACCGGACTGTATCCAGCAGTTTCTTTGGATTCAGGTAATCACAGACGATTTCTCCGTCAACACTGATATAAACCATGTAGAACGGATGAATGCGATTCTGGTTATCAATGTTTATGCTGTTGTTGATATTCCGCAGGACAAAAATCACGCCCTCCGGATTTTCGCCTGTGGCCGGAACCACAGCATGAAGTCCTTTCGGTTTCTTTGCGAGGTCTTCATGCGTCTTTATGTATTCCAACAGGTCAAGCCGGAACTCATTGAGTCCCAGATCCATAATGGAAATACCTGTGGACATATCTTCAATATCCACGACCTCCTCCTGCAAACGCTTTAATTGCTGTTTTCTGTATTCGAGGTCGCCCTTCTCCTCCGGATTGATCAGATCATCATCACCGGTCGAAGTCATGACAGAAATCTTCATTCTGGTCTCAACGCGGGACTTCAAATTGATATAATCATCCAGCGTCATATCCGGCCAGAAATTTACCAACTGGATATATTTATTTCTGCTTCCAATACGATCTATTCGACCGAAGCGCTGAATGATACGCACCGGATTCCAGTGGATATCGTAATTCACCAGATAGTCGCAGTCCTGCAGGTTCTGTCCTTCAGAAATACAGTCGGTAGCGATCAGGATATCAATTTCCTTCGTGCTACCCGGCATCAAAACATCGCGGCTTTTAGAAATCGGCGAGAAGCACGTTAACACATTATTGAGCGTAGCCTTTAGCCCTTTTATAGTCGTACGCCCATCAATAGTTCCCGTAATCACAGCGGTATCCAGTCCGTAGTTATTTTTCATATAAACAGACACCTGATCGTACAGATATTCTGCTGTATCAGAGAACGCGGAGAAGATTAGTACCTTCTTGTTGCCCTCATTGATAGGATGCTTCATCTTGTCATCCAAAAGGTGAAGCAAGGTCTGTAGCTTCAAGTCATGCTCCGGTGTAACATCCGCTATCATAAGCGTCAATAATTCAAGTGTATCTGCATCATGCTGAAGCTCATCACGCCATGTTTTATAATCCATGTCTGCAAGGTCAATTTTGACCTTCTTGCCTACCGTAAAGTAGTCGTTGTTCTCATCATCGATATCAAAGTCGTTTTCGGTAGCCTCATACATGTCCAGATCGGCCTTGCCGTACTTCTCAAAATTATCAATTGACTGAATGGTGCTCTTGATCAGCTCCAGTATTCTCCCAAGTGTTAGATTAAATGAATACACTGAACTTTCCAGACGCTTCAGGAGGTTGATGCTCATCAAACGCTGGATACCTTGCTCACGACCTTTCTGAGTAAGGTTATTACCCTTGTTGTGCGTAAGGTCGATGTACTTCGACATCTTGCTTGGAAAGATATAATTTGATGGAGTATAGATTACAAGAGTCAGCTGCATCAGCTGTTCATAAATCTGGTTATAATTAATGGCACTCGAAAGATCGGTCATACTCGGACGCCTTGATATAGGTTTAAGACGCTCCGGGAACTTGCCGATTTCTTCCGTGTTGTAATATTTCTCAATGTGTTTTCTGGAACGTGCAATCGTTACGCTATCGAGAACCTCAAAGAAGTCAAAATCCAACGTCCGAAGCAACGCGTCTGTTGTCCGAGCCTCCGGATCGAGCTTGCTCCACGCATTAAAAGCCTTCTGCGCCTGACGGAAAATCTCATCAATCGGCTTTTTGGTATCGAGCTTCTCATTGATGAATTCAGAATTGCCTTCATAGGCAATAGCCAGCTGGTTCTTAAGGTCAGTAAAACGGTTATTAACCGGCGTAGCAGAAAGCATCAGCACCTTCGTTTTTACACCAGCACGGATGACCTTATCCATTAGTTTTACATACCGGTTCTCCTGCGTGTTGGCGTGAGTGCCTGCGCCATTCCTGAAGTTGTGTGATTCATCTATGACTACGAGATCATAATTTCCCCAGTTAAGACGATCAAGATCAAGTCCGTTTGAAAACCCTCCGGAACGCGACAAGTCTGTATGGAAAAGGACATCATAATTCAGCCGATCAGAAGCAATCGGATTGTTTACGTAGTTATCCTTATAGGTGTTCCAGTTTTCGGATAGTTTCTTCGGGCAAAGGACAAGAACCGTTTTATTCCTATTCTCGTAATATTTGATAACAGCCAGCGCGGTGAAAGTTTTACCAAGTCCGACGCTGTCCGCGAGGATGCAGCCATTATATTTTTCCAGCTTGTTGATGATTGCAAGTACCGCATCCCGCTGGAAATCATACAACATACCCCAGATTTTGCTCTGCTTAAAACCTGTGGCTTCGTTCGGGAGAACGTCCTCTGATATATCGTCGAGGAATTCACTGAAAACATTGTAAAGCGTCATGAAATAGATGAATTCCGGTGAGTTCTCATTGTAGGCCGTGCTGATATTAGAAATAATGACATCCGTCACGTCCTGCATCTTATCTTTGTCGTTCCAGAGCGATTCAAATAGCTGCATGTACTGTGTCGAAAAGGGAGCCTCCATACGGTTAACCATGTTATAGCTGTTATTACCGCGCTCACACCCGATATCCACAGTCGTAAATCCGTTCATAGGCATGTAGGCCACTTCTTCCGAAGTTGCAGCAACAGTCATAAATCCGCCCATGTTTTCTCCGGTAACATTAGACTTGAAGGTCGCCTTGCGTTTTATCCAATCCGCGCATTCCTTGGCGATGGCCTTCTGCGTCATTTCGTTACGAAGCTTAATTTCAAATTCTGTACCATATAAACTGCTCTCACGGCTGAGACGAGGAATATAAAATTCGCGCTTTTGCTTCTCAGCCTTCTCCTTGATGAAGGTCGGAGACGTGAAAATAAAGCGGAACTCGTCAACCTGCTCCAACTGAGCCTTCAGCTCTTTATATGCATACATGGAGAAGCATGCAGCAGCGATGGAAACCTTGCTGCCACGCTTCACTGTCTGTTTTAAATCGTCCCGGACTATATCCGTGACATTGTCAAAGATTTTCATAGATTTACTCCTTTGGATGTCACGATCAGGCTTTTTCCTCCGCAGCCTCATCCGGCACTATTTCGCAAATATCTGAAATTTCGCAATTTAACTCTTCACATATTTTAACTAATACATCCGTCGTTACATTGGCACCTTTTCCGAGTTTGGCAAGGGAGGCCGAGCTTATCTTTGCCTTCTTTGCAAACTCAGTTTTTTTCATATCCTGCTCTACCAATTTCACCCATAATTTTTTGTAAGATAATTTCATTTCTACTCCTTCGGGAGATCTTTTCTCCAACTCGGCATAAACCCGTATTCGTGTCCGTCCTTCTCGTCCTTGTGATACGTTACTACATTAACTCCTCTTGCTTTGAAATCTATGTTTTGAGGTATGACATTAAGGTTATCTACTAAGATCACCTGCCCGGAGCCCTGATGATTAAGGAAATATTGATACAAGCCGTTCTTAATGGTCTCGCCATCAAATCCATCCTCATTTTCATCGAAGCCCAACAACGGTGTATCTATCATTAGGAAGCCCGGTTTTATAAACACATCATCTTTGTTGAAGTATTCGTATAGCATTAGTGCAACCACTGAATTCAGGAAAGACCGATATCCCTTGCCTTGATCCTCCGACTTGGGAACTCCATCCATGAGAATATCAAATGTAGAAAAGTCCCAACTGGCATATCCGACAGAACGATAATTACATTCTTTCAGTATCCTATTAAGGATTATATTGAAGCCAGTTCCTACTTCTTCCTCAAATTCCTGCTTTGCGTGGTAGAGAGGAGGATTTTTCTTTTTCTTCAGTTCTGAGACTTTCTTATCTCCAAGAATAGCCAGCTGATCATTCACAAAATCGATTCCGTTTTGAAGCGTCGTGTAATCCTTAAATCGTTGCATATTGTATCGACAGTTTTGGATTTCTTGATTTTTTTCATCAAGAGCGGCACTTATTTCAGATCTTCGCTCTTGCAGTTCCTTGATGCTTTTTTGTATCGTTTTCTGTTCATCCCGGACATTATCCTCTGTGGCTACAATTATTGCGAGTTCGGAGGCAATCCTCTTTATTTCGGCATTAATGGCTTCTATATAACTGTCGTCGTCATCCGGATGAAGCTCTCCGCCACAAAACGGGCAAACACCATTAGAAGGCAGATCTTTAACCACCTGTTCGCCCTTTGAGATAAAATCAAGTCTCTGCAGGTCTGCTTTGTACTGACTGATGAGCGATTCATATCGATCAACAAGGACACGGCAATTTGCGTCTTCTTGCTGGTATTCAGCGACCTGTCTTACGATGGCAGTGTTCTCCTCCATCAGATCTTTTATTTCCTGCTGTATTTCTTGGATGCGCTCGGAGAGTTCCTGCATCTCTTTGTCTATATCTGTGCCTTTCAGTTCTTCCAGCTGCATGATGTAGCTGATTCGCTTTTCGGTCAAGACGGCAACCTGCTCATCGATATAATCAACTACGGCCTTCTTCTTTGCCGTTGCTACTTCCGGTTTCGTAATCTCCTGCACGCCCTTTTTATAGTCGCCCGTCAGCAAAAAATATAAGGAAGCGATCAAAGGCGTTTCATATCGAGAGTCCTTAATCACCAGTGACTCAGACTTATCAATCTCATTTTCATCGGCAAAGAAAACGCTGGCGATGTTAGTCCATGACATACGTTCTCTTGCATACCGCGCAGTCTTCGGAACCTCAATCGTCTCATTAAGACCGATGATGCGTAGCCACAGATCGTTCAGATATCTTGAATTATCCTTTTTATAATTTGTATCATACTCGCCGTTTTCTACTTCTTCGTTTTCTGCCTCAACAGTAACCTTTTCCTCATCAAGCTTTCTGGAAATCTTGATCCGGCCATACCTCTCCGTGAGGAAGGTTCCCTCGATATCTGTGTAGCCAGTCAGCGGTGAGTAAGGTCTTGTATCAGAACTGAAAAGATAGTATATGCATTTCAGTATCCACGTTTTACCAGTGTTTGACCTGCCTTGTATGATATTTAATCCATCTGTAAAATCAACGACGCCATCAATCTTTCCGGCTCCGGATACACGTAATTTTTCGATCATGAACTTTTGCATCCTTACGCCTCCTTTGACTCCGTCGCCCGGTCGCTTATATACTGCAAAACACCATCATCGGTAAAACCTGAAAACTTCCTACATACAATTTTAGCTCCTACCGTATACGCTCTTGCATATGAGGACTGGATATTCTGAACGATCTCGCGCCCTCTGTCGTTAATGCTATATAGGAAGCCCTGTTCTGTATGCTCAACATTTATAAAATCATTCCTGACTGAGAGCTTTATCGCCTCAGTTATTTTTTCGCGCTTGTTGGCAAATTCGGCAAAACCGAACTCGTTATCTCCGTGCAGATTCTTGTCCAACACCTTGCACTTTTTTCCGTAAATACAGATGAAGTCCAGCGCTGCAAGTCTATCCACATTTGCCGGAGTATCTAAGGTATCAGCCAAAAGCAGCACCCGCAGCATATTTTCAAATACCGTATTGAATACTTTACTCCGCATATGGATCAACCCACGATTTAATCGTCTTGTCGTTCACCAATATATGAACAATTCCAAGCCTTTCTAAATTTCCTATCAAATTCTTAATTAGTGACAGCTTTGACTTCGTGAGCTGAACATCAGAGATCTTCTTCAACACCTCTAACAGTCGTCTATAGCCGTTGTCGTAGTCATCAAGATATGTAGTTTTTATTCCGTCAAACGCATCGCTCTTCAAAATATCAAACTGATTTTCTCCGTCCTCATACACTTCACTGATGGATCTTTGAATACTCTCAGCACTCAGATATGCCTTTCGCTGGTCATAAAAATTTGTTTGATACTTCTTTGGCAACTTTGGGATATCGTCCATAGTGACCGAATCACGAGACAGTACATCGGCGTAGGCATCACAAAGTGCAGATATATAGTCTGCCTCAAAATCATAAATCTGCGCGTCGCTTAGTTTGATTGGCAATTCAATAACGTCACCATCGATATAAAGTTTCCCGTTTTCGCAATAGATACGGTCTCCAGCCAGATTCTTAATGCTGGGCTTAGGATCATGGATGGTCAGATTAATATCGACATCATGCATTCCCTTGGAAAGTCCGTGAAAAATCTGATTCAGAATATCCTGAACAGCAGATCCAAGCTCATCTATTTCGACTGATATTCCACGACGCAGGAGGAATTGTTGCAAATGATCCTTGTCGGCATCGTAAAGATTATCGATTTCTTCAGCGAAGTCTTGCCCGTCATAGCGGCTGCAGATCAGGCCTGCACGGGCTTTTGAAATAAACTTCTTTCCTTCAAGAATCTGGTCAAGCATATTGATCGACATCCTGCTGGCGAGAGGATTGAACTCGTCGTTCTCAGCCATTTTTTCTTCTTCCTCGGTCATTGGATCGCGTAAAGTGTCTCCAACCAGTGCAATCACAAAATCGCCACCGCGACCGGTCGGATCCATGTATGTCTTGAGTTCGCCAGCAATCTCATGAAAAAACACTTCGCTATACCTCCTTTTGACCTCTCAGGTCAAACCGCAGTCATCAGCAGTCATAACCGAAAAGACCAGATTTTGTACAATGATGTCAGTCAGCAGATGACTGACAAAACTTGCTTTTACATTATACCACAGATTTCGGCGAATTTCAATTCTTTCCGAGCTTTCGCTGATATTTAATTTGTGAACGCAAAGAAACTTTTTAGTCTATTTTGCTGACTACCCTGAGCAAGGCATAAAAAGGCTCACCGCTATGAACGCTCACCCGGCATGCAGAGTGGTTCGAACGGTCATAGCAGTCACAAGTAAATAAACACCAACCTACGAGCGTGGTTGGCAACTGAAACGGATTTATTTCCCGTTCCGGTCGGCCTTCCACGCTCTTTTCATGAGACCTCCGGTTCGGGAACCACACGAAAATCGGAGGTTTTATTATGCAAAACAATGACAATCAGAAGACCTATTTCATCTACGTTCGCAGCACCGGCGAGAAGGTGCCAGTCACCAAGACACAGCACGACTCTTTTTATAAGGAAGCCGACCGTATCCGCCACAAGGAGCAGGATCACGGCAGGTGCATGTGTCCGTATCGCTTTATATGGAAGTGCGACGGCGATTGCATCGGCTGTGAATACCACGCGGCAGGTGACACCACATCTTTGGATCAACCTCTCCCGGACGGCAACGGCACACTCGGCGATTATATCCCGGACAGCAACAAACCGATGGATGAAGTCATAGCCGACCGTATGCTGTTGGAGCAGCTCTTTGCACGTCTGCGTGAACTCGACCCGGAGGCCGATACCATCATCCAGCTTTGGAGGGATCACCCGGAGGGTATCTCCGACCGTGCCATTGCAAGAGAGCTCGGTCGTCCGCAGAAGACCTTTGCTGACCAGATGAAGAAGTACCGCACCGATCTTCGTAGGATCAGCGGCGATAAGTAATATAAACACCACGAACCACATTCTTTCCGGCCATCATCTCTCTTTCGGATGGTGGTCGGAAAACTTTTTATAAAATTCTCCGCTCAAATCGAAAGTTCATCTCCAGTGGAAGGTGAAGGACAGAGAACAAAGCCTTCAGAAAGCGAGGTGAACATGATGTACCGCAGTTATGCAGACACCGGCGGCAACGTGAACGAGGAGATAAAACTCCTGAATTCCATCAGTCACGTATCCGCCAGACTGGCAAGAAACCTCCGGGTACTTGCCGCAAGCCAATCCGAGGAAGGAGGAAAAGAACATGTCAAAGATGGCAGAAATGGCACAAACCATCGAAGAGCTCCGCACCGCTGCTGCTTCTATTAATGCCGCAGCCGACTGGCTCTACCAGCATTTTTCCGGCGAAAACGATTCAAAGCAGCAGAATTTAAAATGTGCTGCTAAGAAGGAGAAACCCAAGCCAGAGATCAAGCTGGAGGATGTAAGAGCCGTCCTTGCCGAGAAGTCCCGTGCCGGTCATACCGCAGAGGTTCGCACCCTGCTCCAGAAGTACGGTGCCGCAAAGCTCTCAGCCGTAGACCCGGCAAATTATGAAGCCCTGTTGAAGGACGCGGAGGTAATCGGCAATGGCAGCTAAAGCACACGCGATCCTCTCCGCATCTTCATCCGATAGGTGGCTGCACTGCCCGCCATCAGCAAGGCTCTGCGAAACCTATGAGGATAAAGGAAGCGACTACGCTGCAGAAGGCACCGATGCACATGCGCTTGGCGAATTCAAGATCAAGTCCGCTCTTGGACTTCCCGCAGAAGACCCGACCAAAAGCCTCAAATGGTATTCCGAAGAGATGGAGGACTGCGCCAGCGGCTATGCCGAATACGTTCTGGAGCAGGTCGAAGCCGCCAAGGAAACATGCAGCGACCCGGTCGTCCTGATCGAGCAGCGTGTGGACTTCTCCCGCTGGGTAGAACAGGGCTTCGGAACAGCCGACTGCATCATCATTGCAGACGGCACACTCAGGATCATCGATTACAAACACGGTCTCGGCGTTCTGGTCTCAGCAGATGAAAACCCGCAGATGCAGTGTTACGCGCTCGGCGCTTTGGAGCTTTTCGATGGCATCTACGACATCGATCAGGTTTCCATGACTATCTACCAGCCGAGACGGCAAAACATCAGCACGTTCGAGATCAGCAAAGACGCGCTCTACCGCTGGGCAGACGAAGTATTGAAGCCCACCGCAGAATTGGCCTTCGCCGGAGATGGGAATTTCCTGTGTGGTGAATGGTGCGGCTTCTGCAAGGCCAAGAACGAGTGCCGAGCCAGAGCCGAAGCTAACCTGAAACTCGCACAGCATGATTTCAAGCTCCCGCCACTGCTCACGGACACCGAGATCGAGGTTATCCTCGGCAAAGTGGATGAGCTGGTCAGCTGGGCATCCGACATCAAGGAATATGCCCTGCAGCAAGCTCTCTCCGGTAAGGAGTGGACTGGCTTCAAGCTCGTCGAAGGACGTGCCAACCGAAGATACAGCAATGAGGCCGCTGTCATTGAAACGGTCGAGAAAGCAGGCTTCGACCCGTATGAGAAAAAGCTGCTCGGCGTCACCGCCATGCAGAAGCTCCTCGGCAAGTCCCGCTTTGATGAACTCCTGACGGCTTATATCGAAAAGCCACAGGGCAAACCCACACTTGTGCCGGATAGCGACAAGCGCCCGGCCATGAATACAGCAAAAAATGATTTTATGGAGGAAAACGACAATGAGTAAGAATGTAAAAATCAGCAATCCCATGAAGGTTATCACCGGTGTCGACACACGCTGGAGCTACGCGAACGTCTGGGAGCCGAAGTCCATCAACGGCGGCACTCCTAAGTACAGCGTGAGTCTCATCATCCCGAAGTCCGACACCAAGACCATCGCCAAGATTCAGGCTGCTATCGAAGCTGCCTACAAGGAGGGAGAGGCCAAGCTCAAGGGCAACGGCAAGTCCGTACCGGCGCTCTCTGTTTTGAAGACTCCTCTGCGCGATGGCGATGCAGAACGTCCGGACGACGAGGCCTACAAGAACGCCTACTTCGTCAACGCCAATGCAACCTCTGCACCCGGCATCGTGGACGCAGACCTTAATCCGATTCTCACCCGCTCCGAAGTGTACAGCGGCGTGTACGGCAGAGCCAGCATCACGTTTTATGCTTTCAACTCTTCCGGCAACAAGGGAATCGCCTGTGGGCTCAACAACCTGCAGAAGATCCGTGACGGTGAGCCTCTCGGCGGCAAGGCAAGCGCTGAGTCCGACTTTGCTACTGACGACGATGAAGATTTTCTCAACTAAGGAAAGGAGCGCAAAACAATGGAAAGCACAGTTATGATTTCATCCCTTCTCTGCAACATCCTGATCGGATGCTTCTGCATCGTAGTGCTGTCTTGGGCAGTGGCCGCCATCCAGACGGTGATCAATGACTTCAAGCGTGAGAAGCGCGAGGAGAAAAAAGCCGCGCAGGACGACGAATACCATATCAAGCGTATGGAATCCCTGAAATAATCCAGTACCGGCAGGCGGCTTAGGAGCAATCTTAAGCCGCTTGTTTGAATTGAGGTGAAAATCTATGCAAACACTCAGTATTGATATCGAAACCTACAGCGACGTGAACCTATCCAAGTGCGGCGTATATAAATATGCCGAGTCACCGGATTTTGAGATACTGCTGTTCGGCTACAGCGCCGACGGCTCCGAGGTGACGGTCATCGACCTTGCACAGGGAGAGCGCCTGCCGCAGGAAATTATAGATGCTCTGACTGATGATACTGTCATCAAATGGGCTTTCAACGCAAATTTTGAACGGGTCTGCTTATCCCGATATCTCCGTGATCTTGGAGTAAGCCTTGATCCCTTCCATGATAAACACCCTCTCTCGACCGAATGCGCACGCTTCTTAAATCCCGAAAGCTGGCGCTGCTCTATGGTCTGGGCAGCCACAATGGGACTACCACTTTCTCTGGAAGGCGTCGGTGCCGTCCTCGGCCTTGAGAAGCAGAAGCTCACCGAAGGCAAGGAGCTTATCAAATACTTCTCCGTGCCCTGCGCTCCGACGAAAGCAAACGGCGGTCGCACAAGGAACCATCCTTTCCATGCGCCGGACAAGTGGGAGGCCTTCAAAAAATATAACATCCGCGATGTTGAAACAGAGATCGGTATTAAGGATCGTCTTGCCAAGTTCCCTGTACCAGAGGAGGTCTGGGATGAATACCACATCGATCAGGAAATCAACGACCGTGGTGTCCGGCTCGATATGGATCTGGTAAAGGAAGCCATCGAAATGGACTCCCGCTCCCGGTCAGAACTGACTGCTGCCATGAAAGATATGACAGCACTTGATAATCCAAACTCCGTCCAGCAAATGAAACAGTGGCTCTCCGACAACGGGCTCGAAACTGACAGCCTTGGGAAGAAAGTCGTGGCAGAGCTTATCAAAACCGCTCCGCCAGAACTTCAAACCGTTCTGGAGCTCCGACAGCAGCTTGCCAAATCCTCCGTCAAGAAATATCAGACGATGGAGCGTGCAGTCTGTGATGACGGCAGGGCTCGCGGCATGTTTGCATTTTACGGAGCCAATCGTACCGGTCGCTGGGCAGGCAGGCTTATACAATTACAAAACCTCCCGCAAAATCATCTCCCGGATCTGGCTGACGCACGCGCACTTGTGAAATCCGGCGACTTTGATGCCGTGAAGCTCTTATATGAGGATGTCCCGGACACCCTCTCCCAACTGATCCGGACAGCATTCATCCCGAAAGACGGTATGCAGTTTTATGTTTCCGACTTCAGCGCCATCGAAGCAAGAGTCATCGCGTGGTATGCCGGTGAGACGTGGCGTCAAAAGGTCTTTGAAACCGGAGGTGACATCTACTGCGCCAGTGCCAGTCAGATGTTCCATGTTCCGGTTGAGAAACATGGCATTAACGGCCATCTGCGCCAAAAGGGCAAAATTGCGGAACTCGCGCTCGGCTATGGCGGCTCGGTCGGTGCCTTAAAGGCAATGGGCGCTATAGAGATGGGACTCTCCGAAGATGAGCTTCCTCCGCTGGTGGATGCATGGCGGCAGACAAATCCTAACATCGTAAAATTCTGGTGGGATGTCGACCGCGCTGTCATGGAGGCTGTGAAGTATAAACACACAACCAGCAGCTACGGGCTTACTTTCTCCTGCCGCTCCGGGATGCTCTTTATTACGCTGCCCTCCGGACGGAACCTCGCCTATGTGAAGCCAAAGGTCGGTACGAATAAATTCGGAGGTGAGTGTATTACCTATGAGGGCATCGGCAGCACGAAAAAATGGGAACGGCTCGATTCATACGGGCCGAAATTCGTGGAAAATATCGTGCAGGCAACCTCCCGCGATATTCTCTGCTATGCCATGAAGACGCTTCGCTGCTGCTCCATCGTCATGCATATCCACGACGAACTGGTCATCGAAGCAGACCCTCGCATGTCTCTTGACGTTCTCTGTGAACAGATGGGCAGGACTCCGCCGTGGGCAAAAGGCCTGAAGCTCCGCGCCGACGGTTATGTCACGCCCTTCTACAAAAAAGATTAAAAATCGTCCGCTCAAATCAGGCGTTCATCTCCAGTGGAAATTGGAGGTGGACGCCTTTAAGTCTGCCCGGAAAGGAGGACTTTTGAGTGAGCAACGATTATCGCAACAGCGAAGGCTATCCTGACCCAACTGCAGGTGAAGCACTATCCCGGATTGCTGCAAATGAAAAGCAGTCCCTTCGTGCTTTCCGGCCTATCGTCTACATCTGCTCTCCGTTTTCCGGAGATGTGGAGACAAACGTAGCCAACGCCAGACGCTACAGCCTCTATGCCGTGGACAAGGGATATATCCCTATCGCACCGCATCTGCTATTTCCGCAGTTCCTTGATGATGACAATCCGCAAGAACGTGAGCTTGGTCTTTTCTTCGGAAATGCCCTCATGAGCAAGTGCGCTGAGGTCTGGGTATTCGGCAGCCGCATCTCATCCGGTATGGAAGCAGAAATCAAACGCGCCAAGTGGAAAGGCTATCACTTGCGCTATTTCACAGAAGAATGTCAGGAGGTCTAACGCTATGTATGAAATTAAAGAAAATCGCAGAGAGCTTTTCGATGGCACTGAGATCACAACCTACACCCGCGATGTGGTAAGTGCCAATATCCTGCAGGTCGAAGCCGGGACGACCGGCTACAAAGGTGGCGACACCGGCCACGGCGGACGAACTTATTTCCGCATTTCCGATGAAGCCAGCACAGATATCCATGTCAGGCCTTTTATGGACAGATTCGGCTGCAGCGGCTTTGAAGTTACCCTTGGCGGCGACTGCGAACTGGAAACCATGATCCGCGCCTTGAAATTTATCACGAAGGTGCTGGAGGAAGAATCGGAGGAGGTGTACGACTGATGTTTACCCTGTATA
The DNA here is from genome assembly GCF_009695935.1 of Mobiluncus porci. Classification (GTDB taxonomy): domain Bacteria; phylum Actinomycetota; class Actinomycetes; order Actinomycetales; family Actinomycetaceae; genus Mobiluncus; species Mobiluncus porci. The sequence continues at coordinate 43,580 of NZ_VUMY01000009.1, forward strand.
GCGCCGATTTTATCGGCAATCCCGGAAACTGCTCCTATCCGCATAAAACCGTTGTCATGGACGCGGACAGCATGAGAGACGCAGTCGGTCACGACTATGTGTGTGCGGAGTACAAAAATCACTACCGCAACAGCGACAATTTCCTCTCCGCTGACTGTCTTCCCGTGGACTGTGATAACGACCATTCAGAAGATCCGAAAGACTGGATCACACCGGCAGATGTGCTGGAGGCATTTCCGGGAGTAAGCCTCGCCATCCATTACAGCCGCTTTAATCAGCGCGAGAAAAACGGCAAACCGGCAAGGCCAAAGTTCCATGTGCTCTTTCCCATCGACCGGGTGACGGATGCTGCCCTCTATAGCGATATGAAGAAGCTGGTCAATTCCATATTTCCGTATTTTGATACGAAGGCTCTGGATGCTGCTCGCTTCTTCTTCGGAACACAGGAGCCGAATGTGGAGCTCTATCCCGGTCGCATGAACCTCACGGAATTTTTGAATGATGACGAGTTCGATGCAGACCTGCCCGGCGGCCACGAGAAAGACGTCGTGATCCCGGAAGGAAGCCGTAACGCTACCATGTCCCGCTTTGCCGGTATCGTCATAAAGAAATACGGTGATACGGAAAAAGCCTACCAAAGTTTTCTGGAAAAGGCCGCGACCTGCGTGCCGCCTCTGGATAACAGCGAGCTTAATACAATCTGGCACAGCGCCCAGCGTTTTTATTCCAAGATCAGCCGTGAGGACGGATATGTCCCTCCGGAAGTCTATAACGATGAGAATAGCTATAAGCCGGAGGACTTTTCCGACGTCGGGCAGGCAGAGGTGCTCTCGAAGTATTTTGCAAACGAGCTGCGTTACTCACCGGCCACCCACTTTATTCGATACAGCGATCACTACTGGCAGGAAACAGAGCCCGGCGCACAGGCCGTCGCTCATGAACTTACCCGCAGACAGCTCGCAGAAGCCAATCGAAATATGATGGAGGCTCTGCAGAAGCTCAAAAATTGCGGAGCGCAGGAAATCCTTGATAACACATCCAAGGCCAAAGCTGAACAGCTGATGAGCGACGAGCAGATGGAGGCCTATCAGGAGTTCCTTGCCGCCAAGGCCTACCAGAGCTTTGCCGTCCGTAGACGCGACTCCAAGAACATTACATCTACTCTGAAAGAGACGCACCCGATGCTGGAAATCTCGCCGAGAGACTTGGACGCAGATTGCTTCCTGCTCTGCACACCGGAGGCGACCTACGACCTTCGCAAAGGTATGGCCGGAGCCCGCGAACATTCTGCAGATGACTTTATTACAAAAATCACGTCCGTGTCACCCGGCAGTAAGGGAGCGCAGCTCTGGCAGGATAATCTGGATCTGATTTTTCAGAAGGATCAGCAGCTTATCGACTATGTACAGATGATCTGCGGCCTTGCTGCTATCGGGAAGGTTTTTGTGGAGGCACTCATCATCGCATACGGTGATGGACGCAACGGCAAATCCACCTTCTGGAATGCCATCTCCCGCGTGCTTGGACTCTACAGCGGAAATATATCCGCAGATACCCTGACCGTCGGCTGCCGCAGGAACATCAAGCCGGAAATGGCTGAGGTCAAGGGCAAACGCCTGCTGATTGCTGCCGAAATGCAGGAAGGCGCACGGCTCAACGACTCTACCGTCAAGCAGCTCTGCTCTACGGATGATGTGTTTGCGGAGAAAAAGTATAAAGACCCGTTTTCCTTCAAGCCCTGCCATACGCTGGTGCTGTATACGAACCACCTGCCTCGCGTCTCCGCTTCCGATGACGGTATCTGGCGCAGGCTTATCGTGATCCCGTTTAATGCCAAGATCGAGGGCAAGGCCGACATCAAGAATTACGGCGAGTACCTGTATGAAAATGCCGGTGAAAGCATTCTGGCATGGATCATCGAAGGTGCCAAAAAAGTCATCGCGCTGGACTACCAGATTCCGGTACCGGACTGCGTAACAAAGGCCATCGATGAATATCGCAGCCAGAACGACTGGTTCGGACATTTTCTGGACGAGAAGTGCGATGTGGATGAGTCCTTTAAGGAAAGCTCCTCGGCGCTCTATCAGGCATACCGCAACTACTCGCTGGACTGCAATGAGTATGTGCGCAGCACGGCAGATTTTTACTTTGCGCTGGAGAAAGCCGGATTCGAGCGGCTGACACTGAATCGGAAGCGCTATTTCAAGGGCTTAAAGATTCATGAGGACAGCGGTGCAGAGGAAGATTTTCTGCATTAATCCGGGACTATGACAAGGTGTATCAAGGTCTTATATAAAAACTCTCTTAGGCCTAAAAAAATAGCTCTAAGAAAAAGTTCGGTAAATACCATTGATACACCTTGCACAACCCCTGAAATTAACGCCTGACGGAGGTTTGCAATGATAGAAAAACAGATAGAAAACAAGTTAACTATTGCGGTAAAAAAGAACGGCGGCATTGCCCTTAAGCTGGTGTGTCCGTCTTTCGCAGGAATGCCCGACCGCTTGATCTTACTCCCTGACGGCCATATCGGCTTCGCGGAGCTGAAGGCACCCGGCAAAAAGCCACGCCCTCTCCAGCTCTCACGCCACAGGTTGCTGCGGGAGATGGGCTTTGCGGTATATGTCATTGACGATCCGGAGCAGATTGGAGGGATGATCGATGAACTTCAATCCACATGATTATCAGTACTATGCCATCCGCTATATTGAAAAGCACCCTGTGGCCGCAGTCCTTTTAGATATGGGGCTTGGCAAGACGATCATCAGCCTGACGGCAGTATATGACCTGTTATTTGACAGCTTCGAAGTGCATCGCGTGTTAGTGGTAGCTCCCTTAAGAGTCGCCCGCGATACATGGCCAGCAGAAATCCAGAAATGGGAGCACCTAAGAGGTCTTACCTATGCGGTCGCAGTCGGGACACCGAAGGAGCGAAAAGCCGCCCTCATGCAGCAAGCGGATATCACGATCATCAACCGTGAAAACCTGCAGTGGCTCATTGACGAGTCCGGCTCTCCCTTTGACTTCGATATGGTGATTATCGATGAGCTGTCATCCTTCAAAAATCACAAATCCAAGCGCTTTAAGTCGCTGATGAAGGTACGGCCACGGATTCACCGGATTATCGGGCTCACAGGCACTCCTTCCTCCAACGGTCTCATGGATCTGTGGGCAGAGTTTAAAGTGCTGGATATGGGCGAGCGCCTCGGACGCTTTATCACACAGTACCGGACAAATTACTTCATGCCGGACAAGAGAAACGGCGAGATCATCTACTCCTATAAGCCGTTGCCCTATGCGGAGGATGCCATCTATCGGAGGATCTCGGATATCACGATTTCCATGAAATCTACCGACCATCTGAAGATGCCGGAGCTGGTTTCAACAGAATATGAAGTGCAGCTTTCCGACTCTGAGCGCAGCCGTTATGAGGATTTGAAACAGGAGCTCATATTGCAGCTCCCTGATGGTGAGGTGACTGCTGCCAATGCCGCATCGCTTACGGGCAAGCTCTCACAGCTCGCAAACGGCGCCATTTATGCCGATACCGGTGAGGTCATCGAGTTCCACGATAGGAAGCTGGACGCTTTGGAGGATATTATCGAGGCCGCCAATGAAAAACCGCTTCTTGTGGCCTACTGGTTCCGACATGACCTAAGCCGCATCAAGAACCGCTTCAATGTTCGGGAGATCAAGACCAGCCGCGATATTGCTGACTGGAATGCGGGAAAGATTCCTGTAGCAGTCATCCATCCGGCCTCTGCCGGTCACGGTTTGAACCTTCAGGCCGGAGGCTCCACCCTTGTGTGGTTCGGCCTTACATGGTCTCTGGAATTATATCAGCAGACCAACGCCCGTCTCTGGCGGCAAGGTCAAGAATCCGGCACTGTGGTGATCCAGCACATTATTACCAAGGGCACCATCGACGAAAGGATCGTAAAGGCGCTATCCAAGAAAGAAATGACGCAGACCGCACTGATTGACGCGGTCAAGGCTGACCTTGAGGTGGTGTGATGACCGATCCTTATGAAAATCTCGCCAATGCCATCGTGCTGCAGGCAGTGAAGGATTACCGGGACGCCCTGAAGCGCCTGAAAAAGAAACCCGGTAATCAAGCCGCCATGTCGGATGCAATGGAGTGTGAACGGTTCTTCCGCTCCGGCTGGTACAAGGCCTTAACGAGTGTAGACGGCGAGTATCTCATACAAAAACTACGAGAGGAGGCGAAGTCCTTATGACAGTAAAAGAATATCTCCATCAGGCCTACCGCCTTGATCAGAGAATCAAGTCCGACACGATAGAAGCACAAAACCTGCGTGAGATGGCAGGCAGCGTGTCGGCTATCCAATATGATAAAGACCGCGTGCAGACATCACGTAATACCGAAGCACCATTTGTCCGGACGCTTGAGAAACTGTGGACACTGGAAAAGAAAATCGCCGGTGAGCTGGAAATGCTATCAGACCTCAAGAAACAGATACGGGAGGTCATTGAGGCAGTTCCTGATACCGACGAGCGCATGGTACTCAAGTACCGGTACATCCATAACTATACGTGGGAGCAAATCGGGATGGAGCTCTGTGCAGATGCCCGTACCATTCGCCGCTGGCATGGCAAGGCACTCCTTCATGTGACGCTTCCGGATGATCCGATTATCATTTGAAATGCGCCCGAAATGTCCTGCTTTGTCCTAAGATGTCCACCCGTCCTTTATGATAGTATATAATCAGCAAAACAAAATAAAGAACAGCTGCACACGCAGCACACGAGCCTTGCGGGAACACCCTGCAGGGCTTTCTTTATGCCCTGAAAGGAGGCACGGCTTATGCCAAGAAAACCACAACGACCGTGCCGCTATCCCGGATGTCCACACCTTACGGACGGCGTTTATTGTGAAGAGCACGCAAAGATCATGGATCAACACTACGAGAAGTTTCAGCGCGGCTACTCTACCGGCAAACGCTACGGCAGAGCATGGAAACGAATCCGTGACCGCTACGTTCACAAGCACCCGCTTTGTGAGCAGTGCTTAAAGGAAGGACGCTACGTCGCGGTCGAGGAAGTCCACCACATCGTGCCGCTTGCTGACGGAGGATCGAATGACGAGTCCAACCTTATGAGTCTTTGTCGTTCGTGTCACGAGAAGATTCACCGCGAGCGAGGCGACCGGTAGGGCGGTCAAAATCTCTACGACCCTTTTCCCCGGAAAACGGCGCGGGGTCTTTTACACAAAAATTGCAATTCAAACAGGGTATTAAACCCTGCACCACAGAAATGGAAGTGATCGACATGGCGAAAGACGGAACCTATCGCGGCGGGCGGCGTGTCAAAGCTGGCTCCAAGCCGGACGCCCTCGCCGACAAAATAATGAAAGGCGCACCTGCAAAGCGTATGGAGCTGCCGGACTTCACCGAAGACATGACCGACTTCGATGTTGACGACATCGGTGACGGCGTAGAGTTGGAAGGTATGGATATGCCAAGTCCGGACGATTACCTCTCTGCTCTGCAGAAGGACGGCAAGCCCCTCGGCGCAGATGAAATCTATAAGGAAACATGGCTGTGGCTCAAGGAACGCGGCTGCGAGAGGCTGGTAAACAAGCGCCTGCTCGAAAGCTACTCTGAGGCCTTTGCCCGGTATATCCAGTGTTCCGAAGCGGTCAGCAAATACGGAATGCTCGGAAAGCACCCTACCACCGGCGCTGCCATTGCGAGCCCTTTCACACAGCTTTTGATGAACTTTCAGAAGCAGGCCAACCTGCTCTGGTATGAGATTTACGACATTGTGAAGCAAAACTGCACCGAGCCCTTTGAGGGCAGCCCGCAGGACAGCGTGATGGAGCAGCTGCTTCGAAGCAGGAGGAATATGTAAATGAACACACAGAAATTGGAACAGGTACCTATTGATAAGCTGGTGCCCTATGCCCGGAATGCCCGGACACATAGTAAAGAACAGATCGCACAGCTCCGCGCTTCTCTCAGGGAGTTCGGCTTTGTGAGTCCTGCGGTCATTGACGCAGATTATAACATCCTCGTCGGCCACGGTCGCATTACGGCTGCCCGCGAGGAAGGATATGAAACCGTGCCCTGCGTTTTTGCCGAGAACCTGACGGAAGCACAAAAGCGTGCGTATATCCTTGCGGACAATCAGCTGGCGCTCAACGCAGGCTGGGATGAGGAAATGCTGTCGGTCGAATTGTCTGATCTGCAGGATCAGTCCTTTGACCTATCTCTCCTTGGCTTTGATGCCAGTGAACTGGACAAGCTGCTCGGCAAGGACTGCCTGAGTCATGCCCTGTTCCTTCCTGCAGGATGCTATGAATTTTCCAATTTTGATTTGATCCATATCGGGCACCTCCTTTCATGACTCAAGCATAGCCGGTATCATCATATTTTTACACGAACCGTAGGTTGATTTCCTGCAACTCTACCGCTGGTTGAGTCCGGTAAAGTGCGCTCCCCGCCGCCGATGATGGCAGTGTGGGAGCTTTGGTGTGTCAGTTAGTTACCTATTCCATCATAGGCATTACGTTCAACATAAGCCATCATGGTATTGTTTCTCCATGCGTGTGCAACGGCAATCAGCAGAGGAGTAATCGAAACAAGTATCACATTATTAATCAAAATACCGGCTATGAACACAGCTATGATACAAATCCCGATGAATACCATAATAGCAATGTGCTCTTTCAGCCATTTCTTCTTGAAGAACTCTATTTTATCCTTCAATGAGAAGCTGCTGGCTTTGATAACCTGTGTCAGATTCTCCTCTGCGGCCTCCTTGTACTCATCATCGGTTAATCTCTTTCCACTAAGAATTTCATTGACACTAACACTAAAAAGTTCTCCTAAAACCAGCATCACATCTGCAGGTGGCAGATATACTCCTGTTTCCCATCGGGAGACTGTTTTATTAGTGACTCCGATTTTTTCTCCGAGTTGCTCTTGCGTCAGACCTTTCTCTTTTCGAAGATCCGCTATAAATTTACCTGTTTTCATAAGATCCATATGACCCACCTCCTGAGAAAAGCATAGCGAATCTCCACCAAATTGTCTTTACCATAAACAGCGAATTGCTGGACATTTCATTTCCAACCATCGCACTGACATCTATCTCACAGCCACAACTCCCCAACATCTAACTCGGCAACTCAACATAGTGACATCTATCGTGGCAACTCAACTCTCACACTTTTTGAGCCGGATTGCCCTTGGATAAGTTACCGAGAAGCGTTTTGTCTGTCCGATGCCAAATTTGCCCGATTGCCCGAAAACCGCAGTATTACTGGGCTTTCGCGCCTATTTCCCTTTGACCTTTGACATCAATACTACCGTCTCAACGTGTCGCGTGTGGGGGAACATGTCGATAAGTCTAGCATCCTTGAGTCGGTAGGAACGCATCCGTTGGAGATCCGAGACGAGGGTGGGCTGGTAACAGGAAGAATAGATTACGTGGGGAATTCCGGATTTCTCCATCCACTTGGCGAGTTCCGAGCCGAGCCCACGCCGCGGCGGATTCACGACGACAAGGTCTGGGGTTTCGAGATGTTTTTGGTTCTTTATCCATTTGGTAGCGTCGGCGGTGATGAAGTGGGGTGTGGATTCAACAAGGGTTTGCCCATTTTCCGGCACATCCTTTGCAGAATGCGCCTCCCCACCGGACTCGCTTGCTGACGCCTTCGCGCCCTCAATCGCAGCCCCGGCCATCTCCACTCCAGTTACCTTCGCCTCTGTTGCGGAGCCAACCGCGAAAGCGAACCCGCCCACTCCACAATAGAGATCCCAGGCGGTTTGGGGCTGGATCGTCCCCGCCCAGGTAGCGGCTTGCTGGTACATAGTCAAGGCGGCAGCCGTATTGGTTTGGAAAAAGGCGTTCGGGGCTAGTCTTAGCTCAGCGCCAACCCCGGGCATCTTCAAAAAGCGCTCATCGCTCAGGAGAATCTCCTCCTGACCGGCGAGAAGCGCGGCATGTTCCGGCTGAATGTTGACCGAAAAAACCTCTAAATGGGGAAGTACCTCTCGGAGCTCCGCCCAAGTGTTTTTCACCCGATTCAGCGCCGCCTTGGAGCGCAACACGAGGCGAATCATGAGCTCACCTTCCGGATTGGAAGTAATCTGGACGTTTTTGACTTCCCCTTTATCGGCCTCGATTTGGTAGGGACGGACGCCGAGGCGTGTCAGGTAATCCCGAAGAGGCGCGAAAGCGGCGCGGATAGACTCCGGGTAAAGCGGGCAATCCTCGAGGTCAACGCCCCGAGGATGCTTCGAAGTGGGAGCAAGCCCGAGTCGAATATCCTTCTTCGACCCGCTCACAATCATTTTTGCCTTATTGCGAAACGCAGTCTGAGGAGAGCTAAAAGGTTCCAGCCAGGTAATTTGCTGACCTTTACCGAAAGGGGAGAGGACCTGCCTCGTGTGGCGGAGTTTCCCCTGAAGCTGCGCGTTATAGGGCATCCCCATCAAATCGCAGGACCGGCACTTTCCGGCGCTAAAATACTTGCATCTCACCGACTCAGTCTAAACGGATGGGACTGAGACCTGAAACTTCGGGAACAAGTGGTAGGAAAACTGACAAGTTAGGATAGGACTATGTTGGATGAGACAAAATTTTTGCCCGCGTTGAAACTTCGCGAGATTACTTTGGAAGTGCCCCTGGACCACACGGAACCGCAGGGGAGAAAAATCGAAGTGTTCGCTCGGATCGTGACCGGCGAAGACGGCGCGAATAAACCGTTCCTGTTGTTTTTGCAAGGGGGTCCCGGGAACGAGGATCCGCGTCCGGCGCTATACCCGAACCCGAATCCGAACTGGCTGCCGCGGGCATTGGAGGATTTCCAAGTTGTGATGCTCGACCAACGCGGAACGGGGAGGTCCACCCCAGTTTCGGCGGATCCGACCACCGGTGCTTTGGCCGGTTTGGACGCGACCGCGCAGGCCGAATACCTGACTCACCTGCGGGCCGATGAGATTGTCAATGACGCGGAGGCTTTGCGAGCCTACCTCGGGGTGGAGCGCTGGACTTTGCTCGGACAGTCTTTCGGAGGTTTTACTTCGGTTCACTATCTCTGTTCTCACCCCGAGGCGCTGGCGGGAGCCATCTTGACCGGAGGTCTTACCGCGGTGGGTCACTCCATTGAAGACGTCTATTCCGAGACTTGGCAGATAATGACCGAGAAGTCCGAGAAATACTATCGGGAATTCCCGGAAGACCGCGACAAAGTGCGCCGAGTGGCGGAACTCTGCGCGGAAGGCAAGTTGACCTTGCCAAACGGCGATACGGTCAGTCCCGAGCGGTGGCGCACGGTTGGAATCACAATTGGGATGCAAGGCGGGATGCAGCGGCTCCACAATTTGCTCGACCATGACCCGCTCTCGGCGGCTTTCCGCCACGACCTCGGCGCGGCCTTACCTTTCGGGGGACGAAACCCAGTCTATGCGATTTTGCACGAGTCGTCCTATGCTGATGGGGTGGCAACTCGCTGGGCCGCGGAACGAACCATGCCCGCGGAGGTCAAGCAGGATCCGACCCTGCTCGGTGGGGAACACCTTCACCGCTCACTATTTTTGGAGGACTCTGAGCTCTCTGGGCTTCGCGAGGCGGCAGATTTGGTGGCCGACCACGTCTGGAACCGGCTCTATTCCGCGGAAGCCTTGGCTGCGGCGCAAGTTCCGGTGGCGGCAGTGGCATATTTTCAAGATGCCTATGTGCCGCTGAAGTTTTCGCTCGAAACCGCCCAGATGATGGCGGATTGCCGACTGTGGGTGACCTCGGAATATGAACACAATGGCCTGCGCCAAGATGTGCGGGTTCTGGATAGACTGATTGACCTACTCCAGGGGCGCATCCGGCAATAGGCTTGTTATTGCTGGCTTTCTTCGCCGCAGTCTGCGCACAGTCCAGTCAGCTCCACGACGTGCTCAATGTCGGAGTAGCCATTTTTGCGAGCCAGTTCGCCCAAAGTTTCCTCCAGCCCCTTGAGCTGGAATTCTTCGGTTTTTCCGCAGTTTCGACAAACTAGATGGTGGTGGTGATGCGCGACCCCGCATTCGCGATACATCATGGTGCCATCAGGGGAGCGGAGCTGGTCAAGCACGCCGGAGGCGGCTAATGAAGCCAGGTTTCGATAGACCGTGGCTAGGCCGACGGTTTCACCGGCGGTTTTCAATTTAGTGAACACATCAGCCGCGGAGAGAAAATCTTTTTCCCCGCGGACAGCATGTAAAACCGCATCAAGCTGGCGGGTTTTCCGTTGTCTGGGCTGGGTTTCCTTCACAGTCATCCTCTCTATTTTCTCTATTGTCGCGCGTTTTGACATTTAGTGCCACTTAGATGATAATGAGAACGATTCGCAATAAGAAGTAAATGAGTTTTCTGCTCTGTTCTCAAAACTCAAACTGAAAGGAAATCATGAAATTCAAGAGTGCAGGAGCCCTCGTCAGTGCCGCTTTCCTAACAGCGGGCCTCTCCGGATGTGCCACCAACAGCGGAGCGTCCGGTGGAGCCGCCAAGGCCGAAGCCGATAATGCTGGCAAGCCCATTGTTTACACCTCAACCGATGTTTGGGCCAGTGTCGCCAAGGCTGTGACGGGTGATCTCGCGGAAGTGAAGACCTCCATCGACCAGCCGAATCAAGATCCGCACTCCTATGAAGTTTCCGTGAAAGACAAGCAACTTGTCAATGATGCCTCCGTGGTGATTGTCAACGGTGGCGGTTACGACGATTGGGCCATTCAGTTAGCTGATTCAGCAAAGGCCAAACCGGCTGTTTTGAACGCGGTTGAAATTTCGGGTATTGACTGTGAAACAGCAGAAGAGGATGCCCACGAACACGGCGACGATGAGGAACATGCGGGAGAAACAGATGAGCACGATCACGAAAATGAGGCAACTGAGAAAAATGATGATCACGCTGAGGACGCTCACGCCGGACACCACCACTGCGCGGTGAATGAACACGTGTTCTACGACCTGGATACCGTCTCAGATGTGGCCGAAAAACTGGCTGAATCTTTGGGTAAGACCGATAAAACCAACGCAAAGGCCTACCGGACTAATGCCAAAGCCTTTGAAGCCAAGCTCGATGCCCTGGAAGAAAAAGCAGATGCTATTGAAGAGCGTGGTGAAAAGCATTCTTTGGCAACCGAGCCCCTAGCAAACTACCTTTTGGAGGATGCTGGAGTTCACGACATCACTCCGGCTGCCTATGTAGAACAGTCTGAAACAGAATCCGGCCCGAGCGTGAAGACCCAGGCAGAGACGAAGGCTCTCCTCACGCAAGGCAAAGTTGATGTGCTCTTGGTGAATGCCCAAACGGAAGATCCCGTGTCGAAGGCGCTCCAAGACGAAGCCAAAGCGAAGGGCATTCCCTTGGTGACCATGAATGAAACTTTGGCTGGAGCCAGCGACTACGTGTCTTGGATTGGGGATGCGCTCGACCAATTGGATGCGGCGCTGAAGTAATTGCCGAAATCCAGGCAGCCCCAAACTCACGGGATTCCAGATTCCTGGGTTGAGAAATTTGGATTATCTGGGGAGTTTTTCGACACCAGAGCCCCGAAAACCGCGATGTTGTCGAAAAACTCCCCGGATATTTCCGGCAGGCAATATTAAAGAGAGAATCGAGCAGTTTTGGACTTGCTGAAAATCAATAATCTCGCCCTGAGCTACGGCGGCAGAGAGGTGTTCCACGACCTCAATCTGGAGGTGGCGCCCGGGGATATCGTCGGGATTCTGGGACAAAATGGTGCCGGAAAAACCACGCTCCTCAAAGCGGTGTTGGGGGAAGTGAAACCGGCGGCTGGCACGGTGAGCCTCAGTCAAGGGGCAAGAGTCTCCTACCTTCCCCAGCACGGACGTTTCCCGCGCAGCGCCCAAATCCGCGGTCGCGACGTGGTTTATCTGGGTCTTGAAGGGGCGAAACTCGGATTTTGGAACCAACCTGGGGCCTCGAAACGGATTCAGAAGGCAATCGAGGCGGTGGGAGCCGAATCCTACGCGGATGCCCCGATTAACCTGCTCTCCGGCGGGGAGCTACAGCGATTGCGGATAGCTGCTGCCATCGTGAGTGAACCCGAGATTCTCCTGGCCGATGAGCCCCTGGCCTCACTAGACATCAAGCACCAGGGCGAAATCGTGGAGATTTTCGAACGTCTCAGCCAACAAGGCACCGCCATCCTTCTCGTCACCCACGAGTTGAATCCGGTCGAAAAACTGCTCGACAAGGTGGTTTACATCGCTTTAGGTCGCGCCGCCGTGGGGACTGTGAATGAAGTCATGTCGAGCGAAGTCCTCACTAGGCTCTATGGAGAAACCGTTGAGGTTGTGAAGATTGGCGGCAACTTCTTCGTCTTGGGCGGAGAATCCGGTAATCAGTTTGCTGAAGAGGCCCTCCATGGTCACCACCATGCTGGCCACTTCGAATCCGCGGAACGCCCTCACAACCCGAAAGAAGCAGGTCACTAATGGATGTCATCATCAACTTCGACGGTTTTTTTGAACTCCTCCCGCTGGTCCAAGAATCCCTGATTGCGGCGGCCATTCTCGCCGTGGTGGCCGGACTGCTGTCCCCCCTGGTGCAACTTAGAGACGCAGCTTTCGCAGTACACGGGACTTCCGAGCTTTCCTTCGCGGGAGCCTCGGTCGCGCTGTTCCTGGGAGCGAGTGTTACCGGCGGAGCCCTCGTCGGCTCGGTAGTGGCAGCACTCCTGATGAGCGCAACTTACACCAAGCGCTGGGGGACAAACGCGCTTATCGGCGTGCTGCTGCCTTTCGGACTCGGTATCGGGGTGCTGTTTTTGTCCCTTTATAAAGGGCGGTCCTCGAATAAATTTGGCCTCTTGACCGGCCAAATCGTTTCGGTCGATACGAACCAACTCGCGGTTTTTGCTGCGGTTGGTTTCCTCGTGGTCTTGACCTTGGCGCTGTTTGGGAGACGACTCTACTACGCGGCGGTGGATCCGGCGGTGGCTTTCACCAAAGGGGTGTCCCCGCGCGTGATGAACCTCTTGTTCATGGTCATCTTGGGCCTGGTGGTGGCCTTGGCGGTGCAAATGGTTGGGGCACTCTTGGTGCTGTCGCTGTTGATTACCCCGGGGGCCGCCGCGGCCAGAGTCAGCGCGAACCCGTATCACCAACACGCCCTCGCGGTTATCTTTGCGCTCATCTCGGCTCTCGGCGGCATCCTGCTCTCGCTGGGTCCGGGTCTCCCGATTTCGCCCTATATCACGACGATTTCTTTCCTTATCTTCCTGATTTGCTGGCTAGCCGGTCGCGTCCAAAACGAAACCACTTGGTCAAAACGCAAATGAGTTATGGACAGGGGTAGGTCTTTCGGCTCAGTTTTGCCCTTTGCTGTCGGCAAGGTTTCTAAACGTCCCTAGGCAGCCAACACCGTTGGGGTAAAATCCGGAGCCACGGTTTCAACTGCCACGGAAGCATCGCGGAAAGCCTGGATTTGCGCCCGAGCCACGGCCTGGGTCGGATGTTTGCCCTCTTGCACCAGTTGCATTTGCCGAATCCAGAACTGGCCTTCCTCCAGGCGCTTCCCCCAAACCTCGGCCTCGGCGGCTTTACGCTCGTGCTTGGCCTTGCGAGCCTCCTCTAGGTGATGTTTGGCATCAACGGCTTTATCCTGCGCTTCTTCGAGGCGGCGCTGTTTCGCAGCAGCCAGTGCCTCCCGAGCCTTTTCCTCGGCTTTACGCTCAGCAATTTCTTCCTTGCGTTCCTGACGAATTTTGGCGGAGCGTTCCTCCGCTTCTTTGCGGGCAAGCTTGGCTTCTTCGGCGTGCATCTTGTTGGCATTTGCTGAAGCCATCAGAGCCTTGTGGCTCAGCTCGGCGGCCTTCTCCTCGTCGCCCATCGCGGCAGCCTCCTTGGCCTGTTGGGCATAGGCTAGGGCTTGGCTTTCATATGCTCCGGCCGTGGAGGCGGCGTGGCGGGAACTTCCGGCAGAGCCAGCGCCTTTGAAAGACTCCAGGGCGCTGGATTCGCGCTTTGCCTTTCTCGCCGCGGCATCGTTTTGCTTCTTAAGTTCTTGGTTCAACGCCTGGTTACGGTCGAAAGTGTCGAGAGCATTGAGAGTTTCTTCGCCCCTTTTAGTGAGGGTGCCAGCGGAGCGAGCAAAAGAGCGAATGGACGCACGCTGCTGGACCCCCAGGGTGAGGTGAGTACTCATCCCGAGCACAGACGTGCCAAAAGTGATGCCCATTTCGCCCTCCGTGGCTGTGAGACTATGTCGCCATCCTGGCAACACTCATTTACTTCGGCAAGGAGAGCCAAAATAGTAGGATTACTGAACTTCTTGGAGCTGTTGGGTCCAGAAGATGGCCTGAGCCATTTGTAGCCTCACGAGACGAGATTCCGCCTCATCCTGTTTAGCTTCGATCTTCCTGGATTCCTCGGCGGTTTGGGAATCCGTCGGTGCGGCACCGAGAGGAGTGGCGGTGTTGTCGTTTTCGATGGCATAAGGTGGGGTCGGCGCGATGGCAGTCTTGGTTTTCTCCGCTTTCTCAACTTGTTCTGCTTTTTCTTCTTTCGCAGTCTGAGCCAAGCGCTGGGCCTCCGCTTGGGCCTCGCGGGCTTCCTTAGCCGCTAAAGACATTTCAATCCCGCGCATGGCCTGAGCCTGCTGGCGAGCTTGGGCTGCTTTGGCGCGCAACTGCTGAGGGTTGCCGTTCTGGGTGCTTTCCGCAGCGCGCGCTTGTTCAAGATACTGTGCGGCCTGAGCCTCAAATCCTACCGCCAGCGCCGCGGCTTCGGCGGAAGTTGTGGGGCGACGCGACTGAACCGAGGAAGAAACAATGGAGGCGCCGTCAGCCGAGGGGACTGAAATCGCAATGGTCTTCGTTTCGTCTTCGGAGAAGGATTCGGAGGCGGAGGATTTTTGGGTCGCGCCAGTTTGCGAGATGTCACGGTACATCCCGTAGCTCGTCAAACCGACGCTGAGGCTCATCTTCCCTCCCTGGACTTCTTGTGTCGTTTTCCTCGCGACATTCGTTTAATTCGGCAAGGGAAGAGAGGATTTTAGGAGTTAACGGAGGGTAAAGAAAATACATAAGCTAGGTAATTCTTTTGAAAATTTTCGCGGATTCTTAGGCTTTGGTGGCGAGCGCGCCTGTGACTTAGTGGCGGTTTTCTAGGGATTTTTGGAGGCGTGCGGCGTGTCGCAAGATTCGAACGCGTGTTCGATATAATGTTTTCCACAGGTGACGAAAATTGGCGTTTTCCACATGGTGCAAGATAGCCGATTTTTCACGCGGGAGGTTGCGCGTAGTCTCATCTTGAAGGCCTCGGAGAGGGGCTGGAGCAGACAACCTGGATAATCGGGCAGCGGCGAGCTGCGGACAAGAAAGGCAAAATAATGGCGAAAAACGAACGGGCGAAGGCTCTGGAAACGGCCCTCGGTCAGATCGACAAGCAATTCGGTAAAGGCTCCGTGATGCGACTGGGGGATTCCGCGGTCAACAAGAGCATTTCGGTGATTCCGACCGGTTCTATTGCGCTGGATGTGGCGCTGGGAATCGGTGGTTTACCGCGCGGACGTATTGTAGAAATTTACGGTCCGGAGTCTTCGGGTAAGACTACGGTGGCGCTCCATGCGGTGGCGAGTGCGCAAAAGGCCGGCGGCAATGCGGCATTTATTGATGCGGAACACGCCCTCGATCCGGTGTATGCCCAAAATCTCGGGGTGGATATTGATAACTTGCTCGTGAGCCAACCCGACACCGGTGAACAGGCTCTCGAAATCGCGGATATGCTGATTCGCTCGGGCGGGCTCGACATTATCGTCATTGACTCTGTGGCGGCTCTCGTTCCGAAGGCGGAAATCGAGGGCGACATGGGGGATTCTCATGTCGGCTTGCAGGCGCGTTTGATGAGTCAGGCTTTGCGTAAGCTCACCGGCGCCTTGTCCGCGACGGGAACCACTGCGATTTTCATCAACCAACTGCGCGAAAAGATTGGTGTCTTCTTCGGCTCTCCGGAGACAACCACCGGCGGTAAAGCGCTCAAATTCTATGCTTCGGTGCGAATCGATGTGCGACGGATTGAAACTTTGAAGAACGGTACCGATGCGGTAGGGAACCGAACTCGTGCCAAGATTGTCAAGAACAAGATGGCTCCGCCTTTCCGTCAGGCAGAATTCGATATCGTCTACGGTGAGGGTATCTCCCGTGAAGGAAGCCTGATTGACCTCGGGGTGGAGTCTGACGTGATTACGAAGTCCGGAGCCTGGTTCACCTACGGGGAACTTCAACTGGGGCAGGGGAAAGAAAATGTCCGGAAGTTCTTGAAGGATAACCCTGAACTCGCCGATGAGATTGAAAACAAGATTCTTATTGCCATGGGAATTCGTGAAGATCCCAACGCTTCGGCGGAGGATACCGCCGGGGATGACGCGACCGAGAGCGCAGCCGATGAAACTGGCGAAGCCAAGATTGCTGTCGTTATGGATGAGACGGAAAACGAGAGCGCTAGTACTGCGAAGAAGATGCGGAAAGCCTCATGAGCCTACATTTAGTCGCCTCGGCAGCCAATGAGGCTGCCGAGGCGGGGCTAAATCTCTTAGACCGCCGTGCCGTGACCGAATCGCAGATGCGGGAGTACCTCGCGGAAAAAGGGTTCACTTCCGAAGCAGTGGAAGAAGCCGTGACGCTCTTCGGAGCTCGGGGGTGGTTAGATGACCACGATTACGCTACTGAACTCGTCCGGCAGCGGGCGGGAAAAGCCGGATTGTCGCGGGCGAAGCTCCGCGCCGACATGGAAAAACGGGGGCTCGAGACTGGGACCGTGGAGGCTGCGTTGAGGGCGCTCGACGAAGAGTCGCCCGACTGGGAAACGGCTAACGCGCGGGCTTTGCTGGCTGGAAAACTCACCTCGGCGCGCCGTGGCCTTGATATTGGCTCGCGCGAGGGACGGGCTAAATTACAGGCGAAACTCTGGCGTTATCTCGCCTCCCGCGGCTTTGATTCGGGTCTGGTGGGAATGCTGGTTCGCGAAACTATGGAAGAACTGAAAGAACTTGAAAGCGAAAACTGATGAATAATCCATATGCTGCGGCGATGAGCGGGGAGGGGAGCGCCCGCAATATTGATACTTTACTTTCCTCCGAGCGGGCGCATTCTGAAAGTGGAGGCTCCTTGGGTCGTTTTGAGACAGAAAAATCCGCGCCTTTGCTGATTGACTGGATGCGTGAGCTCGGCTTGAGGCTTGCCTGTGCGGAATCTCTCACCGGTGGCATGATTGCCTCGACCCTGGTCGGGGTACCGGGCGCTTCTGACGTACTGAATGGCGGGGTCGTGACCTATGCCGATGCGATGAAAACCAAGGTGCTCGGCGTAGACGCGGACTTATTGGACGAAAAAACGGCTTATTCGCCAGAGTGCGCCATGTCAATGGCGGCCGGTGCCTTGCAGCTTTTTGATGCCGATGTGGCAGTTTCCTCCACGGGGGTAGCCGGGCCGGAATCTGACTTGGGCGTGCCTGCCGGAACCGGTTTTCTTGGTTGTGCTACCCCTTACACCATGCAGGTTTGGCCCATAACCGTTCCGGGGGAGCGCACCCGCCAAGAAATTCGCGAAGCCTTTACCCGCGGCGCCATCGCCCTGGTTTTGCGAACCCTCATCCACGACCGCGACAAAGGCCACTATGAGTGACACTTTCTGTCTAGTTCTGTTGCCTTATTGTGTCAAATAGATTAGGATTAAAATGGTCGCTGCGCAAGACACTCGCCGTGTTGTGAAGTTGCTGCGTAAAGCGGGTTGGAAGCCAATCCGGCACGCGGGTTCGCATACGACCTGGGAATCTCCCACTGGGGTGAAATTTACCCTGGCAGATGGGCACAAAACAATCAGCGCAGGAGTTTACCGAGAGCTGTTGAAAGTAATGGAGGGGAGTGGGCAATGAAAAAGAAAACCTACCGACTGAATGTGAAGCGCGAAGGCGATTTCTGGCTGGTTTCTGTTCCGGAGATCTCTGGACTCACCCAAGCCCGCAACTTTGCAGAAGTCGAGACGATGGCTCAGGAATATATTTCCCTTGTTAGCGAAACCAAACCAGATAAGTTCGACGTCGTGATTGGCGAGATTCTCGTCGACGGTTCCGACGCGCCGTCCCTTGCCCTGGAGGCTCGTTCCCAAGCCAGCGCTGCCGAAACTCGCGCCCAGGACCTCACTCTCAAGGCTGTCAACACCATGAAATGCGCCGGTCTTTCCACGCGGGAAATCGGGGCAGTGCTCGGTCTGTCCCACCAGCGCGTGGCCCAACTCCTCGCAGCTTGAACACAATTATTGGTCTTACGAAGAGACAGTTTCAGAAGTGAATCCTGTTCGCTTGGAGTGAAACGCAAGCGGAAGAGGGCGTGAATGGCATTTTGTGCATTGAATCCCCCAAAAAGAGAATCACGCGTGCACGAATGTACGGCGTGAAGACCGCGGACTCGTTATGAAAAAAATGAAAACGCTTTGAGCAGGCAATTCATCCAAAGCAAATTTGGCGCCAGGAGAAAATCACCATTACACCGTACATTCGTGCAAGCAATCACCCCAAAGTGAGGATGAAATTCCTGAAACCCAAGTAGAATTGAAGGTATGTCGCGACTGTTTGAACCGTATGAGCTGCACGGGGTGAAATTCCGCAACCGCCTGTGGATGCCGCCAATGTGCCAGTTCACAGCCTCTTCGGAAGGTCCGAGCGCTGGCTGGCCCAATGATTGGCATGAGGTTCACTACGGGGCTCGCGCTGCCGGAGGTGTCGGGGCTGTCATCGTTGAGGCCACCGCAGTGAGTCCTGAAGGGCGTATCAGCCCTTTCGACTTGATGCTGGATCGGGATGAAAAGATTCCCGGTTTCGCGCGACTGGCAAATCTCATTAAAGAAGGCGGGGCGGTTGCCGGAATCCAAATCTCTCACGCGGGACGCAAAGCCTCCGCCTCCCCCTCCGGCACCCCGTTGGCTCCGGAAAATTCGACTCTCGGTGGGATTGGCTGGCAGACCGTGGCTCCGAGCCCCCTGCCATTCACGCCTCGCCACGAGCCTCCACGCGAGCTAACCCTTGCCGAAATCAAAAAAATCCAAACCCAGTTTATAGAAGCCACTCGTCGTGCCCTCGATGCGGGATTCGAGTTTGTGGAGCTCCACGGCGCTCACGGTTATTTGCTGCACCAATTCCTTTCTCCCCTGACCAACCACCGCGTGGACGAGTATGGGGGAGACCTTGAGGGACGCTTCCGGTTTTGGAAAGAAATCGTCGTCATGATTCGCGGGGAATTGGGCAATAAGTTTCCCCTGCTGATGCGGATTTCCGCGACAAACTGGCTTCCCCAAGCGCAGTTCGAAATGCGCCGCGATGTGACCTTGGAGGACTGGGGAAAAATCGTGACCGAACTGGCGAGACTCGGGGTGGACTTTATAGACGTTTCCACCGGCGGCCTTGTCGACGGGGTGACAGTTCCGGAAGCCCCTGGCTACCAGGTCAAATATGCTTCTGAAATCCAAAACCGCGGGCCGCTACCGGTTTCCGCCGTCGGGATGATTACCGAGCCCGCTCAAGCGGAACAGATTCTCGTCACCGGAGGAGCCAGCGTTGTCGAAGTCGGCCGGCCTTTATTGACTGATCCGTCCTTACCGCTGGCTTGGGCGACGCGGCTGGGCGACGAGGCGCCGGTTCCGGAACCTTACACTCGGGGCACCCCGAGAATCTGAGACTTCGCGCCGCGAGGCGAAGCTCCCGTCCCTAACCCAGGAGAATATCGCCCGTAGTGGCAGTGCGAGCCAAATTCTCATGGGTTTGGACCCCGACCCCGGCGTGACGTTGAGAAAAACGGAGGCCCCTAGCCTTTGGCGACCAAGGCTTGACCAAGGTGAGTCACGAGATTCTGTAAATCCGCCTTCGCGGCAGCAGCGTCCTTCTCTGGCTCCTTCCCATCGAAGTAAACGCGCAGGTCAAGGTTGCCAACCCGCTGGAAAATTCCAACCTCTGTAAAACTCGAGCCACCGCTGGGGGAAGCCGTCAAGGTAGTCATGAGACCATCAGTGGCGCCTTCAAGCGGGAAGGCTTTGGCACTCATCTTGAATTGGGTGACTTCACCGGCCTTGCCGTCAGTTCCCGGAACCGTCACAGTGTAACTGGGGCAAGTCTCGGCTAGGGCTTGCTGGGTCTGGCTGGGTTCTCCAGCCTCCTCCACTGCGGGATGAGAGCGCAACTGGACCCGAATTGTGGTGGCATTGCCTGCGGAAACCCCTTGAGAGAAAGCCGCGGGAAGTTCCGAGTTGTCCTTATAGGTTTCCAGAAGCTTTTGTTGACAGTTCGCGGGATCAAAGGTAGCGGCCTGGATCAACTCCGTGCCCTGCTGGTCAGCCAGTCGCATCGTCCCCACGGTCTCGGCATCGATGACTTTCGGGCTCAATCCGCCAATCTCGGCTCCGCTCAACAGCACCCCGAGATTCGGACCTGAAAAATTCTTCACCATCGAGGGAATCTCGCCCTTCTTGGCCTCATATTGTCCCATCGGGTCAGCCGAAGTTGCCTTGGTCCCACAACCAGCCAGTGCCGAGGCGGCCATCAGCAAGGCCGCACCCCCGGTCAATACGCGAGTGGTTTTCATCCTCTTCCTTTACTTATCCGAGTTCTTGTCCGAATTCTTATCCGAAACCGATTCTCCCAGTCTAGCGGCTTAGTCGGCTTCCACGAGTTCCAGGTACTCGTCATCGTCCCACAAATCCTCATCCCCATCTGGCAGCAGTAGCACCCTCTCGGGGGAAAGCGCCTGCACCGCGCCAGGGTCGTGGGTGACGAGAACCACCGCACCCTCGTAGCTCGCCAAAGACTTCAAGATTTCTTCCCGCGAGGCCGGGTCGAGGTTATTGGTCGGTTCATCAAGGAGCAGCACATTGGCCCCGCTCATCACCAGGGTCGCTAAAGCAAGTCGGGTTTTCTCCCCGCCTGACAAGACCCCGGTCGGTTTATCCGCATCCGACCCGGAAAACAAGAACTGGCCAAGGAGAGAGCGCAGTTCGGTATCATTCAACCCCGGCGCGACCGCCTGGAGATTTTCCACGACCGTTAACGCGTTATCGAGAGTTTCGTGCTCCTGGGCATAATAGCCGAGTTTGAGCCCGTGGCCAGCGATGACTTCTCCAGTGTCGGGCTCTTCGAGACCTGCCAAGAGCCGCAGGAGCGTCGTCTTGCCCGCGCCGTTGAACCCCAAAACCACAACCTTGGCTCCGCGATCCACCGCTAAAGACAGGTCGGTAAAGACCTCTAAGGAACCGTAGGATTTAGACAAGCCTTCGGCAGTGAGAGGAACTTTTCCGCAAGGCGCGGGCTTGGGAAACGCGAGTTTCGCGACCTTTTCACGAGGTCCTTCGGCTTGGGTGTTTTCGAGCAATGCCTCCGCGCGGCGCAGCATTTGCTGGGCGGCAACGGCCTTGGTGGCTTTGGCATGGAGGCGTTCTCCCTGTTCACGCAGGGAAGCGGCTTTCTTTTCCGCCACGGCCCGCTCGCGTTTCCGACGCGCTTCGTCTTCGGCGCGAGCCTTCAAATACGCCTTCCACCCGAGGTGATAGGTGTCTACCTGTCCGCGCAGGGCATCCAGAAACATGACCTGATTCACCGTCTCGTCAAGGAGTTTCACATTGTGGGAAATCACCAAGAAGCCGCCGGAAAATGAACGTAAAAAGCCGCGCAGCCACATTATCGAATCGTGATCAAGGTGGTTCGTGGGTTCATCTAGGAGCAGTGTGTCGGCTCCGGAAAACAGGACGCGAGCCAGCTCCACGCGGCGGCGCTGTCCGCCGGATAGAGTCCCGAGTTTTTGGGCCATGGTCTTATTGTCGATGCCGAGGTTGGCGGCAATCTGGGCGGCCTCAGAGGCGGCAGCATAACCGCCGGAGACATGGAATTCCTGGTCGAGGCGAACATATTTTTCCATCGCCTTTTGCTGTTTTTCTCCGGTTTCAGCACTCATCGCCATCTCGGCTTTCCGGATTCGCGCCTCAATCTTGTCAAGACCCCTAACCGAAAGAATATGGTCGCGAACAATCTGGTCGGGGTCTACCTCTCCGGGGTCTTGGGGGAGATACCCGGGGGTGCTGGTTCGAGAGACGCTACCCTCCACCTGGATGGCGTCGGGAAGTCCGGTTCCGGACAGGAGTCGCATCAACGTGGTTTTTCCCGCCCCGTTTCGCCCCACCAAACCAATCCGCATTCCCTTGTTTACCTGGAAAGATGCGTCATGCAACAGTACGCGGTCAGCAATCCGCAGCGTCAATCCGGTGGCAGTAATCACCTAAAGAGTTTAGCCGCAACTCGTGTTCATCCGGAAAAAATGGTGGCTCTGGTGGCTCTAGGCCACCCCCGTACACGTAGCGCGCCTTCAACGTCGAGTCTTGATCCACAAACGGTCAAAGGCCCAAGCCGATAGCTCTCCGGCAACCTCCCGATCACGGTCCAAAGCATGCAATAAATCCCCGGCCTCTCGCATGAGCGCCAGCGCCCAATTGGTGGTTTTCTCACGGTCAGAGCCCGCCGAGGCCATGAGCTGCACCGCGCATTTCCGGAGATAACGAGCCCGCAGCAACGGCTGTTCACTATACAAATCGGCCGCGGACCCGTAGAGGCCGGCGGCCCGAATGCCTTGCAGGTCGCGAGCGGCCAAATCCGCGGCGATTACGGTGAACTCCTGTTCGAGGCCCAAATCATGGATCCGGTGCGCATAAGTCGCGACCTCTTCGGCATATTCGATCCCTTTCTTGGCTCGTCCCATGCGGTTTAGGGCCTGGGCTAAAATCGACTTCACCCCTACGCGCCGCGCTTGTCCAAGGTTCAGCCGGTCGAAGAGTTTCAGAGCCTGAATCCCGTGGGTAATCACATCGATATCTGCGTAGATAGCTGCATCGAGTTCAGTGCGGGTCGCCTCCAACATGGCCTCTTGCAGTAGCAACCCCTCCGACTTGGCGACCCTGATGAGCTCCTCGACGAGGGTAAAAGCCGCCCCATAGTCCCCGGCGTCTTTCTCAATCTGGAGCCGCATCATCCCCAAAGCCATTCGCGCTCCTTGGGCATCTTTGAAAATCCCGAGGTTACTTTCCGAATCATCCAGGAGGAAAATGGCCTGAGACTCTTGCCCCTCGGCGAGATAAATCTGGGCCGCCAATAAGGTGGTATCCAACCGCAGGCTCTCGGTTTCCCGAGAGGCCTCCTGTTGCAAAATCTTCGCGGCCTTAATATCCCCGAGCCACAGTAGGCACTCCGAAAGCACCACCATGGCCTCTGACTTCGTTTTCGAAAGGGGCAGTGGGCCGAGCATTTTTATCAAGCCGGTGGCGGTGGCGGTGGCCTCCTGCGGATCCATCTTCTCCAACAGCAGCCGCAAGGCTTGAGCGAGAGCCAAAGTGGCGCCTACCTGGTCGCGAGCTCCGTGCGACCACAGGGCAACCTGCCGCCAAGCGGTGGCTGCGGCCTCGTTCTCGCCGCGAGCCACCAGCATGTCCGCCCACAGTCGCATCACATTGAGATTTTCCGCTAGCGAGCGGGTCTCGGAGCCTTTAAACGGATTGGCTAGGGGAAAAGCCTGCAAAGCGTAGGCCAGTAAACGCAGGCTTACTGAATGGCTGGCGGAAACATATTGCGCGGCAATATCCGGCAGTAGCAGGGTGTTCTCCAGTCGCCTCGCCATTATGAATCTTCCTTCACTTTTGTTTTTACCGAGCTTTCCCCGGAAAGACCGCTGAGCCACTCTCGAAGCGTGTTCCATCTCGCTAACTCGGCGGCGCCGCGGTCGAGGTCTCCCTCTGGAGTAGACACTAGCAGAGCTAAGGCCTTGTTCAGGAGATCTTCAGCTAAGGATAAGGCAGTTCGGACTTCGATGGCGCTCAAATCGGTTGGTTTTGCGGGTGTGGGGTAGAAAGCTTCCTCCAGGCTCGCTGTGGTTTCGTCCCCGGGGGAGTCTGGTTCAACAAGGGCTTGCGGGGGTTGCAGGCCGACGGTCTCGATGACAGCCTCGGCTTCTTTTCTCAGAAAACGCGCCTGGATGGCCACCGATCCGACGGAGAGCTCAGCGCAAAACCCGTAGAGATTCGCGGCTCGAGCCTGGTCTCCAACCTTGCGAGCCGCCTTGGCTCCCATCTCGTAGAGGAGAATGGCAGAAGCCACATCCCCGTGTTCGCGGGCGCGGGTTCCTGCGATTTCGGCGCAATTGAGCGCCTGGAGGTGTTTGTCGAGGCTGGAGAGAGTCTCTACCAGAACAATATCTAGGGTTCGCACCACCTCATTGTTGACCCCGATTTCGTGAGCTTGATCCAAAGCCCAAGACGCTAAATCCACCACGATTTCTGACTTGCCCAACTCCACGAGGGAAGAGACCTGTTCCATGGCGGAGACCACCGCGAGGTAGGGAAGCTCATAGTCGCGACACAAATCCGTCACGATACGCAGATGGTTGGCGGCGTCTGCGTGGCGTCCCACAGCGCGATACCAGGTTCCCAAAAACTGTCTCACCTCGACTTGGAGGGCGAGGGGATCTTCCGAATCGCGCCCCAAAATGAGCTCCCCGAACTCGAGAGCCTCATCGATCTCCCCATTGCACGCCAGTAAAACCGCATCCGCCAAGTCAAGGCTGGCACGTAAAGACTCCTTATCGGGACAAATGATGCGGGCTTGGGCGAGGGTCTCGCGTCCATCATCGTTGGCGCCAATCAGCGCGAAACCGTGGGTGAGATGGACCAGCGTTGCAGTAGCGAGATCGGGGTTTTGACTCAGGGCCGTGGGGTGTGACTCGAGGAGTCCCGCAATGTCCCTCAAATCATCTCGAATCGAGCCGACAAAGGGGGAGCCATGCTCTGTGTCATCATCGAGGCGAAAAGACCGGTCCACGTGGAGCTGCGCCAAAGCAGCTGCTTGAGATACCACATCTCCCATGCCGGCGGCTTGGGTGGCGGCGAACTTGTAGATAGCGCGGCAGGCGTTAACATCCCCCAAAGTGTCGAGCAAGGTAGCCCGCAGTCTTAGAAAAGCAATGGAATTCGCTGGTTTTACCGCGCTCAGCGGGGCGTTGGGGAAAAAGCGAAGCATCCGATCCGCGAGCCGCCACGCGAAAGAGCCGGTGGCGGTGGCATAGGCCTCACACAATTCGTCCAGCGTCTGCGGGAGGGGCGGGAGGGTAATACGCTGGGACATGGCTCTAAGTTTATCCTGCTATCAGGGCTAAATTTTCCAGCAGCGCGCGAGAGGAGGCGGGAATCGTTCCGTCGACGAAAGCGTCGGCGCGGATGAGCCAATTGCGGGCCTGGGTGAGTTCCCCCACCTGCCAATAGGCCTGTACGAGATAACTGGCTAGACGCAGGGATTGACGGTGTTCATCAAGCTGCTCTCCCACTTCCAGCAAGGGCAGAGCCGAGTCGATGAGGTCATCCCACTTGCCGGTCATCCCGAGAATGGCCACCTGGTTGGCGCCAAACAGGAGCCGTTCCTTCTTCCCCGAAATTTCCGGAGGCAGAGAATCGAAATCGAAGCTGGCCGTGGCCTTACCGAAACGCTGGAGCGCCGCTTGGCCCTTGGTGAAATCCAAGAGGTGAAATTCTGGGACGGGTTTCTGGGTCCAAGCCGGATCATCAAGGGGCGGCAGGAGCCACGTGGTGCTCGTTTGGTCAAGTCCCAGTTCAGTGAGGAGTTCCTCCACCGCAAGGTGCGCCTCTATCAGGGGCTTCACCTTGCTGAAGTCGCACATGGGCGGCTCGCGCAGACTCTCCGCAGTGCGAGTGGAGACGGTGTTATTAGCGTTGCGGGCATCAAATGCCAGCGACAGGCGTCGCGCCACCCGTTCCAGGCGAACCTGGGCGGTGGCGAGAGTGTCGCTGGGCTGAATCGTCTCGAAGGGCAGCCACTGGTTTTCTCCACTAATCGTGAAACCCAGCGTGGGGATGGGGGCGCCGGTGCCGATATAGGCACCTACCGCTCGTTTCAGGAAAGTCGCTCCCGCTCGGGTAGAGACCAGTAAATCCCAGGGATCTTCCGGGTTGGAAAACCAATGCGCGTGGGTGCCGAGCATCTCCAATCCCTCCGACAGGTTCCAGGTTGCGGCGCAATACCGCAGGTGAGCGGCAATGTCGCCGAGATATTGGGAGGTTTCGCTTTGCTGACGGTAACTCCGCTCGTGAGCCCGCCACGCGGCATCTCCTTCCGCAGCCCAAGCCAGCGGGAGCATCAAAAGGGTATTGATGTCATCGGGTCGCAAGCATTGCCAGCCGGCCTCCGCAGTGCGTTCCAAAGCGTCACGGTAGAGAGCCAGGGCGTGGGCATATTCGGAAGAATTCACGGCCCAAGCAATGCGGGAACGAAAATGGTGGAGAGGACAGTCGATTTCGTCGTTCACCACTCGAGGAATTTCCTCCAGCTCGGCGACAATATCGAGGGACTCTCGCGCCGCGAGGCGGTGGCCGAGACCCAGTTCAACCTGGTGGCGCGTCATTTGGCGAGAATGCAAGCCGATTCCCGCGTCCACGGCGTAATGCTCGGTCCAAAACAAGAGGTTATTGATGATTTCCGCCGGAACTTTCGGGTGACGCGCTGCCAGAACCGGAATTTGGAGCATCTGGGTCGCCAGGGTCAGGGCCTGTTCCTCATTCGGGTTCACTTCCCCGTGGGCGATTTCGTCAAGAATCCACGAAAACGTGGCCAGGGCATACTCCGTGTCTCCCGACTCCAAGGAATCCCACACGATTTCGAGGCGCACGGAGATCTCCATGTCTTCCAGGCCGTGTTTGGAGGCGAGCCGAGCCAAATCCAAGAGATGACGAAGCCGTTCCTCACCCAAGGGCTCACCCAGGGTTTCGGCCATCTCATTTTGAATTTGGGCAGCCAAGAGTTCCGGATCCACTCCGGGAACAAAACCTTGGGTCTCGAAAAAGCTCACTTTCCTAATCCTAGAGTGAGTTTTTGCTCTGTCCTAAAAACTCGCGGGGGTGTCGCGGCGCGTCACAGCCCAAAATGGGGCCAGCCCCGATAAGGTAGCCTTGGAAAGCAGGGGAGGGGGTCTTGATGGAATCATATTCTGCCGCGGTTCTAGCCACACAGCTCATGAACGCCAGTTCGATTCCCCCGGGAATTCCCCGCACCAAAGCAACCCTCGACGTGGTCAATGCAGCTAAAGAGGCCGGATTCGACGATCTGTTGGCCCAAGCGGAGCTGGAGCTCATCGGGTGCTACCTAGAAGGACGCAACTCCGGTAAAGCGCTGGAGGCTTTTTCTTCGACCCTCACCAGGCTGCTCTACCGCCCCGAGCTCTACGATTTTCGAGAAATCTCCCAACTGGGGAGATTTTTCCCCGCCGTGATAGTGAGTGCCTGTCATCATCCGGATGTTCCTCTGTCGCTCATCAACCATCTCCTGGTGGGACTAGAGGCTTTCCAAGAAACTCTCGCGCCTACGCCGGCAGCCTCGGATTATCTGCGCCACCAAGTGCGGCTGGCTCTCGGCCGGAGCATTGCGGACCGCACCTACCTTGACCACGCGATAGACCGCATTAGTCCGGCTGATTCTCATTCCTTGCAGCGCGCTATTGACATCACCCAGATTGAGATGGCGATAGGGGCCCACCCCGAGATGGCACTGGAAGTCTCCTGGCGGATGTTAACCCACGAGATTCCTGCCGCCCAGAAAGCCCGCCTCTTGCGGGTCATGCTTCCCGGGTTGGTTGCTGAGAAGGCTTGGCAGGTAGCGTGGGAGGCTCATCTGATTTCTTATGAATACGATCGGGACAGTGGAAGGCTTACCGATTTGGCGGAGCATTTTCGTTTCCTGGCAGTTACGGGAATGTGGCGGCGTCTGGCTCTCGTGTTGGAACGTCACCTGTCTTTGATTCGCCATGCGCATGATCCGTGGGATTTACTCTGTGGGATACGGGGAATTGTGGGGGCTCTGGAGTCCTTGGATTTGAACGGATACGGCGGCTATCAGTTGAAGGTTTCCCTAGCGGGTTCCTCGCGTTTTCATGAACTTCCGGCCCTGGTCAGACCGACCGTTCGGGAGGCCAGAGACCTCTTGGGAGAAGCGCTTAGTGGTTTGGCCAGCCGTTTTGATGAGCGCAACGGGACAGTAGAAGTGTCTGTTTCCCTCGGGTTACTCGATTTCGAGCCTCTACCAGACGGGATTCTCCTCGCCGGAAACGAGGGGGATGCCAGGTTCTTGGCTAGACTTTTGCGGGCGCGCGCCCTGCTGGAATGCGACCAGGGCTTTGACGCGCTGCTGTTGTTGGGGGGACTGGAACAGACGAACTTTCCTTCCGTGTCGCGCCTCGCTCCGGAGATCCGGATGCTGACTGCGTTGGCCCGTATGCAGATGAGCCACGACGCCGCCGACCACCTGGAATCCCGCGGAGAGGGGTCGGGAGACGAAGCCGGTGAGGAATCCCGCGAAGCCAGTTGATTGCTTCACATTGGTGGTATCGGGGCTTACGGCTTAGAATATCTCGGTGACTAATCCAGCCATTTCCCAAGATTTTTCCGTCTCCAGCCTAGAAACGACAACCCCAGACTTGCCGCGCACCTATCACGTCGTGACGCTCGGATGTCAGATGAATGAACACGACTCGGAGCGGATGGCGGGATTGTTGGACGCCGAAGGCATGGTGCCGGTGGCGAACGTTCCTGAAAAGGCCGCGCGGGCGACGAACGCGGGTGACGGGGGAGCCGATGTGGTGGTTTTGAACACCTGTTCCGTCAGGGAAAACGCGGCAACAAAGCTCTACGGTCATCTCGGCCAATTGGCGGACGTGAAACGGAACCGGCCCGGCATGATGATTGCGGTGGGGGGATGTTTCGCTCAGCAAGAGGGCAACGCGATTTTAAAGCGAGCCCCCTGGGTGGACGCCATTTTCGGAACCCACAATATCGACGTCCTGCCGGTGCTTTTGAAGCGTGCCGCCCACAACCAGGAGGCCGCGGTTGAACTCGAAGAAACCCTGAAAGTATTTCCTTCTGTGCTTCCCGCCCACCGCGTTTCTCCGGCCTCTGCCTGGGTATCAATCAGCGTCGGCTGCAACAACACTTGCACGTTTTGTATCGTCCCGAGCCTGCGCGGGCGTGAACGCGACCGAGAACCCGCGGAGATTTTGGAGGAGGTCAAAGCGGTGGTGGATGCCGGAGCGCAAGAAGTGACTTTGCTCGGCCAAAATGTGAACTCTTACGGGGCAGGATTTGGCAGACGCGGGGCTTTCGCGGAGCTCTTGCGGGGAGTCGGCGCGGTGACGGGCCTGGAACGTTTGCGCTTTACTTCCCCGCATCCGGCCGCCTTCACCGAAGATGTCATCGAGGCAATGGCCGAAACACCCACCGTCATGCCTTCACTGCATTTCCCGCTCCAATCCGGATCTGACAGGGTTTTGCGTCAAATGCGGCGTTCCTATCGGGTGGAGCGATTCTTACGGATTCTTAGAGACGTGCGCGAGGCGATTCCCGAGGCAGCCATAACGACCGACGTCATTGTGGGTTTCCCCGGGGAAACCGAGGAGGATTTTCAAGCGACTCTCGACGTTTTAGAAGAAGCCCGTTTCGCGGCGGCCTTCACTTTCATCTATTCACGGCGTCCCGGAACGCCCGCTGCGGACCGCGAAGACCAGGTAGACCCGGAAGTCATCAGCGAACGCTACCGTCGCCTACTTGACCTGCAAGAACGCATCTCGACCGAGGAAAACGAGGCTCAGGAAGGCAAAACCATCGAGGTTCTCGTCGGCGCGGAAGGCACTAAAGATCAGGCCACCGGCCGGATGAGCGGGCGGGCGCGGGACAACCGACTCGTGCATTTTGCGCTCCCCGCTGACGGTAGCGCCTCCGCGCCGCGGCCCGGCGATTTCGTGACCGTCCAGGTCACTCATGGTGCCCCGCATCATCTCGTCGCTGATTCCGCTCTCGAGCCGGACGGTCTTTTCGAGGTGCGGCGAACGCGCGCCGGCGACCTCTGGGAGGCGACACATTCTCCGGCTCCCACAGGCACCCTTCTAGGATTACCCATATTACAGTCCTGAGCTATTAACGTAAGGTAGGAGAAGCACGAGTGCGACGCGGAGCGTTCGGGAGGGCTCGCAGCAGCGGGGCGCGGCGGCAACACGAGCCGCCGCGTAAAACGGCGGAGCCGAATAAGAAACGCGAAAGCGTTTCCGGCGAAGCACCGTTTGAGAAAGGGTCCTATTGTGGTGGGGAGCGAAGCGACGCCGACACAATGTGGGCGCGGTGGCATCGCGCGGAGCGCGAGTGAGCCGCCGCGTAACTGGCGGAGCGGATCAAACGACGGCAATTAGCCGTCGTCCGCGAAGCACCTAATAAAAACTCCCTCGCTGGCTGCAAGAGCCCCTCCCGCGCGACGCAAGCCCGACAGGAAGGAATGAACCTTAATGCTTGTGACGATTGTGGGGCCGACGGCGAGTGGAAAAAGCGATTTAGCGCTGGATCTCGCTGAGGCTCTCCTGGCCGAGGCTGCGTTCACCAAGCGCTTCCCTGGCGGGGTCGAAATCGTTGGCGCCGATGCCTTCCAGCTCTATAGGGGAATGGATATCGGCACGGCGAAAACTCCGCCCGAAGAGCGCCGTGGCATCCCTCACCACCAGATTGATGTGCTGTGGCCCGATACGGAGGCCTCGGTGGCGGCTTACCAGCGCCACGCCCGTGAGGATGTCCTCGCTATCCAAAACCGTCAGGCTTTGCCGCTAGTGGTGGGGGGTAGCGGGCTTTATGTGCGGGCGCTTACTGATAACTTGGAATTTCCTCCGACCGATCCGGAGGTGCGAGCCCACTTTCAGCAACTTGCCGACCGCGAGGGAGGGGAGAAACTCCACGAAATGCTGGAGGCCTGCGACCCGCAGGCGGCCGCTCAAATCGAGCCAAAAAATACGCGGAGACTGGTGCGCGCTCTCGAAGTGATTGAACTCACGGGGAAGCCTTTCACCGCCACTTTGCCTGATGGTACCTACTGGCAGAAAGACACTCGCCAGTTCTATTTGATCCCAGACCCGCAAGTTCTTGATGAGCGGATTAACGCCCGCGCGAAAGCCATGTTTGTCGGCGGGCTCCTTGATGAAACTGAAAAACTCCTCGCAGACCAAGCCCATCCCTTGGGGGTGACTGCGGCAAAAGCGACGGGTTACCGCGAGGCCATTGCGGTATTGCGCGGAGACATGACCGTTCCTGAGGCGGTCGAGTCCACAGCGCTTTCAACCCGACAGCTGTCGCGGCGCCAAATCAAATGGTTCCGCCGTGACAAACGCCTCGTTTCCTTGCATCCCGAGGTGGGACTGAACCGAGAAACAATCATGGAAGACATTGTGACTCTGGAGTCACGCGAGAGCAGAACTTGATTACCCAAACAAACGGGGATGCTTATTGACGAAGTGGGAGAACAAATCCGCCCCGACACCCATCCCGACGAGGATCTGGGTATCCAACTGGCGTTCCGACAGGCCCTCACCGGTGGAAATCAGGTAGTCAAACCGCAGGTACGGGTGGTTTCGCATTCCCATAATGCTGGTCGTTCCGAGGCAGTTATACCAGTTAGAGCCGTTGACCGCGAGGAACAAATCCTCTGCGGATGCCGGACGCGGCAACTCCACCAAAGTGGAGACGGACATCCAGGTATCCTCTCCGAAGAGTCGCAATACCGTTCCTTGTGAACTGTCCAGGAGACGGAAGACGGTACCGTCACGTTGCACGCGAAGTTGCAGACGCCCGCAGGCCGCCTCTACAAAATCGGCATCCACCGGATGAGTGGTGGAGTTATCAGAAAAACCGACCGGCATCTGGAGGACGTGCTGTTTTTTAAGCAAATTTTGGTGGAAGAAGTATTTGTTCGGCGGGGGAGTCCAAGCGAAATCCGACTCCAGCCTAGACGTGAAACGCTCCAACATAATCAGCGATAGCAGGAGGCTCGCCTCCAACTGTTGATTTCCCATCCCGGCGGCCACTTGCAGACCGGTTTGGGTACAGATGTGAAAGTGATCCCCGTGGTCATTAACCACTGCTCGCGGGCCGACGGCTTCGCGGTTGTGGTGGGAAATATAGGGGAAAAGCTCTGCTTGCTGGTGGGCGTCAATGACCCCGCGCCACACGCTGCGAACCCGCAAAACCCCCGTCACCAGGTCTATGTAGCTGGTGGCGGTCTCGCCCGGTACCATTACCGTGCGCATCGAATTGTAAACGTCCACGACATAGTTGCGGCCAGTGCTGTCTAAAGCATCACAGATGCGATCTAGCGTGACCACTTTCGGACGTTGTGCGGTCAACTGCGGCATAGCTAAATGTTAGTTGGATAGCGAGAAAATAGGGCCGAAACCGCGGAAGTAAAATCCGGAAGTTCCAAAAAATTAGAGTTTTCGGAGAAGTTTCAAGACTCGAAAACCCTTTGAGGAAGCGATTTTTTCGCCGTTCCAGCCGTTATTAAGCGCCCAATCCAAGAAAGGGTCAGAGCCTAGATTCTTCCCCATTACGAGATACGCCTCGCCGCCGATCTTCAGTTTTTCACGCCAGGCGTCCCACAGGTTGTGAAGTGCGGTTTTTCCGATTCTTACCGGCGGATTTGACCAAATGACATCAATCGATGCCGCAGAAAGCTCCGCGAAGGCTCCGGCCTCATCAAGGACCCGCACGTTGGGTAGCCCATTGGCCTTAGCATTTATTGCCGTGAGCTCGCGGGCGCGCGCATTCACATCCACCGCCAGAATCTCAGCTTCGGGCCGCAACCGCGCCATCACCAGCGTGAGCGGTCCCCACCCGCAACCCACATCTACAAAGATCCCGCTCTCGGGAAGTTCTGGAACCTTACGCAGGAGGACCGACGTGCCTTTATCGAGTCTGTCACCGGAAAAAACTCCCGCTGCAGTGTGTACCTGGAAGGACATTCCCGCGAGTTCCACCGCGAGTTCTTTCGGGCGTTCGGCGGAGGAAGGCGCGGCGGTGAAATACTGTTCACCAGGGGATACGTGAGAGTTGGGGGTCATTAGCGGAGTTCCTTTGTTGAATTCATTAAAACAGTTTCGCCACAATCATGGAAAAAAGCGAGGTCAACACGCTCATGACCAGGGCCAGGAAGAAGGCTCCGAGAACGGAGTGGGTGAAAAAATGTAGACACAGTCCAGCTCCGAGGGCCGAAAACACGAACTCCATAATCCAAGCCGCGGGTTTAGCCAGGCGCATCATACCGGCCAGGGCTTGCGCTACTTGGTCTAGGACGACCAAGACGATGGTAATCAACGAGGCGAGTCCGAGGTAGGGCCAAAAATCTTCGAAAACCACCGCAATTTCGGTCGGTCCCCATCCGGAAAGGAGTAAAACGCACAGGGTGGGGACGATGAGAGCGGCGAGATTTCCAATAATCCGGGCCGCGGTTTCCACCTGGTTCAACTGGGATGGTGCGGCTGCGGGGGGCGGCGGGGTCGGGGTGGTTGACCGTGGCGCGGCGGGCGCAGGTCTTCCGCTCGGGTGAGGATCAGGTGGATTCAACAAGGGAGAGCCAGACCCTGCGGGCGGTTCTTCCCTCAGCGGGGGCTTTACTGGGGGAGAAGCGTAGCGGGTTTCTTCCACGGGAGGCTCAATCGCCGCCCTATCAGGAGATTCGGGGAGAGGCTTAGCTTTAGAGCGAGGAGGTTCGTGCTTTCGAACCCGTCCCTCGATGACTTTCGGATCTTTTGGTCTGAGCCGCTCGGGCAGTTTGATTTTCGGGTCGCGACTAGCGGCCTCGAGGATAATTTCCTCCTCCGGTCTCCAATCGGGGACATTGAACAAGGCCTTTTCGCGGCGCTTCCGATATTCCTTGGCATCACTGGGAATTGGGGCGGTGCGCGGCAGGGACTGACCGAAGGCGGCGCGGCGTCCTCGCTGCGGTGTCGAGTTAGCACCATTTTCGGGGGTAGGGTTCGCGTTATCCTTAAAACTCAAAGCCATTGCACCTCTCGGTCGGTATAGATGAATTTTAACGGAAGGGAACTAACTTGGGGCTAAATGAGACTGATTCTCCCAATTTAGGCGTCACCGGAGAGCAGGCTGCTCGCTGGGAAGACCGCTATGCCTTGGGACGCGTGGAATCTCTGGGCTCAAAAGTTGATGACATTTCCGAAGTGGAATACCGCGAGGTGCGCCTCGAAAGAGTCATTTTGGTGGGAATCTATCAAAGTGACCGCGACGAGGCCGAGCGTTCGTTGCGCGAGCTGGCTGCCTTAGCGGAAACTGCAGGGGCTCAAGTACTGGCCGGTTTGACTCAACGGCGCGATAAACCGGACTCAGCGACTTTCCTTGGAGCCGGAAAAGCCCGAGAGCTGCGCGCGGAAGTCGCTACCTTGGAAGCGGACACGGTTATCGTTGACGACGAATTGGCGCCTTCCCAGCGTCGCGCTTTGGAAGACGTAGTGAAAGTAAAAGTCATTGATCGCACAGCCGTGATTTTGGATATTTTCGCCACTCACGCTACCTCTCGGGAAGGAAAAGCCCAGGTGGAGCTAGCCCAGCTCGAATATTTGTTGCCGCGGCTGCGCGGCTGGGGTGAATCCATGAGCCGCCAAGCGGGGGGACGCGCCGCGGGAGGCGAAGGAATCGGCTCGAGGGGTCCGGGCGAAACCAAGATTGAACTGGATCGACGCCGGATTCGAACCCGCATGGCACGGCTGCGACGCTTGTTGAAAGAGATGGCTCCCAGCCGCGAGGCGAAACGCGCCGCCAGGCGTTCCGGTGGGATTCCGGCCGTGGCGATTGTGGGCTATACGAACGCGGGGAAATCCTCTTTGCTAAACCGGTTGACCGGCGCGGATGTTTTGGTTCATAACGCCCTGTTCGCGACTTTGGACCCGAGTGTCCGCAAGACGCTCACCCCTTCGGGGAGAGCCTATACCTTGGCGGATACGGTAGGTTTCGTGCGCCGTCTTCCCACTGAACTTGTGGAGGCTTTCCGTTCCACCTTGGAAGAAACCGCGATGGCTGACCTGATTCTTCACGTGGTGGATGCCACGAATCCGGATCCTTCGGGTGAAATCGAGGCGGTGAATGAGACTCTCGATGCCATCGAGGGAATCCGAAAAATTCCGGTGGTGATGGTCATCAATAAGATTGATGCAGCTCTCGCGCCGACTCTCGCCCTGTTGCGACGCCTGATTCCAAACGGAGTGGAGATCTCCGCGGCAAGCGGGGCGGGAATCGAAGAGCTGAAGGCGATTATTGAAGAGCGCCTGCCCTCACCCGCACAACACGTGCGAGTTCTCGTGAAGTGGGAAAACCTGGGCTTATTGGAGCGAATCTACCGCGAGGGGCGCTTGGAGAGTCGAGAAACCCGCGAGGACGGAACCTTTGTGGATGCCTGGGTTCCTCCCGCTTTGGGGGCAAAACTACTGGATCAGGCCTTGGAAAGTCCGGCGCGTGTCGAAGGACCGCAATTTGGTGAACACACACAAAATGGGGGATTAGATGAGTGATTTTGGGGCCCAATGTGAAAGCGTACTGGCCGAAGCCGTGGCTCTGCTCGGCGGAAGTGAACGCTGCGGCCAGGTGGAGATGGCGCGGGCTGTTTCTCAAACCTTCCAGGAAGAGGGTCGCCTTGCGGTCCAGGCAGGAACCGGAACCGGAAAGTCTTTGGGCTACCTGGTGCCAGCCCTCCTCCACGCGGTCAACAACGACGCGCGAGTAGTGGTTTCGACCGCGACTTTGGCGCTCCAACACCAAATCATCAATAAGGATGCTCCGATTGCCTTGCAGGCTTTGCGAAACGTCGTGGGGGTCTCCCCGCGAGTGGAAGTGTTGAAGGGATGGCAAAACTATGTTTGCCTGCATAAACTCAACGGTGGATATGAGGGAACCGGAGAGGATCTGTTCACCGCAGCGGAAAACTCTGCGGGAGTTGGAAACGAGATTGACTCCTCCGACAGTGGGACGAAACGACCTCGGGCGCCCCGCGGCTATGTGGCTCAAACCAAGCGTCTCTATGAGTGGGCTCGCGAGACCCAGACTGGGGATCGCGACGAGGCTCCCAGCGGGATTTCCGCGCGGGCGTGGCGTCAGGTTTCCCTTTCCAGCCTCGAATGTGTGGGGGAGAAATGCCCCTTCCGAGGCGAATGTTTCCAGGTTCATGCCCGTGAAAAAGCTACGGAAGCCGAGGTTGTGGTGACGAATCACGCCATGCTAGGCCTCGCGGCCGCGGGACGCCCCACGCCCCTGCCTGAGTTTGAGGCGCTGGTGGTTGATGAAGCCCATGAACTCGCTGAGCGGGTCCGGTCCCAGGCCACTTCGGAGTTGAGTGGGGCGATGGTGGCTTCAGTAGGGAAAGTGTCCGGTCGACTTGGGCTTGACTGTACGGAACGGATCAATGACCAGGCCTTGGTGATTGATCTCTTTCTGAACGGTTTGGAGGCCAAACGCTACCAGTCAGTGCCTACCGAAATTCAAGAGTGTCAAACCTTGCTGATTCCTGCTTTGAAGCAGGGGCTGTTGGAACTCAGTAGTCGCTCCGACGAGGAAGGGAACTCTAAAGAAGACGCGCAGGTGGCAGTAGCAAAAGGTGCCCTCTCAGGCCTGTTGGACACGTTGGAGGCCATGAATCCCGCAAGCGTGGAGTCCGGGGAAAACGTGTTGTGGCTGTCTCGAGGTCGCGGGAAAGAAGCGGATCAAGAACCGCGACTCTATGTTGCCCCGCTGAATGTGGCAGATAAGTTGTCGGCTCGAATCTGGGACGAGACGGCCGTAGTCGTGACCTCCGCCACGCTAAAGCTCGGAGGCAGTTTTTCACCGGTCCTCCACACGATTGGTCTCGATTTGGGGCTGCCCACGACAAAAACCCTTGATGTCGGGACGCCGTTTAGTCCGGAGAAACAGGGGATTCTCTACCTGGCGAAAGACCTTCCTGCCCCGGGGCGAGGGGAACATCCGGAAGTGTTTTGGGAGCGTCTCGTGGACTTGGTGCAGGCTTCGCGCGGGGGAGCCTTGGGCCTGTTCTCGTCACGGAAAATGGCAGAAATGGCAGGGGAAGTCTTGCGAGAAAGAACCGATTTTCCGATCTTGGTGCAAGGCGAGGACTCGATGGCTTCGTTGGTGAAAGAGATGCGGGAAGACGCGGAGGCTTGCCTGATGGGAACCTTGTCGCTGTGGCAGGGGGTGGATCTTCCGGGCGATACCTGCCGCTTGGTGATTATTGATCGAGTGCCGTTCCCCGTGCCGAGTGACCCGATGGTTCAGGCACGCTCCGAAGCCGCCCAGTTGGCGGGGCGTAATCCCTTTATGGAGGTCTCTGTCACTCATGCGGCGCTCTTGATGGCTCAGGGCGCGGGGAGACTGTTGAGATCCCATGAGGATCGTGGCGTGGTGGCCGTGCTGGATTCACGGGTGGCCTACAAGAACTATGGGAAATTCCTCGTTGCCTCTATGCCGCCGTTGTGGCCGACAACAGATGCGGACTTGATTCTCGCGGCGCTGCGCCGTCTCGCAAAGAGCATATTTGAGTGAGAACCTTCGCGGACGATTGTGACTTGGTGAAGGCCTAGCCGGAGCAAAGCTGCGGTGTCCTCGGGGAAAACCCTAAAGGGAGCGAATCACGGTGACGACTTTACCGAGAACTGTAGCCATATCGCCGGGAATCGGGTCAAAACTAGGGTTGTGGGGCAGGAGCCAGACGTGTTTACCGTCGCGGGAAAATTCCTTCACCGTAGCCTCCCCGTCCAACATGGCCGCCACAATATCCCCGTTGCGAGCCTCGTTTTGTGCGCGAACCACCACCCAGTCTCCGTCCATAATCGCAGCGTCTCGCATGGATTCGCCCTGGACCTCCAGCATGAATAGTTCTCCGGAGCCGGTGAAACGCCGGGGCAGGGCAAAGGTGTCTTCCACCATTTCTTCGGCGGTGATGGGCGTTCCAGCGGCGATGCGACCCACGAGGGGAACCGCGTTCGACGCCTCGGTATCGGCAATACCAACCGGAATCGTGGTGACGGTGGTTCGCGGCGTGTCCTCGGCGTGTCCCTTGGAATCAGGGGAATATTTCGCCTCCAACGCTTCGGGAAGCTTCACGAATTCAAGAGCGCGAGGCTGGTTCGGGACGCGGCGCAGATAACCTTTTTCAATCAAAACATCGAGGTGGTGCTGGACAGATGAGGGGGATGACAGCCCCATTTCGTGGGCTAACTCACGCACGGAAGGCGGATAGCTCAACTCGCGACTCAGCCGGTACAAAGTCGCCAGCACTTCCTGCTGGCGTTTCGTCAAATCACTCACGTCTCATCCTTTCCTTTCCGCTTCTCTTTGTGTCATGTTTTCTTTCTCAAACCCAACTTTCTGTTGTAATAGCGACCAAAAGTGGCAGTTTGTCGAAGCGGGATTTTCGTTTTGAGCCTCCTGGGAGACTTGTTTTGTCGACGGATTTTCGCTTTCAGAAATCAATATTCGCACAAATGTTCGATTTTGACTCGACAACTCGCCGACAATGTTCTATATTATACGTACAGATGTTCGAACGGACAAGTGTTCGAGTGGATGGAGGATTGAGATGACGGCATTATTGGCTCCGGCTTTGGAGGAAGAAGCTTACGCATTCGACTATTCAGTTTTGGCCCCGAATCATCCGGCGGTGCGCTCCAAACGAGCTGTCACTCCCTTGCGCTTGGTGTCCACGACGGAGCCTGCCCCAGCGCTTTCTCTGTCCTGGCAGGCGCTGGCTTGGCGCGCTGCCTTCTTCATCTTGGCATTGGTGGCGGCGGTGGTTCTCGGTTCCCTGGTAGGAATCGGCCTTGACTCGAGTTTCGGGATGGTTCCTGTTGACTACTTCTCCCATACGGTTGTTCCCGGGGATAACCTCTGGAATCTCGCCGCCGCCAATGCTGGGGCTCTTTCGACTGACGAGATGGTGGCTCAAATCATGAACGCAAACCATCTCGATGCCGCCTCGGTCCTAACCGCGGGTCAAGAGATTTTGATTCCAGTGTTCTAGGCGGGAAAAGTCATGGCTCTGGCTTTAGCGCCTAGGGTTGCGAAAAACTCGATTTGGCCTTACGGTGAAAGCACCAGGAACCAGCTCGAGGAAGGCCTTTCCGTGCATTGCCCGTTTTGCCATAACGACGACTCTCGTGTCATTGATTCGCGCACCTCGGATGATGGCACCGCGATTCGCCGACGTCGCGAATGCCCTAACTGTGGACGGCGCTTTACGACTCTGGAGACCACCTTGCTGCTCGTGAAAAAACGCTCCGGTGTCACCGAGCCTTTTTCTCGGGACAAGGTAATTTCCGGTATGGCTAAGGCTACTCAAGGAAGACCCATTACTGAGGCCCAGCTGGCTTTGCTAGCTCAAGGGGTGGAAGAGGCTCTGCGGCAAAAAGGCACTGCCATTGTGAACTCCGAAGATGTGGGGAAAGCGATTCTTGAGCCCCTGAAGTCCCTTGATGAAGTGGCCTATCTTCGCTTCGCCTCGGTCTATTCTGACTTCAACTCCATCGAAGACTTCGAAGCCGCCATCTCCTCCCTCAAGGCCCCGCACTAAATCCTCGACTCTCCTGCGTAGGAGCATACATTTGCAATATCGCAAAATACATTATCGCGATGATGTAAAGTAATTCGTGCGAATTTTCAATAGTCAAGTTAGAAATCGCACAAATTCTCCTGATTGCGCACCTTAAATCGCCTAAAATTTCGGATAAGACATGTAAATCAAAGGGGGAAGTCATGTACGCCACAGCTACTGAAGTGAAGCAGAATTTCGGGAAATACTTGAGCCTGGCGCAAAAAGAGAGCGTCCTGATCACCAAGAACGGTCACGTGGTTGCGGAGCTCTCGGAGCCGCGCCGACGTGAGGGGACGGCAACACATGCGCTTTGGGGAGAACTCTGAATTTACTCAAAGTTGCCGACGTTACCCACCGTGAAATCGGAGAAGCTTACGTGGAACATCTGTCAGACTTTGAGGACGGGGTACTCGCCGCGGCGGCCAAGGCGGCAAACTGCGACTACATCATCACCCGGAATACGCGTGACTTCAAAGGTTCCTCGGTTCAGGCAATCACGCCCAAGAATTTCCTCAAGAAACATTTCCCTCGTCAGTGATTTTAAAGTAGTTAAATCTGGACGCCTTCCGAAAGCCGTGACACTACGGACTCGCGAACCTTGCGGCGTTGGATCTTGCCGAGCTGGTTCTTTTCGAGGCTGTCCGGGAAAGACACCGAACGCGGCATGGCATAGCGAGGTAAGGTATCAGCCACCCAAGCCCGCACTTTCTCCAAATCCAGGGAGGCTCCCGATTTCAGGACAATCGCGGCGTGAACCTGCTCGCCACGGGCGGGGTCTTTCTGGTCAGGGATTCCCACCGCCGCCACTTCTTGTACCTGAGGCATAGACGCAATCGCGGCCTCCACAACTGAGGGGTAAACATTGAATCCGGAAATAATGATGAGCTCTTTGCGCCGATCAGACATCTTCAAAAAGCCCTCGTTTTCCTCCACGAGGTCTCCGGTGCGAAGCCAGCCATCGGGAGTGAATAAAACATTCGTCTCGACCTGGTCACGCCAATATCCGGGGGAGCAGCCGGGGCCTTTGACGACAAGTTCGCCGATTTCTCCCGGGGTAACATCTCCAAAAGTTTCGGGATCGATGACGCGAACCTGGATGGAGGGAAACACAATGCCCATATATCCGAGGCGGCGCTGGGGGCTCATGGGGGAGCCTAGAACCGTCGGGGAAGTCTCGGTCATCCCGTAGCCTTCAATAATGTAGCCGCCGGTGGTTTTTTCCCATCTCTGAGCCACTTCTTCGGTAAGTGGCATTGCCCCCGAGATTGCGTAGGAAAACGAGGTCAAATCGACTTTCGGGTCTTTCTCGGCCGCTTTAGCCAGGCGGTCAAAAATCGGGGGAACCCCCACGATGAAGGTTCCTCGGCGCCGCTTTTGGGCCTTCAAAATCGCTTTGACATCAAACTTCGGGAACAAAACCGCAGTTCCACCCATGGCGAGATTCCCATTCAAAGACAGGGTTAGCCCGTAAGCGTGGAAGAACGGCAGAACACAGAACCAGGTCTCTTTGCCTTCCCGCAACTTCGTTACCCACACTGCATTCGCTTTGAGATTGGTGATGAGGTTGCGATTGGTGAGGATAACGGCCTTCGGTTTACCGGTAGTTCCGCCGGTGTGGAGCAGCATCGCGGGAATATCGGGATCCACCCGCGTGATGCGGTTGAAAGGGCGATAGTGAGCCAAGAGTTTATCGAAATCGGGAATCTCGTGAGCCTCCGGATCACACATCTGCTCTCGCATTTCTCGCGCCGCCTTTACCGGCAACTTCAAGGCAAGGCGCAAATGATTTGGAAGGGCACGAGACATGTCGATGGAAATAAGGGAGGCACCGACCTCCTCGACTATGGGCGTGGCGGCTGCGGCAGCCTTTTGCCACATGAAAACGATTTTCGGTTCGGCATTCTCAAACTGCCATTTGAGCTCGATGGGGGTCGCCAAAGGGTTGTGGAGGACACAAACCGCCCCGAGCTGGAGACAAGCGTAGAGAACATAGATAAACTGCGGACAGTTCGGCGCCACAATCGAAACCCGATCGCCTTTCTCAACGCCTTGAGCGCGCAACATGGCGGCGGTGCGCTGCACCCGTTCGACCAGTTCCCGGTAGGTGGTGGTAGCTCCGAAAAAATCCAGGGCAATCCGGCGCGGATATTTATTGGAAATCTGACGGAGCATGTCAATCAACAGCTCGTCGGTGACGGGAATCTGATGGGGAACTTTCGGGTCGTACAGTTCGCGCATCCGTTTAGTGAGTTCTGACTCGTTTTCGGGTGGAGTATGAACGTATCTCGGGAGCTGGATTCCGGCAGCGGGAGCAAGTCCTCGCAGGTCAACGGGTTCAGTCAAAACGGTTTCCTCCAAAAAATGAGTCAGCAATATGTTCAGTTTAATGTGTTGCCGCCAGTGGGGCTAGTTGACCCGACTGGCGGCAACACATTAAT
This sequence comes from Mobiluncus porci, assembly GCF_009695935.1. Classification (GTDB taxonomy): domain Bacteria; phylum Actinomycetota; class Actinomycetes; order Actinomycetales; family Actinomycetaceae; genus Mobiluncus; species Mobiluncus porci. Next base: position 85,519 of record NZ_VUMY01000009.1, read on the forward strand.
GGTTCGAAAAACCTTAGTTCACAGTGGTTTCTTCGTCGCGTTCTATCTCCTGCAGCGGCATCACGCGGCAACGGATAGTAGGCTCCATCGCCCGGATTTCATCGACCGCTGACTCAGGTAGCTCCGAAGAAATATCGGCAATCACGTAGCCAACCTGGCCATTGGTGCCAAGAATCTGGCCTTCCACGTTGATATTTGCCTCAGCCATGAGCTGGTTAATATGGCCCATCACGCCGGGGATGTTCTTGTGAATCACACTCATCCGGTACCGAGTCGAGTCAGTCGGTTCTAGCGACAGGTTCGGCATATTTATGCTCATGACGGTTTCACCGTTTGCCATGTAGTTACAGATTTTTCCGGAAACGAACCAGCCGATGTCTTCCTGAGCTTCGAGGGTTGACCCGCCAATGTGGGGAGTCAAAATGGTGTTTTCTTTCCCGATCAAGGGGCTCTCGAAAGGATCGCCGTTCTTCAGGGGTTCTTCGGGGAAAACATCCACGGCGCAACCGCCGAGATGCCCCGAATCCAGAGCGTAAGCCAAAGCCTCCACGTCAACGACAAAACCACGGGAGAGGTTCAACAGTTTCGACCCGGGCTTCATCATCGCAATCTCTTTGGCGCCAAACATTTTCTCGTTAGAAGGACGCCCATCAACGTGCAGACTCACGAAATCGGCGCCTTCGAGCGCTTCTTCCATCGAATTGCACTGTTTCGCGTTCCCAATCGGGAGTTTTTTCGCCAAATCATAGAACTGAACCCGCATCCCCATGGCTTCGGCCAGAATGGAAAGCTGGGTTCCGGTCGAAGAATAACCAATGATGCCGAGCGTCTTGCCGCGCACCTCGTGGGAGCCTTTAGCGGATTTCTGCCAATCGGCTTGCTGTAGATGCGAGTTGCGAACCGGCAGTTGACGCGCCAGGGCGATAATCTCCGAAATCGCCAGTTCCGCTACCGAGCGGGTATTGGAATAGGGGGCATTGAACGCAGCCACCCCGTGTTGAGCTGCCGCCTGGACATCAATCTGGTTCGTGCCGATGGTGTAGGTGCCGGCACAAATCAGGTCGGGGCACTCTTCGAACACGCGCTTGGTGAGTTTCGTCTTGGAACGGATTCCCACCATTTCATAGCCCTGCAGGGCCTTGATCAAATCATCCTCTGCGAGAGAACCCTCTACGCGATCAACCTGGATATTTGCATCCGCAAACACCTTATCGGCAACAGCATGAGGGCCTTCGAGTAATAGTATCTTCTTCATAGCTCAACTATACGTCAGCGTCGAGGCCTGGAAGAATCTCGGATTTCACTATGTGGAGTCGCCTGGTGGGGCGGGTCATCGCCACGTAGAGGTCACCAAGGGACACGCGGGCGACCTGGGCGGGCTCGACCAAAATGACCACATCAAACTCGAGGCCTTTGGCGGCTTGGGGACTCAAACAGGCCGACTGGTCATCAAGCGGATCCTTCCCTTCCAGCCCCAAACCGCGGGCAAACTCGGCGCCAAGATTCGTTATCACCGCCACCTTGCCTGCGCCATCACCCACTTCCGCTTCTAAAAGCGCGAGCTCTTGGCGTAGAATTTCTTGAGTCTTGTCCACGAGCTTCTCGAGGCCAGCGCCGACTTCGAGAGTTGTTACCTCTAAGCAATCTTCCAAATCGCGCGCCGAAGTAGAAGGCACCAGCATCCTATGTCCATAGGCCGACAGCACACTTTCGGCCAAAGTCATGATGCGTTCCGGCGTGCGATAGTTGATGGTGAGCGCCGCCAAAACCGGATTGGCCCGCGCCGCGGGACCGAGCAACTCCTCCCAACTTTCGGCCCCACCCGCATCCCGAGCCTGATTGAGGTCTCCCACCACCGTGAAAGATCGTGAGGGACAACGGCGCAACAACAGGTGCCAATCCATCGGGGTCAATTCTTGGGCCTCGTCTACCACCACGTGACCATAAGCCCAGGTTCGATCCTTGCGAGCCCGCTCCGCTAGGGGAGACAAGTTGGTGACTCCGCGAGCAGCGGCGGCCAGCATTTTGGCGTTCACCAAACCGCCCCCGAGATCCATGGCTTCGATAGCCTCGCGGGCGCGCTCCACTTCCCGAGCGGAGCGAGCCCGCGAAGCCGCGGCGTCTTCCGTCAATCCCGGCAGCGGGCCCAGTAACTCGGCGAGTTCATCTAAAATCGGGACATCCGAGTCAGTAAACGGTGAACCTTTCGGGCGAGCCAAGGCCTGGAGCTCGCTCTCGTGGAATTCCACCCCCGATTTCTTCACTATGCGCTCCAAATACTGTGGATAGGCATAGAGGCGTTCCAACAGTTCCGGAGCCGAAGCGGGGAGGAACATCTGGTTGATGACGTGCCTAACTACCGGAGAAGTGCGGATTTCCTCGGTCATCCAGCCAAGATCTTCCGCTCGCGCATTTTCACCCCCGTAGAGGGTCGTAAGTTCCCGCACCAGGAATTTGGCGTAAGCCGCCCAGTGCTGGTTGTGCGTCGAACCGGCGTGGGAACCGGCCTCCATCGCCTCTTTGACCAAACTGACGGGCAGGGTCAGGTGTACGTGGTCGAGGATTAGTTCCTGGGTCTCGGTGGGAGGACGTTTCAGATCTGCCACTGCGGCGGCCGCGACCTTAATCCAGCGGGTATCGCCTTTGAGAACCCGCAAACTCGGGCGTTCCGCGACGGTTTTCACCCCGGGGAAACTTTCCCCGATGGTTTCACTCACGACCCCGGTCTCGCCCAAAGCCGGCAGCACCCGCTCGATGTAGCGCAAGAAAGTCTTGCTCGGCCCGATAACGAGGACTCCCTGGGAATCCAGCAGGTCGCGGTGGGCATAGAGAAGGTAGGCTGCGCGGTGCAGTGCGACCGCGGTTTTGCCGGTTCCGGGTCCGCCTTGTACCACCAGGAAAGCGTTGAGATCCGTGCGGATGACGCGATCCTGTTCGGCCTGGATGGTGGAAACAATGTCGTGCATCCGCCCGCCGCGCGCCTTGGACAGCGCCGCCATCAAAGCACCCTCACCTTGCAAAGTGGTCTCATCAGCGGCGTCAACATTGAGGAGCTCGTCTTCGACCGAAACGACTTGGCGCAGTTCCGTTCCCAGGTGGCGCCGTTTCGCCACCCCCATCGGCTCTATCGCGGTGGCCTGGTAGAAAGGCCTGGAGGCTTTGGCGCGCCAATCAATGAGGAGCTGGTGGGACAGCGCATCGTCAAGCTCGGAAGCATTCGGGGATTTTTCGGGGTGAGCCTCCTCGTTTTCGCGCAACCCCACCCTTCCGATGTGGAATTTAGCGCCGTTTTCCATGTCGAGGCGTCCAAAGACGAGGTGATTCTCCACGCTTTCTAGCCGCGCGGCCTCGTCTCCGTAGTGGGCAGCGAGGGCGTCTCGGTCAGCTCTGGCGGAGGGATTGGCGGAAATCTGGGCAGCAATCTTGGCTTGTTGGTCGCGGTAGAGTTCGCGCCAAGCATCGAGAGCTTCATATGCTTTGTCAACAAAGCGCTGTTCCTTAGCTATCTCGCTTTGTCGCAGGTTATCGTCTTGTTGCGGTTCGCCCATGATCGCTCCCTAAGTAAAATCGGGTATTCAATTATTACCCAAAACCCTTGCCCAAGCGAAAATGCGTCCCAAAGCGGTAACCTATTAAGAAAGGCAAGGAGAAAAATGAACCAGACAGATTCTTTAATTCTTCCCGGTGCAAATCTGGACGTACACGCGGAGGTGATGCTGCACCACCTGCACGGCGCCATGGATGCCGGTCATTCCGGTCGCGGTCTCATCGAGCACCTGGTGGAAACCTTGCCGGTCAAAAACATTGCTATCTTCAACTCGGACCTGCTGATTGATTTTCGTTCCCATCGTCCGTGGCTGCACTTTGAGAAGTGGCATTTTTCGGATCTCGAAATGCCAGAAATTCGCCTCGACCTTTTGTCTGATGACAATGACACCAACTTCTTGGTTCTCCACGGGCCGGAACCCGATGCGAAATGGAACTCCTTTGTGGGAGCGATTATGGAGATCATCAAGAAGCTGGGCGTGAAAAAAACCGTGGGGATAACCGGTATGCCCGCCGGTGTCCCGCACACCCGCCCGACTCCGGTTCATATGCACGGATCTCGTCCCGATTCCCTCCCGATGCAACCGAAGATGCAGGGAGAAATGATGATCCCCGCGGGGATGGATCAGCTTCTGGAATACGCCTTGGGGGAAGCGGGGATTGAGACTTCGGGGATTATTGCGGCGGTGCCGTACTACTTGGCGGAAGGCGATTATCCACCGGCGGCCGCGGCTTTGATGCAGGCCATTGTGGCCCAGACCGGATTGGCGCTTCCGGTAGGGGACGTAGAGGCGGCGGCGACGGTCACCTTGGGACAGATTAACCAAATGGTGGAGCAGGCTCCCGAGGCGCAAACCATTGTGGAGCTGCTGGAACGAAACTTTGACGAGGCGAAACCGAACGCGATTATCGAAACCGAGCCGGAACCCCTACCGACGGCAGATGAGCTCGGGGCGAGGCTGGAGGAATTCTTGGAGCGGACCGACCGGCTCACCAAGGGATTCCAGTTGAAGAATCTCGACCGTGATTTTGGCAAGAACGCCAATTCCGGCTTGTCTTCGCTGCGTGATACCCCCTACGAGAGACGCAATATCGATAAATTGCGTCCCCGTCGCGGTCGTCACCGCCGTGACGTGGAGGATTGAGAGCGTAGCCGGTGGGGGTGAACTAACCGGCGCAGTCTCGTCCTATTCCCACTTCCCGAGCGGCTCGTAGTCCGGATTCGGATGCACATAAACGGGGAAGAGGGTTTCTGGATGGATAAATCCCAAATAGGCTACGGCTGCTCCCGCTCCGAGAGCCACGAGGAACCACAGGAAAGCCACACCGGCGAGTCTCCCGCGCTGGCTTGCTCCCGTGTTGAAACCGACCAGATTAACCCTCCCCGGGTTGAGCGGATAGTACCAAGCCTGGGGTCCCTCCGCGGCGAGTTCATCAAGACCCAGAGAAGGCGAACCCAGCTCGGCCTGACTGGCAGCCTCAATGCGAGCCTTCGCCGTGGATTTCTCAAAAGCCTCGCGTTGGGCCAAGAGCTCAGCTTCCCGTTTGGCGCGCGCTTTTTCGGCAGCCGCCCGCGCTTTCGGGGGTCGCGGGTCGCTGCGAGGATCACTCGAAGGCAGAGCCGTAATCTTGATAGTGGCGGGTCCCTGGGGAGTTTGTAGCATTGACACGGCAGTTTGCGGCGGGGTTTCGGGTCGTTCGACTTGCACCCGGAAGTGTCCCGCAGCTTCTTCCTCGAGCTGGTTGTTGATGAGCTTTTGCAACAAGAGCAAGGTGCGACGCCTGGTCGAGGGAACGCGGATGGTGCTGTACTGGGTCGGCATCCCCAGCGGCGCCCACAGGAGAGATACCTCGAAGCCACCTTGATGACCTACCGCCTGGCGAACTCCGGTGATTCGTGCCGGAACTGTGACGGGCTGTGAAGAAAGCCTCACCCAGACCACTAGGGCGCGGATGAAATGAATGAATCCCAGACCCATGAGATAGGTAAAACCGCCTATGATGAGGGGGAACATCACCACGAACCAGGGGTCTGCTGTCGAGATGAGCTCCAGGTGTAAAAGCGAGGCCCCGGTAGCCACAAACTGCGCGACCAAAACTAGGACGGCGTTGATAACGCGATTCGTGTTCCATGATTCCTGCTTCGTGAAGACGAGATCTCGCGGATCGAGGCTCGAAACCCAGGCTCCGAGAGGCCGGCGGAATCGCAGGGCGTCGCGGGCGCGCCCCGGGTTGAGATCCTTGGGGTTCAAAGTGAGTTCGTGGAATTCGCCGAGGTGGGAGTTTTCCCAAGCGGGGATCAGCACCGTGACTTCGTAGGGGTGAGTGCGCCGGACGTCATCGGGGCTAAGAGCTTCCACGTCTTTGACATAAACGTGGGTGTGGAATCTGGTGGAGAGGCGACGGGGGCGAGCGCTCACCACGAGGGCGATTGCCAACACGAGGGCAATTACCCACCACATTGCCACCAAAAACAACTGCATACCTTCATTAAACCAGTTCCAGATAAGGATTTGAGGGGTTTGGAACTAAGGCTAGCCTGATTCGAGACTTTGTCTTATCTTTCCCTTCGCGGCCGGTTTCCTGCAGGAGGACGCGGCGTCCCGAGGCGGCCGGTGTGGCATTGGAAGAGGTAAATAGATAGAATATTGCCACAGACTTGATTCGTTGGGGTGAATATCTGCGCCGAAAGGAGGAGCCATGCCGCTCTCTGATTATGAAAAACAGGTCTTGGCGCAGATGGAAGCGCAACTATCCGACCAGGATCCAAAGTTGGTGGATCAAATGCGTGAAAGCGCCAAGATTACCGGTTTGGGTTCGCGCCCGCGGCGGGTTGCTTTCGGCGTGGTGCTCATGCTTATCGGCATCGTAGTGTTGGTTGCGGGGTTGATTGCGACGCCATATCTCCAAAATTTCCAATTCGTCGGAACCCTCGTCGGAGTGATTGGCTTCGTCATCGTCGTTCTCGGCGTCCTCCAGATTTTCGGTATCGGGACAAAGCCCAAGGCTGCTCCAGAGTCTCGGCGTCCCGCCGCGGCGCGTAGTGGCGGGAGCTTCATGGATCGCCAACAAGAAAAATGGGAACGCCGTCAGCGTCCCGAACTCTAATACAGGTTTCTCGCGCTAAGGGTTTTTGCTTCCAGCAAAAACCCTTTCTTTCATTTCACTCGAGTTCAGCTGCTTCAGCTGCGGGCATTCCTCTCGGGCGCCCGCAAAACGCAGAAACGAATTTTTCCCTCCACTATTAAATCCTTATAGTTTCAAGGATAATTTTGTTAAATTATGTTTATTAATCGAAAAATGGTTAATTTGTGGATGAAAGTGGAGTAAAGTGGAGGAAGGTGACGAGAATCCGGATTCTGCGCGGAGTCCGGTGGCGGAAAACTGGGGAAGGAGGGGACATGTTCCTGGGAACTTACGAGCCAAAACTCGACGAGAAGGGGCGCCTGATTCTTCCGGCGCGCTTCCGCGACCAGCTCGCGTCCGGCATTGTCCTCACTCCCGGCCAGGAACGCTGTATCTATGCCTTCCCGACCTCCGAGTTTGAAAACATCTACGAAGAAATGCGTCAGGCCCCCCTGACCCACAAGCAAGCCCGCAGTTTCTCCCGCGTCATGCTCTCCGGAGCCTCTGACCAAATCCCCGACAAACAGGGCCGCATCAATATCCCCGCCAATCTCCGTCAATATGCCGGCCTCGGTAAAGACCTCACAGTGATTGGGGCCGGAGCGCGCATGGAAATTTGGGATGCCAAGACCTGGAATAACTACCTAGCCGAAAGCGAAGACGCTTTTGCTGAAGTTGCGGAGGAAATCGTGCCCGGACTGCTATAGAACCCGAAGTCGCGCCCGTGAGGTGTCCCCCCGAATTCTGAATGTGCTTCCCCGCAGGCAGACCTCGGTGGGAAACCTGACGGTCTCTACTCGAGGCCATGACTGACTTCAGTAAAACCCGCCTGCTGGGGTGGCCACAACCGAATAACAACCGAATAACTAAATTTCCTCAAATCGCAACAAAAGGAGACCCCCACCCCATGAGTGTCATTCACGATGTCACGCAAATCCACCAGCCGGTGCTGGCGGATCGCTGCGTGGAACTCCTGGAACCCGCGCTTGTCCCTGTAGAGCGTCCGGTTCTAGTGGATGCCACTTTGGGGATGGGGGGACACTCCGAACTATTGCTTCAGCGCTTCCCAAACTTGAAAATTATCGGCATTGACCGCGATAAGGATGCTCGCACGGTGGCTGCTAAACGCCTCGAGCCGTTCAAAGATCGACTTGAAATCGTGGGGGCAACCTATGGAGAACTCGAAGAAATCCTGGCCGCTCGCGGGCTGACAAAGATCGACGGAATTCTCGCTGACCTCGGAGTATCGTCTTTACAATTGGACGACCCGGAACGCGGCTTCGCTTATTCTTCTCCCGAAGCGCCGCTCGATATGCGCATGGACCAAGCCCACGGTTTCACTGTCGCAGATTTCTTGGCCCTGGCGAGTCCGGAAGAAATCGCCGCGGTGTTGCGAACCTACGGCGAGGAAAAATTTGCTTGGCAGATTGCGAAGAATATCGTCAAAACCCGCGCCACTGCGCCGTTGGTGACTACCGGAGAACTTGCCGACCTCATCAAGGCCACCATCCCTGCTCCCGCGAGACGCCACGGCGGCAACCCGTCTAAACGCACTTTCCAAGCCTTGCGGGTGGCGATAAATGACGAGCTGCACGATCTGGAGAACTTCCTTGCCGCAGCTCTCCGCGCGCTCAAGGTGGGCGGCCGTCTCGTGATAGAAAGCTACCAATCGTTGGAAGACCGCCTGGTGAAAGCGGCTTTTTCGCCCGGAATACAACCCGAGGTCCCCAAAGGGCTTCCAGTCGTTCCTCCTTGGGCTGAGTCCTGGTTGGGGGATCTCACTCGGGGAGCCGAGCTGGCTGATGACGGCGAAATCGCTCGTAACCCGCGTTCCCAGTCGGTTCGGTTGCGCGCTGTCGAAAAACTCCGCGAACCGGAGAAGACTCCACAAACCGAAGACCGCGCTCACCGAATCAGCCAAGAATTCCCAACTTTGGCTCGCCTGCGCGAAGAAACCCACTTTGACCCGAAAACCCTTGTTGAACCCGAGAAAACCAGGAGGAACCCGTGAGCGTCCAACCCAGCCTCGCTTTACGAAAACCCCAGACTACCTGGCGTCCCCAGACCACAGGCGCCAGTTCTCCCCGACCTCGGCTCCAAGTGGTGCCGGCAGTCGCGAAACGCCGCCACTTTGCTTGGCCCATGTGGATGGCTATCGCAACTATGCTGGTGGCGGCGTTGGTTATTCCGGTAGTCATCAACACGCAGATGGCGGTTACTTCTTACGAAATGTATGCCGACCAGCAGGAGTTATCCCAGCTTCAGGATTATCACGCCGACCTGGTCACTCGCGCCCGCGAGGCGCAATCCCCCCAGAAACTCGCCGAAAAGGCGAAAGAACTCGGGCTGGTTCCGGCCGGAAATCCGGGGTATATCAGTATCGAAGCGGGAACCATAACCGCTGGCGAGCCGGCGAAATAATCTGTAGCTAGTTGACCTTGGCTCTGTAACTCGTGCAAATTCGACCATTGCTGCCAACTATGGCAGAGAGCCCCAAAATTTCACGAGTTACAGGGGAGAGGGGGAGGTATCGCGGCGTGGGGTCGCGGATTTTCGGGTCAGTAAAGGCAAACTGGAATCGTGAGTCGTCTTCGGAAAAATCTTTTGGCTGGGTTCATTATTCTTGCCCTAGCCGTGTTTGCGGTGCGTCTCGTGGTGGTGCAGTTGGTGGAGGGGCCGGCCTTGGCGCAAGCCGCGCAAGAACAGCGTTCCCGTTCGTATGTCATCAAGGCGCAGCGGGGCGATATCGTGGACGCTTCGGGAAAGCCCTTGGCGACCTCGGTAAAGCGCTACAACATCGGGGTGAACCAGGTGAAGATCAACACCTACTTCGAACCCGTGATGACTTCGAAAGACGGCAAGCAGGTTGCGGAGCGGGACGAATACGGACGCGAAAAAGTGAAGGCTTTCGGGCCGGCGGCGGCAGCGAAGAAACTGGCTCCGCTGCTGAAGGCAGATCCGGCAGAACTTGGCGGGAAACTCGTGGCGGCTCCGGATAAAGAGGCATCCACCTTTGTCTACATCGCCAAAGAAGTCACTCCGGAAGTGTGGCGGGAGATTCAAAAACTCGGCATCCCCGGAATTGAGCCGGAAGAGATCACGAAACGCATCTATCCCAACGGAAATGTGGCCGGAAATATTGTGGGTTTCACCAATATTGACGGGGTGGGTCTCGCGGGTCTGGAACTATCTCAGGACTCTAAACTCGCGGGAGTTGACGGAAAAGCCCTGACGGAGATTGGGCGAAAAGGCCAAACCATTCCGGTGGAAGACAACTACAAGAAGGAGGCAATTCCGGGTCAGTCGATTCAGACCACCATCCGCCTCGATTTGCAAAACACCTGTCAGCAAGTGGTGGAAAACACGAAAGCACAGATGGGGGCCCAGGTCGTCCTGGCCGAAGTTCAGGAGGTCGGCACCGGCAAGGTTTTTGCCCTGTGCGAGACCAACACGGTTAATCCCGCCGAGCCATCCAAATCGAAGGACAGCGACCGTGGCTCCAAGGCAGTATCCACCGTCTATGAGCCCGGTTCGACCCTCAAAGTACACACCATGGCTACGGCTTTGGAAGCTGGTAAACTCGAGCCCACCAGCGCCTTCACGGTGCCTTCCCAGATCACGATGTCAAACGGGCAGACTTTCCGTGACTCTACCCCGCACGGCACCCAGGGACTGACTGCGGCAGGAATCATCGCGCAATCTTCCAATGTTGGCATTGTTCAGGTGGGGGATTTGGTGAAAGACTCGGAGCGCTACGACAAGCTCCGCCAGGTCGGATTCGGGAAACCCACCGGTATCGAGCTCCCGGGAGAGTCCTCCGGCCTGCTCGCCAACTATCAGGATTGGGACGGGCGGCAACGCTACACCATCATGTTCGGACAAGGTATTGCTGCCACGATTGTCCAGGTCACCAACGGTATTGCCACGATTGCCAACGGGGGAGTGAGTACCCAACCGCATCTCATCGAGTCGTGGACGAAGCCGGACGGAACGGTCGAAAAGAAACCGGTTGATGCCGGTAAACGCGTCTACACCAAGGAGACCTCCCGTGAAATCCTCACCATGATGGAAGGGGTCATCTCCGAAAAAGGTGGCGCCCCGAACGCAAAAATCGAGGGATACCCCATCGCGGGCAAGACCGGAACGACCCAGATTATTGCCGCGAACGGCCAACAAACCGGCAACATTGGATCATTTACCGGCGTCCTTCCGGCAGACAACCCGCGGGTGGTAATCACGGTGGTTGTCTACCGCCCGACTTCCTCAATCTACGGTTCGGTAGTCGCGGTTCCTGCGTTTAAAGACATCGCTAACGCTACGATTAGAGAGCTGGGTATTCCACCCACTAATGAAGTTCCGCAGTTGTATCCGATTGGAGAATAAATAATATGGCTCTGGATGTAGCCTTTGATCCCTATGCGCCCGATTTGGAGCGCCTGAACTGGGTAGATACCTTCGAGATTGCGAGCGCAGTGGGGGGGACTCTCCACGGAACCAATGGAAAAGTTCGCGGCGCAGTGGTAGATAACCGAGCGGTTCGAGGCGGAGAGCTCTTTGTAGCCATGCCCGGGTTCCACGTTCACGGCGCCAAATTCGGGGTCGATGCGGCTAAGCGCGGTGCCCAGGCGATTCTCACCGATGCCGCGGGATTGGCCCTCCTGGAGGGACTGAACCTTCCGGTTATCGTGGTTCCGGACGTGGGACACGCGGCGGGACGAGCCGCCGCTATCGCCTTCGGGAATCCCGCAGATAGCCTCAAGACCTGGGGCGTGACGGGAACGAACGGGAAAACCACCACCACCTATCTCGTTCGCCACATGTTGCATCGGGTCGGCAAGCTGTCTTCCCTGGTCGGAACGGTGGAGGCCGCTATCGGCAAGAAGACTTCTCCGGCGTTCATCACCACCCCGCAAGCTCCGCAACTCCAGGCATTTGCGGCTTCCACCGTCCAAGAGAATGTGGATCACATGGTGGTGGAGGTGTCTTCCCACGCGCTCGCCATGGGGCGGGTGGATCCGCTGCGTTTTGCTTGTGTCGGTTTCACCAACCTGTCTCAAGACCACTTGGACTATCACGTCACGATGGAGGACTATTTCCAGACGAAGGCCTCGCTGTTCTCGGAAAAACGCTCGGATCGTCAGGTCATCATCATTGATGACGATTGGGGCAAGCGCCTCGCAGAACAACTGGATCGTCAGGGCCAACACGAATTCGTCACCTTGTCAACCAATGGCACCCCCGCAGATTGGCGGGCGGACATTCAGCAACTCGACGGCGGTTTCACCGAGCTCCACCTGAAGTGTTTTGACGGGAAAGAGGCAAAAGTCCAGGTCTTGATGCCGGGGACTTTCAATGCCATCAACTCGGCGTTGGCCATAGTCATGGTCGTCACGGGTCTGTCCCCGAGTCCTCGCCAGGTGGATGGCAACATGTTGCGCCACCTCACTGCGAACCCGATCCGACTTGAGGTTCCCGGGCGAATGGAGCTGCTGGCGGATTCTCCGCGAGTGATTGTGGATTTTGCCCACAACCCGGGGTCTACCCAGGTGCTGTTGGAGACTTTACGAACCTCCACCAAGGGACGATTGCTCTTGGTGATGGGCGCTGATGGCGAGCGGGATCAAGGCAAGCGTCCGATTCTCGGGCGGATTGCGGCGGAGCTGGCCGATTTTACCTACGTGACGGACGGGGATATTCACGAAGAAGAACCGCGAGGAATCCGCCGCGATGTCATTGCCGGATTCAAGGGTTTTGAAGAAAAATTCGTGGAAGTCGCACCCCGTGAAAAGGCCATTGAACAGGCAATTCTCGAAGCAAAACCGGAAGACACGGTCGTGCTTGCGGGACGCGGCCAAGAACCAATCATGTTCACCCCCGACGGGCAATATGACCTGGATGACCGCGTGGTGGCCCGCAAAGCTCTGGCCCAGCGAGACTTGGGATAAGATAAAAGGCGTTATTTGCAAAAAAATTTTTTTGAAGGAGCCCACCCTTGATCGACATGACGATTGATGCCCTGCGAGAAATCGTGGGGCTCGAGCCGGGCACAAATTCGACGCGAGTGCAAGGCGGGGTCTTCACGGATTCTCGCCTGGTGGGGGCCGGTGATGTCTTTGTCGCCCTGCCGGGAGAAAACACGGATGGCCACCACTTCCTCGGTTCAGTAGCACGCCGCGGCGGGAAAGTTGCTTTCATCACGACTCCTCCCGAAGAAATCGTGGAGGCTGGCTGGGCTACTGCGGAGGAATTGAGCGAGCTGACGCTGATTCAAGTGCCTGATACCCAACTTGCGCTGGGCGAAATCGCCAAAGCCCACCTCGACCAGTTGCGCCGCCGAACCCGCAACGGAAACGGCAAACTCAAACTTGTAGTCGGAATCACCGGCTCGGCAGGCAAGACCACTACGAAAGACCTCACGAAACAGCTTCTGTCCACCAAAGGCAACACCGTGGCTCCGCAGGCTTCTTTCAATAACGAAGTCGGTCTGCCTTTGACGGTTCTGAAAGCCGACCCCGACACGGAATATCTCGTTTTGGAGATGGGAGCCTCTCAGCCCGGTGACATCGAATATTTGACCAATATTGCGACCCTCGATGTGGCTGCCGTCTTGATGGTCGGCACCGCCCACCTGGAGTCCTACGATTCGGTGGAAGCCTTGGCTGCGGAAAAATCCCAGATTGTGGCAAGCCTGGGCCCGAGCGGAGTCGCCGTTTTGAACGCCGATGACTCGAGAGTCGAGGCGATGAGTGGGAGAACGTCTGGGAGACTTATGTATTTCTCCAACCGGAAAGCCACCCCGATTCGCGCCACCAATGTCAAAGTGGACGAGGAATCTCGCGGGGCTTTCACTTTGACGACACCCACCGGAGAGGCGCCGGTAGCGTTGAAACTCATTGGTGCCCACCATATTTCTAATGCGCTTGCGGCGGCAGCGATTGCCCATCTTGCGGGAATGAACGCCACCGAGATTGCTGCGGTTTTGAACGAGGCCACCCCCCAGTCTGAACACCGGATGCACCTGATGCACCTGGCAGACGGAGTGGATCTTATTGATGATGCCTATAACGCGAATCCGGATTCAGTAAAGGCCGCCCTGGATGTTCTAGCCAAATATGCTTCGCAGCGTCGCGTTGTGGCAGTTCTCGGTGACATGCTGGAACTCGGCCCGATTGCTCCGCAACTGCACGGAGAAATCGGACGTTACTGCGCTTCGATTGGGATTCCCGTCCTGATTGGGGTCGGGCCCTTGGCGAAAAATATTGAATCGGCTTATTCGGCGCTGCGTCGCGACGGGGAACACCACCACACTTTGGATGAAGTCGCGGCGGGGAGGCTGCTCCAAGAAGTGGTTCGCCCCCGCGACTTGATTCTCATCAAAGGCTCCAATGATTCGAATCTTTGGAAACTGGCCCAGGCAATTGAGGAAAGGGGCCGCGTGCGATGACTGCCGTCCTCCTTGCCGGCATGGTTTCGCTCCTCGTGACTTTGTTCGCCACTCCGGCTTACGCCAACTGGCTCGTCAAGAAGCAATTCGGCCAGTTCATTCGTCAAGACGGACCTACCGCCCACTTTACCAAGCGCGGCACCCCGACCATGGGCGGGGTCATGATTATAGCCGCGGTGGTTCTCGGCTGGGGAGCGGCGCATCTCCAAATCGGAATCCAGACCCACCGCGGGCCCTCCGCCTCCGAGATTCTGCTTCTGTTTCTCCTCGTGGGACTGGGTTTTATCGGTTGGCTCGATGACTGGATTAAAATTTCGAAACATCGTTCTCTCGGACTAAATCCCACGGGAAAACTCTTGGGGCAACTCGTGGTGGCCTCGGTCTTTTCTGGCCTGGCCCTGGGTTTCGAAAATGAACGCGGGCTTACGCCGGCCTCCACCCACATTTCCGTCATTCGCGACACGCGAATCGACTTGGCTTTTGCCGGAATCGGGCTCGGGGTGGTGCTGTTCCTGATTTGGGCCAACTTCCTGGTAGCAGCCTGGTCTAACGCAGTGAACCTCACGGACGGGCTCGATGGGCTCGCTTCGGGGGTCTCGATTTTCGTTTTCGGAGCCTACGGACTCATGTCCTTTTGGCAATCCTCCCAATCCTGCCAGGCCACTGACGCGGTCGCGAGCGCGTGTTACTCCGAGACCCGTGATCCGCTTGGCATTGCGATTGTTTGCGCCGCGATTGTGGGGGCACTCATCGGTTTCCTCTGGTGGAATGCTTCTCCGGCAAGAATCTTCATGGGGGACACCGGCTCGCTGGCTCTCGGCGGAGCGCTCGCCGGGATCTCGATTTTCACTCACACCGAGTTTCTCGCCGTGATCATTGGCGGGCTTTTCGTGGTGGAAGTCCTGTCCGACATCATCCAAGTCAGTTTCTTCAAAGCCACGCATCGACGCGTCTTCAAGATGGCTCCCATCCACCACCACTTTGAACTGTTGGGATGGAAAGAGATTACGGTCGTGATTCGCTTCTGGATTATTGCCGGCATCATGGCCGCGGCGGGAGTGGGCCTGTTCTATTTCGATTGGGTGGCGAGACTCTAATGACTTCACAATTTGCTGGCGCTTCGATTGGGGTGCTTGGCCTCGGCAAATCTGGGATTGCTGCGGCCGAGGTTCTGAGTTCCCTCCGCGCCAAGGTGACCTGCTATGACGCCTCCGAAGAGGCACTCGTGAGGGCACGGGAGGCTCTTGGTGATCGCGCCGCGTATTGCCCCGCGAAAGGGGAAGAAGCCCAAGCCGAGCAAGCCGCGGGAGGTGACCACAAACTCTTTATCGTTTCCCCCGGCATCCCCCCGCGCAACCCACTCTACCGTCTCCCCGAAACCGCCGCGCCGCTGTGGTCCGAAGTGGAACTTGCGTGGCAAATCCAAGCCGAAGGGCCGAATCGGGATTGCAAGTGGCTTTGTATCACCGGCACCAACGGGAAAACCACCACGACCGGGATGCTCGCGCAAATGCTCATCACCGGAGGCGTGGTCGCGACGGCAGTCGGAAACTACGGGACTCCGATTGTTGAGGTGGCCGCCGAAGGTGCGGTCGATGCGCTGGCGGTGGAGCTTTCCAGTGCGCAACTGCACTCGACGTATACACTGGCGCCCTGGGCGAGCGTGTGGCTGAATTTCGCTCCTGACCACATTGATTGGCACGGTTCGGCTGATGACTATGCTTGGGACAAGTCAAAGATCTATAAGGGAGTTCAGCGCGCCGCGCTCTATCCCGCCACCGAAGAGCTCCCGACCAAGGTTCTCGCCCAGTCCGGTCTCGACCCGAAAATCATGATTGGACTCACGCCTGGGATTCCCGCTCCTGGCTTCCTCGGAGTGATTGAGGACCTGATTGTTGACCGTGCCTTTGGGGAAAATCCCGAAAAACAGGCGCTGGAGTTGGCAAGTTTCACTGACCTCCAGCACCTTACCGGCCAAGAGACCCCAACATCCGCGATTCTCCAAGACACGCTGGCGGCTGCCGGTTTGGCTAGAGCCTACGGGCTCCAGCCGGAGTGGGTGCGGCGCGGCATCCAGGAGTTCGAACTCGAAAAGCACCGCCGCGCCGTGGTGGGAGTTGTTAACGGGGTGACCTATATTGATGACTCCAAAGCCACCAACACCCATGCGGCCGCAGCCTCCCTGCGCGACGTGGCGGAAAAACACGCCGTGTGGATTGTCGGGGGAGACCCGAAAGGCCAAGATTTCCATTCTCTCGTCGAGGTCGTGGCCTCGAAAGTGAAGGCGGCGGTCCTCATCGGACTCGACCCGGAGCCTTTTGAGGAAGCATTTGCCCAAAACGCCCCCGAAATTCCGCTGAAACGCATCAATCCGGGGGACAATCTTATGGAGAGAACGGTTCAAGCGGCTGCCGCCTTGGCGGTTCCGGGGGATGTGGTTTTGCTCGCTCCGGCTTGTGCCTCTTGGGACCAGTTCAAAAACTACGGGGAGCGCGGCGAACTTTTTGCCCGCGCCGCGAGGCAGTTAGCGGAGGGACAACATGGCGAGGAGCATCTCGGGTGATACTGCGGCGCAAACGCGTCCAGCGAAACTTATCGCCTTCCCTTCCAGTTCCGCCCCCACAAATTCCGCAAAGACTGACAGCGCGCCGCCACTAGAAAAAACCGAAAAATCCTCGCGTCTCGAAGATTTTTTGGCGGAGATGAAAAACCAGCCGGTTTTGAGTTATTACCTTTTGCTGGTGACAACCCTGCTGTTGTTCATCATCGGTCTAATTCTGGTTTTTTCCGCCTCGACCATTGCTGCGTTGGATAATAACGCGGATCCGTTTCTCTCTTTCGGGAAACGCTCGCTAATCTACGTGGCGTCGCTGGTCGTGATGTTTGTGGCGTCTCGTCTCAAACCGAGATTCTATAAGCGGCTCGCCTGGGTGTTTCTCATCGCCTCTTGGGTTTTGCAAACCCTGGTTTTCCTTCCCGGTTTTCACGGCGCGGCCGCGGGGGGCAACACGAACTGGCTGGTCATCCCCGGAACCGGCTTTTCGATTCAACCCTCTGAGTTTATGAAACTCGCTCTGGTCGTATTCCTCGGAAGAATGCTTTCTGACCCCGACCTGCGCCGCGCGGGGGATAAAAAACAGTGGTTCATAATGGTCGGCCTGCCGGTGCTGGCTTCGCTCGGTCTGGTGATGGCCGGTCGTGACCTCGGAACCGCCATGGTGATGGCCTCGCTCATTTTAGTAGCACTGTTTGTGGCGGGAATCCCCATGCGCTATTTTCTGGGGATTGTCCTGGTGGGGGCTTTCGGTGCCGCGGTGGCGGTGATGAGTTCACCAAACCGCCGTCGCCGCGTTTTTGGCTTCATGGATGCTTCCACCACCGACCCCACCGGTATCGGCTACCAGCGTCAACACGGCTTGTGGAGCCTCGCGACCGGCGGCCTGACCGGAGTCGGGCCGGGAGCGAGCCGCGAAAAATGGTCCTATCTTCCCGAGGCCGACACAGACTATATCTTCGCGATTCTGGGTGAAGAATTCGGCCTCATGGGAACCTTCCTCGTATTGGGGCTGTTCGCCGTGCTGTGTTTGACGTTTATCCGTATCATGCAACGCTCCGGTTCCGAATTCCAGACCATCGTCGTGGGGGGAATCATCGGCTGGATTTTCTCCCAAACCCTGATCAACATTGGCGCCGTAGTGGGGCTCCTCCCGATTATCGGGGTGCCCCTGCCACTCATTTCTTCGGGTGGCTCCTCCCTCTTGTCCATCATGGGGGCCGTCGGTTTGGCGCTGTGTTTCGCCCGTCACGAGCCGGGAGCCCAAGCGGCCTGGCAGGCTCGGCGTCGCCCCCTCAAGCGTTCCCTCGCAGTTTTATCCTCCTCTCGCCCCAGCACTCCCAAGACCCGCAAGAAAAACCGTTAGGCTTAGAATCGTGAACCAACCGGCTGTAGTTTTCGCTGGCGGCGGCACCGCCGGCCACGTCAATCCGCTTCTTTCCACCGTCGCGGCGCTCAAAAACACCGGTTTGGAGTTCGTTCCCTTGGTTCTCGGCACCAAAGAAGGCCTGGAGTCCGAGCTGGTTCCCGCCGCCGGTTTGGAATTCTTGACCATTCCGCGGCTGCCGATGCCGCGCCGTCCTTCCCCCGATTTGGTGAGACTTCCCGTCCGGCTGCGCCGCACTGTAAAAGACCTCGAAGAGCTTTTTGCCGAACGCGGAGTCAAAGCCCTGGTTGGTTTCGGCGGATACGTTTCGACTCCCGCCTACATGGCAGCCAGACGCTTGAAAATTCCGTTCCTCGTCCACGAACAAAATGCCCGCCCGGGGATGGCCAACAAGCTCGGCGCCCGCTGGGCAAACACCGTGGCTCTGACCTTCCCCGGCACCCCGCTAAAGGCTTTGCATGGGAAAACGGAAGTGACCGGTTTGCCGCTGCGTCCGGAGATCTTGGACCTCGCCGCACGGCTGGGAGACTCGGAAGCTCGGGTTTTGGCTCGCGCGGCTGCCGCGGAATTTTTCGGGTTGGACGCGGGGCGTCCCACGGTCCTGGTTACCGGAGGCTCCCTGGGGGCTCTCTTCTTGAACCAGACCCTCCCCAGCGCCTTGTTGAAAGTTTCCGAAACCGTACCCGACCTCCAGGTCGTCCACCTCACCGGAAAAGGTAAAGCCGCGGAAGTAAGCGACTTTGTCACGGAGTCAGGGCTGGGAGACCGCTATAAAGTCTTGGATTATCTCACCGAGATGCACCATGCACTAGCCCTGGCTGACGCAGTCGTGTGCCGCGCCGGAGCCGCGACGGTTGCGGAGAACTCTGCTCTCGGAATTCCGGCCCTCTATGTTCCGCTCCCGGTCGGGAACGGGGAACAGGCGCTGAATGCTCGCGGTGTGGTAGAAGCTTCCGGAGCCTTCTTGTTGAACCAGAAGAAAGCCGACCCGACTGCCGTGGCGGAAAGTGTCGCTGCCATGCTTGACCCCGAACGCAACGCCGCGATGCGAGCCTCGGCCGCGGTGGCGGGGACGACTAGGGGCGCCGCCAACTTGGCCGAACTCATCAAGGAGGTACTGTGAAAGACAGTTCTTCAAATCTTTCCAATGTGACTTCAGCCCACGAGGTCCCGGCCCACCAGGCGTTTCACCTGGTGGGAATCGGCGGAGCCGGCATGAGCGTCGTGGCGCATTTGCTGCAAGACATGGGATATGCGGTTTCCGGATCTGACCGGCAAGAGGCGGACACTCTGCCGGAGTTGCGGGAGCTCGGGGTGAAGGTCTACGTGGGACACCGCGCCGAACAGGTTCCCGCGGGGGCGATTCTCGTAGTGACTTCGGCAGTTCGTGAAGACAATCCGGAGGTAGTGCGCGCCGAAGAGCTCGGGTTGGAGATTTGGCACCGCTCCCAAGCCCTCGACTTCTGCACTCGCTCCCACGACCTCGTGGCGGTGGCCGGCGCGCATGGGAAAACCACGACTTCCGCGATGATTGCGGCGGCTTTACTCGCCAGCGACGCGGATCCGAGTTTCGCAATCGGGGGAGTGATTGCCGCTCTCGGAACGGGCGCGCGGCTCGGCAAGGGAAACGCTTTTGTGATTGAGGCCGATGAATCGGACGGGTCGTTTTTGAACTATGCGCCGCTAGTGGAGGTTTTGACGAATATTGAGGCCGACCACTTGGATCATTGGGGGAGCGAAGCGGCGTTTGATGCGGCTTTCGTGGAGTTCACCGAGAGGTTGCGGGACGGTGGCACTGTCGTGGCCTGCGGGGATGACCCGGGAGTGCAGCGGTTATGGGGGCGGTTTAATCCCGCGGCCAGGCGGATTTCCTACGGCTTCGGGTCGGGGCTTCCGGGAGCGGATTTGGTGGTGAAGTTGGGGGAGCCGAGTCTGGGCGCGGGGATTGCTGTGGCACCGGTAGAGGTCAGCAAAGGCCACGGAGCCAATTCGGGCCAGATTGGGGAAGACCATGCCGCTGGTGAAACCGGTGAAATCGTCTATTCGGGGGAACTGCGCCTCGCCGTGGGGGGAAAACACATGCTCCTCAACGCTGCCGGGGCCCTCGGGGTGGCAAGCGCTCTGGGGCTCGATCTTGGACAATTCGCGGCGGCGCTAGGGAAATTCTCCGGCGCGAACCGGCGGATGCAATTTGTGGGTGAGGTCGAAGGGGTGCGAATCTATGACGATTATGGCCACCACCCCACCGAGATTGAAGCCACCTTAGAAGCGGCTCGCGCACTGGCCGGAGAAGGACGCTTGCTGGTCTGTTTCCAACCGCATCTCTATTCACGCACCTTTACCTTCCAAGACGAGTTTGCGAAGGCTTTGTCTCTCGCCGATGAAGTGGTGATTTGCGGAGTCTATGCGGCGCGGGAAGCCCCCCTGCCGGGAGTGAACGGGAATACTATCTCGGAAAAGATGGGTGCTCGGGCGCGTTTTGTGGAAGACATGTTTGCGGCCGGAGACGTGGCTTTCGCAGCGGCTCAACCCGGGGATCTCCTGCTGTTCTTGGGGGCGGGTTCAATCACTCACGTCGCTCATAAACTCGCCGCGGGACTCGGAGAAGGTGATTGCGCTTGAAGCCACCCACCAGGCCCCATGTCGGGAGACCAGAAAACCGCAGCGACGCGGAATCAGGGGCACATCGCTCAAAGCGTCGCCGTCCCGTGGTGGATCCGAAAACCCAGGAGCCGGTGAAGAAGGATCCCAGCGCGAAGGCGGGGGATGAGCCAACTGACAGTGCAGCAAAGGTTTCCGCCTCAGGAGAATCCCTTAGTGAAACGACGATTTCTCAGGGTTCTGGGGCTACGGATGCCTTGGCCTCCGGAGGTTCCTCGGAGTCCTCGGAAGCTCTCGGGTCCTCGAGTGCTGGTGCCGATATCTATACCGGCACTAGCTCGAAGGTAAACACAGAACTCATGGATCGTCTGGAGGAACGGGAGTTCCTGCGCCGCCACGCTCGTCACATTCGGGTGGCAACTTTGGTCGGAATCCTCCTTGGGGTAGGGGTGGTTTCTTTCGTGGTGTTTTTCTCCCCGCTTTTTGCCTACCACCTAGACAAATGCGTCGTGAACGGGGCGAAGACAACGGATGTAGCGGCGATTTGCCAGGCGACGGCGGGTTTTGAAGGCACGCCTTTGACGCGCTTGGCGGCAGGTCCGGTCGAGAAAGCCGTTTTGAAAGCGGTTCCGGCCCTGCAGGACGTGAAAATGAGTCGCAGTTGGCTCCAAGGCATCGATCTCAAGGTCGTGGAGCGAGTTCCGGTTGCCACCGTGAGGCAAAACGGGAAAGTCGTCGGCATTGACCGAGACTCGGTCATCTTGGAGGTCGCTCCCGGAGATGTGGACGGGCTGCCTAGAGTGGATGTGGACGTGGAAAAGCTCGGCGGGAAAACCGAGAAACTCGTGGTTGCGGCGTTGAGTGCGCTGGGGGACATGCCCGGAGAGCTGCGCGCCGAAATCGAGGCCGTCACCTCCCAAGATGCCGCGCAGTTGACCTTCGCGATGCGCGACGGGAGGGAGCTGATTTGGGGGAACTCCAAGGATTCTGTAGAGAAAGCCCAGGTCGCGAAGCTGTTGTTCACGGTGCAAGGCGTGAAGGTTGTGGACGTGTCGAATCCGGAGCGCCCCTCTACGCGGTAGGTACGGGTTCTGGGCGCGGGGTTCTAGATTACGAGTCCTAACCCAGGAGAAAACGGCCCGCACTGCCATATATGCGGTGTCAGATGATGAGTGCAACGTTTTTTTGGAAGGGAGTTGCGCTCTTGGGTGGTAGGTGGTCTGGTTCGGCTGTGCGTGAGTATGCGTTGGAGTTGTTAGAGCTTGGGTGGACTGC